>NZ_JACHOM010000002.1:3517-689643 GCF_014199865.1 Xanthomonas sp. F14 | reverse complement strand
GCAGCGGACCAGCTTTTCAAACAACCGACCAACTGTCTGGGGCGGTGTCCTCGCCGATTGCGGGACCGTGTGGCGGCATGGATGCCGCCACCGAGCCTCCACGGATGGATTCACGGCGTGTCCCGCGAGCGGTGAGGACGCCGCGCCACCGACTCACCCGGCTTTGATTGTTGATCTGTCGCTTGGCTGCAGGGCCCCTGCCCGCCCACCATCGCAGGACACGCCGCAAGTACGTCCCTGTTAGGCTCTCGCGCGGCATCCATGCCGCTCAAGGTCCCGCGACGGTGAGCGGGCAAGGACCTGTCGGGATGGTCGGTATGTAGATGGCGAGAGCGCCGCACATCCGACCAAGGCGGCGCAGGTGGCCCGACGCCGGCTTTCACGCCGGATGGACCGGCCGCGGTGGGTGCTCTGATAAAATTGCCGGCTGATGCCGTCGCCAACCACCTTCCCCTCTCCGCCGCTGCCCAAGTCCGGCCAGCTCCGCGCCTATTGGCGCGCTCCGTCTTCGCCGACTGCGCTGGCCTGGACGATCGCACGCGCCGCCGAGGCGCATGCCGGCCCGCTGCTGGTGATCGCCCGCGACAACCAGAGTGCGCATCAGATCGAGGCGGATCTGCATGCCTTGCTCGGCGAGCATGCGACGCTGCCGGTGGTGCCGTTTCCCGATTGGGAAACCCTGCCCTACGACCAGTTCAGCCCGCACCCGGAGATCATCAGCCAACGCCTGGCCGCACTGCATCGGCTGCCCGCACTGAGCCGTGGCGTGGTGATCGTGCCGGTGCAGACGCTGATGCAGCAATTGGCACCGCTGAGCTACATCGTCGGCGGTAGTTTCGATCTCAAGGTCGGCCAGCGGCTGGATCTGGATGCAGAAAAACGCCGTCTGGAAAGCGCCGGCTACCGCAACGTGCCGCAGGTGATGGACCCGGGCGATTTTGCAGTGCGCGGCGGCCTGCTCGACGTGTTCCCGATGGGCGAAGCCACGCCGTTGCGGATCGAGTTGCTGGACGAGGATATCGACTCGATCCGCGCCTTCGACCCGGAATCGCAGCGCTCGCTGGACAAGGTCGAGGCCGTCAAGCTGCTGCCCGGCCGCGAGGTGCCGATGGACGATGCTAGCGTCGAACGTGTGCTGGCCTGCCTGCGCGAGCGTTTCGACGTGGATACCCGGCGCAGCGCGCTGTACCAGGATCTGAAGTCGGGGCTGGCGCCGTCGGGGGTGGAGTATTACCTGCCGATGTTCTTCAGCAAGACCGCCACCTTGTTCGATTATCTGGACAAGCGCGTGCTGCCGCTGGTCGCCACCGGCGTTTCCAATGCGGCGGACACGTTCTGGGCGCAGGCGCAGGACCGCTACGAGCAACGCCGCCACGATGTGGAGCGCCCGCTGCTGACACCGGACGAGTTGTATCAGTCGCCGGACGCACTGCGCGAGCGGCTCAACAAGCTGGCGCGCATCGAAGTCTGGGCCAGCGACCATCCGCGCATCGACGAGGCCGCCGCGCTGGGCGACCAGCCGTTGCCGCCGCTGCCGGTGGCGGCAAAAGACGCCCCGGCCGGCCAGGCGCTGGCCTCGTTCCTGGACCATTACCCCGGCCGTGTGCTGGTGGCCGCCGATACCGCCGGCCGGCGCGAAGCCTTGATGGAAGTGCTGGCCGCCGCGCAGCTGAAGCCGGAGGTCGTCGCCGACCTGCCCGCCTTCCTGGCCGCGCCCAAGCTGCGCTTCGGTATCACCGTGGCGCCGCTGGAAGACGGCTTTGCGCTGGACGCCCCGCAGATTGCGGTGCTGACCGAGCGCCAGCTGTTTCCCGAGCGCGCCAACCAGCCGCGCCGCAGCCGCCGGGTCGGGCGTGAGCCGGAAGCGATCATCCGCGATCTGGGCGAGCTGTCCGAAGGCGCGCCGATCGTGCACGAGGACCACGGTGTGGGCCGCTACCGCGGCCTGATCGTGCTCGACGCCGGCGGCATGCCCGGCGAGTTCCTGGAAATCGAATATGCCAAGGGCGACCGGCTGTATGTGCCGGTGGCGCAGTTGCATCTGATCAGCCGCTATTCCGGCGCCTCGGCCGAGACCGCGCCGCTGCATTCGCTGGGCGGCGAGCAATGGACCAAGGCCAAGCGCAAGGCGGCCGAAAAGGTCCGCGACGTGGCGGCCGAACTGCTGGAAATCCAGGCCCGCCGACGTGCGCGTGCCGGCCTGGCGCTGCAGGTGGACCGGGCGATGTACGAGCCGTTCGCGGCCGGCTTTCCGTTCGAGGAAACCGGCGACCAGCTGGCGGCCATCGATGCGACGCTGCGCGATCTGGGCAGCAGCCAGCCGATGGACCGCGTGGTCTGCGGCGACGTCGGCTTCGGCAAGACCGAGGTGGCCGTGCGCGCCGCATTTGCCGCCGCCAGCGCCGGCAAGCAGGTCGCCGTGCTGGTGCCGACCACGCTGCTGGCCGAGCAGCATTACCGCAACTTCCGCGACCGCTTCGCCGATTACCCGATGAAGGTGGAAGTGCTGTCGCGCTTCAAGAGCACCAAGGAGATCAAGGCCGAGCTGGAGAAGGTCGCCAGCGGCGAGATCGACGTCATCATCGGCACGCACCGGCTGCTGCAGCCGGACGTCAAGTTCAAGGACCTGGGCCTGGTCGTGGTCGACGAAGAGCAGCGCTTCGGTGTGCGGCAGAAGGAAGCGCTCAAGGCGATGCGCGCCAACGTGCATCTGCTCACGCTCACCGCGACCCCCATCCCGCGCACGCTCAATATGGCCATGGCCGGGCTGCGCGACCTGTCGATCATCGCCACCCCGCCGCCGAACCGGCTGGCGGTGCAGACCTTCATCACCGCCTGGGACAACGCGCTGCTGCGCGAGGCCTTCCAGCGCGAGCTCAGTCGCGGCGGGCAGCTGTACTTCCTGCACAACGATGTGGAAAGCATCGTGCGCATGCAGCGCGAGCTGTCCGAACTGGTGCCGGAGGCGCGCATCGGTATCGCGCATGGGCAGATGCCCGAGCGCGAGCTGGAGCGGGTGATGCTGGATTTCCAGAAGCAGCGCTTCAATGTGCTGCTGTCGACCACGATCATCGAATCGGGCATCGACATCCCCAATGCCAACACCATCATCATCAACCGCGCCGACCGCTTCGGCCTGGCGCAGTTGCACCAGTTGCGCGGCCGCGTCGGCCGCTCGCATCACCGCGCCTATGCGTACCTGGTGGTGCCGGATCGTCGCTCGATGACCTCCGATGCGGAAAAGCGCCTGGAGGCGATCGCCTCCATGGACGAGCTCGGCGCCGGCTTCACCCTGGCCACCCACGATCTGGAGATCCGCGGTGCCGGCGAGCTGCTGGGCGAAGACCAGAGCGGGCAGATGGCCGAGGTCGGTTTCAGCCTGTACACCGAGCTGCTGGAACGCGCGGTGCGCAGCATCCGCCAGGGCAAGCTGCCGGACCTGGATGCCGGCGAGGAGGTCCGCGGCGCCGAGGTCGAGCTGCATGTGGCCGCGCTGATTCCCGAAGATTACCTGCCCGACGTGCACACGCGCCTGACGCTGTACAAGCGCATCTCCAGCGCACGCGATGCCGATGCGCTGCGCGAATTGCAGGTGGAGATGATCGACCGCTTCGGCCTGCTGCCGGACCCGGTCAAGCACCTGTTCGCGATTGCCGAGCTCAAGCTGCAGGCCAATGCGCTGGGTGTGCGCAAGCTGGACCTGGGCGAGAACGGTGGCCGGCTGGTCTTCGAGGCAAAACCGGCGATCGACCCGGTCGCGGTGATCCAGATGATCCAGAAGCAGCCCAAGATCTACACCATGGACGGCCCGGACAAACTGCGCATCAAGCTGCCGCTGCCGGAAGGCGCGGACCGTTTCAACGCCGCACGCGGCCTGCTGACGATGCTCGCACCCAGGTAGAAACGCGCGCCGGGCGGTTGCGCCTGCTTTACGCAGCGTGCTGGACCGTGCAGGACGCAAGGACGCGTCGAGCGCGTCGCAGGCGGGGGCCGCTGCGAATCCAAGCCGATGCGGCATTTTCACTAGCGCCCAACGCCGCAGACGATGCCGGCGCGGTCCCATGTTGCCTGTTTCATGCGTGTTCCCCGCTGCGGTCACGCACATGCACCCGACGCAGCGAGTGAAGAAGTCGGCTGAAAGGTAGCGCGGTGTCCTGCACGACTGTCCGGGACACCGGCTTCCTGAGTCTGCTTGCGACAAAGCTGAGCAGTTAATACGCGGGAAGTGATGGATTTCGCAAATCCGTCACCGCGGTGAATTTGGCCTAAATATTCCTGCCGCGCGCCGATACCTGCATGGACCGACGTGATCGCCGTGTGCAGAGCTGCCTATGCGACCCCGCGCCGGAGCGACCTTTTCCGCGTCAGGCACGCATCCGTGCGCCACCGCATCGCTTGAGGCATCCATGAACACGCCACTGTCCGATCTACCTGCGCCGCTGACGCTCGCCCTGGAAGGCGAGATGACCATCCGTCGCGCTGCCGAACTCAAGCCGCTGCTGCAGCCGGCCTTGCTGCATCCGGGCGGGTTGCACCTGGACCTGGGCGCGGTCAGCGAGATCGACACCACCGGCCTGCAGTTGCTGCTGGCGACCAAGCAGGCGATCCAGGCCGACGGCCGGCCGTTTTCGCTGACCGATTCCAGCCGCGCGGTGGTCGATGTGATCGAACTGCTCGGCCTGCTCGAAGCCTTGTACCCGCATGCGGTTGCGGGTATCGGCGAACGCATTCACTAAGGGACCGGCAACGCGTATGGATATGAACCAGCTGATGCAGACCTTCCTGGCCGAGAGCCGGGACCTGCTCGAAGACATGGAACGTCACCTGCTCGAAGCCGAGCGTGGCGAGTCCTCGCCGGATGCGGTCAACGCGATCTTCCGTGCGGCGCACACCATCAAGGGCTCGGGCGGCCTGTTCGATCTGCCGCAGCTGGTCGGCTTCACCCATGTCGTGGAAAGCGTGCTGGACCTGGTGCGCGACGACGCGCTGACGCTGAGCTCGGAACTGATCGCGCTGCTGCTGGTGTGCTGCGACCACATCCATGCCCTGGTGGAAACCGCCGCCGACCCCGCTCACGCCGATGCCGACGCACTGGCGGCAGAGGCCGACCCCCTGCTGGCACAACTGCAGACCTACCTGCAGGCCAGCGCATGCGGTGTCACCGCCTCCGCCATCCAGCACAGCACCCCGGAAAAACAGAGCGGTTACTGGCGCATCACGCTGAAACTGTTCGCCGACGCGCTGCGCTACGGCAACTCGCCGCTCAAGCTGATCCGCAACCTGCGCGGGCTGGGCTCGGTCGAGTCGATCAGCACCGATGTCAGCCAGCTGCCGAGCTTCGAAGCGCTCGATCCGGAAGCCAATTACCTGGGCTTCCAGATCCTGCTGCGCAGCGATGCCGACCGTGCCGCGATCGAGGACGTGTTCGAGTTCGTGCGCGAGGACTGCGACCTGGAGATCCTCTCGGTGCCGGCACCGATGGACGCCAGCGCCGTGCCTGCCAGCGAGACGGTCGTGGCTGCCGCGCCGGTGGTCGGCGCGCTGGCTGCCGTGCCGGCCGCAACGCCGGCACGCGCGCCGCAGGACACCGGCGCACGCAACCCCGACGCGCGCTCGATCCGCGTCGATGCCGACAAGCTCGATCGCATGATCGATCTGGTCGGCGAACTCATCATCGCGGTGGCCGGCACCAATGCCAACGCACAGCGCACCGGCGACGCGCAGTTGCTGGAATCGGCCTCGATCCTGGCCGGCCTGGTGGAAGAGGTGCGCGAAAGCGCTCTGCAACTGCGTATGGTCAAGATCGGCGGCACCTTCAGCCGCTTCCAGCGCGTGGTGCACGATGTGGCGCGCGAACTCGGCAAGGACATCGCGCTGGTGGTGGCCGGCGAGGACACCGAGCTGGACAAGTCGGTGGTGGAAAAGATCGGCGACCCGCTCACCCATCTGGTGCGCAATGCCATGGACCACGGCATCGAACCGGCGGACGTGCGCGTGGCGCGCGGCAAGCCCGCACGCGGCACCGTTGGCCTCAACGCGTATCACGACTCCGGCAGCATCGTCATCCAGATCACCGACGACGGCGGCGGCCTGAACCGCGACCGCATCCTGGCCAAGGCGCTGGAACGCGGCCTGATCGAGCCGGGCCGCCAGCTCAGCGACCGCGAGGTGTTCGCGATGATCTTCGAGCCGGGGTTCTCCACCGCCGAAAAGGTCACCAACCTGTCCGGGCGCGGCGTCGGCATGGACGTGGTCAAGCGCAACATCACCGCGTTGCGCGGCACCGTGGAGATCGACAGCAGCGCCGGCGTGGGCACCACCATCTCGGTGCGGTTGCCGCTGACGCTGGCCATCATCAACGGCTTCCAGGTCGGCGTCGGCAAGTCGGTGTTCGTGGTGCCGCTGGACGTGGTGGAGGAATGCGTGGAATTCACCCCTGACTACGCCAGCGACTACATCGACCTGCGTGGCAGCGTGCTGCCGTATGTGCGCCTGCGCGAACTGTTCGCGCTTGGCGGCAGGACGCCGGCGCGCGAAAGCATCGTGGTGATCCGCCAGGGCGCCCAGCGCTTCGGCCTGGTCGTGGACACCTTGCTGGGCGAATGGCAGACCGTGATCAAGCCGTTGTCCAAGGTCTTCGCGCAGGTCAAGGGCATCAGTGGCTCGAGCATCCTGGGCAGCGGCGATGTCGCGCTGATTCTCGATGTGCCCAGCCTGCTGCAGCAATTGCATCCAAACCAGGACGCCCTGGCGGCCTGAGTCACCACACCAGCACTCCCCACATCACCGCGTCATTCGTTGTTCCCTGAGCCCAGGAAGCTGCCGCCATGTCACACCGTCTCCCGATCGCCACGCAGTTGTGGTTCACCGCCGCCCTCGCCCTCGCCTTGCCCGTCGCGGTGGTGGTCGCCGGCTTTGCGCTGACGCTGTCGCACGGCGCCCTGCTCGCCGCCAGCGTCCTGGCCGCGCTCGTCAGCGGCGCGTTGCTGTTCCATGCGATCCGCAGCGCGACCGGCTCGCTGCAGCTTGCCACCACCACGCTGGATGCCTTCGCGCGCGGCAACTTCGCCGTCGCCTTGCCGCAGCTGCGCGATGAGCAGGCCTGCGAGGTGCTGCGTGCGCTGCGCAAGGTGCAAGGCAACATCGCCCACGTCAACGAGGAGATCAACCGCGTTTCGCAGGAACACGATGCCGGCGAGATCGATGCACGCATCGACGTGGCGCGTTTCGACGGCGACTTCCGCACCATGGGCGAAGGCATAAACCGCATGGTCGCCAGCCACATCGCAGTCAAGAAGCAGGCAATGGCGTGCGTGGCCGAGTTCGGCCGCGGCAACTTCTCCGCCGAGCTGGAACGCCTGCCGGGCAAGAAGGCCTTCATCAACGAGATCGTCGAACAGATCCGCGGCAACCTCACCGGCATGGTCGCCGAGGTCAACCGCATGGCGGCCGAGCACGACGCCGGCGATATCGACGTGGTCATCGACAGCCAGCGTTTCAGCGGCGATTTCCGCCGCATGGCCGAAGGCATCAATGCGATGGTGGCCAGCCACATCGCGGTCAAGAAGCAGGCCATCGCCTGCGTGGCCGAATTCGGCCGCGGCAACTTCACCGCGCAGCTGCCGTTGCTGCCGGGCAAGAAGCGCTTCATCAACGAAACCCTGGAACAGGTGCGCGGTAACCTCACCGGCCTGATCGCCGAGATCAACCACATGTCGGCCGAGCACGAGGCCGGCGACATCGACGTGGTGATCGACAGCAGTCGCTTCGACGGCGATTTCCGCAGCATGGCCACCGGCATCAACCAGATGGTGGGCGCGCATATCGCGGTCAAGAAACTGGCGATGGGCGTGGTGGCCGAATTCGGCCGCGGCAACTTCGAGGCACCGCTGGCGCAGTTGCCTGGCAAGAAGGCCTTCATCAACGACACCGTGGAGCGTGCGCGCGGCAACCTGCGCAGCATTTCCGAAGTGATCCAGGTGATGGGCGCAATGGCCGACGGCGATCTCACCCACACCGTGGAAGGCCGCTACGAAGGCGCGTTCGCCGACATGCAGCGCTACGTCAACACCACCATGAGCCGGCTGACCGAGATCGTCGATGAGGTCAACCGCAACGCCGAGAACCTGGCCAGCGCCTCCGAACAGGTCAGCGCCACCGCGCAGGCGCTGGCCCAGGCCGCCAGCGAACAGGCTGCCGGCGTGGAAGAGACCAGCGCCTCGCTGGAACAGATGACCGCCTCCATCGCGCAGAACACCGAGAACGCGCGCGTCACCGACAGCATGGCCGCCAAAGCCGCCAGCGAAGCGGCCGACGGCGGCGACACCGTGCGCGCCACCGTGGTGGCGATGAAGGACATCGCCAAGAAGATCGGCATCATCGACGACATCGCCTACCAGACCAATCTGCTGGCGCTCAATGCCGCCATCGAGGCCGCGCGTGCCGGCGAACACGGCAAGGGCTTTGCGGTGGTGGCGGCGGAAGTGCGCAAGCTGGCCGAGCGCAGCCAGATCGCCGCGCAGGAGATCGGCGAGGTGGCCGGCTCCAGCGTGGACCTGGCCGAAAGCGCCGGCCGCGTGCTCGGCGAGATGGTGCCATCGATCCGCCGCACCTCCGACCTGGTGCAGGAAATCGCCGCCGCCTCCGAAGAACAGACTGCGGGCGTCAGCCAGATCAACACCGCCGTCGGCCAGTTGAACCAGACCACGCAGTCGGCCGCGGCCAATGCCGAAGAGCTGGCCGCGACCTCGGAGGAAATGAGCGCGCAGGCCGAACAGCTGCAGCAGTTGATGGGCTTCTTCCGGCTCGGAAACGGCTCGCGTGCGGCGGCGTCGACCAGCAGCAAGCCTGGCCCGCGCCGGATCGCAACGCATGGCAGCAGCAGCGCGGTCAGCGCACCGCCGCGTCGCAGCAACGTGCGCCAGATCAGCGCGGTGGCGACCACCGCCGATGCGATCGACGAATCGCAGTTCGCCAGCTTCTGAGGAAACGACGATGCAACCGCACAGCGCAGCCATCACCACCACACGCACCGTTGCGCCGTCATCGACGGCTCCGCAGCAATACCTGACCTTTCTGCTGGGCACGGAGATGTTCGGCCTGGGCATCCTCGGCATCAAGGAAATCATCGAATACCGCGCGCCCACCGACGTGCCGATGATGCCGCCGGCCCTGCGCGGCGTGATCAACCTGCGCGGCGCGGTGGTGCCGGTGGTGGATCTGCAGCAACGCTTCGGCCGCAACGCCAGCGCGATCACCAAGCGCAGTTGCATCGTGATCGTGGAGATCGCCCATGCCGAGGTGCATCAGGTGCTCGGCCTGTTGGTGGACGCGGTGAGCGAAGTACTGGAGATCGCACCCGACGCGATCGCCGGCGCCCCCAGTTTTGGCGCCGGCATCGCACGCGAATGCATCCATGCGATGGCCAGGATCGGCGAGCGCTTCGTGATCCTGCTCGATGCCGACGCGGTGCTGGGCAACGACGCACTCGCCCAGCTGCCTGTCGCCGGGCTGGCAGCCTGACATGTCCAGCATGCACGCAAGGACTCCCATGCGCCCCACCCTTCTCTCCTGCAGCTGCGCGCTGGACGGCCCCGTGTTGGTCGTCGACGACAGCGTGGTCCAGCGCGAACACGCGATGGCGCTGTGCCGCCAGCTCGGCGCCGTCGCGGTCGATGGCGCAGTCGACGGCCACGCCGCGCTGGCCTGGCTGGGCAGTGCAATTGCGCCATCGCTGTTGCTGATCGATCTGGAAATGCCGGGCATGGACGGCGTGCAGCTGCTCGATGCGCTGGCACGCGGCAAGTACAGCGTGCCGGTGGTGGTGGTCTCGCAGCGCGGCGGCGCCTTGATCGATGCGGTGATGCAACTCAGCCGCAGCGCTGGCGTGCGCGTGCTCGGCGGCATCGAAAAGCCAATGCATCTGCAGGACCTGGCCAATGTGCTGGAGTGCGAACCGGGGCTGGCCACGAACGCGCCTGCATTTGCACAGCCGGCGATATCGCCGCTGATGTCCAGCGGTGGCGCGGCGGCATCGCGGCTGGACCGGGCCATGCGCCGCGGCGAAATCCGCGTGGCCTACCAACCCAAACTCGATCTCAGGGATGGTCGCCTGCGCGGTGTGGAAGCACTCGCGCGCTGGCGCCGCCCGCAAGGCGACATGATCGGGCCGGAGCGCTTCATTCCGCTGGCCGAACGCGAAGGCCTGATCCATGCCTTGACCCAGCAGGTGATCGACCTGGCGGTCGCCCAGCTGGTGGACTGGCGCGCAGAAGGCTTCGAGCTGAGCCTGGCCTTGAACCTGTCGCCCAACCTGCTCAGCGAGCAGGGCTTTCTCGAACAACTGTGCGGCAAGCTGAGCGACAACGGCCTGAGCCCTGCCGATCTGGTGCTGGAACTCACCGAAAGCGCCATCGTCGAGCCGGCCAATGCCCTGAGCATGCTGGCGCGCCTGCGCCTGCATGGCTTCGGCCTGTCGATCGACGACTACGGCACGGGGTTTTCCTCGCTGCAGCGCCTGGCCAGCATTCCCTTCACCGAACTCAAGCTGGATCGCAGCTTCGTGCATGCCGCCCATCGCAGCCGCAGCCAGCGCACCGTGCTCGAATCCACGCTGGAACTGGCGCACCGGCTCGACCTCACCGCCGTGGCCGAAGGGGTGGAGACCCCGGACGACTGGCGCCTGCTGCGCGAGCTGGGCTGCGACCTGGCGCAAGGCTACCTGATGGGCTCGCCGATGCCGGGGCCGATGCTGTCGGAATGGTGGCGCGAACACGCCGTGCGCATCGCCCGCCTGTGCGGCAACGCGCTGCCCAGCGATGCGGATGTCGCCTGACATGAGCACGTCCACCGCCATCACCGAACAGGAATTCGGCCGCTTCCAGCGCTTCATCTTCGAAGCGGCCGGCATCAGCATTTCCTCGGGCAAGAAGGCCATGTTGTGCGGCCGCCTGGGCAAGCGCCTGCGCGAACACCAGTTCAGCAATTACACGCAGTACCTGCAGTTGCTGGAAAGCCGCCAGGACCGCGCCGAGATCCAGACCGCGATCGATCTGCTGACCACCAACGAAACCTACTTCTTCCGCGAGCCCAAGCACTTCGAGCTGCTGCGCAAGCTGGCCGGCGAACATCGCGGCGGCCTGCCGTTCCGCTGCTGGAGCGCGGCCAGCTCTAGCGGCGAAGAGGCCTACAGCATGGCAATGGTGCTGGACGACGCCTTGCAGGGGCGGCCGTTCGAAGTGGTCGGCAGCGACATCAGCACCCGCGTGCTGGCCAAGGCCCGCACCGGGCACTACGCGCTGCAACGTATCGACGGCATTCCGCAGGCGTATCTCAAGCGCTATTGCCTGCGTGGTCAGGGCGAGTACGACGGCACCTTGCTGGTGGAGCGCCGCTTGCGCGACCGGGTCAAGTTCGTGCATGCCAACCTCAACACGGCCCTGCCGATGCTGGGCAGCTTCGATGCGATCTTCCTGCGCAATGTGATGATCTATTTCAATGGCCAGACCAAGCGCGAGGTCATCCTGCGCGTGCTGTCCAACCTCAAGTCGGGCGGATATTTCTGCATCGGTCATTCGGAAAGCCTGAGCGAACTCGACATCGATCTGGTCCAGGTGGCACCCTCGATCTTCCGCAAGGCCTGAGCCAAGGATCCGCCGTGTCGATAGCCCTCAACCGCCCTGCCGCCAGCCCCAGTCCCATCAAGGCCATGGTCGTCGACGACTCGGCGGTGGTGCGCCAGGTGCTGGTGGGCGTGCTCAACGACGCGGCCGACATCGAGGTCATCGCCACCGCGGCCGACCCGTTGCTGGCGATCGAGAAGATGCGCAAGCAATGGCCGGACGTGATCGTGCTGGACGTGGAAATGCCGCGCATGGACGGCATCACGTTCCTGCGCAAGATCATGAGCGAGCGCCCCACCCCGGTGGTGATCTGTTCGACGCTCACCGAAAAAGGCGCACGCGTCACCATGGACGCCCTGGCCGCCGGTGCGGTGGCCGTGGTGACCAAGCCGCGGCTGGGGCTCAAGCAGTTCCTCACCGACTCGGCCGAGGAACTGGTCAATACGGTGCGCAGCGCCGCACGCGCCAACGTCAAACGGCTGGCCGCGCGGGTTGCCGCAGCGCCGCTGGAAGCGGAGGTCAAGCACACCGCCGATGTGATCCTGCCGGCGCAAAGCGGGCGCGCGCTGGCGCAGACCACCGAGCGCATCGTCGCCATCGGCACCTCCACCGGCGGTACCCAGGCGCTGGAAGAAGTGCTGACCGCCTTGCCGCGCGTCTGCCCCGGCATCGTGATCGTGCAGCACATGCCGGAGAAATTCACCGCCGCCTTCGCCGCGCGCCTCAACGGCCTGTGCCAGATCGCAGTGAAGGAAGCGGCCAACAACGACCGGGTGATGCCGGGCCGCGCACTGATCGCGCCCGGTGGCAAGCATCTGCTGCTGCGCCGCAGTGGCGCGCAATACTTTGTCGAAGTGATGGAAGGCCCGCCGGTCAACCGGCATCGGCCGTCGGTGGATGTGCTGTTCCGCTCGGCCGCACGTGCGGCCGGCAGCAATGCGCTGGGCATCATCATGACCGGTATGGGCGACGACGGCGCCGCCGGGCTGCTGGAAATGCGTCAGGCCGGCGCGCGCACGGTGGCGCAGGACGAGCACACCAGCATCGTATTCGGCATGCCCAAGGAAGCGATCAAACGCGGCGGCGCCGACCGCATCCTGCCGCTGGGCGCGATGGCGCGCGAGATCGTGACACAGCTGCAGTAGCGCACTGCACGCGCGCGCCGCGGAACTACAACTGCGATTCCAGCGGCAACCAGCCCATCACCGTCGCCGCGCCACGCCGCCACACACTGGCTGCCGGCTCCTGCGACCACACCTCGGGCGGTTGCGCCGCATCGTCGTGCCAGCGCAACTCGCCCTGCTCCATGGTCACGCGGTAACTCACCGGCGCACCGATCTTGCGGTTGTAGACCTGTTCCAGTTGCGCGGCCACTGCGCGATCGTTGAACAGCAGGCCCATCTCGGTATTGAGGTTCATCGAGCGCGGATCCAGATTGAACGAGCCGATGAAGCCGCTGCTGTCGTCCACCACGAAAGCCTTGGTGTGCAGGCTGGCCCCGCTGGACCCGAACAGGCTGCCGTCCGGCTTGCCCATCGGCTTGAGCTCGTACAGGCGCACGCCCTGGGTGAGCAAGGGCACGCGGTAACCGGCATAGCCGCTATGGACGGCAACCACGTCGTTTGCCGCCAGCGAATTGGTCAACACGCTGACGCGCACATTGCGCCGGCGCAACTGGCCGATCCAGCGCATGCCTTCCTCGCCCGGCACGAAGTACGGCGAGATCACCTTCAGCTCGCGCTGCGCACGCGCCATCTCGCCGATCAGGATTGGCGTCATCCAGTCCGCCTGCGGTGGTGCGCCTTCGGCCTTTTCCGGCGGGTCGGAGACGATGCGCGCCTGCTCCAGCCAGTGCACCTGGCGCTGGCCCTGCGTCAGGGCCTGCACGCTCGGCGACTGCCGCAGCCGCTCCACGTAGGGATGCGCGCGTGCCGATGCCAGGCCGGCGTCCAGACTGCCGCGCAACGCATCCAGTGCCTGCGGCCGTGCGGTCACCAGCGCGTCCAGCGGCAAGGCATTGGGGCTGTTCCAGTACGCATCGAAGACCTGCTCGGCCTGGCCCACGGCCGGCCCCATCAATGCCGCATCCATGTCCATGAAGTTGGTGTCGCGCGCCGCATCGAAATACTCGTCGCCGACATTGCGGCCACCCACCACCGCCATCCGGCCATCGGCAATCCAGGCCTTGTTGTGCATGCGCCGATTGATGCTGAACATGCGCAGCACCATCTCCACGCCGCGCATCAGCGTGCCTTCGCGCGCACGGGTGGGATTGAACAGCCGGATCTCGATCAGCGGGTGGCTGTCCAGCGCCGCCAGCACCGAATCGCTGCCGTGGATGTTCATGTCGTCCAGCAGCAGGCGCACGCGCACGCCGCGATCGGCCGCATGCAGCAGCTCGTTGTGCAGCAGGTTGCCGGTGAAGTCCGCATGCCAGATGTAGTACTGCAGATCCAGGCTGCGCCCGGCCGCACGCGCGGTGAGCGCGCGCACCGCAAACGCATCGACGTTGTCGGGCAGGATCACCATGCCGGTCTGGCCGGCATGTGCCTGCTGCAGCGGCGCGACGACCCGATCGATCGGCGTGGCGATCGCCGTGGCAGGCAGCGCATGGCTCACCGCACCGCGTTGACGATCGGCAAAGCGCCCGTAGCCGTACAACGACAGCACGCTGCCCAGCACCAGGATCAGCACACCGATCGCGATCGCCTTGAAGATCTTTCGCCTTGTCACTGCCGCTCCCTGCCGGTCGAAGCGCGGCAGTCTAGACGTTACGCAGGCAGCCCGATGTGCAGACGCAGCCGCAAGCAGGCTCTACAAAGCCGCTAAAAACGCGGCAACTGCAGCACGCGCGGTCGCAACCGCACGTGCTGCAGTTGCGCCGATCACCAGATCGCAACGCGTTGCTTGTCCCCACGCACCATCGCATCGCCGGGCTTGCACTGGAATGCCTGCGCGAATGCCGGCATGTTCGACGGCGCGCCATTGGCGCGGAAATTGGCCGGCGCATGCGGATCGGTGTTCAGGCGCACGCGCAGTTCGCCGTCGGTGAAGTTGCGGCGCCACACCGTGGCCCAGTTCATGAAGAAGCGCTGGTCCTGGGTATAACCGTCGATGTCCTTGCCGGCGTCGGGCTGTTCCTGCAACGCCATCTGCAGCGCGTCGTAGGCCACGGTGAGGCCGCCCAGGTCGCCGATGTTCTCGCCCAGGGTCAGCTTGCCTTTGACGTGTACGCCGGGAATCGCCTCATAGCCGTCGAACTGCGCCACCAGCTGATCGGTGCGCTGGGTGAACAGCTTGCGGTCCGCATCGGTCCACCAGGTATCGAAGTTGCCCTTGGCATCGAACTGGCTGCCCGAGTCGTCGTAGCCATGCATCATCTCGTGCCCGATCACCGCGCCGATACCGCCATAGTTCAACGCCGGGTCGGCCTTGGGATCGAAGAATGGCGGCTGCAGGATCGCGGCCGGAAATACGATCTCGTTGCGCGTGGCGTTGTAGTACGCATTGACCGTCTGCGGGGTCATATGCCACTCGCGCTTGTCGACCGGCTTGCCGATCTTGTCCAGCATGTAGCGGTAGTTGAATGCCTGCGCGGCCTGCATGTTGGTCAGGAAGCCATCGCCGCGGGTTTCCAGGCCCGACCAGTCGCGCCATTGGTCCGGGTAGCCGATCTTGGGCGTGAAGCTGGCCCACTTCTCCAGCGCGCGCTGCCTGGTTTCCGCGCTCATCCAGTCGAGGTTTTCCAGCCGCGCCTTCAGCGCTGCCGAGAGGTTCTGCACCAGCTGCTGCATCTGCTGCTTGGAATCGGCCGGGAACGCGGACTGCACGTACAACTGGCCCAGGGCCTCGCCCATCGCCTCGTTGACCGCGTTCAAGGTGCGCTTCCAGCGCGGCAGCATGTCCTGCTGGCCACGCAGCGTCTTGGCATAGAAATCGAAATTGGCCTGCTCGAACGGTTTGGCCAGATACGGCGCTGCCTCATCCACGCTGTGGAAACGCAGGTAGGCCTTCCAGGTGTCCACGGGCGTGTCGGCCAGCATCGCATCGAGCTCGGCGAAGTAACCCGGCTGGCTCAGCGAGAAGGTCCCGGCCGGCACCTTGAGCGCGCTGAAGAACGCCTGCCAGTCGAAATGCGGCGTGACCGCATTGGCGCCGGCCACATCGACCGGGTTGTAGCGCTTGGCCGGGTCGCGCAGTTCGATGCGCGACAGCGAGGCATTGGCCAGGCGCGTTTCGAACGCCATCACCGCCTTGGCCTGGGTTGCCGCCTGCGCTGGCGCAACGCCGGACAATTCCAGCACGCGCGCGATGTAGGCCACGTACTGCTCACGGATCTTGGCCTGCGCCGGATCGGTGTAATAGCCCTTTTCCGGCAGTCCCAGACCGCCCTGGCCCGCGTAGGCGATCATCTGTTCGGAATTCTTGTAGTCGGCATTGGCGCCGAACGAGAACACGAAGCCCTGGCCCTTGGCATAGCTGTCGCGCAACCACGCGGCGATGGACGGCGCATCGGTCAGCGCATCGATCGCCTTCAGCTGCGGCTGCAGCGGCGTGATGCCGGCCTTGTCGATCGCCGCTTCGTCCGAGCCGGTGCGCCACAGGTCTGCGATCTTGGCATCCACCGAGCCGGCCGACAGGTTGCCGCGCGCCAGTTGCTCCACCAGCGCGTGCTGGATGGTCAGCGAACGCTCGGCCAGCACTTCGAAACTGCCCCAGCTGGTGCGGTCCGATGGCACCGGATTGGCCTTGAGCCACTTGGCGTTGACGAAGCCGTTGAGGTCCTGGCACGCGTTGATGGCCGGATCCAGATCGTTGATGCCGAAGGCCACGATCGGTGCATCGAGCTTGGACACATCCACCCTGGTCGGTGCGGCCGGCGTTGCGGCCGGTGCCGGCTTGGCGCTGTCGTCGGAACTGCCGCACGCCGCGAGCGTCACCGCGATGGCCACCGCAAGCGACAGTGGCGCGAATTTGCTCAACATCTTTCCATTCTCCAAGGCAGACGACCGCGTCGGACGCAGTCAAAAAAGTAGGCAATCAGCGCAGACACACCAACCACACCATCATCGCAACGGCACCGCAACGCCCTGACGTCCGGTGCCGCGCCTTATCGAAGAACGCACAACGACCGACAACACTGCGCGTCAGCCGGGCACGCGCGTGCCAGCGCCATCTACCGCCGCGGAAACCACCCAGCAGTCCGGCGCAGCAGCGCGCCATCGACTGCCATCATTTGCGTGCGTACACCGGCGCCATCAACAGATACACCGGATACGCCAGCGCCATCAGCACCAGCGCGACCTCATGCCCGGACGCTGCCTCCGCCCAGGATTCCATCTGCCGCGACGGCCCCAGGAGACCGAACATCATCAGCGTCACACCCATGACGCAGATCAGCAGCGCCACGCCGATCGCCGAAGCGGACACGCTGCCCCAGGCCAGCACCGCAAACGCAGCGCTGCCACCGGCCAACAGCAAACCCAACGTGACCAAATATGCGCGGCAGTAGGTGGCACTCATCTGTTGCCTTTTACGCTTGCTGGACATCATGTCTCCCCTGCAAGAACACACGCATGCTGCCCTGCGGTACCCGTTCGATCCGCGAACAGGCGCCGCCTGCGTGTCAAACCCGCACGCCTCGTTCAAACGCGCGTTGCGAAACCCACGCCACGCTGCGCGCCATGCACGCAGCGCAGCCGGCGGATGCGGCGATTACTTCGCCTTGCCCTGGTTGGCCACCGCTTCGGCGGCACGCTTGGCCGCTTCCGGGTCGCCCAGATAGCGGAAGCTTTGCACCTGCAGGTTGTCGTCCAGCTCGAACAGCAACGGGATGCCGGTCGGGATGTTGAGCTCCAGGATCTGCTCGTTGGAGACATCGTTGAGGTATTTGTACAGCGCGCGCAGCGAGTTGCCGTGCGCGGTCACCAGCACGGTCTGCCCGGCCTTCAACTGCGGTGCGATCGCGTCGTGCCAGTACGGCAGCACGCGCACCAGCGTGGTCGCCAGCGACTCGGTACCCGGCAACGCGTTGCGGTCCAGCGTGGCGTAGCGACGGTCGTGACACGGATGCCCCGGATCGTTGACGTCCATCGCCGGCGGCGGGATGTCGTAGGAACGGCGCCAGATCTTGACCTGTTCTTCGCCGTGCTTGGCTGCCGTCTCGGCCTTGTCCAGCCCCTGCAGGCCGCCGTAGTGGCGCTCGTTGAGGCGCCAGCTCTTGGACACCGGCAACCAGTCCTGGTCGAGTTCCTTCAACGCGCCCTGTAGCGTGTGGATGGCGCGCTTGAGCACCGAGGTGTGCGCCACATCGAACTGCAGGCCTTCGTCCTTCATCAGCTTGCCGGCCGCAGCGGCTTCCTGGCGGCCTTGCTCGGTGAGTTCCACATCCACCCAGCCGGTGAAACGGTTGTCCAGGTTCCATTGGCTCTGGCCATGGCGCAGCAGTACGAGTTTGCGGGTCACTACGGTTCTCCGATTGGGGGCCGATCAGCCTGCGATTGTAACGGCAGCCAGCGCATCGCAGGCGTGCACGACACCGCCACGCCCGGCGCGCGATGCTGCAGCCATGCAAACGATCGATCCCGTCTTTGCCGGTTGGGATGGCAGCGTCATCCAGGCGCGACAGTTGCAACAGCAACTGGCACACCGCGTGGTGCTGCAGGACCAGGCCGGCGCAACACCGCAGCTTCTCGCCGGCTTCGACGTCGGCTTCGAAGACGACGGCCAGACCACACGCGCAGCCGCGGTGCTGCTGGATGCAGACACGCTGCTGCCGCTGGAAACGCATGTCGCGCGCGTGCCCACCTCGATGCCCTACGTACCGGGGCTGCTCAGCTTTCGCGAGCTGCCGGCCTTGCTGCAGGCGCTGGCACTGCTCTCGCGCCCGCCCGATCTGGTCTTCATCGACGGCCAGGGCATCGCGCATCCGCGCAAGCTCGGCATCGCCGCGCACTTTGGCGTGGTGACCGGCTTGCCCAGCATCGGCGTGGCCAAGCAACGCCTGGCAGGCAGCTTCGTCGAGCCGGGACCCGAGCGCGGCGACCACAGCCCGATCCTGCTGGGCGGCACGCAGATCGGCTGGGCGCTGCGCAGCAAGCTGCGCTGCAATCCGCTGATCGTCTCGCCGGGCCATCGCGTCTCGATGCAGGGCGCGCTTGACTGGACGCTGCGTACCCTGCGCGCCTATCGCCTGCCCGAGCCCACGCGCCTGGCCGATCGGCTGGCCTCGCGGCGTGGCGAAATCGCCATGGACACCACGGCGCCCGCACAACTGTTCTAGCGCGCGGCAGTCAATCGCGATCAACCTGCTGCGTTTCTGCAGCCGTCGTCCGCGACGAACGAGCTCGGCGCGCCCGCGCTGGCCGCCAGCGCGCCATGCAACGACGTTCCAGTGCGCGGCATTCAGGCACGGCGCGCATCGGCGCTAGCGATACCGGCGCGAACTCTTTCGCAACCGAGCGGTGATGCTTGCTGCGACAAGGCACGTCATCGTCGCGAAGGATTTCATTCCTCCCATCAATGCAGCACATCGCTGCACGCGGCTCGACTGCCATCGCGCGGCATGCACCGCTCGCCCTTGAAAACACGTCGCCCGCCTCGTACGTGACACTGCCTCCGGGACGATCTGTCTTGGTGGAGCGCTCGCCCGGCCGCGTGCGCGCATGCAAAGCTGGCGACCACTCCAGCCACCGCGAGCCGCCGCCATGACCACCTTGATCGCTCCCCGCGTGCACGACATCGGCGGGCTGGAAGTCCGCCGCGCCGTGCCCACGTTGCAGGCGCGCAGCGTCGGCCCGTTCGTGTTCGTCGACCACATGGGCCCGGCGGTGCTGGAGCCGGATCACGGCATCGACGTGCGTCCGCATCCGCATATCGGCCTGGCCACGGTCACCTTCCTGTGGTCCGGCGAGATCGGCCACCGCGACACCTTGGGCTCGGATCAGGTGATCCGCCCCGGCGACGTCAACTGGATGACCGCCGGCCGCGGTATCGCCCACTCCGAGCGCACGCCCGGCCCCGAGCGCGCCCGCACGCATGCGCTGCACGGCATGCAGACCTGGATCGCACTGCCGCGCTCGGCCGAGGAAACCGCGCCCGCCTTCCATCACCACGCCGCCGCCAGCCTGCCGCAGCAACGCCGCGATGGCGTGTGGCTACGCGTGATCGCCGGTCGTGCGTACGGCGAGGAATCGCCGGTGCAGGTGTTCAGCGGCACGCTCAATGTCGCGCTGGATCTGCAGCCGGATGCGGAGATCGACCTGGACACCGGCCATGCCGAACGTGCGCTCTACATCCTGGAAGGCGAGGCGCAGCTGGATGGCGCCGATGTGCCCGCGCGCCACCTGATCGTGCCCTCGCCCGGCAGCCGCGGGCGCCTGCGCGCCAGGACGCCGCTCAAGGCGATGCTGCTCGGCGGCGAGCCGCTGGATGGCCCGCGCCACTTGTGGTGGAACTTCGTCTCCAGCTCCAAGGAGCGCATCGAGCAGGCCAAGCACGACTGGCAGGCCGGTCGCTTCGGCAGCATTCCCGGCGACGACAAGGAATTCATTCCGCTGCCGGAAACCCCGGCCCCCAAACCGGTCAACTACCCCTGACCGCAGGCTGTCGCGCGAGCGCCGCGCAACCCACCCAGGTCTCGAAACGGAAGTGCCGGTGTGCACGACCGATTGCAGCCCAGCCTGCGAATTGCGCTTGAGCTTGCAGCCACACCTGTGGTAGTGATGTCCCCATAGGTTGGGGACAGGTTGCGTGCGGGCACAGCCGGGCGGGGAGCGCACGGGGCTGATGCGGCGACACGCGCGACGACGCTGTCCCTGCGCAGACATCCAACGCCGGGGAACACTTGAATGAAGTCCGCATCCTGCCTTGTCGGCCTGAGCCTGTTGCTGGCCGCCGCCACCGTTCACGCCCAAACCTCACCGGTCTGCCCGCCGCTACCGCCAGCCTCCGGGCTGCAGTGGAGCGAGCTTGCAGGCGCGGACTATCTGGTCTGCAAGGCCATGACTGCCGACGGTCGCCAGGTGGTCGGGGTGATGCTGACCACCCGCGACCCGGCGATGACGCTGGCGCGCGACCGACGCGCGGAGAAAGGCCAGATCCAGCAGGAGGAGTTCTACTGGTACAAGCTCGACCTGGGCGGCCGCGAGCTGCCGGGCATGGAGTCGCGCCGCGTCACCGTGGTCGAGCTGGGCAAGAAGCGCTACGCGCAGCTATGGATCGACGGCGCCAACAGCGAGGAACTGGCCTCGATGCAGTCGCTGGTGCAGAACATGGACCTGCAGCCGGCCAGCCTGGCACTGCAGCGCTGAGGCAAGCGGTCGTGACGCGCCAGGGTATGCCGACCTGACGCAGTCTTTCAGGCGAGCCGGCGGAGCACCCGCATGCGGCTCGCCTGCGCTTCAGACGCCTGCCGCCGCAGCTGACGCGCCGCCGTCGCCCTGCAATGCCGTCTCGATCCGCACCTCGCCGGTGAGCAGGCGATGGATCGGGCACTTGTCGGCCACCTCCAGCAGGCGCGCACGCTGCGCATCGTCCAGCGTGCCTTCCAGCTCGACCTGCCGCGTGATCCGCGTGCCCGCAGCGCCGCGCTGGGTGTAATGCAGATGCACATGCACCGCCGTCAACGGCCACTGCTTGCGCGCGGCCACCATCGACACCGTGATCGCGGTGCAGGCACCCAGGGCGCCCAGCACCTGCGACTCCGGATCCGGCCCGGCGTCGGCGCCGCCATTGGCCGGCTGGGTGTCGCCGCTCCAGCTATGCCGACCATCATGGATGCTCACGGTGTACGGCACCGCGCCGGTGCTGACACTGACGGGCCGGTCACTCATGCCGCTAACCCCGCGGTGGCTGCAGCGCGCCGGCTCAAAACCGGCCTTCCTGGAAATCGACGAATGCCTGCATCAGTTCCTGCTTGGTGTTCATCACGAACGGGCCGTGCCGCATCACCGGCTCGTTGAGCGGGCGGCCCGCCACCAGGATCAGCTGCGCACCGTCTGCACCGGCCCGCAGCGTCAGGCGCTCGCCGCCACCGAGCACCGCCAGTTCCTGCGCCGGCAGCACACGCGCGGCATTGCCCTCGCCCACCGTCACCGCGCCTTCGAATGCGTAGGCAAACGCGTTGTGGCCGCTGGGCAGCACATAGTCCCAGGCCGCATCCGGTGCCAGTGCGATATCCAGGTACACCGGTTCGGTGGCCGGTTGCACGATCGGGCCACGCACCTCGCCCACCGCGCCGGCGATCACCTTGACCGTGACGCCAGGCGCCGGCTGGGCGACCGGAATGCGTTCCGGGGCGTACTCCTGGTATTTGGGGTCGGTCATCTTGTCGCGCGCCGGCAGGTTCACCCACAGCTGGAAGCCGCGCATGCGCCCGGATTCCTGCTCGGGCATTTCCGAATGGATCAGCCCGCGCCCGGCGGTCATCCATTGCACGCTGCCCGGGGTCAGCAGCCCCTCGTTGCCGTGGTTGTCCTTGTGGCGCATGCGCCCGTCCAGCATGTAGGTCACCGTCTCGAAGCCGCGGTGCGGATGGCTGGGAAACCCGGCCAGATAGTCTTCGGCCTTGTCGGTGCCGAACTCGTCCAGCATCAGGAACGGGTCCAGGTCCGGCAGCTGCTGGGTGCCGATCACGCGGGTCAGCTTGACTCCGGCGCCGTCGGAGGCGGGCATGCCACGGATGGTGCGCAGCACGTGCGCCGCTGCGGTGGTGGTGGTGCTCATCGACCTCTCCCTGCGTGAATGACTGGCTCGAATAATGGATGCAGCCGGCACGCGGCCCAACCGCGACCGGCGCAACCGATCGTTCCAAAACCCGCCGGCGCCGCCGCGCGATCCGGCAGGCGGCGCCAAGACGCTCTACAACTAAAGTTTTACCCCGGCCCGGAACGGCACCATTGACCCCGGGCGGGCAGAGGGTGACCCTTGGGTGAATCGTTCCTGAGGGGCATGCATGAAAGGGTTCTCGAAGCTGGCCTGGGGCGCGCTGGCGCTGCTGGCCGCGTTCTGTCTGGGCACCGTGGCGCTACGCCGTGGCGAACACATCAACGCGTTGTGGATCGTGGTGGCGGCGGTGTCGATCTATCTGATCGCCTACCGGTTCTACAGCCTGTTCATCGCCGACAAGGTGATGCAGCTGGACGTCACCCGCGCCACGCCCGCGGTGGCCAACAACGACGGCCTGGACTACGTGCCCACCAACAAGCACGTGCTGTTCGGCCATCATTTCGCCGCGATCGCCGGTGCCGGGCCCCTGGTCGGCCCGGTGCTTGCCGCACAGATGGGCTACCTGCCCGGCCTGCTGTGGCTGGTGGTCGGCGTGGTGTTCGCCGGCGCGGTGCAGGACTTCGTGGTGCTGTTCCTGTCCAGCCGCCGCAACGGCCGCTCGCTGGGCGATCTGGTGCGCGAGGAAATGGGCCAGGTGCCCGGCACCATCGCCTTGTTCGGCGCCTTCCTGATCATGATCATCATCCTGGCGGTGCTGGCGATGGTGGTGGTCAAGGCGCTGGCGGAAAGTCCGTGGGGCATGTTCACCGTCATCGCCACAATGCCGATCGCGCTGATGATGGGCGTGTACATGCGCTACATCCGGGTCGGCAAGATCGGCGAGATCTCGGTGGTCGGCCTGATCCTGCTGCTGGGCGCGATCTGGCTGGGCGGCAAGGTCGCAGCGGATCCGAGCTGGGGCCCGGCATTCACCTTCACCGCCAAGCAGATCACCTGGATGCTGATCGGCTACGGTTTCGTCGCGTCGGTGTTGCCCGTATGGCTGCTGCTGGCGCCGCGCGATTACCTGTCCACCTTCCTCAAGATCGGCACGATCCTGGCGCTGGCGATCGGCATCCTGGTGGTCATGCCGGATCTGAAGATGCCGGCACTGACCCAGTTCGCTTCCACCGGCGACGGTCCGGTCTGGAAGGGCGGCATCTTTCCGTTCCTGTTCATCACCATCGCCTGCGGCGCGGTTTCCGGTTTCCATGCGCTGATTGCCTCGGGCACCACGCCCAAGCTGCTCGCCAATGAAGGCCACATGCGCTACATCGGCTACGGCGGCATGTTGATGGAATCGTTCGTGGCGGTGATGGCGCTGGTGGCCGCATCGATCATCGAACCGGGCATCTACTTCGCCATGAACAGCCCGGCCTCACTGGTCGGCAGCGACACCGTGGCGGTGGCGGCCAAGGTGTCCGAATGGGGCTTTGCGATCACGCCGGAGGTGCTGGAAGCCACGGCGCGCGACATCGGCGAGCACAGCATCCTGGCACGCGCCGGTGGTGCGCCCACCCTGGCGGTGGGCATCGCGCAGATCCTGCACCAGCTACTGCCTGGCGAAGACACCATGGCATTCTGGTACCACTTCGCGATCCTGTTCGAAGCACTGTTCATCCTGACCGCCGTGGATGCGGGGACGCGTGCGGGCCGCTTCATGCTGCAGGACCTGCTGGGCAACTTCATCCCGGCGCTGAAGAAGACCGAATCGTGGGCGGCCAACATCATCGCCACCGCCGGTTGCGTGGCATTGTGGGGCTACCTGCTGTACACCGGCGTGATCGACCCGTTCGGCGGCATCCAGACCCTGTGGCCGTTGTTCGGCATCTCCAATCAGATGCTGGCCGGGATCGCACTGATGCTGGGCACGGTGGTGCTGTTCAAGATGAAGCGCGACCGCTACGCCTGGGTCACCCTGGTGCCGGCGGTGTGGCTGCTGATCTGCACCACCTATGCGGGGCTGATCAAGATCTTCGACAGCAACCCGGCGCAGGGCTTCCTGGCGCAGGCGCACAAGTACCAGGACGCCATCGCCAGCAACACCATCACCGCGCCGGCCAAGACGGTGGCGCAGATGCAGCAGATCGTCACCAATGCCTACGTCAATACCGGGCTGACGGTGCTGTTCCTGTTCGTGGTGGGTTCGATCCTGATCTACGCAATCAAGACCATCGTGATTGCGCGCCGCAATCCGCAGCGTAGCGACCGCGAAACCCCGTACGTGGCCTTGCAGCCACACCAGATGGCGGATCTGTAATGGGCACCCAACTCGTTCTCGCCAGCCAATACCAGGTGCATCGCCGCATCTGGCGGCGGCTGATCCAGACCGCACGCCTGTGCTGCGGCATTCCCGATTACGACAACTACGTGCGCCACATGCTGGAAAAACACCCCGACAAACCGGTGATGGACTACCCCACCTTCTTCCGCGAGCGCCAGGACGCGCGTTACGGCGGCAAGAGCGGGTTTCGCTGCTGCTGACCGGATGATCGGATAGGTGGCGACTCGGAACGCAACAGGGCGCGATGCGAATCGCGCCCTGTTGCGTTGATGGCTTGGGATTGCTGCAGGGCCCTTGCCCGCCCACCCTCGCGGGACACGCCGCAAGTACGTCCGTGTAGGCTCTTACGCGGCATCCATGCCGCGTAAGGTCCCGCGACGGTGGGCGGGCAAGGACCAGTCGAGAGGGTCGGTGTGCGTGGTTGCAAGCAGTGCATGAGGTGCATTGGTCGGATCGGTGTGCGTCGACCAGCGTCTCACCACCCCTCTGTCATTGCAGGTCGATTGCACGGTCCGGCCCGGTCGGTTGCAGAATGAGAGGGCTGCGATTGCGCCACCATCGACACTGCGTCCAAGACGTCCTGCCGGCAGCTCTCAGCTAGCGCGTTTTTGCGCCAGCCGCTCGAACAACGCAGGCAACTCGCGCATATCGTCGAACACCGCCAGCACACCGATGCGACGCAGGGTGTCGGCGTGGCCCTGCGGAATATGGCTGGCGCCGGTAAACCCCAGCACCTGCATGCCGGCCGCCAACGCGGCAGTCGCACCGGTGGGGCTGTCTTCGATCACCAGGCAGCGCTCCGGCGCAACGCCCAGGGTGCGTGCGGCCAACAGATAGACATCCGGCGCCGGCTTGGGCCACTCGACCATGTCGGCACTGAAGATGTGCCCTGCCGCGCGTGCGGTGAGCCCCACCCGCTCGACCGAGGCGATCACATTGTGGCGGCGGCTGTTGGAAGCCACCGCCAGCGGCAACGGAATCTGCTCCAACGCGTCGCGCACGCCGGCAATCGGCTGCACCTCGGCCTTGATCAAGGCTTCGCTGCGCGCCTGGATCTGTGCCAGCAAGGTCTCCGGTAGCTTTACTGCGAAGTGTTCCTGCACGCGTAGCAATACCTCGCGCGTGGTCTGCCCGAACGTTGTGCCGAGCAACTGCTCCAACGCTTCGGCCGGCACGAAGGCCGCCAGCGCCTCGCGCATCACCCGGTCGGCCAGTATCTCGCTGTCGACAAGCACGCCATCGCAATCGCTGATCAGTAATTCGTAGACCATTGCACCCATCTGCTCGCAAAGCACCATTATGCCGGCCGCGTTGTGACCGTTGGCTGTGGCGGAGTGCATGCGCGCGTGAGACTCGTCGTGATGCATCGGCGACATGCCGATACAACGACGACAAACGGCCTCGACCAGCGAAACCCGCGGCGCCGGCATGTCACAAAATCTTACCGCGCGTCGTCCAGGCAGCTGGTAGGATCGGCCCGGCTGCGGAAGGACACACCGCAGTGCCACCAGGAATGCGATCAGGAGAAGGAGATTTCGATGCAGACGCGATTCCCCACCCTGCTCGTTCTTGCGACCTCGTTTTTCGCGGTCTCATGCACCGCCTCGCCCGGTGCCAAGGAGCAAACCACCATGTCAGCTACGCTGCAGGACCACACCGTCGCCTTCCGCGACCCCGGCCTGACCGATATCGCCAACGCCATCGCGCACGGTGATGTCGCCCGAATCCGCACGCTCGCACCGACAGTCGATCTCGCCGCACACGGCGACCAGAACGTCACCTTGCTCGAGTGGGCGATCTGGAACGAACAACCCCGTGCCCTTGCGGCATTGCTCGATGCCGGCGCAGATCCGTCGTTGCCGGGCATGGACCAGGAAACGGTCGTGCATATGGCGGCCATGGCGAAGGATGCGGAATATCTGAACATCCTGTTGCAGCACAAGGCGCCGGTCGATGTGGTCAGCGCGCGCGCCGGGTGGACGCCGTTGTTCCGCGCCGTGCAGAGCAAGCGCGATGCGCAGACCGCGTTGTTGATCGAAGCAGGCGCCGATCTACAGCGCGTCGACAATACCGGCAACAGCGTGCTGCACCTGGCCGCACAAAGCGGCGCGGCAAGCCCGGCAGTGCTGCAATTGCTCGAGGCCGGGGTGGATCCCACGCTGCGCAACGCGCAACAGAAGACCTTCCAGGCGTATTTCTTCACCACCCCGGACCGCCTGCTCAATGCCGCCGGCCAGCAAGCCAGGTCGGACGTGCGCGCATGGTTGAGCGCCCACAACATTCCCGTGGAAAGCAGCCGCTAAGCGGGCTTTTCGCACGACGAACGCAAGGAGCCGCGCATGAGCCCGTCAAATTCCTCGTCCACCCCATTCGCAGAGTCGATGCGTGGACAGCAACCGCAGCCGGAAGACCGCCAGTTCCCGGCGCTGCTGCAAGACCTCTATGCCACTGCCTCGCAGCGACGCGAAGGCGGCGCCGAAACCTTTGCGCCGCTGCCCAACGGCTGGACGCGCATGGACGACAGCACGCTGCAACGGGCGGGCATCGACCCCGGCCTGCTGCACGATGCCAAGAGCGGCTTCGATGCCGCGTTCTACCGCAACGAACAGGGCCAGGTGGTACTCGGCTTCTGCGGCACCGACGAAGGCAAGGACTGGAAGCACAATCTTGGCCAGGGCCTGGGCTTCGACGACGCGCAATACGCGTCTGCCATCCAGCTCGGCAGCCAGGCCAAGCAGGCGTTCGGCGACCAGGTGGTGATCTCGGGGCATTCGCTCGGCGGCGGCCTGGCGGCCGCGTCGGCGATGGTCAACGACATCCCCGCCGTGACCTACAACGCCGCCGGCGTCAACGACCGCACGCTGGAACGCCAGGGCCTGGATGCCTCGGCAGCCAAGGACTACGCCAGCAGCGAGTTGATCCGCGGCTACCACGTCAAGAACGAGATCCTCACCCATCTGCAGGAAGACAGCATTCCGCTGAAGTGGGCGATGCCCAATGCGGCCGGCCATCAGATCGAGCTGCCGGAACCGGACCCATTGTCGTTCGGACGACGCCTGGTGCCGGGCATGATGTTGAAGCATCGCCTGGACCTGCACGGCATGGACTCGGTGATGAAGGCACAGGAGATGCAATCGCCCGGGCAGGCGCAAGGTGCAGGCAGCCAGTTGTTCAACGACGCGGTGGTGCGCCTGGACGGCCAGCGCGAACGCCTGGGCCTGCGTGACGACACCGCGTTTCTCAACACCGCCGCCAGCGTGGCCGCGCGTGCGAGCAGCGACGGCCTGCAGCGGATCGACCACCTGGTGCCCAACCGCGACGGCGACAGCCTGATTGCGGTGCAAGGCCGGATGGACGACCCGGCGCATCTGCGTAGCCATGTGCAGACTGCCTCGGCGGCCAACGAGCCGGCGCACGGCAATGTCGATCAGCTGCAGCAGCACAATCAGCAGCAGTCGCAGCAAAGCACGCAGCAGGAAGCGCAGCGGCGCGGCCTTCAGCAGTAACCATGACCGGGCACTGGCGCTGGCCAGTGCCCGCCTCAAGGCTGACAGCACCTCGCAAGCGCTCGCCGAAGGGATGTAGCCAGTACATCCGGCACTGCGCCAATGCGTGATACCTCCAGGTAACCCCGGCACTTCCTGCCCCCCCCCCCCGACGACTACACCGACCGTGCGACGGTCGGTCAGCCCGCTCCCGCCATCGCGCGCAAGGTGATGCCGACCAGATAGGCCAGATAGGTGCCGGTGGCGTAGCCCATCGTGCCCAGTAGCACGCCGACCGGGGCCAGGGCCGGGTGGAACGCGGCGGCCACCACCGGTGCCGAGGCCGGCCCACCGATATTGGATTGCGAGCCGATCGCGAAATAGAAGAATGGCACCCGCAACAGGCGGCCCAGGCCCCACAGCAACCCGATATGCACCGCGATCCAGATCAGCCCGAGCAGGAACAGCCAGGGCCGGTCCAGCAGCGCCAGCAAATCCATCTGCATGCCGATACAGGCGATCAGGAAGTACAGCAGCAGTGAACCGATCCTGGAAGCTCCGGCTCCTTCCAGCGTGCGCGCACGGGTGAAGCTCAGCAGCAAGCCGATGCTGGTTGCCAGCACCACCACCCACACGAACGGCGTGTCCAGGCTGAACTGGCTGGACCAGCGCAGCTTGGCCTTGCACCACGCAGCCAGCGGACTGGCCAGCGCGTGCGCCAGCCCGACCCCGCCGAACGCCACCGCCACGATCACCATCAGGTCGGCCAAGCTGGGAATGCGCGCGTGTTCGGCCTGGAACCGCGCCATGCGCTCCTGCAGCGCATCCAGCGCGCGGGTATCGGCGCCGCTGCGCGCATCGATGCTGCGCGCGCGCCCGGCCAGGAAGATCAGCGCCGCCATCCACACATAACCGACGCCCACATCCACCACTGCAAACTGCCCGAAGGTGGTGGCATCCACATCGAACACCTCGCGCATCGCCAGCATGTTGGCCCCACCGCCGATCCAGCTTCCCGCCAGCGCGGCCATGCCGGCCCAGGTATCGCCGGCCACCGTGGCCGGATGCACCCAGCCCATCACCCAGAACGCCACCACCGCGCCCAGCATGATGCTCAGTGACGCACCCAGGTACATGGCGACCAGCTTGGGCCCCAGCCCCAGGATGGCGCGCAGGTCGATGCTCAGCGTGAGCAGGATCAGCGCGGCCGGCAACAGCACGTCGCGCGCGATCGGGTTGTACAGGCGGGTATTGGCACCGTCGATCAAGCCGACGGTGTTGTAGATGCCCGGCAGCAGGTAACACAGCAGCAGCGCCGGCACCACGGCGTAGAAGCGTCGCCACACCCCCTGCTCGCGCGAGGAGGTCCAGAACACCGCTCCCAGCGTGGCGGCGATCAGGCCGAAGACCACGATATCGTTTTGGATCAAGGCAGAACCGGCGGCATTCACTAGGGGCGACATTCTCGACTAGGGGCCGCCAAGGTGCGGATCGCAGCAAGAATGGCCGATCGGTCGTGTCCAGTCGACTGGATCCGCAGGCGACTCCCGGCGTGACTGCAAGGCCGCCGGCTGGCGCACTGCGCTAGGGTTGCCGGGTGCGTGTGGTCGGCCACCCTGCCCTGGCAGGATCGTCAGCGTCTTCCTTGCGCTTCCTGCAAGCGGCCGGCTCGGTCAGCCGTAGCGACGCACCACGCGCTCGCCGTCGGCGGTCTTCAACACCACGCCGCTGGGCTGACCGGTGGTCATGCAATGCAGCTTGGCCATCAATTCGGCATTTTCCAGCGCGCCCTGCTCGCGCAGATAACGCAGCGGCGACCACTGCGGCCGGGTCACCCACCAACCGCCCTGTTCGGGATGAATACGCACAACATAACGGGACTCGTCCATCAGGGCCTCCGGCCGGCAGATGCAGCGGTACAACGACGGAAGTGGGCAGCGCGCAATGGCGCAGCCCACCAGCGATGGCAGTGCCGGGGTCCCGTTGGGGATGCCGGCGTGCCCTTACTCAAGGGGCCGCGGGAGAGTGGCCTAGGGCCCCGCGTCCGGCATAGCCAGCATGTCTTTTTGCTAATGCCAACACCGTCGGGCGGACACTGGCATGAAGGTAGGAAAATTCTTACGTGACACCGATCGACGCTGGCGCTAAATTCGCGCTCGAGCGGCGACCAGACGTCGCGGCTGGCCGTCAACGAGCGCAGACGGCACGGGGGAATTCGTCGCTCTTGAAGATGCCTCGGGGGAGGGGTCACATGCATCTGCTCAGGAAGTTCCAGTTTCCGGTCAAGACCGCGATGGTGGTGGGCTATGTCCTGGTGATCAGGGAAGCGCTCGTGCTGTGGTCGTGAGACAACCTAGCCACCAGGCTGCCGGATAGCGCGTCAAGCACCCGTCACGGTGTCTCAATCCGCATCCACCCAGCCACGCTGTTGCGCTGCGACCAGATCGGCGGGCGTGTCCACGTCCAGCGCGAGCGCCGGGGCGCTGACGCAGCCCAAGCTCTGCACGTCCAGGCCGGCGAACAAGCCGCGCAGGCCGCTGTCGCCGTGGAGCGGCACGTCGGCCCAGGCCGCATGGGTGACCACCGCCGGGATACCACGCACACCGGCGTACCCGCTGGTGGCGCATCCGGATGCGGCCCGGTCCGCTTCTTCCAGCAAGGCGCGCAGATGCGGCGTATCCAGCGCGGGCTGGTCGCAGCCCAGGATCAGGCTGCGCCTCAGCGACGTATCGTCCTGCACATGCTGGCGCAGCGCCGCCAGGCTGGAGCCCATGCCGGCGGCCCAGTCGGCATGACGTAGCACTTCCACCTCCAGGCCTTGCAGGACCTCGCTCAATGCGTCGGCATCGGCGCCCAGCACCACCACGCAGCGGCGCGGCGCCGTCTGTAGCGCGATGCGTGCGAAACGCCGCAACAACGGTTCGCCGTCGCGCAACAGCAATTGTTTGGAACGCCCTAGCCGACGTCCTGCACCCGCGGCGAGCAGCAGCGCAACGTGATCGCTGCTCATGCGTCCGATGCCAGGGCGCGCGGCGAACGATGGCGCGACGTACGCAAGGTCGGGCACACATCGACGAGCGCACTGCTCCGGACCTGGCCGAGATGACCGGCAACAAAAGGCGACGGCAATCGAGCTGCGTCGCCAGAGACGTCGTCGTAGTGATCAAGTAATTCGGTCATGGCGACGTGGTGTGCATATTGGGGATGCGCCAGCCTAAAGAGGTAACTGTGCGCGCGGAGTGACTAAATGCAACGCATTCTCCGATCCAGGTAATGATGCTTTCCGACGTCTACCACCCGACCGTTGCGCATTGCACTGCTGCGCCAGCATGACGAAGACCAGCATGACGAAGAAATGTGCGGAGCTGCGGTAGCGCTGCGATCACGACGACAGCGACTGATTGCCAGCGTTGAATGGCGCAATTACCGGCAGAAGCGCGGATCACAAGAGCATGCCTTAAAAGACATATCAAAAATTACTTACCCTCCAGACGGATACTTTTCAGCACCAGAAACTTCATCGACAACCACGCATCCACCATCTGGCGACTGCACATTGAAATTCGTATCGAAGTTAATGCAAACGCGCGATTGCAGTGCCCTGCCCGTTCTCACAGCGACACGGCTCGGAGTGGCTAACGGAACGTAGCGAGCGGTCGTCAAGCCGATGCGGATGGCGCCGAGCAATCGCAGTATGAGTGGCACCTACGACTACTGTCCGCGCTCTGCATGGCGGTGAGCGCAGCCGTCTTGGTGGCCGTTCCTAGCCAGCCAACGCAGCAGCAGCCTGCCCATCGGCGACGGCCTGGGTGGCTTCGGCAATGATGCCCAGTGCAATCGTATGCGGGGAGGAGCGCCCCATGCGCCAGCCCGCCGGCAACCGCAATCTGGCCAGCGCGGCATCGTCATAGCCGAGCGCACGCAGTGCCTGCAGGCGTGCTTCCCGCTTCTGGCGGCTGCCCAGGATGCCGATGCAGGCAGCCCTGGAGGCGAGCCCGCGGCAGGCGACCTGCAGGTCGCTGTCGCCGTCATGTGCGAGGCTGTAGAGCGCCGTGTCCGCATCCAGATGCAGGTCCTGCAGCGCGTCGCCCAATGCACGGCGATCGTAATGGTCGGCGGCCAAGCCGGGCGGTGGTTCGCTGGGACCATGCGGCCGCAGCACGCGTACCTCGATACCCATCTGGCTGGCCAGCGACACCAGCACCAGCAGCGCAGGATCGGCACCGACCAGCACCAGCCGCAGCGGCGGCCGGTGCGTACGCAGGAATTCATCGGGACGCAGGTCCTGCGCGCTGACCGGGTAACGGACGGCGCCGGTGCTCCGATCCAGCGCGACATGGAACGGGCGACGATGCTGGCGCGCATTGCGCCAGCGTGCCAGATGCTCGCCCAGGTCCTGGACCGGCCAGACCAGCACACCGATACGGCCGCCGCAGCTGAGCTGGATGTCCAGCACCTGGCTGCCTTCGCCGTAGTCCAGCCAGCGCGGCATGCCATCGCGCAAGGCGGCGCTGGCCTCGTGCGCCACTGCCGCTTCCACGCAGCCGCCGGAGACGTAGCCGGCCACCCGGCCATCGGCGCTGATGGCCATCTCGCTTCCCAATGGGCGCGGCGACGAGCCTTGCACGTCGATCAGCGTGGCGATGGCCACGCGCTGCCCCGCCCGATGCCAGGCGGTCAGCGTGGGCAGCAGGTCATCGTGCAGGGCATAGCTCGGCCATGCCGGCCACGCCGGCTCGGCCGGCGCCGCATGCGTGACCGGGGCCACCACCGCACTCACGCGCGCAGCAACTCGGGCAGATGCGGCAGCAGCTTGTCCAGCGTCACCGGGTAATCGCGGACGCGCACGCCGGTGGCGTTGTAGACCGCATTGGCGATCGCCGCTGCCACGCCGCAGATGCCCAGCTCGCCGACCCCCTTGGCCTTCATCGGCGACGACATCGGGTCGCTTTCTTCCAGGAAAACCACCTCCTGATGCGGGATGTCCGCATGCACCGGCACTTCGTAACCGGCCAGGTCGTGATTGACGAAGAAGCCCAGCCGCTTGTCCACCGCCAACTCTTCCATCAGCGCTGCACCCGCGCCCATGGTCATGCCGCCGATGACCTGGCTGCGCGCAGACTTGGGGTTGAGGATGCGTCCGGCCGCGCACACCGCCAGCATGCGGCGGATGCGCACCTCGGCGGTGGCGACATCCACGCCGACTTCGACAAAGTGCGCGCCGAAGGTCGACAGCTGATGCGTCTTGGAAAGCTCGCCGAACTCGATCTTGTCCTCCACCACCAGGGCGCCATTGGCCGCGGCATCACCGAGCGCGATGCGCTTGCCGCCGGCACGCACATGGCTGTCGGCGAATTCGGCCTTGGCCGGGTCCAGCCCCAGCTGCTTGGCGACGGCTTCGCGCAGTTTCACTGCCGCGGCATACACACCGGCTGTTGAACTGTTCGCACCCCACTGGCCGCCGGAACCGGCCGAAGCAGGAAAGCTGGAATCGCCGAGGCGCACATCCACCCAGTCCAGCGGCACGCCCATCATCTCCGCAGCGGTCTGCGCAATGATGGTGTAGGAGCCAGTACCGATATCGGTCATGTCGGTTTCCACCACCACCCGGCCGCCCTGCTCCAGCCGCATGCGTGCGCCGGAGGTCATCACCGGCGCGTTGCGGAACGCGGCCGCCACGCCCATGCCGACCAACCAGCGCCCATCGCGGTTGCTGGCCGGCTTGGCCTTGCGCTGGGACCAGTCGAAACGCTTTGCGCCGTCTTCCAGGCATTTGACTAACTGACGCTGCGAGAACGGACGCTGCGGGTTTTCCGGATCCACCTGGGTATCGTTGACGATGCGGAACTTGACCGGATCCATGTCCAGTTTCTCGGCCATCTCGTCCATGGCCACTTCCAGCGCCATCAGACCCGGCGCTTCGCCAGGCGCACGCATCGCGTTGCCTTCGGGCAGATCGAGCACTGCCAGACGCGTGGAAATCAACCGATTGGCGCCGGCATACAGCAACTGGGTCTGCGCGGCCGCGATTTCCGGGCCGCCCTCGGGCAGGTCGCCGGACCAGCTCTCGTGCGCGATCGCGGTGATCTTGCCATCGCGCTGTGCACCGATACGGATGCGCTGCACGGTGGCCGGGCGGTGCGTGGTGTTATTGAAGATCAGCGGCCGCGGCAGCATCACCTTGACCGGGCGCCCGACCTGGCGCGCGGCCAGTGAGGCAAGCACCGCATCGGCACGCAGGAACAATTTGCCGCCGAAGCCGCCACCGATGTACGGCGACATCAGACGCACGTTTTCGCGCGGGATCCCCAGCGTCTTGGCCAGATCGCCCGCGCTCCAGTCGATCATCTGATTGGAGGTCCACACGCTCAGCTTGTCGCCTTCCCACATGGCGATCGATGCGTGCGGCTCCATCATCGCGTGCGAATGATCGGGCGTGGTGTACTCGGCATCCAGCTGCACCGGCGCTGCCACGAAGGCGCTATCGAAATTGCCGACCGCACTGTTCGGCGCCCCGCCCTCCTTGGTGACCTTGGCGCCATTGCGGGCCTTTTCCAGATCGTAGGCGCCGACGTGGCGACCGTAGTCGACCTTGATCAGCTGGCCTGCGGCACGTGCCTGCTCAAAGGTTTCGGCAACCACCACCGCAATGGCCTGGTGGTAGTGCTGGATCTCCGGGCCGCCGAGCAGTTTGGCCGTGTTGTACTTGCCTTTCTGCAACTTGCCTGCATTCTGCGCAGTCACGATGCCGAGCACGCCCGGCGCATTGCGCGCGGCGCTCAGATCGATGCTGCGAATGCTGCCCTTGGAGATGCCGGCGCCAACGATATGGCCATAGGCGGCACGGCCAGGCAGATCGTGATGCTCGTACGCATATGGCGCCTGCCCGGTGGTCTTGAGCGGACCGTCGATACGATCGACCGGCTTGCCGACCACCTTGAGCTGGTCGATGGGATTGGTACTGGCGGGAGTGTCGAATTTCATATCAGGCCCTCGTGTCGGCCAGGATCGCGGTCAAGGTGCGCTCAACCAGCGGCAGCTTGAAGGCGTTGTGTTCGGTGGGTTGTGCGCCGTCGAGCAGCACGGAGGCAATCGCACGTGCGCCCTGGCGCGACTGTGCTTCGGCCGCCTCGCTGCGCCACGGCTTGTGGGCGACACCGCCGACGCCGACCCGCACGCTGCCATCGCGTTGCACGACCGCCGCAACCGACACCAGGGCGAATGCGTAGGAAGCGCGATCGCGCACCTTGCGGTAGACATGCGTGCCGCCGAGCGGCTTGGGCAGGCTCACCGCGGTAATCAATTCGCCGCGTTCCAGCACGGTTTCCAGGTGCGGCGTCTTGCCAGGCGCACGGTAGAACTCGGACAACGGCAGCGCACGCGTCTGTCCATCCGGACGCACCGTTTCGACCACCGCATCCAGCACGCGCATGGCAATGGCCATGTCGCTGGGATGGGTGGCGATGCACTCCTCGCTCACGCCGATCACCGCCAGCTGCCGGTTGAAGCCTCCGATCGCCGCGCAACCGCTGCCCGGCAGGCGCTTGTTGCATGGCTGATTGGTGTCGTAGAAATACGGGCAACGCGTACGTTGCAGCAGATTGCCTGCGGTGGTGGCGCGATTACGCAACTGCCCAGACGCACCTGCCAGCAACGCGCGCGACAGCACGGCGTAATCGCGACGCACACGGGCATCGGCTGCCAGATCGGTATTACGCACCAGGGCGCCGATGCGCAGGCCACCATCCGGTGTCTCTTCGATGGTGTCCAGGCTCAGCCCGTTGACATCGATCAGGTGCGAGGGCGTCTCGATCTGCAGTTTCATCAGATCGAGCAGGTTTGTGCCGCCGGCGATGAACTTGGCACCCGGCTGGCGTGCCGCCTTGGCCGCAGCGTCGGCGGGTGAGGTCGCACGCTCATAGCTAAACGCCTTCATGCGCGCTCTCCCGCAACATCATTGATCGCGTCGACGATGTTGGAATACGCACCGCAGCGGCAGATGTTGCCGCTCATGCGCTCCTGCAATTCCGGCGTGGTGAGCTTGGTCTTGGCAGTCAGATCGTCGGTGACATGGCTGGGAATGCCGCGCTTGACTTCGTCCAGCACCGCTACCGCCGAACAGATCTGCCCGGGCGTGCAATAGCCGCACTGGTATCCATCGTGTTTGACGAAGGCCGCCTGCATCGGATGCAGCTTGTCCGGCGTGCCCAGGCCTTCGATGGTGGTGATCTTGCCGCCCTGATGCATCACCGCCAGCGACAGGCAGGAATTCATCCGCTGCCCATCCACGATCACGGTGCAGGCACCGCATTGGCCATGATCGCAGCCTTTCTTGGTGCCGGTCAGATGCAAGTGTTCGCGCAGGGCATCCAGCAAGGTGGTGCGATTGTCCAGGGTCAGCGTCACCGGCTTGCCGTTGACTTCGAATGCGACCTGGCTCGATGCGTTGGCAGGCTCGACTGCCTGCCGCTGCGACATCGCATTGGCTGCAGTGGCGGCCATCGACTGGGTTGCGGCAACGCTGGCTGCCGACGCCGTGCCAGCGATCAGTACCTCGCGACGGGTCATCTTGATATCTCTCATGGCTGGCATCTCCAACAATGCTGGCTTATACAGTTCTTAAATAATGTGCAGCGCGGCCGGTCACAATCGCGTGAGCATGCGGCGAGTGTGTGCGGGCGCGAATCGGCGGTATGGCCCGATTCTAGAGGCGCTGCAGGCGGGCATTGACGGCATGGACTGCATGCGCCTATGAAACGCGCTCATCATTGTTGGAATGGGTTGCCTACTCGCTGCACAACGATCGTGTGTGCTGGCAGCTCGCGTTTTGCAGCGCGCCTCAGGTTCTTGAAGTGGTTCGAGACCGTTCCATGTGCTGACAACGACGATGTCATCTGCGTCTGCGCGCGTGCTTCCATCTACACGCCGCGGTGCTCCATTGCATCCGGATACGCTGCATTGAGAACATCCGGACACGAACGACCGCTCTTGAGCGGCGGCCAGCGCGTGGCGATCGGCCGTCAGGCGAGTGTGGATAGCGTGGAATTGCAGTGTGTGTGGGTGATCCATTCCGATCCCACACAGCGGCCGCGCCCGCCTGACGGCAAGCGCGGCACGTCTTCAACCGCTCCTAGAATTCCAGCACGATCTTGCCCAGATGGCCGCCTGCCTGCTGCAGCGCGAAGGCGTCGGCGATATCGTCGAGCGCGAAGGCGCGATCGATCACCGGCCGCAGCGGCAAGGCATCCAGTGCACGCACCAGCTGCTGTTGATGCGTGCGACTGCCGACCACCAGCCCCTGGAGGCGCTGCTGCCGGCCCATCATTTCCGCGGTCGGCACCGGGCCTGCGGCACCGGTCAATACGCCGATCAAGGCGATATGTCCGCCAACCCGCGCAGCGCGGATCGATTGCGCCAACGTGCCCGGCCCACCGACCTCGACCACGTGATCCACGCCGCGGCCATTGGTGATCTCCAGCACCTGCGCCGACCACTCGGCATGCTGTCGATAGTTGATGACATGGTCTGCGCCCAGTGCACGCGCCTTGGCCAGTTTCTCGTCGGACGACGATGTCGCGATGACGGTGGCACCCATCGCCTTGGCGAACTGCAATGCAAAGATCGATACGCCGCCGGTGCCGAGCACCAGCACGCTGTCGCCGGCCTTGAGTCCGCCGTTGACCACCAGGGCGCGCCATGCGGTGACGCCGGCCGTGGTCAGGGTCGCCGCTTCGGCATGGCTGTAGCCGGCCGGGGCGTGTGTGAACGCATGGGCGGCGGCCACCACCGCAGAGCGTGCATAGCCATCGACGCCATCGCCGGGCGTGGTGGCAAAGCCGGCGTGCAGCGGCTCGCCATCCAGCCACTCGGGGAAGAAGGTGGACACCACATGATCGCCAACGGCGAACTCATCCACCTCAGGCCCGACGGCCTCGACCACGCCGGCACCGTCGGACATGGGGATACGGCCGTCAGCGGTCGGCATCTGCCCCGACACCACGCCAAGGTCATGGAAATTCAACGAGCTTGCATGCAGCCGCACCCTGATCTGACCGCGTGCCGGCTGCCCGGGGTCGGGCAAGGCAACACCATGTAATGCATTCAGGCCTGCAGGCTGAGCTAAACGAATCGCGCGCATGGGGCGCTCCTTGCTGTGATCGATCTTCGGGATAACACGCCGGGCGTTATCCGCATGCAGTCGAGCTGGCTTTCGACTCCGTTATGAGCTGGTGATCCGCGCAGCATTTAGCACGGTGATGAGAGCAGGCGGGACAGCAGCGCAGTCGCACGCCGGGTGAGCTGCCGTACAACGCATGAGGCATCAATCACAGATCGGCATTGCGCCACATGATGCAAACGATTCCACGCGGCGCCCACGGCTAAGCTGGCACAGCGGTTGCAACACCCTGATGTCCAGACAGGTAACTCACGTGACATCACCCGGCAAGCGGCGACGGCAACGAGCACAACGCATCGCGTTGCACTTTGTGCTGGGCATTTCGTGCCTGCTGCTGCTTGGTTCGGAATACTGGTCCATCCACGACGAGCGCACGAGTGCGCTGCGTACCGCCGAAGCGCAATCGTTGAACCTCGCCAATTCGCTGGCGCAGCATGCCAGCGATACCCTGACGATCGCCGATGCCGTGCTGTCCGGACTGGTGTCGCGGGTGGAACACGACCAGGGCTCGGCCAGTGCGGGACCGGTCATGCATGACTTCCTGGTGCATGAAGCGCGTCGTTCGGACCGGCTGCATGGCATCTTCATCTATGCGGCCGACGGCAGCTGGGTGAGTTCGTCACTGGACAGCACGCCCAGGAAGCACAACAACGCCGATCGCGCCTATTTCAAATATCACCGCGACCATCGCGACGCCTTGTCGCTGGTCGGGCCACCGGTGCAGAGTCGCTCCGATGGCAGTTGGGTGCTCACCTTGAGCCGGCGCCTCAACACCCCCCGCGGCGAATTTGCCGGCGTGGTCCTGGTCACGCTGCAACTGAAGTATTTCCAGAACTACTACAGCACCTTCGAGGTCGGCCCGAACGGCACCATCGGCATGACCAATGACGACGGCATCGTGCTGGTGCGCCGGCCCGACAAACCGGGCGTGATCGGCACCTCGATCGCAGGCACTTCGATCTACGTCACCATGCGTGCGCGCAGGCATGGCACGGCCACCTATCGTTCGCCGATCGACGGCGTGGAGCGCATTTCCAGCTTTGCGCCAGCGCAGGCCTATCCATTGACCGTATTGACCGGGGTCGCCGTCGATGACGCGTTGGCCAACTGGCGGCAATCCGCACACCAGCGAATCCTGATCGCCGCGCTGGGATGCGTATTGTTGTTGGGCGTCGGTATCTGGCTGGATCTGCAGTTGCGCCGCATGCATCGCAACGAGGACAAACTCAGCTCCGAAGCCTGGATGGATGCACTCACCGGCATTGCCAACCGCCGTGCGTTCGACCACCGGCTCTCGCGTGCCTTGCAGCAGGCCGTGCATCGACAGGCACCGCTGTCGGTGCTGATGATCGATGTCGATCATTTCAAGCTCTATAACGACACCTATGGCCACGTCAACGGTGACGCCTGTCTGCGCCTGGTCGCAGGCGCGATTGCCGGTTGCTCACGGCGCAGCGAAGACATTGCCGCGCGCTACGGCGGCGAAGAGTTCGGCATGATCCTGCCGCAGACAGATGCCGCCGGCGCACTGCGGCTGGCCGACGCAATTCGCAGCGCCGTCGCCGGGCTCGGGCTGATGCACCTGTCCAGCCCGACCAGCGCACACGTCACCGTCAGCGTCGGCGTCGCGACGTTCGAACCGGGCGAAACGCCACGCACCCCGGATGCCTTCGTGCACGACGCCGACTCGGCGTTATATCGCGCCAAGCAGAACGGCCGCGACCGGACGTCGGCGTAGCGCAACTGGCAGTAAGAACTGCCCGTAACGTCAGGCAGGCGCGGCCCATGTCCGGAATCGGCACGTGTCAGGCAGACACCCCATAGGTGCGCGGCGTTCTCAGCCACCTGACGATTGCACGCGAGGTGCTGTTAGCCACGCTTGGTCGAGATTGGTGATTGGCACCGTCGTACCGACCAGGTCTGCGCGTCCAGGGAGCTTCGAAACAGCCCGGCCTGCGTCGATGCAACAGCGGCCAGCAAGCAAAAGGCCCGCGCGATGCGGGCCTTTTGAATGACAACCAAGGCTTGGCTACCGATCAGAACGGGATATCGTCGTCGGCAAAATCGTCCATCGGCGGTGCCGACTGCTGCTGGGCCGGCTGCTGACGACGCGGGGCGTAATCCTGACCGCCGCCCTGACCGCCACCGCCACCACCTTGCTGCTGGCGCGGCGCCTGGCTGCGCTGCGGGCGATCGCCGCCCATGCCGCCACCGCCGCCTTCGCCACGGCCGCCGAGCATCTGCATCTCATTGGCGACGATGTCGGTGCTGTACTTCTCCACGCCGTCCTGGCCGGTGTACTTGTCGTAGCGCAGTTCACCTTCGACGTACACCTGCGAGCCCTTGCGCAGGTACTCGCCGGCGATCTCGCCCAGCTTGCCGAAGAACACCACGCGGTGCCACTCGGTGCGCTCCTGGTTGTTGCCATCGCGGTCCTTGCGCATGCTGGTGGTGGCCAGACTCACGCGCGTGATCGCCATGCCGGCCTGGGTGTACTTGGTGTCGGGATCGTTGCCGAGGTTGCCGACGAGGATGACTTTGTTGATGCCGCGGGCCATAGATGCTTCCGAGATGGTGCGCCGGCGCCAATGGGCGCGGCGGTGAATGTCTTGGTGCCAATGTTACCGCACCTGCCGGCCACGGTCCCGGCGGATCGCCGCAGCGCCGGGCCGGGAAATGCCGCGCCGGCAGGTCGGAATCCGGGCACTCCCGGACAGGCCCGACGCTGGCGCCGCAAGGGTTTGCGGCCACGCCGGAGGCCTTTGGACACGGCCAGCGGGACGGATCTGGCCCAGACACCTATAATCGGCGCACATCACGAACGCCTGCGCATGACCATCGCCGAAGACCTCCCCACCGTCCTGGGCCTGCCCCAGATCCAGTCCCTCGCCGCGCCCGACATGGCCGCGGTCGACGCGCTGATCCGCCGCCGTCTGGCCTCGGACGTCGTGCTGATCAACCAGATCGCCGATCACATCATCTCCGCCGGCGGCAAGCGCCTGCGTCCGATGCTGGTGATGCTGGCCGGCCACGCCGCTGGCGGCTCCGGCCCGGAGCACCATCAACTGGCGGCGATCATCGAGTTCATCCACACCTCCACCCTGCTGCACGACGACGTGGTGGACGAATCGGACCTGCGCCGCGGGCGCAGCACCGCCAATGCGCTGTGGGGCAATGCGCCCAGCGTGCTGGTCGGCGATTTCCTGTATTCGCGCAGCTTTCAGTTGATGGTGGAGCTGGATCGCATGGAAGTCATGCAGATCCTGGCCGACACCACCAACCGCATCGCCGAAGGCGAGGTGCTGCAGCTGCTGCATGTGCACAACCCCGACACCGACGAAGCCGCCTACCTGCGCGTGATCGAGCGCAAGACCGCGGTGCTGTTCGCCGCCGGCACCCGCCTGGGCGCGCTGGCTTCGGGTGCGGATGCGCAGGTGCAGCAGCGCCTGTACGACTACGGCATGCAGTTGGGCTTTGCCTTCCAGATTGCCGATGACGTGCTCGACTACGCTGCCGACGCAGCGGACCTGGGCAAGAACCTGGGCGACGACCTGGCCGAAGGCAAGGCAACCCTGCCGCTGATCCACGCCATGGCGCACTCGGATGCGGGCACCCGGGAGCGCCTGCGCCAGATCGTCGAACAAGGCGATGCGAGCGCAATGCCCGAAGTGCTGGCGGCGATTCATGCCACCGGCGGCCTGGATTACAGCCGCCAGCGTGCCGCCGAATATGCCGCCGCTGCCGAACAGGCGCTGGACACGTTGCCGCCCAGCCCCGCAGTTGCCGCATTGCGCGGCCTGGCGCGGTATGCGGTGCAACGCACGCATTGAGCCGGGTGGCGGCAGGTTCGCCTGCCGCGCTCACTGAACGGGCTGACAGCCGACGGTCACCCTCGCCTTTCCGGCGGAAACGCTGCCGCAACCCATGCCAGGGTTGCGGCGCCTTGTCACACGGCCTCTGAACGCGTCACACACCGATGCTGCGTGCGCCATCCGATCCATGTCCAGGATCGGCACCCCACTCCCGCACCGCATGTCTGCGCGCCATCCGCCACACCCGACGACCGCCAGTGCGGCGGTCAGCCGCCTCTGGCCACCTCGTCAATCGCCAAAGCGTTCGTCGAAGAAATCGCCGAGCATGCGGTAGGCACGTTTCGCCGCACGCGGGTTGTACAGGCAGCCTGGCGGGCTGTTGGCATCGGCTTCGGCAAAGCAATGCACTGCGCCGCTGAAATTGACGAACTGCCAGTCCGCGCCGGCCGCATTCATCTCGGTTTCGAAGGCGGCGATGTCCGCCTTGCTCACGCTCTTGTCGTCGGCGCCATTGAGCACCAGCAGCGGCGTCCTGGCCGAACCGGCCGCCGCCGGGCTGGGGGTGGCGATGCCACCGTGCAGGCTGACCACACCGGCCAGTTGCGCACCGGCGCGCACCAGCTCCAGCACCGTGGTGCCGCCGAAGCAGAACCCCACCGCACCGATGCGCGATGCATCCAGCGGCGCCTTGCCGGCCTGCGCCTTGAGCACATCCACCGCCTTCAGCGCGCGGGCGCGCAGCGTCGGCGGGTCCTTCTTCAGCGCACCGGCAAACTGCCCGGCCTCGCTGTCGTTGGCCGGACGCTTGCCTTTGCCGTAGACGTCGGCAACCAGCACCACGTAGTCGTCGCCGGCCAGTTGCTTGGCCTTGGTGACCGCCGAATCGTTGACCCCGCGCCAGTTTGGCACCATCACCAGCCCTGGGCGCTTGGCGGCACCGGCGTCGTCGTAGACCAGCACGCCGCTGAAGGTGTCCTTGCCGACCGTCCATTCCAGCGGTTTGGCCTGCATCGCTGCCGCAGCGGGCAACGCCAGCGACGCCAAGACACCGAACAACCCAACGCCACGCCATCTCCATTGCTTGTGCATGTACCTGCTCCCGGGAAGGTCCGGCGAGTGTAGGCGCTGCCGCCGTGCACACCGGGTCAGCGTGGACGCCGACGGACCGATCGCGTCGGCGTTCTGCCACGGCCGTCGAAAAACCCCGGGGCGGATGGCGCCGTTGCCCCGCGAGCAACGCCGCGCTACTGCACGCCCAAGCCGGGAATCGCGCTGATCGCCGCCGGATCGAACCCCGCCAGCTGGGCGAAATGGCGGCCGCGCGCGACATAGTCGCTATAGGCGCCGAAGCTGGGCGCACCCGGCGACAGCAGTACCACGCCGCCCTGCTCGCCCAGCGCCTGGCGTGCCAGCCGCATCGCGTGCTCCAGGTCGTCGGCGGCATGCAGGCCGAAGCGGCCGCTCGCGGCCAGCGGCGCCAGCAACGCATGGATCCGCGGCCCGTTCGCGCCCATGGTGACGATTTCCAGCGGCGCCTGCTGCGCCATCTGCGCGGCAAAATCCTGCCAGTCCAGCCCGCGATCGTGGCCACCGACCAGCAAGGCCACGCGGCGTTGCGCAAAGCAGGCCAGCGCCGCCAACGAGGCATGCGGGGTGGTGCTGATGGAGTCGTTGACGTAGCTGATGCCGTCCACGCTGCCGAGCAGCTGCAGGCGGTTCGGCAACGGGCGGAAGCTCGCTGCGGCCGGTGCCAGCGCCGCAGCGTCCAACCCCAGGGCTTCCAGCGCTGCCAGCACCGCGCACAGGTTGCGCCGATTGTGTTCGCCGGGCAGCGGCACGTTGGCGGTGTCGAACACCGGCTGCTCGCCGCGATACACCACATCGCCGCGCAGATGCCAGCCATCGGGATGGTTGAACCAGCGCACCTCGCTGTCGGGCAACTGCAACTGGGTCAGATGCGGATCGGCGGCATTGAGCAAGGCAATGCGCGGACGGCCTTCGGTGACCAGCGCCAGCTTGTCGCGCACGTAGCGCGCCTCGTCGCCATGCCAGTCCAGATGCTCGGGAAACAGGTTCAGCACCAGCGCCAATTCCGGACGCGCGCCGCTGCGCCCCACTTCGCCGGTCTGATAGCTGGACAACTCGATCGCCCAATAGCCCGGCGGCGGTTGCGGCGCCAGCACTTCCAGCAAGGGTTGGCCGATATTGCCGACCAGGGCGGTGCGATGGCCGGCCGCGCGCAGCAGATGCGCCAGCAGCGCGGTAGTGGTGCTCTTGCCCTTGGTGCCGGTGACGCAGATGGCGCCAGGCACATAGCCGTCAGGCTGCGCATGCTCGGCAAACCACAACGCGGTGCCGCCGATGAATTGCGTGCCGTGCTCGGCTGCGGCGGTGTGCGCCTCGGGGCGATACGGACTGATGCCGGGCGATTTCACCACCACATCGAACCGGCCCAGCGCCCGCGCGCTGGCGTCGGTTTCCACATGCAACGCAGCATCGGCCAGCGTCTCGAGCTCGCGCGCTTCGTCGGCGTTGCAGAACACCGTCAGCGTTTGCGTGGGCAACGCGGCGCGCAGTGCGTGATACGCGGCGCGCCCTTCGCGCCCCCAGCCCCATAACGCAACCGCCTTGCCCTCAAGCTGCGAAATTCGCACGCACGCGCTCCCACAGCGCCGACGGAATCCGGTGTTCGCCGTCGATCGCCAGCAACGGCTCCAGCTGCAGCGCCTGCTGGTCCAGCTGCGGCTGGATCTCGCGGATGAAACGCAGCACCAGCGCGTCCTCCTTCCATTCGGCACGACTGGCCAGCACCGCCATTGCCGCGCGCGATTCGCGCCCTTCGCCGACGCATTCGAACGGCTTGTGGTCCTGGAATTCCAGCAGCGCGTCGTAGCCGCCGGCCTGGGTTGCATCGTCGAGCAGATTGCGCCCGAAGATCTTGACCAGCCGCGTCTTGGGCATGAACGGTGCCAATGCCAGGAACACGAAATGGCACTTCGGGCAAACCCCGCACCAGCGATGCACCGGGCGCTCGCCCATGATGTGGAAGTTGCGGTTGCAGCTGGAAAAATGCGCGTCGTAGTGATCGGTCTTGGCGAACTGGCGCGCCACCGCCAGCTCCGACAACGGCCGCAGCAGCGAGTAATAGCGCAGGTCGGCCGCCACGTGCCGCTGCACGTAATCGCCGAACGCCTGCTCGAACGCCCAGCCCTTGGACCACTGGTGATTGACCTCGCCGGTGCCGGGAATCTGGCTGCCGTAACTGGCCGAACGTTCGTTGGAAAACACCACCTGGTCCACGCCGTTGAGCAAGGCCGACAACACCAGGATGGCCGAGTTCACCGCGGTGACCGGGATATGCCCGTTCCAGGCGCCCTGGCGATTGAGCTCGAACAATTCCGGCGCCAGCACGCGGCCGATATTGAGCACTGGCAGGCCGGTGCGCTCGGCGCAGGCACGGATCAGCTGCGAGCCGCCGATCCAGCTGACGGTCTGGTCAATACCGGCATGCCGCAGCGCTTCGATGCTGACCAGCGAATCCTTGCCGCCACCGATCGCAACCAGGGCATGCTCGCGCAGGCCCAGCGCCGGCGCATCGGCAGCAGCCGGCGCAGCCACCGGCAAGTGGATCTTGCCGTGCAGGTTCAAGCCATTGCGATAGGCGAACTCGCCCAGGCCGTGCAGGTAGACGCTTTCCACCAGCGCAGCGGTATCGGCATCGATGCTGTAGCTGTCGATGGCAATGGTCGGCGGCACTGCGGCCTTGTAGTAACTCACGCCCGCAATGAGGTGCAGCAACTGCAAGGCCTGTTGCACGGCGGCGGCACGCGCGCCGTCCAGCACGAATGGCGCGCCGGGCACGGCAACGGTTTCCACAAGTTCCGGCCCCTGATCGAAGGCATACACCAGCGTCGCCACGCCGGTCTGCGCGTCGAGTGCGCAACGCACGAAACGGAAGGTGGAAATCTGGTGTTTGTCGAAAGCGCTCATGGACTACCTGCAGGAACACGTACGCGACGCAGATAACGCCGGCACAGGACATATTCAATCATGGAAAACGGCACCGCAGCCCACAGCAGCGGCATGCAACCGAACAACACCGCCAGCAACAGCACATCCGGACGTGCAGCCGTGGCATCGCCGGACACCGCGAAGGCGATGGCGAGATACAGCGCCACCACCGGCACATAACTCAGCGCGCTCAACAGCACCGTGCGCACTGCCATCCCGCCACTGCGACGCGTGGGACCCTGCGCATCGCGCCGACGTTGCCAACGCCCAGCCAACCATGCGCCGATACCGGCGGCGACCAGCGCGGGCAGCGCCCATTTGAAGGTGTCGCTCCATGGCATGCCCAGGCTCAGTTGCTGCAGCGCGGTGGCGAACACGATCGCAGCACCACCGGCCAGCGTACTGAGTGCAATGAACTCAGCCTGCGGGCGCATCGATCACCTCTTCGCGCGGCAATTCGCGCTGGTTGTAAGTGCTGGCCATCGAGTAGCCGTAGGCACCGGCATCGGCCAGCAGCATCACATCGCCCGGCGCGGTGGCGGCAGGCAGACGACGGCGCTTGCCGAACACATCGGAGGATTCGCAGATCGGCCCGACGATATCGAAGCTGCCATCGGCTGGCGCATCGAGCTGGCTGAGGTTTTCGATGTCGTGCCAGGCGTCGTACAGCGCGGGGCGGATCAGCGTGTTCATGCCTGCATCCAGGCCCACGCGCTGCACGCCGTCCTTCTCGATCACCTGGGTCACCTGCGCCAGCAGCACGCCGGCTTCGGCCACCAGGTAACGGCCCGGCTCGATCGCCAGCCGATAGCCCGGATGCACCGCCTTGACCTCGGCCAGGCCCTTGGCCCACAGCTCCAGATCGAACGGCTCGTCCTCGGCGCTGTACGGAATCGGCAGGCCGCCACCGATATCGATGGTCTCCACCGTGCCGATGCGGCGCGCGAAGCCGGCCAGTTCGTCGTACATCATCCGCCAGTGTTCGCCGGTCTCCACGCCACTGCCCAGGTGCGCATGCACACCGGTGATGGTGACCTCCAGCGTGCGCGCCACCTCCACGAACTCATCCACGCGCGTGGACGACAAGCCGAACTTGGACGCCTTGCCGCCGGTGTTGACCTTCTCGTGATGGCCGTCGCCATGCCCCAGGTCGATGCGCAGCCACACGTTGCGGCCACGGAACACCTCCGGCCAGCGCCGCAATGCTTCGACGTTGTCGACGGTGACGGTCACACCCAGCGCAAATCCCGCTTCGTATTCGGCCTTGGGCGCGAAACTCGGGGTGAACAGCACGCGCCGCGGCGACAGCTCGGGCAAGGTATCGAACACGCGGCGCAGCTCGCCGTGCGAGACGCATTCCAGCCCGAACCCAGCCTGTTCCAGCGCCATCAGGATCGCCGGATGCGCATTGGCCTTGATCGCGTAGTAGCGCTGATCCACCGCCGCGATCTGCGCCAGCGCCTGCGCACGCGCACGCACCGTGGGCAGGTGATAGACGTAACGCGGCGTGCCGGCCTTGGACAGTGTCAGCAGGTGCGCGCGCTCGGCATGCCACCACGGCGTGGGCCGCGGGCGCACCGAGCCGATGATCTCGCGCCAGCGCGGCCCGAACACCTCGCCTTCGCTCACCGGCATCGCGCCACTGTCGATCAGTTCCGCATGCAGGATCGGCAGCAGGCCATCGGCATCGGCTTCGTCGATGACGAAGGTCAGATTCAGGTCATTGGACGACTGCGAGATCATGTGCACGCGCTCCTGCCCGAACGTGGCCCACACGTCGGAGAGCTTGTGCAGCAGCGAGCGCATGCCGCGCCCGACCAGGGTGATCGCCGCACACGGCACGATGATCTTGACCTTGCAGATCTGCGACAGATCGGCCGACAACGCCGCCAGCACATCGGTGTTGACCAGGTTCTCGGACGGGTCCAGCGACACGGTGACATTGGTCTCGGCCGAACCGATCAGGTCCACCGACAGGCCATGTTTCTTGAACAGGGTAAATACATCGGCCAGGAAGCCCACCTGCTGCCACATGCCGATGCCTTCCATCGACACCAGCACGATGCCGTTGCGCCGGCTGATCGCCTTGACGCCCGGCACCGGCTCGGCATTGCCGTCGATGCTGGTGCCGGGCAGATCGGGGCGCTCGGTATCCAGGATCGCCATCGGCACGCCGGAATCACGGCATGGCTTGATCGACCGCGGATGCAGCACCTTGGCACCGGTGGTGGCGATTTCCTGCGCCTCGTAATAGTCCAGGCGGGTCAGCAGCCGCGCGTCCGGCACTTCCTTGGGATTGGCGCTGAACATGCCGGGCACATCGGTCCAGATTTCCACCCGGCTGGCGCCGAGCAGCGCACCGAAATACGCCGCCGAGGTATCCGAACCGCCCCGCCCCAGGATCGCGGTGCCGCCATCGGCGTGCCGCGAAATGAAGCCCTGGGTGATCAACAGGCGCGTGGGCTGCGCAGCGAAACGCGCGCGCCAGTCGGCGTCGGACTGCCACTGGCAGGACACCGACAGACGCTTGGACCATTCGCTCTGATTGGGCTGCGGCGGCAGCGCCGACAGCCACTGGCGCGCATCCAGCCAGCCCATGTCCAGGCCGCTGGCATGCAGATACGCCGCACCGATGGTGGAAGACAGCAACTCACCCTGCCCCAGCACCTCGGCCTGCCAGTCCAGCGTGCGGGTTGCCGCGCGCGCATCGCCGATCAATGCATGCAGCGCGGCAAGGCGCTCGCCCAGCACTGCATCGGCATCCAGTTCCAGCTCGGCCAGGAACTCGCGATGACGCTGCTCCAGCGCCGCCACGCGCTGCGCGCTGTCGGCGGCGCCATCGGCAATCGCGGTGAGTTCGTTGGTCACGCCCGACAGTGCGGACACCACCACCAGCACGCGGCCGCCGGTCTCGTTGGCCCGTTTGCTCGCCAGTTTTCCAATCGTGTCCCAGCGATGACGACGCGACACCGAGGTGCCGCCGAACTTGAGGACGATCCAACGATCGGTAGAGTGGGGAGCTGACATGGAGATAGGCGTTTAGGATGAGGGGGAAGACGCCCGGTACGCCGGGCGGAACCTCCGATTCTACTGCCAATGCCGCCCGCATGACCCCGTGTACGGTCACAGCCTGCCGGCGGCCATCGCCATCACCGCAACGGTTTGCGCTGCAACCATCGACGCGCCTTCCATCACCGAGATCCATGCCCCATGAGCAAGCACCGCTACCTGCAACTGGATGTGTTCGGCGGCCAGGACGGCCACGGCAATCCGTTGGGCGTGGTCCTCAACGCGCAGACGTTGTCGTCGGAGCAGATGCAGCAGATGGCCGCCTGGCTGAACCTGTCGGAGACGATCTTTTTCCTGCCGGTCAGCGCGCCCGATGCGGACTACCACATCCGCATCTTCACGCCACGTGCCGAGCTGCCGTTCGCCGGCCACCCCAGCGTCGGCGCTGCGTGGGCGGCGGCGACGCACGGGCTGGTGGCGTTCAAGCCCGACGGCCGGATGCGCCAGCAGTGCGCTGCCGGCGTGCTGCCCGTAGAGGTGATCGACCGGCATGGCGCCCTGCTGGTGCGGCTGCGGGCACCGCGTGCGCAAGCAGTCGAAACCGGCGATGCGCACGCTGCGGCGTTGCACGAGGCCTGCGCCGGCCTGCGCATGGCCGAACGCCCGGCCACATTGTGGAACAACGGCCCCGGCTGGTGGCTGCTGGAACTGGCCGACGCGCAGGCGGTACGCCAGGCGCTGCCCGATCTGGCGGCGATCAGCCGCCTGACCCAGGCCAGCGCGGCCACCGGCCTGGCCATCTACGCGCCGCAGGCCGGGGACGATGCGGACCTGGTGGTGCGCGCCTTCTGCCCCGGCGACGGCATCCCGGAAGATCCGGTCACCGGCAGCGCCAACGCCTGCATTGCCGCACGCCTGCACGGCGAAGGCCGCGTGCCGGGCCAGGCGTCGCGCTATGTCGCCAGCCAGGGGCGCGAAGTCGGCCGCGACGGGCGTGTGCACCTGGAGGTGGATCACGAAGGCGAAGTCTGGATCGGCGGAACGACCAGGCAAATGATCGAAGGCCGCATCGATTGGTAAGCTGCCGCGCCCTGTTCGCCGAGCCGCCACCATGACCACTCGCCGTTTCCTGCAACTGGATGTGTTCTCCGCCCGCCCCGGCAGCGGCAACCCGCTGGCGGTGGTGCTGGATGCCCAAGGCCTGGACGATGCCGCGATGCAGGCCATCGCACGCTGGACCAAGCTGCCGGAAACCACCTTCGTGTTTGCGGCGCCGGATGCGCACAGCAGCTATCGGCTGCGGATGTTTTCCCCGCAAAAGGAAGTGCCGTTTGCCGGCCACCCCAGCGTCGGCACCGCCCACGCGGTGCTGGAAGCCGGCCTGGCCGCGCCGGACGACGGCGTGCTGATCCAGGACGGCATCGCCGGCCAGCTGCCGCTGCGCGTGGAGCAGATCGCAGGCCACCGCAGCATCGCCATCCGCACCCCGCGTGCGCGCGTGGCCGAGCAGGTGGAGGCCGACGACCCGCGCCTGCGCGATGCGGTGGGCGGCTGGCCACTCGGCAGCCTGCCGCCCGCCTTGATGGACGGCGGCCGCACCTGGTGGGTGGTGGAGCTGGCCAGCGAAGCGGCGCTGCGCGGCCTGCAGCCGGACTGGGACGCGATCGCCGCGCTGGCCGAATCCACCGGCAGCATGGGTGTGTTCGCCTATGCCCGCGCCGCAGCGCCCGGTGCCTACGATCTGGCGGTACGCGCCTTCGTCGGCAATGGCCGGCGCTTCGAAGATGCAGCCTCCGGCGCGGCCAATGCAGTGCTCGCCGCCTGGCTGGACAGCCGCCAGGCATTGCCGGGCAAGGAACGTCGCTACGTGGTCAGCCAGGGCCGCGAGATCGGCTTCGACGCCTTGCTGGAATTGCGCATCGACGCCAATGGCGATGTGTGGTCTGGCGGCCAGGTGCAGACGGTGATCCGCGGCACGCTGGATTGGGCGTGATCGCGCCTGATCCCGCAGGCTGAAGAGTGCTTGCGCGGAAACAAAAAACGCTGCGGTCGCCCGCAGCGTTTTTTCATTCAACCGGCCGATGTCGATCGCCTGACCGCAGCGTGCGGCAGCGCAGCGGTCAGTCCGGGCGCACGTCCACGCGCACGCGGATGCGGTCGCCCGGGTTGTAGTCGCTACGCGTGTGATAGGTGCGGCCCGCGTATTCGTAGGTCACGTCGTAGCCATCGACACGATCGCGTTCGCGCCGGTAGGACACCGGTTCGCAGACGCTGACGTTGCCCTGATAGTTGCGATTATTGGCTTCGTAGATCGAGCGGCCCGCCGCGACGCCGGCCATGGTGCCGACCGCGGTGCCGACCAGGCGGCCATTGCCGCCACCGACCTGGCTGCCAAGCACCGCACCGGCGATACCACCGATCACGCTGGCCACGCCACGGTTGGACACACCAGCCTGGCCATAGCTGCCGCCATCGCGGTAGTAGCCGTCGTTGCGGGTGTAGTAGCCATCGGCCGGGCGGTTGTAGCAGCGCTCGCTGCTGCGCTCGTTATACGAATCGGTCACGATGATCGGGTCCACGCGCACTACCCGCGCATATTCGTAGCGACCATCCTCATCGCTGCCACGTCCGTAGTAGCCGCTGTCATAGCGCTGCGCCGTTGCATTGCCTGCAACTGCCAGACCCATCACCAGAGCACCAAGCACAAGAGTTTTCATTGCGGCAGCTTCACAGGGAGGACACGCTGCCGATGCTCGGCCTGCGCCAGTGAAACCGCCCTGAACCAAACCGCCCTTGCAACGCCCTATTCAGGTCGCCGCCAGCTGCGTGCGCCGGCAGCCATCGCCGGCGCACGCAGGGAATCACGCCTGGTTGGAAAACTCGCTTTCCAGACTGATCGGCACAGCGCTCAGCGCCTTGGACACCGGGCAGTTCTTCTTCGCGGTGTCGGCCAGTTCGCGGAACTTGGCTTCGTCAATCCCCGGCACCACGGCCTTGAGCTTGAGGCGGATCTGCGACAGCTGCGGGCCGCCTTCCATCGACAGATCCACGTCTGCGCGCGTATCCAGCGAGGTCGGCGGAAAACCGGCTTCGCTCAGCTGTGCCGACAGCGCCATGGTGAAGCAGCCGGCGTGCGCGGCGGCGATCAGTTCTTCCGGGTTGGTGCCCTTCTCGTCGCCGAAGCGGCTGCTGAAGGCGTAGCGGGTCTTGTCCATCAGCCCGCTTTGCGGCGTGCTGAGCTGGCCCTTGCCGGTCTTGAGGTCGCCTTCCCAGTGAGCGGTGGCGTGACGCGAAATACCCATTGCGATCTCCTGCGATGAAAGGAGCGGCCACGATAGGCGAGTGGATGTTATGGCGTGGTGGCTGGATTCGGGAATCGGGAATCGGGAATCGGGAATCGGGAATCGGAAGAGCAGGCCGTGCGCGCGTCCTGATGGCAAGGGCTTTGCGAGCGTCTGCGCGGAAACGCACGGCCGGCGGCGGCCGCTACCGCAGTGTGGGTGCGCGGTCGCGTCGACGGGCTGGCTCAACCCAGCAGGGTTTCCAGTACGGCCATGCGCACCGCCACGCCGTTGGCGACCTGGCGCAGCACGCACGATTGCGCGCCGTCGGCGACTTCGTCGGTGATTTCCACGCCGCGGTTGATCGGGCCCGGGTGCAGCACGGCGGCGTCGCGGCCGGCGCGTGCCAGGCGCTCGCGGGTCAGCCCATAGACGGCGTGGTATTGCTCCAGCGACGGCACCAGGCCTTCTTCCATGCGCTCGCGCTGCAGGCGCAGCATCATCAATGCGTCGGCACCTTCCAGCATGGCGTCGAAGTCCTGGCCGACCACGCAACCATCCAGCATGTCGTCGTCGGGCAGCAGGCTGGCCGGACCGCAGACGCGGATCTCGCCGGCGCCCAGCGTGCGCAGTGCATGCAGGTCCGAGCGCGCAACGCGTGAGTGCTTCACGTCACCGACAATCACCACCTTGAGCTTGGAAAAATCGGTGCCCTTGGCCTGGCGCAGGGTGAGCATGTCGAGCAGGCCCTGGGTGGGATGCGAACTGCGTCCGTCACCGGCGTTGATCAAGGCAGTGCCCTCGCCTGCGGCCGCGGCCAGCGCTTCCACCGCACCGTCGTCGGGATGGCGCACCACGAAGCCGCGCACGCCCATCGCCTCGAGGTTCTTCAGCGTGTCGCGCGCGGTCTCGCCTTTGCGGGTGGACGAGGTGGAGGCATCGAAGTTGAGCACGTCCGCGCCCAGCCGCTGCGCAGCCAGATGAAACGAGCTGCGCGTGCGCGTGGACGGTTCAAAGAACAGCGTGCACACCGCGGTGCCGGCGAGCACGCTACGCTTGCCCACGCGCCCCACCGCCGCATCGCGGATCTGGCCGGCACGATCAAGCAGCTGCAGCAGCGTGGTGCGCGGCAGTCCTTCCAGGGTGAGCAGGTGGCGCAGGCGTCCGTCCGAATCGAGTTGCATGGTGGTCATCGCAGGTCGGGAGTGTCAGGGAAGAAGAGTGGCTTGGTCGGGCGCGGCCAACCAGCGTTCGACGATCACCGCGGCCGCCATCGCGTCCAGCGCCTCGGCATCGCGGCGGCGCTTGCGCCCGTCGGCGCGCTCGCGCGCGAAGCGCTGCGCGGCTTCGACCGAGCTGGAGCGCTCGTCGATCAGCACCACCGGCAGCGCATAGCGCTCGCGCAGTTGGCGGGCGAAGGCATGCGCGCGCTTGCGTGCGGGCTGGTCCTTGTCGTCCAGGGTCAGCGGGTCGCCGACCACCAAGCCGTCGGGGCGCCATTGCTTGTGCACGCGGTCCAGCGCGACCCAGTCCGGGCCATTGGCATGCACATTGATGACGGCCACCGCACGCGCACCGGCACCGAGCGCAGTGCCGATGGCCACGCCGATGCGGCGCGACCCCACGTCGAAGCCCAGCACCGTGCCATCCGGGCGGATCGCGCCCGCCTCAGGCATGCCCGGAATAATCCGTCAGCCGGAACAGATCCACGCCGATGCGCCCGGCAGCGGTCTGCCAGCGATCTTCCAGCGCGGTGGCGAACAGCACATTGGCATCCGACGGCGCGGTCAGCCAGCTGTTCTCGCCCAGTTCGAATTCCAGCTGACCCGCGCCCCAGCCGGCACAGCCCAGCGCCACCAGCGCATTGCGCGGGCCTTCGCCGGCCGCCATGGCTTCGAGAATGTCGCGCGAGGTGGTCAGGTAGACACCCTGCCCCACTTCCAGGCTGGAATCCCAGTCGCGCGCATCGTCGTGGATGACGAAACCGCGCTCCGGGTGCACCGGCCCGCCGCTGAGCACGATCTGCTCGCGCAGGTGCTCGTCGACGGTATCGATGCCCATTTGCGACAGGACCTCGCCCAGCGTGTATTCGGAAGGCCGGTTGACCAGCACGCCCATCGCGCCGTTCTCGTCGTGCTGGCAGATCAGCGCGACGCTGCGCGAAAAGGTGGGGTCGGACAGCGCCGGAAGCGCGATCAGCAGTTGGTTGGCCAGAGGCGTGGGCAAAACAGACATGGCCGCATTCTAGCCGTTCGCTTCGTCGCGCGCAGAGCCGCTGCCATACTTGCTGCACGCGGGCGGCACCGGACTGCCGATGCTGCCGATGACAGCGGCCTCGCAGACACCACCGATGGCACCCGGCAGGCAAGGCCGGCCCGTTCAGATTGCTGGCGGCTGCGCGGCGCGGACCCCGAGACTGCGCCGCACTGCGATCGATCTGCTACGGCACCGCAGTCGATGCGTGCACCCACGCGTCGCTGTTCGGTCGCTATCGTGGCGGGCCGGACTCCCGGCCGTCGCGCCGGCCGCTGGTCCACCTACACCTGCTCCACCTATCAACAGGCATCTCATGAGCGGCTACTGCAGCATCGCCCCGGGCCATCCGGTCCACGGGCACTACCACGACCACGAATACGGCTTCCCGCAGCGCGACGAGCGCGAGCTGTTCGAGCGCCTGGTGCTGGAGATCAATCAGGCCGGGCTGAGTTGGGAAACCATCCTGCGCAAGCGCAGCAACTTCCAGCGCGCCTACGACGGCTTCGACGTGGACACGGTGGCCGCCTATGGCGAGAGCGACATTGCGCGACTGCTCGGCGATGCCGGCATCATCCGCAACCGGTTGAAGGTGCTGGCCGCCATCCACAATGCGCAGGTCATCCAGCAGTTACGCGCCTCGCACGGCAGTTTCGCGCAATGGCTGGATGCACAGCATCCGCTCGACAAAACCGCCTGGGTCAAGCTGTTCAAGAAGACCTTCCGCTTCACCGGCGGCGAGATCACCGGCGAGTTCCTTATGAGCCTGGGCTACCTGCCCGGCGCGCACCATGCCGATTGCCCGGTGTTTAAGCGCATCCAGGCGCTGTCGCCGCCGTGGCTGCAGCACGGCAAGGCCTAGCGGCTACGTCAGCGAGCAGACGCCGGCGGGGAGCTGTACTGCGCACAGTTGCGGTGGCAATGCGCATTTGCCGCTCCGGCGTGATGGGTGCCGCTGCCGATCGCAGCGGCACCAAGGGCTTCAGGTAACGCGTTGGATCAAACGCCCATATAACGATGCGGGCGGTGATTGAACATCAGCACCAGGCTCAGCATCAACGCACCCAGCGCCGAGTACAGCACCTTGTCCGGGGTGAGGACGCTGAAGGCGACCAGCATCAGCATCGCATCGAAACTCATCTGCACCTTGCCGGCGCTCCAGCCGCGTTCGCGCTGCAGGTACACCGCCAGGATGCCGATGCCTCCCAGGCTACCGCGGTGGCGGATGAAGAACAGGATGCCCAGGCCCGCCAGCGCGCCGCCGACGATCGCCGAAAACAGCGTGCTGATGTGCGCGTAATCGGCCCAGCGCGGCAGCAGGTCGGTGAGCGCACCGCAGGCGCCTACCGCGGCAAAGGTCTTCAGGGTGAATTCCCAGCCCATGCGGCGCACGCTCAGCCAATAGAACGGCAGGTTGACCAGCACGAACACCAGGCCGAAGTTCCAGTGCAGCGCGTAATGCAGCAGGAACGCCACGCCGGCCATGCCGCCGATCATCAGGCCGCCCTTGGCGAAGATCGCCAGGCCCAGCGAAGCCACCAGCGTCGCCAGCACCATGCCCTGCACGTCCTCGGCCACCGAGTGGTGAAACGCGTGATCGTCGGCCGGGGTGCCGGCCGAATCCGGTGGCGGCGTCAACGGACCGGAAGTCATCACTGTGCCGTCGTCGGGCAACGGCTGTTGCTCCGGACGGAGATCGGAATCGGGAAGGCTCACGGGCTGGGCACTGCGGTGGGGTGCGGATATTAGACACTATCGGCCCGCCTGGTTACATCTGAAACATCACCCCACGCGTGCGTTGCGACGTTGCACGGTCATCGGCCATGGCGGCGCCCGCCGCCGGCATCGCGTGCGAAACAGCTGTACGCAGGACGCTGCAGCGAAGCCGACGCAGGCCATCCCGCCTCCATGCACGCCCGGCCATCCGCCACGGCGTGCCGCGCTCCTGCAGGCGCTCAGCGAACCTCGGCGATCTCCACGCCATCCAGGCCCTGCGCCAGGGTCTTGGCGTCGCCGCCCTGCGACAGCTTGATGCGCAGGCGCACCTCGTTCTGCGAGTCGGCGTAGCGCAGCGCGTCTTCGTAGCTGATCTCACCGGCCTGGTACAGCTCGAACAGACTCTGGTCGAAGGTGCGCATGCCCAGGTTGGTGGACTCCTTCATGATCTCCTTGAGCTTGTGGATCTCGCCGTCGCGGATGTAGTCCTGCACCAGCGGTGTGCCTAGCATGATCTCCATCGCCACGCGGCGGCCGCGGCCATCCGGGGTCGGAATCAACTGCTGCGCGACCACGCCCTTGAGATTGAGCGACAGGTCCATCAGCAACTGGTTGCGGCGGTCTTCCGGGAAGAAGTTGATGATACGGTCCATCGCCTGGTTGGCGTTGTTGGCGTGCAGGGTGCACAGCACCAGATGGCCGGTTTCGGCGAAGGCCACGGCATGATCCATGCCTTCGCGGGTGCGCACCTCGCCAATCATGATCACGTCCGGCGCCTGGCGCAGGGTGTTTTTCAGCGCGTTTTCCCAGCTGTCAGTATCGATGCCGACTTCGCGCTGGGTGATGATGCAGCCCTCGTGCTTGTGCACGAATTCGATCGGGTCTTCGATGGTGATGATGTGCCCGGTGGAATTCTGGTTGCGGTAACCGATCATCGCCGCCAGCGAGGTGGACTTGCCGGTGCCGGTGGCGCCGACGAAGATGATGATGCCGCGCTTGGTCATCGCCAGCGTCTTGATCACCGGTGGCAGGCTCAACTCTTCCACCGTGGGGATGCGCGTTTCGATCCGGCGCAGCACCATGCCGACCTGGTTGCGCTGGTAGAAGCAGCTCACGCGAAAGCGCCCGACCCCGGACACGCCGATGGCGAAATTGCACTCGTGGGTCTTTTCGAATTCTTCGCGCTGCGACGGCGTCATCACGTTCAACACCAGATCGCGGCTCTGTTGCGCGGTCAGCGGGGTCTGGGTGATCGGACTGATCTTGCCGTGCACCTTGATCGCCGGCGGCATCCCCGAGGTGATGAACAGATCCGACGCCTTCTGGTGCGCCATCAGCTTGAGGAAGGAGGTGAAGTCGATGGTGCTCATGGCGTGCTCCTCGGGAGCAGGGATTCGGGATGGGAGATTCGGGATTCGCAAGAGCGGGGTCCGGTCAGGGAGCCGCCGTTGCGAACCCCCAATCCCGAATCCCGAATCCCGGCTACTCGAATATCCGCTTGTCCTTGGCGTACTCGCGTGCCTGGTTGCGCGTGATCAGGCTGCGCTTGACCAGGTCCTGCAGATGCTGGTCCAGCGTCTGCATGCCGTATTGCTGGCCGGTCTGGATCGAGGAATACATCTGCGCCACCTTGTCCTCGCGGATCAGGTTGCGGATGGCCGGGGTGCCGACCATGATTTCCCAGGCCGCGGTGCGTCCGCCGCCGACCTTCTTCAGCAGCGCCTGCGAAATCACCGCGCGCAGCGACTCGGACAGCATCGAGCGCACCATCGGCTTTTCGCCGGCCGGAAACACGTCGATGATGCGGTCGATGGTCTTGGCCGCCGAGCTGGTGTGCAGGGTGCCGAACACCAGGTGGCCGGTTTCGGCGGCGGTCAGCGCCAGGCGGATGGTTTCCAGATCGCGTAATTCGCCGACCAGGATGATGTCTGGATCTTCGCGCAGCGCCGAACGCAGCGCTTCGTTGAAGCCGTGCGTATCGCGGTGCACTTCGCGCTGGTTGATCAGGCACTTCTGCGAGGTATGCACGAATTCGATCGGATCCTCGACCGTGAGGATGTGGCCGTATTCGTTCTTGTTGATGTAGTCGATCATGCCGGCGAGCGTGGTCGACTTGCCCGAACCGGTCGGGCCGGTGACCAGGATCAAACCCTGCGGCTGGTCGATCAACTGGCGGAAGATCGGCGGGCAGCCCAGGTCCTCCAGCGTCAGCACTTCGGACGGAATGGTGCGGAACACCGCACCGGCGCCGCGGTTCTGGTTGAACGCATTGACGCGGAAGCGCGCCAGCGACGGAATCTCGAACGAGAAGTCGACCTCGAGGAATTCCTCGTAATCGCGACGCTGCTTGTCCGACATGATGTCGTAGACCAGCGCGTGCACCTGCTTGTGGTCCAGGGCCGGAATATTGATGCGACGGACATCGCCATCGACACGGATCATCGGCGGCAAGCCGGCCGACAGATGCAGGTCCGATGCCTTGTTTTTGACGGAAAACGCCAATAGTTCAGCGATATCCATGCGCTGCTTTTCCCCTAGGCTGCGATTGGAAGGTACTCCCCGAGCGGCAGTATAGCGTTCTGGCTGCTGGCGGGAAGCGGCGCGCGGCCGGTTCAGGCCGGCGCCGTCGGGCGCGCCTGAAGGCGTTGGTTTGGGCACGCGGTGCGGGCACGGTCCTTGCCTGGGCCAGCGCCGCGCCGATCGCCAGCTCGCCCCGCCTGTGGGCAGGCTCGGCGCGGGCTGGCGCCACTGCAGCGTCATCGCCGGCCCGATCCGACGCGCCGGCTGGAAGGACGCAGCCGGGGGCGGCACTATAGCGTTCCTTTCCCGACTGGATTGCAACGTGCCGGCTTCGTCGCTGCAGCAGATTCTCGATGCCATCCACGCCGCCGCGGCTCGGCACGCGCGCGCCGATGTGCGCCTGCTGGCGGTGTCCAAGACCCGGCCGGCAGATGCGGTTGCCGCGTTGGCGGCGCAGGGCCAGCGCGCATTCGGCGAAAACTACGTGCAGGAAGCGCAAAGCAAGATTGCTCAACTGCAGACGCTCGGCCTGGAGTGGCACCTGATCGGCCACCTGCAATCCAACAAGGCCGAACTGGCCAGCCAGTGGTTCGACTGGGTGCAGACCGTGGACCGCGCCAAGCTGATCGCGCCGCTGGCCAACCACCGCCCGGCCGGTCGCGCACCCTTGAATGTGCTGATCCAGGTCAACATCGACGACGAGGACAGCAAGCACGGTTGCGCGCCGGAGGCGGTCGACGGCCTGGCCGCGGCCATCGCGCTGCAGCCGCGGCTGCAACTGCGCGGCCTGATGGCGATTCCCGCGCCATTCCCCGAGCAGGCGCGCCGCATGGCAGCGTTTACCCGCATGCAGGCACTGTTCGAAGAACTCAAGCACCGCTACCCGCAGGTGGATACCTTGTCGATGGGCATGAGCTCGGATTTTGCCGAAGCGATCGCGGCCGGCGCGACCATGGTGCGGGTCGGGACTGCGTTGTTCGGCGAACGCGGCTCGTCGGCTGCTGCAGCATCCTGACCGTCCGTCCCGATCGGCCTCGCGTAGCGCATCGCCGTTTCCTCTTACTTAAGGTGTCGCAATGACTCTGCCTTCCTCGCCCGCGCCTTCCGCTGCAATCACCGCATTCGTCGGCGGCGGCAACATGGCGCGCAGCCTGATTGCCGGGCTGATCCGCCAAGGCGTGCCCGCGGCCAGCATCCGCGTCGCCGAGCCGGTGGCCGAACTGCGCGATGCGCTGTCGCGCGACTTCGGCGTGCATGCGGTGGAGCAGGCGCGCAGCGCCGTGGACGGCGCAGCCATCTGGGTGCTGGCGGTCAAGCCGCAGGTGCTGCCAGCGGTATGCGCGCAGCTGGCCGATCTTGCGCAGGCGCAGCAGCCGCTGCTGCTGTCCATCGCCGCCGGCATCACCGCTCCGCAGCTGGAGCGCTGGTCCGGCGGCGAGCTTGCGGTGGTGCGCGCAATGCCCAACACACCCGCCCTGCTCGGTGCCGGCGTCACCGGCTTGTATGCCAATCCACGCGTCTCCGACGCGCAACGCGCGCAGGCAACCGGCCTGCTGGAGAGCGCCGGCGTCACCGTCTGGATCGACGACGAGGCGCAGATGGATGCGGTGACCGCGGTCTCCGGCAGCGGGCCAGCCTATGTGTTTCTGCTGGCCGAAGCGATGGAAGCCGCCGCGCAGGCGCAAGGCCTGCCAGCCGACACCGCACGCACGCTGGTGCTGCAGACCCTGCTCGGTGCCTCGCGCATGCTGACCGAATCGGGCGAAGCACCGGAGCTGCTCCGCCGCCGGGTGACCTCGCCCAACGGCACCACGCAGGCGGCAATCGAGACATTTCAGGCCGGCCAGTTCGAAGCGCTCACCGCCAAGGCGATTGCCGCAGCGACCGAGCGCGGCCGTAGCCTGTCGGCGGCCAATGATTAGTCGACCGGTGACGGGACATCGTCCAAAGCAGGAATGTCTTGCAGCGGCCGGCCGTGCCGCGCGCGGGAGTGCCACGGCGACCGTGCAGTGGAACCGTCACGACACGTCGCGCATCGGCGCCTGCCAGGTGCAGGAAAAAACCCGGCGCACGTGACTGGCGCAGATGGCAGCAACAGCGCGAACGCAGCGGGTCGACGGATCAAAACAAGGCCTCAGGAACACGCACCAACAGCCGGCGACGCCAGACGTCTCCTGCAAGGCGTAGCCACGCAGCAACGCTGATCGCGGCAGCGAACGCCACCGCCAGCTGCACGCCGTAGCCACTCCTCAGCGGCGAGCTCGATGCAAAACGCACACACGGCTTCGCGCAAACGATCTGCTGCTATGCGTCAGACACCGCATCGCCCTGCGCCTCGTAGCCGTGTGGACAGCGCTTTCGCGGAGGTTTTCTGCCGCCGGTGAACGAATCCCCGTCAAAAGACGCTTTTTTTCGGTTGTTTCATCGTTTCCCTATTGGCGGCGCGCAGCAGTTGCCCTACATTTCGCGTTGCCGACTGGGTCGGCAGACCCAACACCACCAACGATCACGGAACACATAACTCATGGCAAAAACCGCCGCTAAGAAGGCTGCCCCCAAGAAGGCAGTGAAAAAGGTCGCCGCGACCAAGACCGCAAAGCCGGCCAAGGCCGCTGCTGCCAAGTCCGCTGCGCCGAAGCCGATCAAGGAAGCGCTGAGCAAGACCGGCCTGGTCGCGCACATTGCCGAATCCACCCAGCTGGCTCCGAAGGACGTCCGCGCTGTTCTGGCGACGCTGGAATCGGCCGCTCATTCGTCGCTGAGCAAGAAGGGCGCCGGCTCGTTCACCCTGCCGGGCATGCTGAAGCTGACCAGCGTCCATGTGCCGGCCAAGCCGAAGCGCAAGGGCATCAACCCGTTCACCAAGGAAGAGCAGACCTTTGCAGCGAAGCCGGCCAGCTTCAAGGTCAAGGCTCGCCTGCTGAAGAAGTTGAAGGACGCCGCGCTCTAATCGAGCACGCCTGCGTTGTCACGAAGGCGGCCTGCGGGCCGTCTTTTTTGTGCGCGCGCGTGACCGCCCGCATCACTCCCCACATGCCGCTCATCGCCGCTTGCCTACCCTGTACGCTGATTTGCAACGCAGCAGGTGCATGTGACCGATCCGTCGTCTCCTCGCCCACCCACACCGCCGTCATCGGCAACCCGCAGCCCCGCGCGCCGCCTGCGCCGGCTGCTGGTGTCGATTGCGCTGCTGTGCGCCCTGGGTGTGGCCGCGCGTTGGGCATGGCAGTTGCCGGTCGCCGAACAACTGCGTACCAGTTGGGAGCTGTCGCGCATGCCGCCACCCGTGCAGTTGTCGGTTCCGGTCGAAGGCGTGCAGGCGCGCCGAATCGCCGATACCTTCGGCGCACCGCGCGGTCGCGACCGACGCCATGCCGGCGTGGATATCTTCGCGCCGCGCGGCACGCCGGTGCTGTCCGCAACACGCGGGGTGGTCAGCGCCATCCGCGATCAAGGCCTGGGCGGCAAGCAGGTCTGGGTGCTCGGGCCGGCGATGGAGCGCCATTACTACGCGCACCTGGACGATTGGGCCGCCGGGTTGGCCGTTGGCGATGTCGTCGAGCCCGGCACAGCGCTCGGCATGGTCGGCACCACCGGCAACGCGCGCGGCACGCCGCCACATCTGCACTATGGTGTCTATGGGCGCAACGGTGCGTACGATCCACTGCCGCTGCTGCGCAAACCCGTGCCACAGCCGGCACAGTGAGCATGCTGGAACACTGCGTCATGGCCTGAGCTATCGAGGCCGTTGCTGGCTACGCCTATGGTGGAGTCAGCCCAAGGAACGACGCCCTCTCCATGTCCCGAAAACGCTATCGCATTACGGTCACGCCCATCGAGAGCGATGGCCGCCCCTGCAGCGATCGCTGCACCATCGAATTCGAACAGCGCTCGCGGGCCGACTGGATGCGGCTGCTCGAGGAGCTGCACCTGCGACGCGATCTGAGCAGCGACGAATGCGCGGCGCTGACGGTCGGCTCGCAGCTGCTGGAAGACCTGGCCGCCCGCCCGCGCGCGCAGCCAAGCGATGCACTGGAGGCCTTGCGGCCAAAACTGCAGTTGCTGCTGGAACGCCTGCAACGCGTGCAACCGGCCGCCGGCACCTGAGACCGGCGTCGCGGCGACCGCTACACTGCGCGCATCGGGGACGGGAGATGCGCCATGCGTGGGTTGGGGATCGTCATGCTGGCAACGGCAATCGCCGGTTGCAGTTGCCATCGCAGCGCTGACAAAGAAACGGGCAACGCGGCAGCGTCCTCGCACGTTGACGCGGCGACGCAAACGCCGACTACCGCCACCACAGACAACACGCCCGCACGACCCGCAAGCGATGCCACCCCTGACGATGCGGTTGCGCGCGCCAACTTCGCCAAAGCAAGCGCGACCGTGCAGCGATACCTGGGCGCGTTGCCAGGTGCGGCACGTGGCGATGCCGATGCACTGTGGAGCGGCGGTCGTCCTGCCCCGGTGCCGGACGATGCGGCGCTGCGCGGTATCGGCAATATCCAGTCGATGCGTATCAATAACGACGCGCCCATCGCACTGGATCAGGAACAGCCCCCGCGCCGGATCGAAGTGCCTGTGCAATTGATCGTGCGCACCGACACCGGCACTCAACGCCTGGTCGGCGCCTACCGGCTGCAGCCGCGCAGCGGCAGCGACGACTGGGAGATCTACTCGGCCACCCTGCACCCGGTATTGCGCTAACCCACGGTTCACCGGCACCGACTAAGGTGATCGCACCTGTTGCCGGAGTCACCCGATGAAACTGCGTTCGCTTGCCGGATCCATGCTTGCCCTCGCTCTGGCGCTACCCACGACCAGCGCGTGGGCGACCCCGCAGATCCAGGGACACCAGATCAGCGTACAGGGCAGCGACCTGCAGCAATTCCTGGGTGGCCGCTTCCCGCAGACGCACGATGCACTGGGCGGCCTGGTCGAGATGACGGTCAGCAATCCGGCACTATCGCTGCCGCCGGGCGACCGGCTCAAGATGGCCTTCGACCTGGCGCTCGCCACTGCCGGCGGCGCGCCTGCACCGGTCGGCAATGTGACCTTGACCAGCGCACTGCGCTACGACACGGCCAAGCAGGGCTTTTATCTCGATCAGCCCACCATCGATGATTTCCGGCCGGCCAACGCTGGTGCAAAACTCGACCACAGCACCCGCCAGCTGCTCAATGCCTGGCTGGCCGATTACGCGCGCAAGGAGCCGATCTATCGCATCGATCCGGCCATCGCGGCGGTGATGGGCAATGTGCAGGTGGAGTCGGTCGGCATCCAGAACGGCCGCGTCGCGGTGAATTTCAACCAGAACATCGAGCAGCTGGTGCCGGCCGCTGCACTGTCCGGGAAATAGGCTGACGCGCCAGTTGCGACGCATGGCTTGAAACACGCCGTCATGCCGTCGCGCCGATCTGCGCAAGCGGCCCTCGGATCAAGACAAAGGCCCGGCATCACCACGCCGGGCCTTTGTTTTCATCTCAACGTTGCAAGGGACCGATCAGGCCACCAGGGCCTTGGCCACTGCAGCGGTAAAGGCCGGGATATCGTCGGGCTTGCGGCTGGTGATCAGCGACCCGTCGACAACCACCTCCGCATCCTGCCAGCGTGCGCCGGCATTGCGCAGGTCGGTCTTGACCGACGACCACGAGGTGACGTCGCGGTCGCGAACCAGATCGCTTTCCACCAGCAGCCACGGGCCGTGGCAGATCGCCGCAACGGGCTTGTCGGCACTGGCAAAGGCCTGGATGAATACGATCGCCTTGGCGTCACCGCGCAAGGTGTCGGGGTTGAGCACCCCGCCAGGCAGCACCAGCGCATCGTAGCTGTCGACCTTGGCCTGATCCAGCCGCTGGTCCACCGGCACCGAATCGCCCCAATCGGTCTTGTTCCAGGCGCGAATCTGCGCAGCGTCGCCGGGCGCAATCACATCGACCTTGGCGCCCCAGGATTCCAGCAGGCGCTTGGGCTCAATGAGTTCGGATTGTTCGAAGCCATCGGTGGCCAGCACTGCGATGGTCTTGCCGGAGAGCGAATACGACATGCGGGAGCTCCTTACTGAAAAGAAGCCCGCACGCTAGGCGTGCGCCTGTTGCGCACGAGTGAATCGATGTGTGCGCCGCGTCAGTGCGGCGCCAGGACACTGCTGCTCAGCGCTTGGGCTGCAGCATCGTGCCGGTGCAGTTCTTCGACCCGCAGCGGCATGCCCAGATCTTCTTCAGACGCGGCGTATGCCGCTCGGCCAGGGTGATGCCGTAGTTGTAGGTGAGCTCTTCGCCGGCCTTGATCGCGCGCTTGGCCTCAATGAAGATCTTGTCCTTGCTGCGGTCGTCGCCCTCGGCTTCTTCGATCACCGCCTCGCAATTGGGGTTGCAGCTGTGGTTGATCCAGCGCGCGACATTGCCTTCGTAATTGGCATCCAGCACGTAGTCGTCGCTGAGCGTGAACAGGAAGGTGTGGCCGCTCTCCACATCGCCGGTGTCATCGGCATCCACTTCCGCGTGCGTGCGCAGGCGCCCCTTGTACTGGATGATGCGCTCGCCCTTGCGGAGCGCGGCGAGGGCGAACATGCCATTGCCGTGGATACGTGACTTGCGGGCGGCAACTTTGCGCGACATGAAGGGGTCCAGTGATGGGGCCGCTCATTGTGACTGCAGTGCGACGATGCGCCAAGCACAAGCGCAGCAGTACCCGCAACGGCTGCTGCTTGCCGGCGGCTGAACCAGGCAGGTGGCCCTGCCCTGGCTAAAAGCGTACAATTTCGGTCCGCTTTAGGATTTATCGCCTTCCTCATGTTGCGCGTCACCAAACTCACCGATTACGCCACCGTCGTGCTGACCGTGCTGGCAGCGCGCTGCGGCCAGGTGCTCAGCGCCAGCGAACTTGCCGAGCAGGCCGGCCTGGAAGCGCCGACCGTGAGCAAGATCCTCAAGCCGCTATCGCAGGCGGGCCTGGTCGAAGGGCTGCGCGGCGTGCACGGCGGCTACCGGCTGGCGCGCGCGGCCAGCGAGATCACGCTGGTGGAAATCGTCGAGGCGATGGAAGGCCCGCTGGCGATCACCGAATGCAGCCAGGACCACAGCCAGTGCGGCATCGCGCAGACATGCGGGGTGCGTTCCAACTGGCGCCTGATCAACGACGTGGTCGGCGATGCATTGCGTCGCGTCACGCTCGCACAGATGTTGCAGCCCCTCTCTCTCCCTGGCGACAGCCGTCGGCGTTCCATCGCCGCACGCGTCGCGACCACCTGACCCTGTAGGCAGCCCGATGGCCACCGAACTTGCACCCCCGCAGAATGCCGAAATTATCGAACGGCTGGGCCGACGCTATGACGCCGGCTTCATCACCGAGATCGAATCGGACTCGCTCCCGCCCGGCCTGGACGAGGATGTCATCCGTGCCTTGTCGGCCAAGAAGGACGAGCCGCAATGGATGACCGATTGGCGTCTTGAGGCGTATCGCCACTGGCTGAAGATGCCGATGCCGGAATGGGCGAAGCTGAAGGTCTCGCCGATCGACTTCCAGGCGCTGAGCTATTACTCCGCGCCCAAGGGCCCGAAGTACGCCTCGCTGGACGACGTGCCCAAGGAACTGCTCGACACCTACGACAAGCTCGGCGTGCCGTTGCACGAGCGCGCCCGGCTGGCCGGCGTGGCGGTGGATGCGGTGTTCGACTCGGTCTCGGTCGGCACCACCTTCCGCAAGGAACTGGCCGAAAAGGGCGTGATCTTCTGCTCGATGTCCGAGGCGATCAAGGAACATCCGGAGATCGTCAAACAGTATCTGGGCAGCGTGGTGCCGGTCGGCGACAACTATTTCGCCGCGCTCAACTCGGCGGTGTTCTCCGACGGCAGCTTCGTGTTCATTCCTGCGGGCGTGCGTTGCCCGATGGAACTGAGCACCTATTTCCGCATCAATGCCGGCCACACCGGGCAGTTCGAGCGCACCCTGATCGTGTGCGAGGACAAGGCCTACGTGTCGTATCTGGAAGGCTGCACCGCGCCAATGCGCGATGAAAACCAGCTGCACGCGGCGGTGGTCGAGCTGGTGGCGCTGGAAGATGCCGAGATCAAGTATTCGACCGTGCAGAACTGGTACCCGGGCGACGAGGAAGGCCGCGGCGGCATCTACAACTTCGTCACCAAGCGTGCCGAATGCCGTGGCGCGCGCAGCAAGGTCACCTGGACCCAGGTCGAAACCGGCTCGGCGATCACCTGGAAGTATCCGTCCTGCGTGCTGATCGGCGACGACTCGGTCGGCGAGTTCCACTCGGTGGCGCTGACCCATCACCGTCAGCAGGCCGACACCGGCACCAAGATGATCCACATCGGCAAGCGCACCAAGAGCAAGATCGTCAGCAAGGGCATCAGTGCAGGCCGCGGACAGAACACCTATCGCGGTCTGGTCAAGGTGGACCGCAATGCCGACGGCGCGCGCAACTACACCCAGTGCGACTCGTTGTTGATCGGCAAGCAGTGCGGCGCGCACACCTTCCCCTATATCGAGGTGAAGAATCCCGGCGCCACCGTCGAGCACGAGGCCACCACCTCCAAGATCAGCGACGACCAGCTGTTCTATTGCCGCGCGCGCGGCATCAGCCAGGAAGACGCGGTGTCGCTGATCGTCGACGGCTTCTGCAAGCAGGTATTCCGCGAGCTGCCGATGGAGTTCGCGGTGGAAGCCAAGAAGCTGCTGGAAGTCTCGCTGGAAGGCAGCGTCGGCTGACGCTGCCTGCAGGGATTCGGCATTGGAGATTGGAGATTCGCAACGTCCCGCTCCCTGCCATCCTGGCTCTTCTGCTGTTACCAATCCCAAATTTCGAATAACCAATCCCATGCTTACGATCAACAACCTCCACGCCAGCATTGCCGGCAAAGACATCCTCAAGGGCCTGTCGCTGGACATCCAGCCGGGCCAGGTGCACGCCATCATGGGCCCCAACGGCGCGGGCAAATCCACGCTGGGCAACGTGCTGGCCGGGCGCGACGGCTATGAGGTCAGCGCCGGCAGCGTGCAGTTCGAAGGCAAGGACCTGCTCGAGCTGCCGCCGGAAGAACGCGCCGCCGCCGGCCTGTTCCTGGCCTTCCAGTACCCGGTGGAAATTCCCGGCGTCAACAACACCTACTTCCTGCGTGCCGCACTCAATGCGCAGCGCAAGGCGCGTGGCGAAGACGAGCTGGACTCGATGCAGTTCCTCAAGCTGGTGCGGCAGAAGCTGGCCGTGCTGCATCTGAAGGACGAGCTGCTGCATCGCGGCGTCAACGAAGGCTTCTCCGGTGGCGAAAAGAAGCGCAACGAGATCTTCCAGCTGGCCGTGCTCGAGCCCAAGCTCGCCATCCTGGACGAGACCGATTCGGGCCTGGACATCGATGCGCTCAAGAGCGTGGCCGACGGCGTCAACGCGCTGCGCTCGCCGGAGCGTTCGTTCCTGGTGATCACCCACTATCAGCGCCTGCTCGACTACATCACCCCGGACGTGGTGCATGTGCTGGCCGAAGGCCGCATCGTGCAGAGCGGCGGCCCGGAACTGGCGCTGGAGCTGGAAAAGCACGGCTACCACTTCCTCAAGGACCGCGTGGTGCCCGAGGCGGCTGCCTGATGAGCGCCCTGCTGGAATCCCTCGCCCGCGGCTTCAGCGGTAACGATGCGCGCCGGGTCGAACTCGATGCCGCGCTGCAGGCCGGCCTGCCCGGCCCGCGCGCCGAAGCCTGGAAGTACACCTCGCTGCGGCAGCTGGAGCGGCGCAGCTTCCAGCCCGCGCCGCTGGTGCCGACGCTGATCGATGCCGCGCTGCTGGACGAGATCCCGTCGCCGCGGCTGGTGTTCGTCAACGGCCGCCCGTCCGACGCATTGAGCGACCTGTCGACACTGCCGGACGGCGTGCAGCTGGACACTTTGTCAGCGTCGCTGGCCGCCGGCGACGAGGCGCAGCAGTTGCTCGGCCGCCGTTTCGAAGGCAGCGATGAAATCTTTGCGCGCCTCAACGCTGCGCTTGCCGACGAAGGCGTACTGGTGCGCGTGCAGGACGGCGCGCAGATCGAGGCGCCGCTGCATCTGGTCTTCATCGGCGTGGCCGGCGAGCACGACCTGTCCTGGCACCACCGTCACCTGATCGAACTGCGTGCCGGCGCGGCACTGAACGTGGTCGAGCACCACCTGCATGTCGGCGATGCCGCGCATCTGCACAACAGTCTGATGCATGTGCATCTGGCCCAGGATGCGGTGCTGTCGCATGCGCGCGTGCAGGCCGACAGCGCGCACGCAACGTCGCTGCTACGCACCGATGCGGTGCTGGCGCGCAATGCGCGCTACCAGCGCGTGGACCTGGAACTGGGTGCCAACCTGTCGCGCCACGAGCTCAACGTGCGCCTGGAAGGCAACAACGCCCAGCTCACCGCCAATGGCGTGCTGCTCGGCAACGGCCGCCGCCATGTCGATACACGTCTGGGCATCGCGCACATCGCACGCGACACCACCTGCGAGCTGGTCTGGCGCGGCGTGGGCGCCGATCGCAGCCGGGTGGTCTTCCACGGCGGCATCAACATCCGCCCGGGCGCCGATGGCACCGACGCGCGGCTGTCGAACAAGAATCTGCTGCTGTCGGCCAACGCCGAGATCGACACTCAGCCGGTGCTGGTGATCGATGCCGAGGAAGTGCAGGCCGCGCATGGCGCCACCGTCGGCCAGCTCGACGACAATGCCTTGTTCTATCTGCGCTCGCGCGGCCTGCCGCAGGCCGAGGCGCAGCGCCTGTTGAGCGCGGCGTTCTGCCACGAGCCGCTGCGCGTGCTCCCCGCCGCGCTGACTGCGGTGCTGGCGCTGCAGCTGGACCGCGCACTGGCCTCGGCAGGCGTGGCATGAACGCGCCCGCCGCCACGCAACTGGCCGCGCCGGACTGGGAGCGCGTGCGCTCGGATTTCCCGCTGCTGATGCGGCAGGTGCATGGCAAGCCGCTGATCTATTTCGACAACGCCAACACCGGGCAGAAGCCGCTGCAGGTCATCGCCGCAACCGACGAGTTCTATCGCCGTCAGAACGCCAATGTGAGCCGCGCGGTGCATGCGCTGGGCACCGAGGCCACCGACGCCTTCGAAGGCGCGCGCAGCAAGCTCGCCCGCTTTCTCAACGTGCGTGCCGACGAACTGGTGCTGTGCAGCGGCACGACCTTTGCAATCAATCTGGTGGCCTATTCCTGGGCGCTGCCGCGCCTGGGCGCCGGCGATGTGATCCTGATTTCGCGCATGGAGCACCACGCCAACATCGTGCCGTGGCAACTGGTGGCGCAACGCACCGGCGCGAGCATCCGCGTGGCCGAGATCACCCCGGACGGCGCGCTGGATCTGGATGCCTTGCGCAAGGCGATGACGCCGGAGGTCAAGCTGCTGGCGATCACGCATGTGTCCAATGTGCTGGGCACGGTCAATCCAGTGCGCGAGATCTGCCGCGAGGCGCGCAAGCGCGGCATCGTCACCGTGGTGGACGGCTCGCAGGCCGCGCCGCATCGGCGTATCGACGTGGCCGGCATCGGCTGCGATTTCTACGCCATCACCGGCCACAAGATGTGCGGGCCCACCGGCACCGGCGCGCTGTGGGCGCGGCGCGAACACCTGCAGGCGATGCCGCCGTTCCTGGGCGGCGGCGAGATGATCAAGGAAGTCAGCTTCGAGGGCACGGTGTTCAACGATGCCCCGCACAAGTTCGAAGCCGGCACGCCCAACATCGCCGGTTTCATCGGCCTGGGCGCGGCAGTCGATTACCTGGAGTCGGTCGGGCTGGCGCACGTGGAAGCGCGCGAAGCCGAGCTGCTGGCGCATTTCACCGAAGAGCTGCAGCGCATCGACGGCCTGCGCATCTTCGGCACTACGCCGGACAAGGCCGCGGTGGTGTCGTTCCTGATCGAAGGCGCGCATGCCCACGACCTGGCCACCCTGCTCGACCTGGAAGGCGTCGCGGTCCGCTCGGGCCAGCACTGCGCGCACCCGCTGCTGCAGTACTACGGCGTCGCCGCCACCTGCCGTGCCTCGCTGGCGTTCTACAACACGCATGACGAGATCGAGCGCTTCGTTGCTGCGTTGGTGAAGGTGCGTCGCCTGCTGGGTTGACGGCGGGGATTGGGGATTCGGCATTAGGGATTCGGAAGACCCCTTCGCCGCCTTGCAGCGCGTGCGCCAGACCTCCGTGCGTTGGCGCACGTGCCCATGGCAAGACACAGCGCAACGTCCCAATCCGGACACCCGACACGGTGCAAGAAACAGCGTTCTCGCGCTTTTACGAATCCCCAATCCCGACTCCCGCTAAACTGCTCCCCATGCAGACCACCACCTTCCGTACCGCCACCGTCGACGACATCGACGCCCTTGTGTCGCTGGTGACCTCGGCCTATCGCGGCGATGTCAGCCGCGTTGGCTGGACCACCGAGGCCGATTTTCTCGACGGCGCGCGGATCGATCCTGCGGTGTTGCGCGAGGACCTGTTGCGCGACCGCAGCCTGGTGCTGCTGGTTGAACAGGACGGGCGCCTGCGGGCCTGCGCGCATATTGCCGACGACCACGGTGCCGGCTACTTCGGCATGTTTGCGGTGGATCCCTCGCTGCAGGGCGGCGGGCTGGGCAAGACGCTGCTGGCCGAGGCCGAGCGTATCGCCTACACCGAGTGGCAGCTGCCGGTGATGCGCATGACGGTGATCGACATCCGCGATGAGCTGATCGCGTTCTACGAGCGACGCGGTTACCGCCGCACCGGCGTCTTCAAACCGTTCCCGTATGGCGACGCGCGTTTCGGCGTGCCGCTGCGCCAGGACCTGCGCTTCGAGGTGCTGGAAAAACCGCTTGGCGGCGCAGCGCCGTGAGCGACACCTGGACCTTCGTCTGCGCCAGCGAGGCGCTGCTGCCCGGCGAACTGCAGACCGTCTGGGATGAGGTGACCGACACCCCGATCGTCATCTTCAACCTCGACGGCGAGCTGTACGCGCTGGAAGACCGCTGCAGCCACGAAGACTACGAATTGTCGCCGGGTACGTTCGACCCGGCAGAAGGCAGCATCGAGTGCCTGCTGCACAGCGCCCGCTTCGACATCCGCGACGGCCGCCCGCTGTGCGCACCGGCCTACACCGCGGTGCCCAAGTTCCCGGTCAAGCGCGAACACGGCGGCATCTGGACTCGCGACGACCGCTGACACCGGCCGGACCCGTGGGTGACACGGTCGCCATGAGCGCAGACCGCTCAGGACGCTAATCCGCAGTCCCGTCCCGTTCGGCGCGTGCCCGGCGTGCGCAGATCCGCGCCCCGCAGGACGAAGACGTGCTGCCACGCCAGCGAGCGACCAGCCTTGCAAGCAACACCTTGGCCCACCACCAGGCGCAAACCGCGCGGTGCCCCATGCCGCGTCGATCGCCGCAATGGCCTGGCACCTCAGCCAGCGCGATTGCCCCCGTGCATGGCGCCAGCCGACAAAGATTGCAAAGAAGAATGATTTGCATTTAAGATCGCAGCCCTTCAGGCCTTCTTAACAACTGGCCTGCCCTGCGATCCCCATGCGCCCAGCTCTGTTCGACACTTTTTTCCCGATCCTGCCCCGCATGCGCCTTGCTGCGCAGCGCCTGTGCGTGTCCGGAGACTGGTCGGGCCGACTGGCCGCCTCCGGCTAGCGGGCACGCATTCCCCGATCCGCCTTCCCATCCCGCATCCGCCGAGCCATCGCCAGGCCGGAGCCTCTCTTTCTTCTTCGAGACGCCTCATGACTCCCAGGATTTCCCCGCTCACTTCGGCCGTGTTGCTGACGCTGTCCGCTCCTGCCCTCGCCCAGCCTGGCGATGCGCCGGCGCCTCCGGGCGCGGTCGATCTGGACGCCATCCGGGTGCAGCAGGAACGCGCGCAGAAGCCGTCCTCGCCCAAGTACACCGAGGTGCTGCGCGACACGCCGCAGACGATCACCGTGGTCACCAAGCAGACCATGGACCAGCAGAACCTGCTGTCGCTGCGCGATGTGCTGAGCACCCTGCCCGGCATCACCTTCGGCGCCGGCGAAGGCGGCGGTGGCTATGGCGACAGCATCAACCTGCGCGGCTTCACCGCCAGCAGCGACATCACCACCGATGGCGTGCGCGACAGTGCGCAGTACAGCCGCAGCGACACCTTCAACCTGGAAGCGGTGGAGCTGATCAACGGCGCCAACTCGGCGATGTCCGGCGCCGGCTCGGTCGGCGGCAACATCAATCTGGTCACCAAGACCGCCGGCCAGGGCGACTTCAGCCACGTCGTGGTCGGTGGCGGCAGCGACCGCTATGGCCGGCTGACCGCCGACAGCAATTACGATTTCGAAAACGGCACCGCCGTGCGCCTGAATGCGATGGGCCACACCCAGGACGTGCCGGGACGCGACGAGGAGTTCCGTCATCGCTGGGGCTTTGCGCCGTCGGTGGCGTTCGGCCTGGGCTCGGATACCCGCTTCACCCTGAGCTACCTGCACCAGCACGACAACAACCTGCCGCAGTACGGCGTGCCGTTCGCACTCAGCCCGTTCAACGACGGCCCGCTGCCGGGCGTGGACCCGGAAACCTTCTTCGGTTACCGCAATACCTCGCGTCAGGAAATCGACGTGGACATGCTGACCGGCGTGCTGGAAATGGATTTCGACGACAACGTCAAACTGCGCAGCCTGGCGCGCGTGCAGCGCGTCGACCAGACCACCAATGCCACCGCACCGCAGGGCACCTGGTGCCTGCCCAACGGCACCGACCCGTACACCGGCCGCGCCTGCGTCGGCCAGCCGGCGGCCAGCTGGAACCCCAACAGCGGCCCCCGCGGCCTGGTCCGCGAGACGGAAAACTTCATCGCGCACAGCCAGACCGACCTGACCGCTACCTTGCATACCGGCGCCATCGAGCACCGTGTGGTCGCAGGCGTGGCCTTCAGCAAGGAAGATTTCGAACTCAATAGCGGCACCACCTTCCGCAATGCCGATGGCTCCACCACCGGCATCACCTACCCGGTGCAGTCCTTCGACAATCCGTACAACATCTGGACCGGCCCGCAGAATTACTTCCGCACCGGGCGCAGCAAGGGCAGCCTGACCAATCAGGCGGTGTACCTGTTCGACACGCTGCAGTTCAACGAACAGTGGATGCTCAACCTCGGCGGCCGCTACGAGCACAACGAAGGCGACAGCACCACCTACACCGTCAACGCCGCCGGCAACGTCACCGGTGTGAGCGCGGGCTTCCCGGCCGGCAGCGAAGAGGACCTGTTCTCGTATCGTGCCGGCCTGGTATTCAAGCCGGCTGAGAACGCCAGCCTGTATCTGTCCTACGCCAACAGCAAGACGCCGTCCAAGGCCTCGGTCAACGGCTCGTGCACGCCGATCGCCACGGCCACGGCCGGTGCCAACTGCAATGTCGAACCGGAGACGGCGGTCAACATCGAACTGGGCGGCAAGTGGGACGTGCTGGACCAGCGCTTGGCACTGACCGCTGCGCTGTTCCGCAACGAGCGCAAAAACTACAAGGTCAACAGCGGCGATCCGTTGATCCCCGAGCAGGTGCTGGATGGCAAGGCACGCGTGGACGGCATCGCGCTCGGCGCCGCCGGTTACCTGACCGACCGCTGGTCGATCTTCGCCAACTACACCTTCCTGGACAGCGAAGTGCTGCAGAGCGTGTCCAACCGCACCGAGAGCCTCACCGGCGACCCGGTGGCCGGACGCGACCTGGTGCAGACCCCGCGCAATGCCGGCAACATCTGGACCACCTACACGCTCAATCAGTGGACCTTCGGCTACGGCGTCACCTATCAGGGCGGTTTCTATCCCAACAACGCCTCGGCCGCGGCCTATCGCAAGACCGACGACTACTGGGTGCACCGCGCGATGGTCGGCCTGCGCGTCAACGACTGGCTCAGCCTGCAGTTGAACGTCAACAACCTGTTCGACGAGGAGTACTACACCAGCGTGCGCAACAACCTCACCGTCAATGCGGCCGGCACCGCCACCGCCGGCAGTGGCTGGGCACTTCCGGGCGAAGGCCGCTCGGCGGTGTTGAGCGCCACCTTCAGTTTCTGACCCACTGGCACGCCGTCCGCACGACGCGGGCGGCGTGGAGACCACCGCATGTTGCTGCCCATTCCCGATGTTCTCAGCACCGCCCAGCTCGCCGAGCTGCGCGCGCGGCTGGACGCGGCCGACTGGGCGGACGGCCGCATCACCGCCGGCCATCAGTCGGCGCAGGCCAAGGACAATGCACAACTGCCCGAAGACAGCGCCATTGCACGCGAGGCCAGCGCGCTGGTACTGGACGCGCTCTCACGCAGCAGTACATTCTTTTCGGCGGTCTTGCCGCGGCGCATCTATCCGCCGCTGTTCAATCGCTACAGCGGCGGGCAATCGTTCGGCTACCACGTCGACAATGCGATCCGCTACGACCGCAGTCGCGGCGGCGCAGATCCCGTGCGCACCGATGTCTCCGCTACCTTGTTTCTCAGCGACCCGGACAGCTACGACGGCGGCGAGCTGGTGATCGAAGACACCTACGGCACGCAGTCGGTGAAGCTGCCGGCCGGGCACCTGGTGATCTATCCCGGCACCAGCCTGCATCGGGTGATGCCGGTGACCCGCGGCGCGCGTGTCGCCTGTTTCTTCTGGACCCAAAGCATGCTGCGCGACGATGCGCAGCGTCGCCTGCTGTTCGAACTGGATGTATCGATCCGGCGGCTCACCCAGGACACCCCCGGCCATCCGTCGCTGATCCAGCTCACCGGCGTGTATCACAACCTGCTGCGGCAATGGGCCGATGTCTGAGCCCGCACTGGACCCGGCGCAGCTGATCGAGCTGCTGCACACACAGCCCGATCGCGCGGTCGCGCTGCTGCGCAAGGCCGCCGAGCGCCAGGATCTGGCCGCGCAACTGCTGCTCGCCCAGCTCTACGCCGAAGGCCGCGGCATCCCCGCCGATCCGGCCATGGCGATGCTGTGGTACGAGGTGGCCGCCAATGCCAGGCATGCGGAAGCGATGAACCAGTTGGGGCGCTGCCACGAACTGGGCTTCGGCACCGCGTGCAATGAGGTGCTGGCGGCGCTGTGGTACCGCCGCGCCGCCGAGCATGGGCTGGATTGGGGCATGTACAACCTCGCCCATCTGTACGGCTCCGGCCGCGGCGTGGCGCAGGACCACGCGCAGGCGTTGGCGCTGTATCGCACCGCCGCCGAACGCGGACATGCCAAATCGATGAACTTTGTGGCGCGCTATCTCGACCAGGGCCTGGCCTGCGCTGCCGATCCGGTCGCCGCGCGCCACTGGTACCGCCGCTCTGCCGAAGCCGGCGATTTCCGCGGCCAGGCCGGTTACGCGACCTTGCTCGCAGACGCCGGCGACATCGATCAGGCCGAGCGATGGATGCGCCGTGCGATCGCCGGCGGGCATGCCGGCTTTCTGCAACAGCTCACACCGCTGCTGGCGGGTGCAACGCAGCCACGTCTGCGCGCCTTGCTGAGCGAAGTGGCCGCGCGGCAATCGCACCTGCAGCCGTCGCTCGCAGTGGATGTGGCCTGAGCGCGCCATGGCGACCTCCAACGACACTCTTGCCACCTCCCAGCAACGCCGCGGTTTCTGGCTGCGCATGCTGCATCAATGGCACTGGATCAGTTCGGCGCTGTGCCTGATCGGCATGCTGCTGTTCGCCATCACCGGGCTGACCTTGAACCATGCCGCGCGCATCGAAGCCAGCCCTTCGACCGCACACCGCACGCTCACGCTGCCGCCGGCCCTGCTCAAGTCCCTGGGCAACCGCGAAGAAGGCGATGCCCCGCTGCCGCCACGCGTGGCGCAATGGCTGGGGCGTGAGCTGGACATCAGCATCGGCACGCGTGCCGGCGAATGGTCGGCCGACGAGGTGTATCTGGCGCTGCCGCGTCCTGGCGGCGATGCCTGGCTGAGCCTGGACCGCAGCACCGGCGCGATCGAATACGAGCGTACCGGGCGCGGCGCCATCGCCTATCTCAACGATCTGCACAAGGGACGCAATGCCGGGCCGGCCTGGGGCTGGTTCATCGACGTGTTCGCCGTCGCCTGCCTGGTGTTCTGCATCACCGGGTTGTTCCTGCTGCATCTGCATGCGCGCCAGCGCCGCATGACCTGGCCATTGGTCGGCCTGGGTCTGCTGATTCCGTTACTGCTCGCCCTGCTGTTGATCCACTGACTTTTTCCTACCGGAGACGATCATGCGCGCCACCCTGACCATCGCCCTGAGCGGCCTGCTCGCCATGCCGGCCTACGCCGCCACGCTCGACATCAATGTCGAGATCCCTAAGCTCAACGTCGCCGAATATCACCGCCCGTACGTGGCGATCTGGCTGGAAGGTGCGGACCAGAAGGTCGCCGCCAATCTGGCGGTCTGGTATCAATCCAAGGACACCGCCGAAGGCCACGGCACCAAGTGGCTGCCGGACCTGCGCCAGTGGTGGCGCAAGAGCGGGCGCACCCTCGAGGTGCCGGTCGACGGCGTCACCGGCCCCACCCGTCCGGCCGGCGCGCATGCGTTGTCGTTCTCCGACACCAAGGGCGCGTTGAAGTCGCTGCCGCCCGGCCAGTACACGCTGGTGGTGGAAGCCGCGCGCGAGGTCGGCGGCCGCGAGCTGGTCAAGGTGCCCTTTACCTGGCCGGCAAAGTCTGCGCAGACCGCCAAGGCCAGCGGCAGCAGCGAGCTCGGCGCCATCAGCCTGGTCGCAAAACCCTGAGCATTGCCTGCTGGTGGCGGCCGCGCGCAGCGTCCGCGGCCGGCCACGGCGCAAGTGCGCAGTGCATCGCGTTGCCAGACACATTCGCTTCCCACGCATCCACGCAGCGCTATACCTGCGCGCTGATCAGACACGTGACCCACCGTCCTCATCGTCCTTCAAGGAGTTGTCATGAAACGTTCGCTCGTCCTGATCGCCATGCTCGCCGCACTGCCGCTCAGCGCACTCGCCCACAAGGCCTGGTTGCTGCCGTCGCAGACCGTCATCGCCGGTGAGGCGCCGTGGATCACCGTGGATGCAGCGGTGTCCAACGACCTGTTCTACTTCAACCACGTGCCGCTGCGCCTGGACAACCTGAGCATCACCGCGCCCGATGGCAGCGCGCTCAAGCCGGAAAATCCGGCCACCGGCAAGTATCGCAGCGTGTTCGACCTGCAGCTCACCCAGCCCGGCACCTACAAGCTGAGCATCGTCAACGCCGGCCTGTTCGCCAGCTGGAAGCAAGACGGCAAGCCCAAGCGCTGGCGTGGCGACGAAACCCGCTTCGCCACCGAGGTGCCGAAGAACGCGCAGGATCTGCAGGTCTCGCAGTCCTTCAATCGGGTGGAGACCTTCGTCACCCGCGGTGCGCCGACCACCACGGTCTTCAAGCCCGCCGGCAAGGGCATCGAGTTGATTCCGGTGACCCATCCCAACGATCTGGTTGCCGGCGAAGCGGCGCAATTCACGCTGCAGCTGGATGGCAAACCGGCCGCCGGGCTGGAGATCGAGATCGTGCGCGGCGGCACCCGCTATCGCGATGCGCAGAACGAGATCAAGCTCAAAACCGATGCCAAGGGCGGCTTCAGCGTGACCTGGCCGGAGCCGGGCATGTACTGGCTGGAAACCACTACCGAAGACACCAAGACCTCGCTGCCGCAGGCCAAGCAGCGCCGCCTGGGCTATGTCGCCACCCTGGAAGTATTGCCGCAGTAATCTGCCGGCACGCGGCAGGAGCGCACACAGCGTGCATCCTGCCGCCCCATCCTCATAAGACCCGTCCATGCCCGCATCGTCTTCCGCCGACCACGCCATTGCCACGCTCGGCGGCCGCAGCATGGGCACCACCTGGAGCGTGAAGCTGGTGGCGCCGCGCGGACGCGATCTGCACCCCTTGCATGCGTGCATCCAGGCCGCGCTGGATCGCGTGGTCGCGCAGATGAGTACCTGGGAGGTCGATTCGGATATCAGCCGTTACAACCGCGCACCGTCGGGCAGCTGGCACCACCTGCCCGACGAATTCCACGCAGTGCTGAGCACAGCATTGGAGATCGCACAGACCAGCGAGGGTGCCTTCGATCCCACGGTTGGCCCGATGGTCGAGCTATGGGGCTTCGGCGCCGCCGGCACGCGCCGGCGTGTGCCGGAAGCGCAGGCGATCGCATTGGCGAGCCTGCGTTGCGGCTGGCAACGCCTGCAGCTGGATGGCAGGCGGGTGCTGCAGCCGGGCGCAGCGGCGCTGGATCTGTCCGGCATCGCCAAGGGCTTCGGTGTGGACTGCGTGCATCGCGCATTGCTGCAGTCGGGTATCGACAGTGCATTGATCGAGGTCGGCGGCGAATTGTTCGGCTACGGACGCAAGCCCGATGCCAGCGCGTGGCGCGTGCTGGTCGAATCCGCCCCCGACGAAGATGCCGGCAGCGCGCTGCCGGCACGCGTGCTGGTGCTGGACGGTCTGGCGGTCGCCACCTCCGGCGATCGCTGGCACCGCTTCGATGCCGACGGCACACGCTACACGCACACCTTCGACCCACGCACCGGCGCGCCCGTTCCGCATGCCCCTGCGGCGGTCACCGTAATCGCGCCCGATGCGATGCAGGCCGATGCCTGGGCCACCGCGATGACCGTGCTTGGCGCCGATGCCGGTCTTGCCCATGCGCGCAAGGCGGACCTGGCCGTGCGATTCCTTGCACGCAAGGACGGCATCCTGCTCGAATCCATGAGCCCGGCATTCGAACGCCACCTGTCCGCGTCATGAGCAGCGCCGCCTCACGCGTGTGGCTGGGCAACGGGCTGGTTCTGCTGGCGCTTGCGGTCATCGTCGGCTGGCTAGCCGGCCTGCATGAGGGCGCATGGTGGAGCGCACCCACGCCGCATCGCTGGCAACTGGCCACACTCGGCCTGGCGCTGTATCTGGGCCTGTGTGCGGTCGTGCTGCTGCGTGCCCGCAAGCGCGTCGGCGCACAACGCGCAGACGCCAGCGGCGTGTTGATCGTCTGGGCAAGCCAGACCGGATTTGCGCGTGAGCTGGCGCAACGCAGCGTTGCCGCGCTGCAATCGGCCGGCGTCGGCGCGCATGCGCTGCCGATCGAAGCCGTCGATAGCGATCAACTCGCACGCGTGCCGCGGCTGCTGTGCATCGTCAGCACCACCGGCGAAGGCGATGCGCCCGACCATGTGCAGGCCGCCGAGCGCGCCTGGCGTGCCGACCACGCGCAGGATCTGACGGCGGTGCAGTACGCAGTGCTGGCGCTTGGCGACCGTGGTTACGCGCACTACTGCGCGTTCGGCCGGCGCCTCGACGATCGCCTGCAGGCGCGCGGCGCCACTCGCCTGTTTGAACGCATCGAGGTCGATAACGCTGACCCCAACGCCCTGCAGCACTGGCAACGCCGTCTGGCGGAACTGGCGCCCGCACTCGCGACGCAACCCGACTGGAGCCTGCCCACCTACACCACCTGGCAGCTATGCGAACGTGTCCACGTCAATCCCGGCAGTGCGGGTGCGCCGATTTACCGGCTGCGCCTGACGCCATGCGATGGCGCGTTGCCGCAGTGGAGCGCAGGCGATATCGCGGAGATCGCACCGCGTCACGCCCCGGATGCGGTGGAGTCCTGGCTGCGGCGTAACCACTACGATGGCGCGCAGCAGATCGACGGCCGCCGCCTGCGCGACTGGCTCGGCGGCGCACAACTTCCCATCGATGCCGATGCCGCTCTCGGTATCGATGTGGATGCCGGTGCCAGTCTCAGCGATGGTGCTGGTGCTGGTGCTGGTGCTGGTGCCGATGCCGATGCCGATGCCGATGCCGAAGTCAGAATCGACCCAACTACGGACACAGGTAAAGGCACTGATACAGCTACGGGAACAGCCACAGGCATAACTTCACCACTGGACGCAGATGCGTTGGTGCGCAGTTTGGCCGCCCTGCCCCATCGCGACTATTCGCTTGCCTCCATCCCCGAGGAAGGCCATGCCGAACTGCTGGTGCGCGAGCATCGGCACGCCGACGGCAGCCTGGGGCTGGGTAGCGGCTGGCTCTGCGTCCATGCACCGATCGGCGCAGCCATCGCGCTGCGCCTGCGCAGCAACCCCGGCTTCCACCCGCCCGCACCCGACCGGCCGATGCTGCTGATCGGCAATGGCACCGGCATCGCCGGTCTGCGCGCGCATCTGCGTGCACGCATCGCAGCCGGCGCGCGGCGCAACTGGCTGCTGTTCGGCGAACGCAATGCCGCGCACGACGCGCTGTATGCCGACGAGTTGCAGCAGTGGCATCAGGACGGCTGGATCGAGCGCCTGGAGCTTGTCTACTCGCGCGATCAACCACAGCCACCGCATTACGTCCAACACGCGCTGGCCGCAGCCGCCGATCGCCTGCGTCATTGGATTGATCAAGGTGCCTGCATCTACGTCTGCGGCAGTCTGCGCGGCATGGCACCCGAACTCGACCGCACGCTGGATTGCATCCTCGGAGCCGATGTCAGACAGGAACTGCTGGGCAGCGGGCGCTATCGCCGCGACGTGTACTGAACCATCGCACGCGGCCCCGCCAAAAGCGCTCAACAAAGCGATTACGCAGATACCCACAGCGCGTCTGCTGCTGAAATCCGCAACATCCCTGCTTGCGGTGGCTGCGCGCTAGACGCACCGGCTGATCCAGGACCGCGCTCCGGCTTCCCCATTCTCTCTCGATCACCGCATTACGCTGCCAGATCGACCAGATTGCTCGTTGTCGCGCTGCCGCCAATGCTGCGGTACTGCCCCACGGCCATCTGCATCAACGCTGCATAGGCCTGCTGTGTGCCGTCGCTGCTGGATGCATCGGCCGATGACGGCGGTCGCGGCGGCGGATCGCGTGGCTGCATCGCTTCCTGCAGTTCATGCAGACTCAGCGCCCCGCTCTTGTCGCTGTCGAGCAGGTCCAGCAGCTGCGTGCTCGACGCACTGTCGCCATTGACCAGTGTGCTCAATTCACCGCTGCTGACACTGTCGTCGCCATCGCTGTCCAGGCCGGCAAACAAGGACTGCACATCCTGTCCTTGCTCACCCGGCGGTGGCGGAGGCGGCGGCAAGGCCTGCGCCAGTTCGCTCTCGCTGACGGTGCCGCCACCATCCTGATCGAGCATGCTCAGCAACCCGTCGATGTCGATCTTGCTGTCGTCATCGCTATTGGACGACAGCGCGGTCGATAGCTCGGACGCGGTCAGGCGGCCATCGCTGTCGCTATCGATGGACTTGAACAACTGCGTCAGCGGATTGGTTTTTTCCGCCTGTGCGGCGGATGCGGCGTTGCCGGTGGTCGCACTGCGGCCTGCATAGGACGGGTAGGCGGCATAGCCGGCTCCGACCGAGCTGATGGTACTCATTGGTTTCCCCCTGGAATTGCCGGAACCACTCCCGGCGCCTGCACTGTTCCCTAGCCAGGTGGCACAGCGATGCCGTCGCTTGTCTGCGTTGACACGAATGCATCCGGGCGCGTGCCAGGAGGCGCGCCCTGCTCGCAGATACGTGAAAGGCCCTAGACCGGGCTCACCCGGATCGCCAGCAGCTCGCCGCCGCCGTCGAGCACATGGCGCGTGCGTGTGGAGGCGCTCAGCCACGCGGTATCGCCGGCAGCCAGCGGTGGCAGGCCACTTTCGCGACCGAAGCTGGCCTGGCCTGCCAGCAGGTGGATCGCCCAGGCGCTGCCCGGGTCGGCGAAAAACAGCATGGTGCCGACCAGCGGCCGGTGCAGCAGTTCGGTCTGCAGCCGATCGCGCCGCCACATCAGGTTGAAATCCTGGGTTGGCCCGTCGAGCAGCGTGGCATGTACGGTTTCCTCGCCTGCAAATCGGACGCGCTGGTGCGGCGGCAGCAACTCGCAGCTGCGATGACTGCTGCCAGGAACGTCGGCAGCGGCGCCGGCGGCATGGTCGCACTGGTCAGCGCCACTGCCCTTATTGCCATTGCCATTGCAATTGCAATTGCCACTGCCGCTATCGCTTTTGCTGACGCCGCCGCTAGTAGCCGTGCCGATGCCAATGCCTGCATCGGTGCCTGTGCTGGTGTCGTTGCCTGTGCTTGTGTCGGTGTCGCTGACCCTACCGCTGACAGCATCGCCAAACTGCAGCCGCATGCCATTGCCGTGCAACAGCACCAGCTCGCGATCGATGCCCGGGAACGCGGAAAACGCCGCATCCTGCTCGATCTCGGCAATCGACAGGCGTAGCGACCACGCATCGGCATTGCCGAGGCGCAGGATCTCGCGCGTCCAGCCCAGTTGATTGCGCCACCGCTCACGGCGGTACTCGGTGGCCGGAATCACCCGGCTGCTCAGGTCTGTCAGCTGCATGGGCGCATTGTGCCGCAAGCGCGGCGCCCGGGCCGTCATGCTGTGACTTAAGCCTGCTGCCGACCCTCAGGCTTGCTATCTAGCCTCAAACTCGAGGATGTGGCCGACAGCTACAAAACGATTGACGCCTCACGATGTAACCGGCGCTTCATGCTGTGACTGCCTCTTTCCTGCAGTCGCAGACGCTTGCGTGCGCTCGCAACCCACGCGGACCCAAAACGAAAAACGCCCGGCTGCACATCCAAGTGCAACACCGGGCGATTCCACGTCCTTGTCGGCTTCCAGCCATCCCCCAGACATCCTGTCCAGTTAGGTTGCGGCCACGCATCCTCGCGTCGAACCGTATCTCGGATCCTTTCCCGTTAACGCCGTCCCACCGGTTTCACCGCCGCCCCCTTGGCAGCCTTCTTGGCGGGAGCCATCGTGGCTCCCACTTCGATCAGGTCTCGATTCCGTTCGACCGTCTTGAGTCCGATGCCCTTGACCAGTGCCAGTTCCTCGGCACTCTTGAAGGGACCGTTTGCCTGTCGGTGCTCGACGATTGCCTCGGCTTTTGATCGCCCGACGTTCGTCAGCACCTTGTCCAATTCCTCAGCAGACGCGGTGTTGATATCGACCTTGTCGAGTGCATACGCATTCGAGGACAACAGCAACACCAGTAGCAGGGACTTCAGGGCTACGGTAAATGACTTCATTGCAACGCTCCTTGTGGCTTGGGTGATGGTCCTAGCCAGCATTCCTGCCGGCCGAGTCAGTGTCCCGCGCCACATGCAGCAATCCTATCGCCAACGAACTTTTCACACAGCCGGTGAACTGCGCGCCGCCTTGTAGGGAAATACCTACCCCCAGGCACGGGCGTAGAATGTGCCATTACGTCACGTATTCGGAGCCTCCATGGACAGCGCCAAGATCGACCAATTCATCAGCGACACCTGGGACCGCGAGATCGTCCCGCAATTGGTCGATTACATTCGCATCCCCAATAAATCGCCGATGTTCGACGCCGATTGGGTCGCGCACGGCTACATGGAGCAGGCGGTCACCCTGATGGAAACCTGGGCGCGCGCGCAGGCCATCGAGGGCATGCAGGTCGAGGTGGTGCGCCTGGAAGGCCGCACGCCGTTGATCTTCATCGAGATTCCGGCAACCGGTGCCGAATCGGGCGACGACACCGTGCTGCTGTACGGCCACCTGGACAAGCAGCCGGAGATGACCGGCTGGGACGCCGACCTCGGCCCATGGGAGCCGGTGCTGCGCGACGACAAGCTGTACGGGCGCGGTGGCGCCGACGATGGTTACGCGATCTTCGGTTCGCTGGCGGCGGTACTGGCGCTGCGCACCCAGGGCCTGCCGCATGCGCGCTGCGTGGTGCTGATCGAGGCCTGCGAGGAATCCGGCAGCTACGACCTGCCGGCCTACGTCGACCATCTGGCCGCACGCATCGGCAAGCCATCGCTGGTGGTGTGCCTGGATTCGGGCTGCGGCAACTATGAGCAGCTGTGGTGCACCACCTCGCTGCGCGGGCTGACCGGCGGCAACCTGAGCGTGAAGGTGCTGGAGGAAGGCGTGCATTCGGGCGATGCCTCCGGCGTGGTGCCGTCCAGCTTCCGCCTGCTGCGCCAGTTGCTGTCGCGGATCGAGGACGAAGCCAGCGGTCGCATCCTGCTGGACGGACTGCATGTGCAGGTGCCGGCCGAACGGCTGGCGCAGGCCAAGGCCGCGGCGGCGACGCTGGATACCGCCATCTTCGACAAGTTCCCGATGGTCGATGGCCTGGTGCCGATGCACGACGACCTCACCGAGCTAGTGTTGAACCGCACCTGGCGCCCGGCGCTGTCGATCACCGGTGTGGATGGCATGCCGCCGCTGGCGTCGGCCGGCAACGTGCTGCGTCCTCAGACCGCGGTGAAGCTGTCGCTGCGTCTGCCGCCAACCGCCGACGGCAAGGCCTGTGGCGAACTGCTGAAAGAGGCCTTGCTGCGCGACCCACCGAACGGCGCACAGGTGACGCTGGAACTGGAAAAGGCATCATCGGGCTGGAATGCGCCCGAGATGGCGCCATGGCTGGCAAAAGCCATCGACGACGCCAGCCTGGCGTTCTTCGACAAGCCGGCGATGTACATGGGCGAAGGCGGCTCGATCCCGTTCATGGGCATGCTGGGCGAGAAGTTCCCGGGCGCGCAGTTCATGATCACCGGCGTGCTCGGCCCGCATTCCAATGCGCATGGCCCCAACGAGTTCCTGCATATCCCGATGGGCAAGCGGGTCACGGCCTGCGTGTCCAAGGTGATCGCCGAGCACCACGCCGCCTGCCTGCGCGGCGAGACCAGCGGCTCGCCGGTGGCGGCCGATAGCGGCACCCGTCATGGTGGGCATGGCTGCTGCTGATTGACCCCTGGACCGCCCCGCGCATGCCGGGGCGGCCCAGTGGCATTGCCATGCGTTGCGGCGCGCGCATGGACGCAGCCCCAACACCGTCGCGACAGTCGGCGCTGCACATGTGGTTGCCAGGGCGGCGAATGCTAGTCTGCCGATCCCACTTCCCTCAGTGCCTGCGATGAACAATCTCTTCGGTAGCGACAGCTGGCTTTACATCATTCTGGTCGGCTTCGTGGTCGGGCTGCTGGCCCGTTTCATCACGCCCGGCACGCAGCGACTGGGTTGCCTGCTGACCATCGTGCTGGGCATCGCCGGTGCAGTGGTGGCCAGCTGGTTCGGCCGCTACATGGGCTGGTACCACGCCGGCGAACCGGCGGGTTTCCTCGGCGCGTTGCTGGGTGCGATCGCGATCCTGGCGCTGCTGCGGCTGTTCAGTGGCAGCAAGCGTTGATCGACCCCGCGTCGCTGCCGACCTGGCGCCTCACTTCACGACACAGCATTCACCCATGACGTCATCGTTGACTCCCGATACCGCGCGCGCTGCGCTTCGTCTGCAATGGGCGCGGCAGGCGTTGAACGACCCTGAGGTCACGCTGCAGCGTGCCTCGGTCGATGCGGGATTCCGCAGTTACTGGCGTACCCAAGGACGCGGCGTGGACCGCATCCTGATGGATGCGCCACCTGCATTGGAAAACGTGGCGCCCTGGTTGCGCATGCACGCTCTGCTCGGCACCCACGGCGTGCGCGTGCCGCAGGTGCTTGCGCAGGATCTTGAAACCGGCTTCCTGCTGCTGGAAGACCTGGGCGTGCCGACCCTGGCGCAGGTGCTGACCGACGCCAATGCCGACGCGCTGCTGGATGCTGCGATCAGCCAGTTGCTGCTGCTGCAGCGCATTGCGCCGCCTGCCGACAGCGGCGTGTTCGGCGAGGCGCTGCTGCAACGCGATGCAGGCCTGTTCGAAGAATGGTTTCTTGGTCGCCACCTGGGCCTGCAGCTGGATTGCGGCCAGGCCGAACAACTGCAGTTGGTGCAGCGCCGCTTGATGGACAACGCACTGGCGCAGCCGCGCGTCTTTACCCACCGCGATTTCATGCCGCGCAATCTGATGCCGGTCGGCGACGGGCCGGCGGTGCTGGACTTCCAGGATTGCGTGATCGGGCCGATCGCCTACGACCCGATCAGTCTGTTCAAGGACACCTCGGTGAGTTGGCCGCTGCCGCGCGTGGATGGCTGGCTGGAGCGCTACCACGCGCGTGCCGCAGCGGCTGGATTACCGGTGCCGCCGCTGGCGCAATTCCTGCGCGATGCGGACTGGATGGGCGTGCAGCGGCACCTGAAGAATCTCGGCATCTTCTCGCGCCTGAGCCATCGCGACGGCAAGCACTGGTATCTGGATAACGTGCCGCGTTTCATTGTCTATCTGGACGAGGTGTTGCCGCGTCATCCCGAGCTTGCGCCACTGATCGGCCTGCTGGAAGACCTGGTCAAACCTGCCCTGGCGGCACGCTCCGCGCAGGTCGGCGCATGAAGGCACTGATCTTCGCCGCCGGTTTCGGCGAGCGCATGCGTCCGTTGACCGAGCGCACGCCCAAGCCGCTGCTGTCGGTCGGCGGCACACCGCTGATCGTCTGGCATCTGCGCAAGCTGGCCGCGCTGGGCGTGGACGAGGTGGTGATCAATACCTCGTGGCTGGCCGAGCAGTTTCCACAGGGACTGGGCGATGGCAGCGCGTTCGGGCTGCGGCTGACGTACTCCTTCGAGGGCGCCACCCCGCTGGAAACCGGCGGCGGCATGTTGCATGCGTTGCCGTTGCTGGGCGAGGCCCCGTTTCTGCTGGTCAACGGCGATATCTGGACCGATTTCGATTTCGCGCGGCTGTCGGCCGCACCGGCGGGCCTGGCGCAGTTGGTGCTGGTCGATCAACCCGCCTATGCCGCGCGCGCAGACTTTGCGCTGGATGCCGATGGCAAGGTGCGCGCAGATCTGCACGCGACGCTGACCTACGCCGGCATCGGCATGTATCGACCGGCGTTGCTGCGCGATTGGCAATCGGTCATCGGCCAGCTCCCGGAGCACACCGGCACCGCGCCGCGCTTCGCGCTGGCGCCGATCCTGCGCGCGCAGATGGCGGCAGGCCTGATCGATGGCATCCACCACGCCGGGCGCTGGACCGATGTCGGCACGCCGCAGCGATTGGCGGAGCTGGATGCCAGGTTACTGCACGACGGCGGCTGATCGCAGCCACGCCCCTGCAAATGCCCGGCCGCGCGTCGCGCATTGCTCAATCGCCCATCTTGATGGGCTTGCAGCCAATGCGCCGGCGCCGCTCCTGCTCTTGTCCATGCGCACCGACCATTCCGACAGGTCCTTGCCCGACTACCGTCGCGGGACCTTACGCGGCATGGATGCCGCGTAGGAGCCTACAAGGACGTACTTGCGGCGTGTCCCGCGACGGTGGGCGGGCAAGGGCCTTGCAGCCAGGCCGCAGATCAGCTGCTCTACAAGCTTCAGGCGATGTGCCTCGAATGCACCGACACTGCGATAGATGTGCAGATGGCAAGCGCTAAGCAACCTGCGCCTACCTAGCGCTGAGCGTAGTAATTCCGTCAGCTGCTCGAAGAGCCGCGATCCTCCAGCACCCGCCGCAGGAACGGCACGGTGATGCGGCGCTTGGCAGCCAGCGATTCGCGATCCAGCCGGTCCAGCAATGCCACCAGCCCTGCCAGTTCGCGTTCGCTATGGGTCAGCAGCCAGTCGATTGCCGCCTCGTCCAGTGCCAGTCCGCGCCGTTGCGCACGATCGCGCAACACCGCCGCGCGCCCTGCGTCGTCGAGCACCGGCAGGCTGATGCGGATGCATTGCGACAGCCGCGAGCGCAGATCCGGCAACACCAAGGCCAGGCCGTCGGGCATGTGCCGCGCGGTGTACAGCAAGGTGGTGCCGGCAGCGCGCGCGCGGTTGTGGAAATCGAACAGCGCCACTTCGTCGTCGCGCTGCCCGGCAATGCTTTCCACGCCATCCAGTGCGACCAGGCTGCGCCCTTCCAGCGCTTCCAGCGCATCGCGCAACCGGCCAGTGGCGGCGTGCAGAGGCAGGTACGCCGGGGCGCGTCCGGCCTGCTCGGCGGCCGCGCACACCGACAACGCCAGATGCGTCTTGCCGGTGCCGGCGGGGCCGGCCAGATACAGCCAGTCGCTCACCTGCCCGACTGCCAACGCCTGCAGTTGCAACAGCAGGCCGTCGGGCGCGGCGATGTAACTATCGAATCGCTGATCGGGCGGCGCGCGTAGCGCCAGTGGCAACTGCGGAACGCTCACAGCCGATCGGTGTCCTTGCCTGGGTCGATGATCACGCTGCGCTCGTTGGTGGACTGCAGCACGATGCCGGCACGTTCACCCGCATACAGATCGCTGCGCGTGTACTGCTCATGCGCATAGCGCAGCAGCACATTGGCCACCGCCGCCACCGGCAGCGCCAGCAGCATGCCGAGGAAGCCGAACAACTGGCCGCCCGCCATCACCGCGAAGATCACCGCCACCGGATGCAGGCCGATCTTGTCGCCGACGATGCGCGGCGTCAGCACATAGCTTTCCAGCAGCTGGCCGACGGTGAACACCACCCCGACGCCGATCAGCAGCTTCAGGTCGAAGCCCTGTGCCTGCACCACCGCCGCCAGCAGGGCCAGCACGATGCCGGTGGTGGCACCCAGATACGGAATGAAGCTGATCAGGCCGGCAATGATGCCGATCAACAGGCCCAGATTGAGCCCGATGATGGACAGGCCGGCGGCGTAGATCGCCCCCAGCGCCAGCATCACCAGGAACTGGCCACGGATGAAGCCACCCAGCACGTCGTTGGATTCCTGCGCCAGCCGGCTCACGGTGCCGATGTAGGCGCGCGGAATGACCGCGGCCACACGCTCGACCAGGCGGTCCCAGTCGCGCAGGAAGTAGAACGCCAGGATCGGCAGCAACGCCAGGTTGATCACCCAGGTCACCATCGCAAAGCCCGACCGCTGCACGTAGCCGAAGAAGGTCTTGGCGGCGCCACCGGCCTGCTCCCAGTGGCTGCGGATCCAGTCGATCAGACGTTCCGGGTCCAGCCAGCCCATCAGCTCCACGCCGGTCTTGGCTTCCAGCCACGGGATCGCGGTACTGATCGCCCAGGCACGCATCTGCGGCAGCGCGTCGATCAGGGTCATGATCTGGCGCTCGATCATCGGCACCAGGATCATCAGCGCCAGCACGAACAGCAGCAGCGCCAGCACGAATACCAGCACCACCGCGATGTTGCGGGAGCGGCCGGCGCGCTCGATACGGTCCACCAGCGGGTCGCCCAGCCAGGCCAGCAGCAGCGCCAGCACGAACGGCGTCAGGATCGGCGACAGCAGTGATACCACCCACAGCACGCCGACAGTCACCGCCACCCATTTCAGGCGACGCAGAAACAGGGCGATCTCGGCTTCGGGAGTCAAAGTCATTTCAGGCGGTACTCGGCGTGCTCGTTTTCGAGAATGATCGGGCCCTCGGTCGGCACCGACACGGGCACCAACGGGCTGTTGTCGCCGAGCATACGGTTGAGGCCGGAAATGCCCGTGAGCAATTCCAGGTCCACTTCCATGCGGTCGCCATTGGCACTGACCGGGCGGATGCTGCGCACCACCGAAACGCCCTGCAGTGCGGCAGAGACGCGCAGGTAATCGTCGGCGCTGCCGATCCCGGTGATCACCGCGCGGTAGACCCCAGGCACCCCCGAATCCACCCGCTTGGCGTAACGCTTGACCAGCGCGTCGGCGGCGCCGTCGGCACCGGCAGCCATCGCGCGACGCGCGTCGGCGTCGCTGCTGGTCCAGCTGGACAGCACGTTGCCGTTGTCGACGAAGACCCAGTCGGCGGTCCAGCCGGCGTCATTGCGGTAGAGCTTGCCGATCAACTGCATCGGCGGGCTGTACTTGGCCGAGGCGCGTGCCACCGTGGCGGTGTCCTTGCGCCAGATCGCGCCGGCCAGCACCTGCTCGGCGGCGGCACCGCCGGGCAGGCCGAGCCGGTAGCCGCGCTCGATCGCCCGGTCCAGCACGCTGCGCGCGGCATTGGCCTGGCCCACGCCGACCAGGCGCGGGCCGCTGCCGTCGTCGATGGCCAGCCACAGCACCGGCTTGGGCCGCGGCAGCGGCCACACCGGCAGGCCCAGTGCGGCGATCAGGCCATCCACGTCCGATTGCCGGAAGCGCGCCACCAGCACGGTGCGAAAGGTCGGCGCGCCGGTGCGCGAGGTGCCCTGGTCCTGACGGTAGTCGTAGTTTTCGACATAGCCCGGCGCGCCGCGCAATGCCTGCGAGACGCCGGGGCGGCTCATCACGCCGCGGTCGCCGGACACCTTGCCCAGCACCGCACCGAGCGCGCGCGCCAGCGCACCGGGGCGATCCGACTCGCTCTGGCTGTTGACCGGCACTTCGGCCTCGTAGGCACTTTGCGCCTTGGCGACGTCGCCTTCGGTGCGTAAATCGGCCTGCGCAAAGGCTGGCGCGAGGGGCATGGCGACCACGAGGGCGAGAAAGAAAGCGAGACTGCGGCGCATCGACGGTTCCATGACGTAAGCGTATCCGGGTGAATTGTTGCCCGAATGGGACGCCAGCGCCAACGTGGCTGCTAAAATCGCCGCCTTTACAGCCGAGCCCTCCCCGCCCGTGACCAGCCCAACGCCTTCCAATCCCTCGCCCATGACCTACCGTGAGGCAGGTGTCGACATCGATGCCGGCAATGCATTGGTCGAACGCATCAAGCCGCTGGTCAAGCGCAGCTTCCGGCCGGAGGTGATGGGCGGCCTGGGCGGTTTTGGCGCCTTGTTCGACCTGTCCGGCAAGTACCGGGAGCCGGTGCTGGTGTCCGGCACCGACGGCGTCGGTACCAAGCTCAAGCTGGCGCAGCAGCTGGGCCGGCACGACACCATCGGCATCGACCTGGTCGGCATGTGCGTCAACGACGTGCTGGTGCAGGGCGCCGAGCCGTTGTTCTTCCTGGATTATTTCGCCACCGGCAAGCTGGACGTGGACACCGCCGCGGCGGTGGTCGGCGGCATCGCGCGCGGCTGCGAGCTGTCCGGCTGCGCCCTGATCGGCGGCGAAACCGCCGAGATGCCCGACATGTATCCGCCGGGCGAGTACGACCTGGCCGGCTTCACCGTCGGCGCGGTGGAAAAATCGCAGCTGCTGGACGGCGCGCAGGTGCGCGCAGGCGATGTGTTGATCGGCATCGCCTCGTCCGGCCCGCATTCCAATGGCTACTCGCTGATCCGCAAGATCTACGAACGTGCCGGCTCACCGGCCGAGCTGGTGCTGGACGACGGCGTCAAGCTGATCGATGCGCTGATGGCGCCGACCGCGCTGTACGTCAAGCCGATCCTGGCGCTGCTCAAGTCGCAGGGCGACAGCATCCACGCCATGGCGCACATCACCGGCGGCGGGCTGACCGAAAACATCATTCGGGTAATCCCCGACGGCCTGGGCCTGGACATCGACGCCAAGGCCTGGACGCTGCCGCCGGTGTTCGCCTGGCTGCAGCGCGAAGGCGCGGTGGCCGATGCCGAAATGTGGCGCACCTTCAACTGCGGCATCGGCTTCGTGCTGATCGCCGCCCCCGAGCAGGCTGCCGCGCTGGAACAGGCGCTGGATGCGCAGTCGCTGGCGCACTGGCGCATCGGCCAGGTGGTCCCGGCACAGGGCGACGAGCGCGTGCGGATCGGTTGATCGAGGAGAGCTGCATGGACGCTTCCCCACGCGCACTGCCGGCATCGGCCAGCGCTGACGATCTCCAGCACCTGAAACTGCTGTCGGTCTTTCACTATGTGCTGGCCGCCATCACTGCGCTGTTTTCGCTTTTCCCGTTGATCCATCTGTTCATGGGCATTGCAATCATCACCGGGCACCTGCCCATGACACATGCCAATGCGGACGCACCATCGATGGATCCGCGATTGTTCGGCTGGTTCTTCGTGGTGTTCGCGGCTGTGTTCATTGGCTGCGGCCTGGCGCTGGCGGCGTTCATGGCCTACGCGGGCCGCTGCATCGCCCAGCGCAGACGGCATCTGCTGTGCCTGATCGTGGCCGGCATTTCCTGCTCCTTCATGCCGTTCGGTACCGTCGTCGGCGTGTTTACGCTGGTGGTGCTGCTGCGCCCGCAGGTCAAGGCCTTGTTCGCGCCGACCGCCACCGCCGCGTGACGCGCACTGCCCCATGACTTCAGCGAATCCAGCCCCATGAGCCTGCGTCTGGCCGTCCTGGCCTCCGGCCGTGGCAGCAACCTGCAGGCCATCCTCGATGCCATCGGCAGCGGCCGGCTGCCGGCCGAGGTCGTCGGCGTGTTTTCCGACCGCCCGCAGGCGCCGGCACTGCACAAGGTTGATGAGGCATTGCGCTGGAGCGCCAGCCCGCGCGACTTCGCCGACCGCGCGGCCTTCGACGCTGCGCTGGGCGATGCAATCGCCGCCGCGCAGCCGGACTGGGTGATCTGCGCCGGCTACATGCGCATCCTCGGCGAGCCGCTGGTGCGTCGCTTTGCCGGGCGCATGCTCAACATCCACCCCTCGCTGCTGCCCAAATACCGCGGCCTGCATACCCATGCCCGCGCACTGGAAGCCGGCGATACCGAACATGGCGCCAGCGTGCACCTGGTGGTGCCGGAGCTGGATGCCGGCACGGTGATCGCGCAGGCGCACGTGCCGGTGCTGCCCGACGACAGCGCCGAGCAGCTGGCCGCGCGCGTGCTGGCGCGCGAACACCCGCTGCTGCTGGCCACGCTGGACCTGCTCGCCAGTGGGCGCGTGGAGGTGCGTGGCGATGGCGTCCATATCGACGGTCAGTGCCTGTTTACGCCACTGCGACTAGAGTCCGCTGACACCGCCTTCGCCTGAATGCGGATACGCCCTCCTCATCCTGTCTCGGACATCCTGGCGGCCCCGTGCCTCCCTCCCAGCGCATGAAACTCCTCCCGATCGCGACCGCGCTGTTGACCACCGCCCTGCTCGCCCCGGCCGGTGCCGGCCGTGCGCAACAGGCGCCTGCCGTGCCTGCGCCAGCGGCTCCTGCTCCAGCTGCAGCGGCACCGGCCTCTGCAGCGGCCCTGCCTGCCAGCACCTGGACGCCGCCACCACTGCAACCCTTCGTGGCCACCTACCAGGCGTTCTACCGCGGCAAGGAAGCCGGCGATGCCACCATGCAGGTCAGCAACGGCGAAGGCAGCCAGTGGCGTATCGACATGTCGGTACGCGGCCGCAAGGGCTTTGCCAGCATCCTGGGACTCAATCTGGAACAGAGCACGGTGTTCCGTGTCGATGGCGACACCTATGTACCGTTGAGCCAGAGCACGGTGCGCAAGGCGATGTTCTTCGGCAAGAAGGTCACCGGCGTCTACAACTGGCAGACCGCCAGCGCCCAGTGGGATGGCGATCTGAAGAAGGAGCGCCAGCAGGCGATTCCCCTGCAGCGCGGCGACCAGAGCGCGCTGTCGCTAAACCTGTCGCTGATGCGCGACGCGCAACCCGGACGCAGCCTGAGCTATCGCTACGTCGATGTCGGCCGGGTGCGCAAGTACGACTACAAGGTCGCCGATGCCACCGAAGTGGTACAGGTCGGCGACCTGAGCTACGACGCGTTGCGCGTGTACCGCGTCAACAGCGGCGACAACGAAACCATCCTCTGGATCGCCAACGGCGTTCCTACGCCGGTGCGCATCCTGCAACGTGACAAAGGTGAGGATCAGGTCGATCTACGCCTGGTCGAATATCAAGGAGCCTGACCCATGCATACCGTTTCCCGCACCTGTTCGCTGATCGCCGCTGCTGCACTGGCCGTGGCCAGCCTGCCCGCGTTCGCCATGCAGCCGTTCCAGGCCGATTATTCGGCCAACTACATGGGCATGCAGGCCAACGGCACCATGACCCTGGCCGCCGCCGGCGCCAATCAGTGGCGCTATACGCTCACCATCCAGAACCAGCTGGCCAACCTGACCCAGAGCACGGTGTTCGAAGAGAGCAACGGCCAACTGCGTCCGGTCAGCAGCAACGACACCTCGTCGATGATGGTCAAGCGCCGCAACGTCACCGCCAACTACGACTGGAAAACCAGCCAGGCGACCTGGGGCGGCGACATCAAGCCGGACCGTCGTGGTCCGGTGAAGTTGCAGCCCGGCGACATGGATGCGCTGCTGATCAACCTGGCCATTACCCGCGACCTGGCCGCCGGCAAGCCGCTGAACTACCGCATGGTCGACGAAGGCCGCATCAAGCCGATGAGCTACAAGGTGGTCGGCAAGGAAACCATCACCGTCAACGGCAAGCAGGAACAGGCGACCAAGGTGTCGCGCGTGGACGGCGACAAGGAACTGATCGCGTGGGTGGTCAAGGACCTGCCGGTGCCGGCACGCCTGCTGCAGAAGGAAAAAGGCCAGGACGCGCTGGATCTGACCATCAAGGGCCTGCGCTAAGCGCCAGGCACGTCTGGTAGGAGCGTGCCTGCGCGCGACGGGGCTTTATCGGTAACGTCCCGTCGCGCGCGGGCACGCTCCTACCAGGGCATGGGACTTGCTCTCCCGGCATCCTGCCTCCCACAGCGATGAAGAGCCCGGCTGCGAGCCGGGCTTCTTCCTTCCGATCGGCGTGCGGCGGACGCTGCGCAGCACGCAGAAACGCTCGACTCAGGGCTTGGCCGCCGCCTTGTCGTCGCCGCTGGAGAACACCGTGCGGCAGTCCACGCGGATCTGCTCGCCGGTGCTGCGCCAGTAGAACAGGTCGCAATGGCGCTTGCCTTCGACGGTCTTCTTGACCGCCACTGCATAGAACGACTGCGCGATCTCGTCGCGGCTGGCGGTGCCGTCGTTGTTCCAGTCCATGTCCTTGAACTCGACGCTCTGGGTGATCGCCATGCCCACCGACCAGGCATAGGCCAGCCATGCCAGGATCAGCACGATCACGCCGAGCAGGATCTTGCGCCGGGTAGTGAAGCGCCCGCGCAGGATCATGCGATGCGCCGGATGGTCGCGCCCAGCGCCCCCAGCTTCTCCTCGATGTTTTCGTAGCCACGGTCCAGGTGGTAGATGCGATCGATGGTGGTGTCGCCGTCGGCGACCAGGCCGGCCAGAATCAACGATGCCGACGCGCGCAGGTCGGTCGCCATCACCGGCGCGCCGCTGAGGCGCTCGGTGCCGCGCACGATCGCGGTATGGCCTTCGACCTGGATGTCCGCGCCCAGGCGCAGCAGTTCGTTGACGTGCATGAAGCGGTTTTCGAAGATGGTTTCGTTGATCACCCCCACCCCGTCGGCCACGCAGTTGAGCGCCATGAATTGCGCCTGCATGTCGGTGGGGAACGCCGGATACGGCGCAGTGGTCAGGTTGACCGCACGCGGGCGCTTGCCGTGCATGTCCAGCGTGATGCTGTCGGCAGTGGTGGTGATGCTGGCACCGGCTTCGGTGAGCTTGTCCAGCACCGCGTCCAGGGTGTCCGGACGGGCGCGGCGCACGCTGACGCTGCCGCCGGTCATCGCCGCGGCGACCAGGAAGGTGCCGGTCTCGATGCGATCCGGCAGCACCGCATGGTGTCCGCCGCCCAGGCGCTCCACGCCCTGCACCACGATGCGCGGCGTACCGGCACCTTCGATCTGCGCACCGAGTGCGATCAGGCAGTCGGCCAGGTCGGTGACTTCCGGCTCCATCGCCGCGTTTTCCAGCACGGTGGTGCCTTCGGCCAGCACGGCGGCCATCAGCACGTTCTCGGTACCGGTGACGCTGACCATGTCGAACACGTAGCGGCCGCCCTTCAGGCGCCCGTTGCTGGTGGCCTTGATGTAGCCGTTCTCCACGCTGATCTCCGCACCCAGCGCCTGCAGGCCCTTGATGTGCTGATCGACCGGGCGTGAGCCGATCGCGCAGCCGCCGGGCAGCGACACCTCGGCGGTGCCGTAGCGCGCCAGCAGCGGGCCGAGCACCAGGATCGAAGCGCGCATGGTCTTGACCAGTTCATAGGGCGCGACCTGGTGGGTGACCGAGCGCGGGTCGACCAGGATCGAGCGGCCCTTAGCCAGCGTGCCTTCGTCGATGGTGACCTCGGCGCCCAGTTCGCTGAGCAGTTTCACCGTGGTGATCACATCGTGCAGATGCGGCACGTTGCTGATCTCCACCGGCGCATCGGCCAGCAGGGTCGCGCACAGGATCGGCAGCACCGCGTTCTTGGCGCCGGAAATATTGACCTCACCGTGCAGCGCTTGGCCGCCGGTCACTACGATTTTTGCCATGGGAGCTTGGGGAATCCGAAAAGGGATGTCAGGGGAATGAGAAGGGTGGCCAGGAGCCGGCCGGGCCGCTGGCAGTCGGGGCGCAGGCGCAGCCCGACCAGCCAGGACCCGGCTGACGCTCAGCCTTCGTCGGGCGTCAGCGTCTTGAGCTGCAGCGCGTGGATCGCGCCGCCCATCAGTTCGCCCAGGGTCGCGTAGACCATGCGATGACGCGCCAACGGGGCCTTGCCGGCAAATGCGGGGCTGATCACGGTCGCCTCGAAGTGCACGCCGTCGTCGCCGTGCACGTCGACGCGGGCTTCGGGCAAGCCGGATTCGATGAGTTTACGGATGGTTTCGGCGTCCAAAGGGCGTTTCCTCATAAAATGAGCGCACATTCTACTCTTCACCCGAGTCCCGCATGGCCGTCTCGCACCTGCCCTCCGCCACCGTCAGCGACGCCAGCCTGGTCGCCAGCGGCCAGCGCGTGCTGGAGATCGAGCGCGAGGCGCTGGCCAGCGTGGGCGCGCGGATCGGCAGCGACTTCGCCGCGGCCTGCCGGCTGGTACTGGCCTCGCGCGGGCGCGTGGTAGCCACCGGCATGGGCAAGTCCGGGCATATCGCGCGCAAGATCGCCGCCACCCTGGCCTCCACCGGCACGCCGGCGTTCTTCGTGCATCCGGGCGAAGCCGGGCACGGCGACCTGGGCATGATCACCGAGGCCGACATCGTGCTGGCGCTGTCCTACTCCGGCGAATCGGACGAGGTGCGCATGCTGCTGCCGGTACTCAAGCGCCAGGGCAACCCGATCATCGCCATGACCGGGCGCCCGAACTCCTCGCTGGCGCAGGCCGCCGACGTGCACCTGGACGTGAGCGTGTCGGCCGAAGCCTGCCCGCTGCATCTGGCACCCACCTCCAGCACCACCGCCTCGCTGGCGATGGGCGACGCGCTGGCCGTGGCGCTGCTGGACGCGCGCGGTTTCACCGCCGACGATTTTGCGCGCTCGCACCCGGCCGGCAGCCTGGGCCGGCGCCTGCTGCTGCACATCACCGACGTGATGCACAGCGGCGATGACCTGCCGCGCGTGCGCGAGGACGCCAGCCTGAGCGAGGCGCTGATGGAAATGAGCCGCAAGCGGCTGGGCATGACTGCCGTGGTGGACGCGGACGGGAGGCTGATCGGCCTGTTCACCGACGGCGACCTGCGCCGTGCGCTGGACAGCGACATCGACGTGCGCAGCGCCGGCATTGCCCAGGTGATGACGCGCAACCCGCGCACCATCGGCGCCGACCAGCTGGCCGCCGAAGCCGCACGGCTGATGGAGGATTACAAGATCAACGGTTTGATCGTGGTCGACGCGCAGCAGCGCGCGGTGGGCGCATTGAACATTCACGACCTGTTGCGCGCCAAAGTGGTTTAACAGGTTCAGTTTTCTACCGTTGGAACCCCGTTCTCACCGATTCGTGCCGATGCCCTATTCCCCTTTGCAGCACCTGCCCGCCGACATCACCGACCGCGCCGCGCGTATCCGCCTGGCCTGTTTCGACGTCGACGGCACCCTGACCGACGGCCGCTTGTACTACGACCATGCCGGCAACGAGAGCAAGTCGTTCAATGTGCTCGACGGCCAGGGGCTCAAGCAGCTCGACCATGCCGGCATCCATGTCGCGCTGATCACCGCGCGCGCCAGCCTGTCGGCGGAAAAACGCGGCCAGGATCTGGGCCTGCACGTGCAGATCGGGGTCAAGAACAAGCGCCTGGCAGTGCTGGCCCTGTGCCAGGAGCATGGCCTGTCGCTGGACCAGGTGTTGTTCATGGGCGACGACCTGCCGGACCTGCCGGCCCTGCTGGCGGTCGGCCTGCCGGTGGCACCGGCCAACGCGCACCCGTGGATCGCCGAGCGCGTGCAGTGGCATACCCGGGCACGTGGCGGCGAAGGCGCCGCGCGCGAGGTCTGCGATGTGGTGCTGGCCGCGCAGGGCCAGGTCGAGGGCATCATCGAAAGGTTCTCCGCATGAGCTGGAACTGGCGCACCACCCTGGGCGTGGCGCTGTTCGCCGCCGCGGTCATTTCCGGCTGGTCGGCGTGGCAGCAGCGCGCGCGGCCGGTCGCCGCGGCGACAGACGATGCGCGCGCCGACTACGTGCTGCGCGACTTCGAACTGATTGCGCTGGACAAGGAAACCGGCAAGGAATCGATGACGCTGCGCGCGCCGGAGATGCATCGCAACCGCGCCGATCGCACTTCCGAAGTCACCACCCCGGTGTTCCTGCTGCCTGACAACACCAATCAACCGTGGACGCTGCGCTCCAAGACCGGCTGGATCAGCCCCACGGGCGACGAGCTGCGCCTGCGCGGCGATGTCGAGGGCGACAGCCCCACCGGCGGCGCGACCCCGCCGACCACGTTCCGCACCCAGAGCCTGGACGTGTTCCCGAAGCAGAACCTCGCCAAGACCGCGGCCCCGGTGAGTATGAGCCGGCCGGGTATCATGCAGAGCGGGGTCGGCTTCGAGGCCGATCTCAAATCACGCCAGTACAAGCTCCTTTCTCAGGTCAAGACCCGCTATGAACCGAATGCTGCCCGCTAAACTGGCGTTTGCCGCGCTGCTGCTGCCCGCCCTTGCGATGGCCAAGACCAGCGACCGCAATCAGCCGATGGCGATCGATTCCAATGCCAACGATTGCAACATGCTCGACGACAGCGGCAAGTGCCGCTTCAGCGGCAATGTGGTGATCACCCAGGGCACGCTGGAAATCCACGCCGACACCGCCGACATCTTCCAGAAGAACGGCCAGACCGACCGTGTCGTGCTGACCGGCAAGCAGGCCACGCTGAAGCAGCAGATGGACGACGGCGCGATGATGAACGGCCAGGCCGACAACATCGAGTACCAGGTCGCCAACGAAGTCATCGTGCTGACCGGCAATTACAAGGTCGACTCGCCCAAGGGCACCAACGCCGGCCAGCGCATGGTCTACAACACCAAGACCGGCAATATGCAGAGCGGCGGCGACGGCAGCCGCGTGCGCACGATCATCCAGCCCAAGACCGCAGCGCCGGCGGCAGCAGCGCCTGCGGCGGCGCCGGCCGCCAAGCCCGCGGCCAAGCCGCAGGGGAAGAAGTAATGCTGGTCGCCACCGGTCTGCGCAAGAAGTACAAGCAACGCGAAGTGGTCAAGGAATTCGGCCTCACGCTCGAGGCCGGCGAGGTGGTCGGCCTGCTCGGCCCCAACGGTGCCGGCAAGACCACCTGCTTCTACATGATCGTCGGCCTGGTCGAGGCCGATGCCGGGCGTATCGAGCTGGACGGCCGCGACCTCACCGCCGAACCGATGTACGCCCGCGCCAAGCTCGGTGTCGGCTATCTGCCGCAGGAGCCGTCGATCTTCCGCAAGCTCACCGTGGCCGACAACATCCGCCTGGTGCTGGAGCTGCGCGAAGAGCTGGATGGCGCCGGCCGCGAGAAGGAGCTGGTCTCGCTGCTGGAAGAGCTGCAGATCACCCATGTGGCCGACCAGCTCGGCGCCAGCCTGTCCGGCGGCGAGCGGCGGCGCTGCGAGATCGCGCGGGCGCTGGCGGCCAAGCCGCGCATGATGCTGCTCGACGAACCCTTTGCCGGCGTCGATCCGATTTCGGTCGGCGAGATCCAGCGCATCATCATCCACCTCAAGGAACGCGGCATCGGCGTGCTGATCACCGATCACAACGTGCGCGAAACCTTGGGAATCTGCGACCGCGCGTATATTCTCGCCGAGGGGGGCGTGCTGGCGCAGGGGGCACCAGATGCGCTGCTAGCCAATCCCGACGTCCGTCGCGTGTATCTGGGGGAAACTTTCCGCCTTTGAGCGCGTCGCCGCGCCATCGATTCTTCCAGTCAGTGCCCGCATGAAAGCCCGGCTCCAGACATCGCTAGGACAGCAGTTGGTCATGACGCCGCAGTTGCGTCAGGCGATCAAGCTATTGCAGATGTCCACCACCGAGCTGGAACTGGAAATCGCCGAAGCGGTGGAGACCAATCCGCTGCTGGAATGGGCCGACGAGGCCGCGCATGCGGCCAACGAGCTGCCGGTGGACGCGTCGTCGGCCGCCTCCACCGACGACACCCCGCGTGAGGAACCGGCACCGGCCGAGCGCGATGACGACTGGTCACAGGACGAACTGCAGTGGACCGGGTCGGGCAGCGGCGGCAGCTTCGACGACGACGAGTCCGGCGATGCGGCCGAGCGCGTGGCCGAATCAGAAACCCTGGCCGACCACCTGCTGTGGCAGCTGCACCTGTCCCCGCTGTCGCCGCGCGACCGCCAGATCGGCGCGCTGCTGATCGATGCGCTGGACGAGGACGGCTACCTGCGCGAGCCACTGTCGGCGATTCTGGAAACGCTGGCGCTCGGTGCGGCGGTGGACGAGGCCGAAGTGCTCACCGTGCTGCACCAGATCCAGCGCTTCGACCCGGTCGGCGTGGGTGCGCGCACTCTGGGCGAATGCCTGGCACTGCAGCTGGCGGTGCTCGACCCGGCCACTCCGGGGCGCGAGCTGGCGCTGCAGATCGTCGCCGGCCCGCTGGAGCGCCTGCCGCGCAGCGGCGTGGCCGGCCTGGCGCACGAACTCAAGCGCTCCACTGCCGATGTCGAGCAGGCGGTCCAGCTGGTGCGCTCGCTGGACCCGCGCCCGGGCAAGCAGATCGGCGACCTGTCGCAGGACACCTACGTGGTGCCGGACTGCGTGATCTGGCGCCAGCGCGGCGTGTGGCGGGCCTCGCTGGCCGGCCGCGCCCAGCCCAAGGTCACCATCCACCGCGGCTACGAGAACCTGATCCGCAGTTGCGGCGAGTCCGACGCCGGCTACCTGCGCGGCCAGCTGCAGGAGGCGCGCTGGCTGCTCAAGAGCCTGGAGGCGCGCGGCGAGACCCTGCTGCGGGTGGTGCGCTGCCTGCTGCAGCACCAGGCCGGGTTCCTGGAATTCGGCGCGCAGGCCTTGCGCCCGCTGACCCTGCGCGAGATCGCCGGCGAGCTCGGCCTGCACGAATCCACCATTTCCCGCGCGATCGCGCGCAAATACGTGCGCACCCCGCGCGGCACCATCGCGTTGCGCTCGTTCTTTGCCTCCGGCATCGACACCGATAGCGGCGGCGAGGCCTCCAGCACCGCCATCCAGGCCATGATCCGGCGCCTGATCGAGGCGGAAAACCCGCGCAAACCGCTGTCCGACGCCAAGTTGGCCGATCTGCTGAAAACCTCCGGCGTACCAGTGGCGCGGCGCACCGTTGCGAAGTATCGTGAGGCCATGAACATTTCCGCCTCCCACGAACGCGTGCGTATCGCCTGACGTTGCACCCACCGCAACGCCGGCCTGCGCCGGGTGAGTCGGATCACCGGAAAGGTTCATTGGCCCACCGACCAATGGAGGTATCCGATGCGTATCGAGACGTATGGCCACCAGCTTGAAGTGACCCCCGCGCTGCGGGAGTACGTGGCAAGCAAGCTGCAGCGACTGCAGCGCCATTTCGACCAGCACTGTGAAGTCCGAACCCAGCTGGCCGTTCGCAAGCCAGACCATCACGTGGTCGCCACCGTCAACCTCCCCGGTCGCACCCTGCACGCGGATGCCAGCGGCTCCAGCATGTATGCGGCCATCGACCTGCTGGTCGACAAGCTCGACCGCCTGGTGCTCAAGCACAAGGAAAAGAAATGTAACCACCATGCACGCGAGGTGCGCGACAATCCCGCATGACGCTTCCCGCTTGATGCCCTCATGCCTTTAACCGATCTGATGGCGGCCGTGCGCACCGTGGTGTCGCCGGCCGCCGATCGCGACACCGTCCTGCATGCCGCCGCCGACCTGCTGTCCTGCCGCCAGGCCGGTGCCGACGAGCTCTACGCCAACCTATGCGAGCGCGAGGCCCTGGGCAGTACCGCCATCGGCCACGGCATCGCCATCCCGCACGGGCGCTGCCCCAATCTCACCGAACCGCGTGGCGCCTTGCTGCGACTGGACACCCCGGTGGCCTTCGGCGGCGACGAGCCGGTGGACCTGATCTTTGCGATGGCGGTGCCTGCGCACTACACCCACCAGCATCTGATGCTGCTGTCGGAACTGGCCGAGCGGTTCTCCGATGCGGACTTCCGTCAGCAGTTGCGCGCCGCCCCCAATGCCGACGCCTTGATGGCGCTGCTCACTGACGCACCGCCAGCACAGGCCAGCGCCGCATGAATACCAGCATCACCGCACGCGAACTGTTCGACCAGCAACGCGACAAGCTGGCGCTGCGCTGGGTGGCCGGGCAAAAAGGCGAGCACCGCGAGATCGAGGCCGGCAGCAACAACGCACGCCGCCCGTCGCTGGCCGGCTATCTCAACGTGATCTATCCCAACAAGGTGCAGATCCTGGGCACCGAAGAGCTGGCCTGGCTGGATTCGCTGGATGCGCGGCAACGCTGGGAAACCATCGAGAAGATCATCCAGGTGCAGCCGCTGGCGCTGGCGATCAGCAAGAACCAGTCCTGCCCGGAAGACCTGCGCGCGGCCGCCGACGAATCCAACACGCCGCTGTGGATCTCGCCCAAGCGCGGCCACGAGTTGCTCAATCACCTCTCCTACCACCTGGCGCGCACGCTGGCGCCGCGGGTCACGCTGCATGGCGTGTTCATGGAGATCTATTCGATCGGCGTGCTGATCACCGGCGAGGCCGGTTCGGGCAAGAGCGAGCTGGCGCTGGAACTACTCAGCCGCGGTCACCGGCTGGTGGCCGACGACGCGCCCGAGTTCACCCAGATCGCCCCCGACGTACTCGACGGCACCTGCCCGGAACTGCTGCAGGACCTGCTGGAAGTGCGCGGCCTGGGCGTGTTGAACGTGCGCGACATGTTCGGCGACACCGCGGTGAAGAAGAACAAGTACCTGCGCCTGATCGTGCACCTGACCCGCCCGATGACCGAGCCCACCCCGTCCGGCTATGAACGCCTGACCGGCGATTCCGGCAGCCGGCACGTGCTGGATCTGGACGTGCCGCTGATCACCCTGCCGGTGATGCCCGGCCGCAACCTGGCGGTGCTGACCGAAGCCGCCACGCGCCTGCATATCCTGCGCACCAAGGGCATCGACCCGGCGGCGATGTTCATCGCCCGCCACAGCAACCTGCTGGAGCGACGCACGCCATGAGTATTGCGCCCTCCACGTTGATGATCGTGAGCGGGCTGTCCGGCTCGGGCAAATCGGTAGCGTTGAAGACCTTCGAGGATCTGGACTACTACTGTTCGGACAACCTGCCGGTGGAGCTGCTGCCGGATTTCGTGCGCAGCCGCCTGCGCGGCAACCCGCTCGGCGACCAGCGCCTGGCGGTGGGCATCGATGTGCGCAGCCGCAGCGACCTGACCCAGCTGGCGCAATGGCGCCAGGCCGCGCAGGAATATGGCATCGAGGCGCGGCTGCTGTTTTTCGAGGCCGGCGACGAGGCGCTGATCAAGCGCTACGCCGATACCCGCCGCCGCCACCCGCTCAGCCATCTCGGCCTGGCCTTGCCGGAAGCGATCACCCGCGAGCGGCAGTTGACCGAACCGCTGCGCACGCAGGCCGATGCCATCATCGACACCAGCGCGCTCAACGTGCACCAGCTGCGTCGCCGCGTGGTCACCGAATTCGCGCTCGGCAGCAGCGACCGGCTGTCGCTGCTGTTCGAATCGTTCGCCTACAAACGCGGCGTGCCGGCCGAGGCCGACTTCGTGTTCGATGCGCGCGTCCTGCCCAATCCGCATTGGGACCCGGAACTGCGCCCGCTGACCGGCCGCGATGCCGGCGTGCGCGAGTATCTGGACAAGGAACCGGACGTGGTGCGCTACAGCGCGCAGATCGTGGACCTACTCGATACCTGGCTGCCACGGCTGCGCAACGACACCCGCAGCTACGTGACCATCGCCTTCGGCTGCACCGGCGGCAAGCACCGCTCGGTGTATCTGGCCGAACGCATGGCGCGGCATGCGCGCGAGCAGGGCTGGCCGGAGGTGGCGACGTTTCATCGTGAGCAGGATTGAGGGCGGGGAATCGGGATTCGGGATTCGGGAATCGTCAAAGCGGTGTCATGCGGTTTGGAATGTGCGAACGGTCGATGACAGCTGTGCTTTGAAGCTTGGCCTTGCGGGTTGGCCTCGGCATCGGGTCCCTGCCCCGCGCTTGCTGTCGAGGCTTTGATCTTGGTGGCTCATTTGGAGCTGCAGGCCGCCTTTGTCACTGCTGCTTCCTTAGTTTTGCTGCGGGCGCAGATTGTTCGGACTGGCGCAGGCATTGGGTCTGCGGGAAACTTTTGATCGGTGCATTCGTCTGCGCGTTCTGATCGGGGACTGCCTGGCAAGCGCGCGCTGCAGCGTTCGCTTGTGATGCGGTTCGCATTGGCAGACTGCGGACGTCGCGATCATCGCCATGCGGGCAGCGGCGCGCTTGCTGCATGCGCTGCACGCGACACGCTGCAGCGGTCCTAAACGGCTATTCATTTCGCAACACATCGGTGTCGGCAAACGCTATCGCGCGGTCATGCCGACCTGTTAACGTTTCGGCATGGCCTGTGGCATTCTCCTCATTACTCATCCCGGCATCGGCGCGGCGTTGTTGAACGTGGCGACGGGGCTGTTGCGGCAGTTGCCGCTGAAGACCGAAGCGTTCGATGTGCCGCTCGATGCAGACCTGGACGCCTTGCTGCCCCAGGCCTCGTCGGCGATGCGACGGGTCGACAGCGGCGACGGCGTGCTGGTCATGACCGACCTGTACGGCGCCAGCCCCAGCAATCTCGCCAGCCGGTTGGCAAAGCTCGGCACGCCGGTTCGCCGGGTGTCCGCGCTCAGCCTGCCGATGCTGCTGCGGGTGATGAACTACCCCGAACAAGGATTGCAGGAGCTGCCCGCCACCGCGGCGGCAGGCACCCGCAACGGAGCGATCATCGACGATGCTTGAACGCGAACTCATAGTTTCCAACCGACTCGGACTGCATGCGCGGGCAACCGCCAAGCTGGTGCAGACGCTGTCGTCCTATCGCAGCAACGCCACCCTGGCGGCCAAGGGCCGCGAGGTGAATGCCAAGAGCATCATGGGCGTGATGCTGCTGGCCGCCGGCCAGGGCACCAGCGTGGTGGTGCGGCTGGATGGCGAGGACGAAGCGCAAGCGCTGCAGGCGCTGGTGGACCTGTTCGAGCGTCGTTTCGACGAGGACAGCTGAGCATGCGCCGCGTCGGTGCGGGGCTGACCGACAGGGCGCGTCCGCGCCAGGGCCGCACATGAGCCTGCGTTTGCGTGGACATGCCGCCTCGCGCGGCAACGCACTCGGACGCGCGCGCGTGCGCCAGAGCCACACGCTGGAAGTGGCCGAGCAACGCGTGCCCGCCAGCCAGGTGGAAACCCAGCTGCAGCGTCTGCACGTGGCGATCGAGGCAGCACGCACCGAGATGCAGCAGCTGCGCGACCGCCTGCATGGCGCGCTTGCGCGCGAGGTCGGCGAGTTCCTCGAACTGCATGCGCTGCTGCTCGACGACCCGGAGCTGCTGCAAGGCCTGGACGAGTTGATCCGCACCCACCGCTACAGCGCCGACTACGCCTTGCGCGTGCAGCGCGACCGGTTGGCGGCGGTGTTCGACGGCATGGAGGACGCCTACCTCAAGAGCCGCATGGACGACCTGGATCACGTCATCGGCCGCATCCATGCGTTCTTGCACAAGCGCGCGCCCGACCTCAAGGGCGTGGCCGGCGAGATCCTGGTCTGCGACAACGTGGCGCCGTCGGAGCTGGCGCAGCTGCAGGCGCAAGGGGTGGTCGGCATCGTCACCACCGCCGGCAGCGCGCTGTCGCACAGCGCGATCCTGGCGCGTAGCCTGCACCTGCCGCTGGTGGTGGGGGTGAGCGATGCGGTCCAGCGGATCGACGATGGCGACGTGTTGATCGTCGATGCCGGCTCCGGCCAGGTGATCGTCGATCCCAAGCCCGAGCATCTGCGCGACTACCGCGAGCGCCTGCGCGCGCTGGCCAAGGAACAGCGCGAACTCGGACGGCTGCGCTCCAAACCCACGCGCACACGCGACAACGTCGATATCACGCTGCTGGCCAATGCCGAATCGCTGGAGGACGTGGCCAGGGCGCACGCGCTCGGCGCCAGCGGCCTTGGCCTGTATCGCACCGAATTCCTGTTCCTGCAGCGCAGCGAGTTGCCGGACGAAGAAGAACAGTTCCACACCTATCGCGACACCGTGCTGGGCATGAGCGGGCGACCGGTCACCATCCGCACCCTGGATCTGGGCGCCGACAAGGCCGACCGCACCGGCCTGACCTTGAGCGATGAGGACAACCCGGCGCTGGGCTTGCGCGGGGTGCGGTTGTCGCTGGCCCGCCCTGCGGTGGCGCAGGCGCAGTTGCGCGCGATCCTGCGCGCCTCTGGCTACGGGCCGGTGCGCATCCTGGTGCCGATGGTCAGCGGCCGCGAGGAAGTCCAGCTGCTGCGCCGGCAGATCAAGAAGCTGGCCGCGCAATTGCGCGAACAAGGCCACGAGATCGCCGAGCACATCCCGCTGGGCGCGATGATCGAAGTGCCGGCTGCGGCCCTGGCGCTGGACTGCTTTATCGACGACATCGATTTCCTGTCGATCGGTACCAACGATCTGGTGCAGTACCTGCTCGCGGTGGATCGCAACAACGAGGCATTGGGCGAGCTGTATTCGCCGTTGCATCCTGCGGTGCTGCGCCTGATCGCGCAGGTGATCGCCACCGGGCGCGCGTACGCCAAGCCGGTGGCGGTGTGCGGCGAGATCGCGGGCGACCCGCGCTTCGTGCCGATGTTGCTGGCGCTGGGGCTCACCGAGTTCAGCCTGCATCCGGCCACGCTGCTGGAAGTGCGCCGTGCGGTGCGCGACATCCACCTCGGCGAGTTGCGCGTGCAGGGCGACAAGCTGCTGCGCGCGCGCGACCGCAAGGGCATCGAGAAGTGGCTGACTACCGTCGCGCAGGGCCTGGCGCGCTGAGCGATCGCGTCGTCGCGCAGGCGATGTTCTAACGCGTTGCGAGCGACACTGTATGTTTCGTCACCGTGCGCAAGCGATAATGCCGTGCTGACTCAGCAGCGCGTCTTCCATCGGGACGTGTCCACTCTTCCAGGGAGCCGCGCATGGCCGAAGCCGTCCGCCACGACAAGACCGCGCGCCAGCTGCGATTGCTGTCCGATGCGCTCGATAGCGGACGCCTGGGCCCGGTACGCCGGCTGGTCAATACGCTGGCGCCGGCGGAGATCGGCAACCTGCTGGAGTCGCTGCCGCCCGGCAAGCGCGAAGTGGTGTGGGGGCTGGTCGACCCGGAAGACGACGGCGAAGTGCTGCTGCATGTCGGCGATGAAGTGCGCGAAAGCCTGCTGGCCGACATGGACACCGACGAGATCGTCGCCGCGGTCGAAGACCTCGACATCGACGATCTGGCCAATCTGGTCGAAGACCTGCCCGACACCGTCATCGACGAAGTGCTCAAGTCGATGGACCGCGAGAACCGCGAGCGGCTCGAACAGGTGCTGTCGTACCCGGAGGACACTGCCGGCCGCCTGATGAATCCGGACGTGGTGACGGTGCGCGCCGACGTCAATGTCGATGTGGTGCTGCGCTATCTGCGCCTGCGCGGCGAGCTGCCCGACCACACCGATCACCTGTATGTGGTGAGCCGGCGCCATCAGTACCTGGGCCGCGTGTCGCTGGCCGCGCTGGTCACTCATGAGGACAGCACGCCGGTCAATCGCCTGATCGACGACGAACAACCGGCGATCGATGTCGGCGATGGCTCCGACGAGGTCGCACGGCGCTTCTCGGACCACGACTGGATCTCCGCGCCGGTGGTGGACGACAACAACATCCTGCTCGGCCGCATCACCATCGACGACGTGGTCGACATCATCCGCGAACAGGCCGAACACCAGGCCATGAGCGCGGCCGGTCTGGACGAGGACGAGGACATGTTCAGCCCGGCGCGGCGCGCCTTCCGCCGCCGCCTGATCTGGCTGGGCATCAACCTGTGCACCGCGTTCATTGCGTCCAGTGTGGTCAGCCGCTTCGAAGGCACGATCGAGAAGCTGGTGGCGCTGGCGGCGTTGATGCCGATCGTGGCCGGCATGGGCGGCAACGCCGGCACCCAGGTGCTGGCCCTGATGGTGCGCGGCCTGGCGCTGGGCCAGATCGGCTCTTCCAACGTGATGACCCTGCTCAAGAAGGAGCTCACCGTCGCGCTGATCAACGGCCTGGTGCTGGGCGTGGGCCTGGGCCTGATCGTGCTGGCCTGGTTCCAGCAGCCGATGCTGTCGCTGGTGATCGGCACCGCGCTGACCTTGAACATGCTCACCGCCGCATTCGGCGGGGTGCTGGTCCCGGTGACGCTGAAACGCCTGGGCTTCGATCCGGCATTGGCCGGCGGCGTGATCCTGACCACGCTGACCGACGTGATGGGGTTCCTGAGCTTCCTCGGCCTGGCGACGCTGATCCTGCTGCCGTAGTCGCCGTGTCGGGCCATGACGATCAACGTTGCACCGAGCACACCGCAGCGACAATCAGATGAATATTCGACAGAAATCGCCGCAGCGCGACATGCCAGCACAGCTGCATGCGGCGATACTGCGGGTATGTCATCGGTCTGGGGGTGTGCGTGATCCGTCGTTGTCTTGTTCTTGCGATTCTTGCGCTGCTGCTGGCCGGCTGTTCCAGCATGGCTGAGCGCCACCACGACGGGCGCCGCGGCCATTTCGTCACCCGCACGCTGCAGCTGGAAGGACGGCTCTACCGCTATCAGGTGTTTGTGCCGACCTCCAAGGCGCCGCAACCGCGCCCCATCGTGCTGTTCCTGCATGGCTCGGGCGAACGCGGCGACAACGGGCGCGATCAGGCCGAAGTGGGCGTCGGGCCTTACCTGAGCGAACACACCGCCGAGTTCCCGGCGCTGGTGGTGCTGCCGCAGGTGCCCGACGACGAGGAGTGGCTGGGCATCAATGCACGCATGGCGATCGCGGCGCTGGATGCGGCCAGCGCCGAATTCGGTGCCGACCCGCAGCGCACCTATCTCACCGGCATCTCGATGGGCGGCTATGGCGCCTGGGAAATCGGCCTGATGCAGCCGCAGCGCTTTGCCGCGATCGTGCCGATCTGCGGTGCGCTCAAGGCGCCACGCGATGAGCGTCGCACGCTCTACGTCAGCCTGGTGGCCAAGGAAGCCGACCCGTACACCGCTGCGGTCACCCAGCTCAAACACGTGCCGATCTGGATGTTCCATGGCGCCAAGGACGACTCGGTGCCACCGCACGACGACCGTGCGCTGTACCGCGCCGCCAAGGGCATCGGCGCCAACGTGCGCTACAGCGAATATCCGGACGGCAACCACAACGCCTGGGACGCGACCTACGCAGACCCGGCGATGTGGGAGTGGATGTTCAAGCAACGCCTGCGCTGAGCGGGCGGCGCATCGCGCCGATGCGGTCTGCGCCCGCTCAGTGGTGATAGCCGGTATCGGCGGTGATCTTGCCGCGGAACACGCGGTACGACCACACCGTATAGCCCAGGATCAGCGGCAGCAGCACCACCAAACCGATCAGTGCGAACAGCTGCGACGACGGCGGCGCGGCGGCCTGCCAGATGGTGTAGACCGGCGGCACCAGATACGGCCACATGCCCAGCACCAGGCCGAGGAAACCGAGCACGAACAGGCCCATCGCCAGCAGGAACGGCGGCGTATCCGGCCGCCCCGCTTCGGTGCAACGCCAGAGCGCGAAGCCGACGATGGCGACCAGCACCGGCACCGGCATCAGCCACAGGTAATGCGCACCGCTGAACCAGCGGTCCATCACATGCGATTGCAGCGACGGCAACCACGCACTGACCAGGCCGATGAAGATCAGCACGCTGATGGTCAGCGGCCGGCTCAACTGCCGCGCGAGCTGCTGCACATGACCTTCGGTCTTGAGGATCAGCCAAGTGCTGCCGAGCAGCGCGTAGCCGAACACCAGCGCCGCGCCAGTCAGCATCGCGAACGGACTGAACCAACCCCAGATGCCGCCGACATAGCGGTCGTCTTCGATCGGCAGGCCCTGCACCAGCGCGCCCAGGATCACGCCCTGCGCAAACGTGGCCAGGATCGAGCCGGCAGCGAAGGCATTGCTCCACAGCCGCCGCGAGCGGTGCGCCTTGAAGCGGAACTCGAACGCCACGCCGCGGAACACCAGCGCCATCACCATCAACAGCACCGGCAGATACAACGCCGACAGGATCACCGCATACGCCTTGGGAAACGCCGCCAGCAGCCCTGCCCCGCCCAACACCAGCCAGGTCTCGTTGCCGTCCCAGATCGGCGCGGCGGTATTCATCATCAGATCCAGCTGCGCTTCGTCCTTGCGGAACGGCGCCAGGATGCCGATGCCGAGCACGAAGCCGTCCAGCACCACGTACATCAGCACCCCGAAGCCGATCACCGCGAACCACGCCACCGGCAATACGCTGGTCATGTCCATCATGCGGCTCCGTCGATCGGTTCGTCGGCCGCCGACAGCGGCCGCGCCGGGGTGTGTTCGCCGTGGTCCAGCTGCGGCGCGTCATGTGGGGTCGGGCCGATCTTGCCGATCTTGACCAGGTACCAGATGCCCCAGCCGAACACGAACGCATAGCCGACCACGTACACCGCCAGCGAGATTGCGGTCATCAGCGTCGATTGCGGGCCCACGGCATCGGCAGTGCGCAACAGGCCATAGACCACATACGGCTGCCGCCCCATCTCGGTGACGAACCAGCCCGACACCAGCGCGATGAAGCCGCTCGGCAACATCCAGCGCCAGGTCGCCAGCAGCCAGCGCCACTGCAGCAACTTGCCGCGCCACCAGGCGAACGCCGAGACCCAGGCCACCAGCAGCATCAACGAGCCCAGCCCGACCATGATGCGGAAGGCGAAGAACACCGGCAGCACCGGCGGGCGATCGGCCGCCGGCACCGAGGTCAGCGGCGCAATGCTGCCTTCCGCACTGTGGGTCAGGATCAGGCTGCCCAGGCGCGGGATCGCCACCTCGTAATCGTTGCGCTCGGCCTGCGCATTGGGCAGGGCGAACAGCACCAGCGGAAACCCCTTGCCCTGGCCTTCGTCATGCCAGTGCGCTTCCATCGCCGCGATCTTCATCGGCTGGTGCTTGAGCGTGTTCAAGCCATGCATGTCGCCAACGAAGATCTGCAGCGGCACGGTGATCGCCGCGAAGGCCACCGCCAGCTTGAGCATGCGCAGCCCGGCCTCGCGATGCACGCCGCGATGCAGATACCACGCCCCCACCGCACCGACCACGAAGCAGGTGGTGATGAACGAGCCCAGCGCCATATGCGCAAGCCGGTACGGGAACGAGGGGTTGAAGATGATCTTCAGCCACGCCACCGGATGCACGATGCCGTTGACCACCTCATAGCCGGCCGGGGTCTGCAGCCAGCTGTTGGACGACAGGATCCAGAACGTGGAAAACAGCGTGCCCAGCGCCACCATGCAGGTCGCCAGGAAATGCAGGCGCTCGGAGATGCGCCCCCAGCCGAACATCATCACGCCCAGGAAGCTGGCTTCGAGGAAGAACGCGGTCAGCACTTCGTAGCTCAACAACGGGCCGATCACGCTGCCGGCGATCCGGCTCAGCTCCGGCCAGTTGGCCCCGAACTGGAAGGCCATCACGATGCCGCTGACCACGCCCATGCCGAACGACACCGCGAAGATCTTCTGCCAGAAGAAATACAGCTCGCGCCACACCGGCAACCGGGTGCGCAGCCAGCGCCACTCGAGAAATGCCAGCAGGCTGGACAGCCCGATGGTGAACGCGGGAAACAGCACGTGGAATGCGATGACGAATCCGAACTGGATCCGCGATAACAGCAAGGCATCCATGGAGAATCCTCCAGGAAAAAGATGGGGCAGCATCAGCGCACAGGCTGCAGGTCGATTGCCGAACACCAGTGCCGGTCGATCGCGACCTCTGCGCTACGGGATCATGATAAGGACGGTCGTGTTCGTTCCCGATGCGACACGGCGTCGCATCTGCGGCAAATTGCCGCGCTTGTGCAGCCAGCAGCGGCCCACAACATGCCGCGAGTGGCCGTCAGGTGGGTGCGGACGGCGCGCCCGGAACCGCAGCGCAGGCGTGGCTCATGCCGATTCGTAGTACCGGCCGCGCCTGCCTGACGTTGTAGCCTTGTTGGCCCTCTCGGCGATGCTACACCCGGTGTGCACTGCAGCGCGCATTCCTTGCACGCAGACGCGTTGCGCACAGGCCGGTCACCGCGATGCACCCGGCTCTCGCAGATGCACACCGGCACGCGCTGGAAGGTCACCGCGCTGCCCCACCTCATCCGCACGCAGGGCACCGGGAAACGCTACGGCCGCACCCGCTCCCAGACCCGCAGGAAATTGCCGCTGTACACATCGACGATGCGTTGCGTGGGCCAGCCGGCATCCATCATCGCCTGCGTGAGCCTGGGCAGATCCGCACCGCTGCGCAGACCGGTCGGCAGGCTGGAAATGCCCCCATCGAAATCGCTGCCGAAACTCAGGTGCTTCCACGGATCCTCGACGATCCCCATGGCGGCGATCTGTCGGGCGAAGGCTTCGTAGTAGCCGACGACAAAGGCGAGATCGGCATCCATGTTCGGCTTGCCGTCGGCCAGATAGGCATGTTGCAGAAAGTACGGCGCCAGGATGACGCTGATGCAGCCACCGGTCTGGACGATGGCGCGGATCGCCGCGTCGTCGAGCCCGCGGTCGAGATGACGCGAAGGCCGCGTTTCGGCACCACGGGTGACACTGCGCGAGGCGGCATGCGAGGCGAAGGCCGGCACGTTGCGACGGACGCAGATGGCGCAGGCATCGAGGACGCCCTGGCTGGAGGTGTGCGAAAGATCCACCAGCAGTCCGGCATCGATACAGCGCTCCACGACCTTGCGGCCGAATTCCGACAGCCCCGCCCCTTCGATCCCGCGCCACGGATTGAGCGGCGCATAGCCGGCCTGGGAGATGTCGGTATGGCTGAAATGGTTGAGCGTCACATAGGCGGCGCCGGCCCTGGCAGCGATGTCCAGGCGCTCCAGCCGCAGCGCCTGGCTGCGGACTCCGCGTGGGCCGAGCATATGCGCGCCCTCCAGCGACAGGATGGCGCAGCAAAGACCTTCGGCCCGAACCGCGCGCAGCTCGGCGGCGCTGCGTGCCAGCCGCATCCGACCCTTGCTCGCGACCACCATCTCCTCGACATAGCGCTGATGCTCCACCCAGTTGTTCCAGGGGTCGAGAAACGGCGCGCCGAAGAGGTTCTCCCACAACGCGTGGGCGCTGAAGCAGGCAGCGCCGTAGCCGCCGGCCAGAAAGTCCGGGCCGCTGACGTGGTACATCAGCGGTTGGTTGCGACCTCTTGGCGAGGTCTTGGACATCAGCCAGAGGATCAGCGAGCGCCGCTGCGCTTTCCAGTCGCCCTTCCAGTAATCGAAGCCACCCAGGCGCGACAGATACAGCGAGTCCAGATGCGTATCGACCGGATAGGCCAGCGCATGCACCGCCTCCAGGGTGCGGGCGGCAGGCAAGGCAGCAGAACTCTTGGACGAAACGGCATGCATGCACGAACCCCGGCGATGATTGCTGAAACAATCAAGGAATGAAGCGATGCATTTTCATCGTCGCGCGCTGGCGCGCCGATGATTCCAGCCAACCAATGCAACGAACAGAATCGGCCGAATGACAGTAGCCGAGCTGGATCGGCAGATCCAGCTACTCGCCTGTCTAATGGAGAAGGAAACCGCAAGACTGCTTGCGTGTTCTCGCTTCGACGGTGTGCAACAGCGCACTGCCGCCGTGGTTGCGTTGCTGGACGATCACGCACTCAGCCGCGTTGACCTACACGTTCATGTCCGCGCACGCACGCGTCGCGCCACTTCGCTGACCACGGCGATGAAGACAGTCAGACCGACCATCGACAGGAACTGCGCGCGGGTGTCCGCCGAAGACGCCAGCAGCACGAAGATCACCGCCAGGATCGCCAGGGCCAGCAGGGTCAGAAACGGATAACCCCGCATGCGGAACGGCAACGCGATGCCGGCGCGGTCAGCGCGTGCACGCAGGATCAGCTGCGACAGCAGCGAGATCGTCCACACCAGCAGGCAGGTGGCGCCGACGATGTTGAGCAGCATCGGCAACACCTTGTTGGGGTACAGCAGTTCCAGCGCGGCTGCGGCAAACCCGAACAGCACGCTGGCGATCACCGCCACCAGCGGCACCTGCTCGCCGCTGGTCCTGCCAAGCAGCCGCGGCGCTTCGCCGCGCTGGGCCAGCGAGAAGATCATCCGCGAGGCGCCGTACAGATTGGCATTGAGCGCCGACAGCAAGGCCACCACGGCGACCAGGGTGATGGCAGTGGCCGCGCCTGGAATGCGCGCCACCTCCAGCACGGCGGCAAACGGCGAGCTGAGCGCCGCGCTGGTCCACGGCACCACTGCCACGATCACGCTGATCGAGCCGATGTAGAACACCAGGATGCGCCAGGCCACGGTGCGAATCGTGCGTGCCAGGCTGCGGCCCGGGTCGGCGGTTTCCGCCGCGGCCACTGCGACGATTTCGGTGCCGCCGAAGGCGAACACCACCACCAGCAATGCCGAGCCGATGCCGGCCAGCCCCTTGGGCGCGAATCCGCCGTTCTGGGTGAAGTTGGACAGCCCCGGCGACACCACGCCGGGCAGCCAGCCGGCCAGCAAGGCCACACCGATCAGCAGGAACACCACGATCGCAACGACCTTGAGGATGGCGAACCAGAATTCGAACTCGCCGAAATTGCGCACGCCGAGCAGATTGATCGCAGTGAAGGTGGCCATGAACACCACCGCCAGCAACGGCACCGACAATGCCGGCCATATCGAGGCGAGCAGGCCCGCCGCGCCGACCGCTTCGGCGGCGATCACCACCACGATCTGCAGCCACCACAACCAGCCCACCGTCGCACCAGCGGTCGGCCCCATCGCGTCGGCTGCGTATACCGAAAACGCACCGCTGGCCGGCTTGGACGCGGCCATTTCGCCCAGCGCGTTCATCACGATGATCACCAGCGCTCCGGCGATCAGGTACGACACCAGCACTGCCGGCCCCGCCGCGTGGATCCCCACGCCCGAGCCCAGAAACAGCCCGGCGCCGATCGCCGTGCCCAGGCCCATCATCATCAATTGCCGCGGTTTCAGCGCGTGGCGCAAGGTGGGCGCGGCGGACGGAGCGTGCTCAGCAACGGGATCGGTTGGAAGCGGCATGGACGGGCTTGCATGGATGGGATCGCGACACGATACCGCGTCGCGGGGCCTGCCGCGCCTCTTGACGCCGGCGCCGGAGCGAGGTCGATCAACCTTGGGGGGCGCTTGCCTGTATCCACCGCCAGGGATCACTGCCACGTGCAACCACCGGTGGCCGCCGTGCCTTGCCGCGAACCGGCCAGGCGCGAACCAGCTGCACCCCACAGACAAGAATCCCCGGCCAGGCCGGGGATCCATGTGACCGCACCCTGTTGCCGCTTACTCGGCCAGGTTGGTGCCCGCACCGGCGGTGGCGATCACCTTGGCCTTGACCTGTGCGGCCGGGGTGATGCTGTAGGTGTAGCCCAGCGGTTCCGGGAACACCTTGGTGGTGATCCAGTTGGTGGCGTTGGCGTACGGCTTGCTGCCATCCGGGGTGCCCCAGGTGATGCCGCTGCCGACGTAGTTGTTGATCAGGTCCCAGTAGCCGATCTCGCTGCTGTCGCGCGAGGTCACCGGGTTTTTGATGTTCTCGAAGTAGTTGGACTCGATCTTGGCCACCCCGCCCATGCGCACGTTGATGCCCGAGGTGGTGACGTTGTTGAAGTAGTTGTTGTAGATGTGGCTCAGCCCACGCCGTTGCAACGGCACACGCGATTCGACGTTCTCGAAGCGGTTGTGGTGATAGGTGGTGCGCGCGGCCGAATTCTTGGTGTCGCTGTCGCTGTATCCGTTGAGTGCGACCTTCTGGTAGTTGTAGACGTGGTTGTAGGACACGGTGACGTGATGGACGCCCTTCTTCATGTCGATGCCGCCATCGAAAGATGCATCGCCGGCGCCCGAGCACTTGGTCAAGGAGGCGAACACGGTGTTGTGGTCGACCCAGATCTTGGACGGCGAGCCGCTGGAATTGCCTTCCAGCGAGATCGAGTCGGCATCTTCACCGCCCTGCAGCAGGCCGATGGTCATGTTCTGGATGATGACGTTGCTGGAGTTGCCCACCACCCAAAGCCCGAAGTTGGCCGACGAGCCGTTGGCCCCCTTGATGGTGATGTTGCTCTTGTTCTTGATCTGCACGGTCTTGGCCGGCAACTTCCACTGCGCGCAGACGTCCTTGATGCTGCTGAAGTCGAACTTGCCGGTGTAGTTGAGCACCAACCCGCCGCTGCCGGAATAACTGTCGATCGCAGCCTGCATCGCCTCGAAGGTGGTCACGGTGACCGGTGTCTTGTTGCCGCCGCCGGTGGTGCCGGCACCGTACCCGACCGGGCCGGCGATGGCGCCCGCAGCGCAGGCGGACAGGGCAAGCGCAACTGCGCCCTGAAATGTCTTGATGATCATGCAGCCTCTCCCAAAGTGTGGAAAAGCGATGCGTGCTGCCTGCGCCGGGGCGACGACAACAGCAAAGCGGTGCGTGGGGGCCGCATTCTTCGCGCGATTTAACACATAAAACAATTATCCATCACTGAAACTTTGACGCACCACGGTGTTCTCCGTGCAGGACATGCAAAAGAGACAGCACGAGACACCCGGGACAGGACACCGTTGTGGCGTGCGCAGTGTTTTTGTGCTTATGCAGATGTGTTTTTCATGCATGCAAACGCAGGCCGATGCCGGTTCGCTCACGCGCGCTTTCGACCGCAGTTGCTGGTGGCAAATGCGTTTCTAAGCATCGAAGTGCAACACGCAATGCTGCGCGGTGGTCACTGCACACGAACGTGTGTTGTGAGCGTCATTGGTGCGTAGCAGCAGCGCCATCGCAGGCACATGCGGTTTGCGAGGCTTGTGTGGTTTACACGGCATTTGATGCCGCGTTGCAGAAGACGATGCGTGATTGCGCTTTTGGCGCAATCGCGACAATGGGCGAGCACTGGCGCGACGACCAGCCTCTCTCGACATGGTCAGGCCGCGTAGGTCCGACCACGTGGTGCGTCAGGTGGTGTTAGACCGTAGCTGGCAATCCGCATTGGATGTGTCGACTCAACGACACGCGGTTGAGGCACAGCTGCGTGTATCAACACGACTGCTCTTCACGACCACTCTTCGAACCTTGCTCGCACGATGCGCAAGCAAGGCAGCGCATGCTCAATCGCGACGCGTCGCAGCGGCGCACCGCAGCCGGGCACGCTCAGCTTCACGGCACTTACATACACCCCACCCCATCCACTCAAACAGCGCGGCTGGCCTGTATGGAGGCATGCACCAGCTGCTCGCCGGGCCACGGCGTCTGGTCGTCGAGGAAGTTGCCGACCAGGCGCATGCACGCCGGGCGTTCTTCCACATGTGGCATATGGCTGGAATTGGCGAACACATGCCACCGCGCGTCCGGAATCAGGCGTGCGTACGGCTCCACCGTTTCCGGTGTGGCCTCATCGTACTTGCCCGACAGCACCAGCGTGGGCGCGTTGATGCGATGCAGGCGCTCGATGATGCTCCAGTTGCGCAGGCTGCCGACCACGTGAAATTCGGTCGGGCCGTTCATGGCGTGATACACGGTCGGGTCGGCATCGATGGCGGCGAAGGTGCGCGCCACTTCGGCAGGCCAGGGCAGCACGCGGCAGACGTGCTGGGCGTAGAACACCTGGCTTGCGGCGCGATAGGCCGGGTCGTCCAGGGTGCCGGCCGCCTCGTGCGCGTCCAGCGCCGCCTGGATGTCCTCGGGCAGGCGCGCGCGCAGCCGCAGCGCCGCAGCGCGCCACAAGCCCATCGATGCCGGGGAGTTGGCAATCACCAGCGCACGCAGGCCGGCCGGCCGCCGCACCGCATGCTCGGCCGCCAGCATCCCGCCCCAGGACTGCCCGAGCAGCGCGTATTGCGACAGCCCCAACTGCGTGATCAGGGCCTGCAACTCGTCCAGAAACAGCCCCACCGTCCAGAAACCGGGGTCCGCATCGGGAAGATGGGTGGACTTGCCGTTGCCGAGCTGGTCGTAATGGATCACCGCGCGTCCATTGGCCGCCAGGTCCTTGAAGCTGTCCACATAATCGTGGGTGCAGCCGGGGCCGCCGTGCAGCACGATCAGCGGGCAGGCGTCGCTGCGCAGGTCGCCGGTGATGCGGTACCAGGTCCGGTACCCACGAAATTCGACGTAACCCTCGGTGGACTGCATGACCTGCGCCTGCTAACGGCAAGAATGAGCGCCGAGCCTAGCGAGGCAACCGCCGCGCGTTAACTGGCAAAACTCCCAGGTTCGTGGCGCTTTCGAAGCTCGGGGCCGGCTGCGCGGGCGATGCGATCCAGCTGAACGCGTATTTGGTCGCCAGGACGGGCATCAATCAGGGCAGAGATTGCGCCTGCCGATCGCAAATTCTCGCCGCAGCGAAATCATCTATCGCGGCATGTCGCCGCAGCCGAGCACGCCGGGCTTACGGCTCCAGCAATCGATAGTGCATGCCGCGCACGACGGCCTCGACGCGATTGCGCGCGCCCAGCTTGCGCGCTGCCGAGTTCAGATGCAGGTTCACCGTGGCGGTGGAACGGTTGAGCGCAGCGGCGATGCTCTTGGCTGTCAGCCCCTTGGCCGAATACTGCAGGCATTCGCGCTCGCGGCGGGTCAGCACGATGTGGTGGCAGCGGCGTTCCTGCGGATCGAGCAGCTCCTGTGCGCGTGCCTGAAAGGTATGCGCCAGCAGCAGGAATGGCGACAGCTGCGCTTCGGCCAGCCGTGGCGCCTCGGCCGCGACCGCGTCGACCGCAGCGCTGAATGTCGCGAACGCGCCACCCGGCAGGTGCAGGGGCACGGTGACACCGGTTCCCATACCGCTATCGCACAGATAACGCGTGACCTGCCGATGCTGGCTGCCGACGTATTCCACGCCCTCCATCTCGCCGTCGCTGCGGTAGGACCACACGAATGGCGTGGTGCGGCGCGTCGCACGCTGCTGCACCGGGTCGTGCTGGTAATAGCCGTGCTCGCACCAGATGTGCTGCATGTCGCCCGGCGCATTGCGCTGCATGAACACCGACGGGGTGATCAGTGCCCCTTCCAGGCTCAGCGGGACCGGCGCGTAGTCGTAGACCAGGGACTGGAAGCCCAGCCCGCAGACGTCGGAAAACACCCGGTCCAGGCAGGCATTGAGCGTGTGCAGCGCCTGCAGGTCGCGGCCCAGGCTGGCCAGAGTGTCGAACATGGTGGGTCCTTCGGTGTCGACGTATGCCGCTGGATGACATCCAGCAGGGAAAACCTAGCACTTTTACCAATGGATGGGCTTGGCGGCCACATTATCGTCACAATGCCGGTCAGATGGCTGCACTGCAGCATCGACCTGCAGACGCTCCCACGGCGCCTGCGTCGCGACCCGGCATTCCTTTCAGCGGACACCTGCATGACCGATACCTCCCGCCGCAACGATGCGGCCGCGCTGGAACGCTTTGGCTACACCCAGGAGCTCAAGCGGCAGCTGACGCTCAAGGACCTGCTGATCTACGGGCTGGTGTCCATGGTGCCGACCGCGCCGTTCTCCATTTTCGGCGGCGTGTTCGACATCAGTGCCGGGATGGTGCCGCTGACCTACCTGCTCGGCTTCGTGGCGATGCTGTTCACCGCGTTGAGCTACCAGCAGATGTCGCAGGCGTTTCCGGTCGCCGGCTCGGTGTATGCGTATGTGGGACGCGGCCTGAGCAGCGGCATGGGCTTTCTGGCCGGCTGGGCGATCCTGCTGGATTATCTGCTGGTGCCCACCCTGCTCTACGTGGTCGGCGCCAACGCCATGCACAACGTGTTGCCGGCACTGCCGCAACCGGCGTGGATCGCCTTCTTCGTGGTGCTCAACACGCTGGTCAACCTGCGCGGCATTGAAACCACCGCGCGTGCCAATCGCTTCTTCCTCTACGCGCAGCTGGTGGTGCTGGCGGTGTTCGTGGTGCTGGCCAGCCTGGCGATCCAGCGTGGCGTCAATGGTGCGCACTGGAACCTGCGTCCGTTCTACAACCCGCAGGCCTTTTCGCCGCAGCTGATCTTCAGCGCCTTGTCGGTGGCGGTGGTGTCGTTCCTGGGCTTCGATGCGATCTCCACGCTGTCCGAAGAAGCCCGTGGCGGCAATCGCGTGGTCGGGCGCGCGACCCTGCTGGCGCTGTTGCTGGTGGCGGGCTTGTTCGTGCTGCAGACCTGGCTGGCCGCGCTGCTGCAGCCCACCCTGCAACGCTATCCCGACGCGCAGGCCTCCAACGATGCGTTCTTCGAGATCGGGCGCCTGATCGCCGGGCCGTGGTTGCAGATCGTCATTGCGCTCACGGTCGCGATCAGTGCGGCGATCGCCAACGCGTTGGTGGCGCAGGCCGCCACCTCGCGCCTGTTGTTCGCCATGGCGCGCGACCGCCAGCTGCCGGCCTTTCTGCGCTACATCCATCCACGCACCGGCGTGCCGCAGCGCGCCATCCTGCTGGTGGCAGGCCTGAGCATGGTGCTGGGCGAAGTCTTCGTCGGACAGATCGCGCTGCTGTCCTCGTTGTGCAATGTCGGTGCGCTGACCGCCTTCATCCTGTTGCACGTGGCGGTGCTGTGGCATTTCCGCGGACAGGGCCGCCGCGTGCTGTTGCATGTCGCCACGCCGTTGATCGGCATCGTGATCCTGGCCTATGTGCTGATCAATGCCGACCAGCATGCACAACTCGGCGGCACGGCCTGGATGGTGGTCGGACTTGCAGTGCTGGGGTTTTTGAAAGCCAGCGGTCGCTCGACCGACTTCCGCGCCAGCGACGCGCTGGAATAATCCGTCGCGAGCCGATATGCAGCCTTGCTGCTGGCTGCCGGCATGCGGCGACATGCCTGCTTGCAGGAACGTTGAGCGCACCTTGTTAAAGCCCGCCAAGGTTATGCGCGTTCGCCATCCCGCATGCAGCGTAGCTACCTGCATCGCCTGACAGCTTGATCAAGGCAGCGCTGCCGGTGCGCTGCGCGATCGCAGTTGCCGCAGGTAGAGCGTCGTACGTGTTGCAGATATGCGGCGCCATGCGCATGCGCATGCGCAAGGCCACTGGCAGGCGCGCACACGTCAACTGCTGCGTGCAAAACACGATTATCTTTTTATCGACCGCCAATCTCTGAACGAGATTTTCAGCACATATTCAGCTTTAAACATTCGCTAGTCTCGTTCGGCGCCAACGATGGCGCCCGCAGGCTGTGGCCCCCGCCGCAGCCTGTCGTTCCCTGACGAGAAGGACTACCCATGAATCGCAAGAATGCCTTGTACCTGGCGCTGTTTTCCGCCGTTTCCGGCACTGCACTGGCAACGCCGCCGACCGAAATGGATGCGGCGCCGGTAAGTACCGCACCGCAGGCGGCCAAGCTCGGCGCGGCGACGTTGCAGTCGGCAAGTCTGCGTGGCGGCATCCTGCCCACGCGTGTGGTGCAACTCACTGCGCCCACCAGTACCGAGATCGGTCGCGTGCGTGAGCGTCGCATCGCACAGGTCAAACATGGGCAGCCCCTGCAGATCGGGTTTTCGCGCGCGGTGGCCAAGCCCCTGGTGAATCTGGCCACGCTCGATTGGCAGATGGCCAAAGATGGCTCACGCGTGGCGACCCTGAAGGTCGGCTCCGCGCAGGCGGCCTCGCTGCGTGCATCGCTGATCCTGCGTGGTGCCGGCGCCACGCCGGGCGATCCGTCCAAGGTGACGCTGCGCTTTGCCGGCGACGATGGCCGGGTATTCGAGCAATCCGGTGCCAGCTTCGCCGCCAGCGGCGACGCCATCGGCTGGTCGCCCACCGTCAGCGGCGAGAATCTGTTGGTGGAGCTGTCACTGCCGGCCGGCCAGTATCCGGAGAACTTCAGCCTGAGCATCCCGCAGCTGTCGCACCTGGATATCAGCCCCACCGCCAGCGCGCGCGACATGATGACCATCGCCATCGGCGAGAGCGATTCCTGCCAGAACGATATCGTCTGCCGCGCCAATCCCACCGCCGGCTTCACCAATGCCGCAAAGGCGGTGGCGCGCATGGTGTTCACCACCAGCCAGGGCTCGTTCCTGTGCACCGGCACGCTGCTCAACAACACCAACTCGCCCAAGCGCAACCTGTTCTGGACTGCAGCGCATTGCATCAGTACGCAGACGGTCGCCAACACACTGCAGACCTACTGGTTCTACGACGCGGCCAGCTGCAATGGCAATACCGCCAGCTCGCAGGCCACCACCTTGACCGGCGGTGCATTCCTGCGCCACGCCAACACCACGCGCGATACCGCGTTGCTGGAGCTGAAGACCGCACCGCCAAGCGGCGCGTTCTACGCGGCATGGAACAGCGCGGCGATCGGCGCGACCGGCACATCGATCGTCGGCATCCACCACCCGTCCGGTGACGTCAAGAAGTATTCGCTGGGCACCGTCAATGGGCTGAGCACCAGCATCGACGGCAAGAGCCCGCTGTACCGTGTGGTCTGGAACGATGGCGTCACCGAGGGCGGCTCGTCCGGCTCGGGCCTGTTCACCGTCGCCAGCGGTGGCGCCTACCAGCTGCGCGGCGGCCTGTACGGCGGCTACTCGTTCTGCACCGCGCAGACCGATCCGGATTACTACTCGCGCTTCTCGGACGTGTATTCCAGCATTTCCACCTACTTCGGCCCGTAAGCGGGTGCTGCGCGTGGCAGGCGGGTAGCGCCTGCCACGTGCGACTGCGCCTGGCCTGTGCAGAGTGTGGTCGATTGTTTGATGTGCTGTGTGGATCGATCTGTACGGGTTGATGTTTTGTGCGCTGACCTTTGAACCCCGTCGGTCACGCGCGTCTGTCGTCATGCACTTCATCTGCAGTGCCCGGATGATGCAGACTTGGCAGCTCGTCCTTCACCTGGATCGGCATGCCCGTTCAACGCACTCCTTGTGTCATCGCCGTAGCTGCACTCCTGGCCTTGTCGCTACAGGTCACCGCCCATGCAGCCGGCAAACCCGCCAATCGCGACGACGTCAAGGCCTACGCGCTGCAGCTGTGCCTGGACAACAACTATGAGCGTAGCGGCAAATACACCGCCGACCAGCTGCGCGATCGCTCGTATCTGCTGACGACCTACGCGCTCGACAATGCCAAGACCGGTGCCACCGACCGCCTGCACCGTTTCGTGGCCGAGCAGACGGCGGACTTCCATCGCGCCGAAGTGCCGATGAAGGACGAGGCCCGCCGCGGCCCGTTCAACAGGATCTTCGCGCAATGCATGGCGTTTTATCGTTCGCCTGCGTTGAACGCGTTCATTGCACAGGAACTCTGAAGGCAATCGATGCAAGCCCACCGTTGGAAGGCAACGGATGGATCGGCGTGACCGATTCGGTGCGGGCCATCGGATCGAGCAGTACACGCACCGCGTGCGTCGCAGTTGCAGCTCTGCTGCATCGGGCGCGGGCATGCCAGTCCCGAGGTTTGCGTGAGCCATTCGCAAACCCGGCAGCCCCACGTTAGTCTGAGGCACTTCCACGCCCCGCCTGGCACATCCTCTTCCCGCTTCGACAGGAGCCGTCATGTCCGCAGCTTCGCCACGCCCTTCCCGTCGCCAGGTGCTGCGCATCGCGCTGGCAGCGGCCACGCTGAGCGTGACGAGCCAGCTGGGTGCCGCACCGCGGCGCGCACCGAAGGAAGACCCTGCGTCGTCCGACCCGTCGCCGCCGGCACCCTTTCCGGCCAAGGGCAGCGTGCTGGTGCTGCTCGGCACCAAGGGCGGCCCCACGCCATCACCGCTGCGCGCCGCGGCCGCCAATGCGCTGGTCATCGACGGGCAGCCCTACCTGATCGACTGCGGCAATGGCGTTGCACAGCAACTGGCCAAGGCCGGCATCCGCCTGCCTGCGCTGCGCGACATCTTCCTGACCCATCACCACTCCGACCACAACGCCGACCTGCTCAACGTGGTCTGGCTGGCGTGGGCCAGCGGTCTGCAGACACCGGTGCATCTCTATGGCCCGCCCGGTATCGCCAGGATGGTGGATGCGTTTGTCGAGATGAATGCCATCGACATCGATGCGCGCATCCGCGAAGAAGGCCGCCCGCCGTTCAAGCAGCTGATCCATGTGCACGAGTTCGACCAGCCCGGCACGGTGCTGCAGAACGACCAGGTCACTGTCACCGCGACGCTGGTGGATCACTACACGCTCAAGCCGGCGTTCGCCTATCGTTTTGCCGCGCGCGATCGCACGGTGGTGTTCTCCGGCGATACGCGTTACCTGCCTGCACTGGCCGAATTCGCGAGGGACACCGACATCCTGGTGCACGAGGTGATGTATCTGCCCGCGCTGGAAAAGATGCTCAAGACCAACGACAACGCACCGACCTTGCTCGACCATCTGCTCAAGAGCCATTCCACCAGCGAGGAAGTCGGCAGGATCGCTTCAGCGGCCAACGCAAGGATGCTGGTGCTCAATCACTTTGTGCCTGGCGGCGACCCCACGATCACCGATGCGATGTGGAGCGAGGGCGCGCGCAAGCACTATGCCGGGCCGATTGTGGTCGGCAAGGATCTGATGCGCTTGTAGCGAAGCAGTTGGGCACTGTAGCGATGGATCCGGCTGCGCACTGTCATCAGCGCATTCGACCCGTATCCAGCGGTGATATCGCCAATCGCTATCAAGCGGCACGCAATCACCAGACATCGTGCAGAGCGGGCATGGCACAGCACGCGACACTGCATCTGTGGTCTTGTGTGTCCAAGAGCGGCTAACACGTAGCAAGCAGTCGCCAGGTGGACGTGGACGGCGCGCTCGGAACCGGGGTGGAAGGGCGCGACGAGCGTTTCCGGTGATGCTCAATCGCGCGCGAGCGCGCTCCTACATTGGTCTGGCCCGTGCCGCCTGCCCGTGCCGTGTCGCGTTGCCGAGCCGGGCCAGGACGTGCTGGTGCCGTGCCGGTTGTGGGCAGCGGCTGCGCCTGCCTGCCGGCGGCGCCCCAGCCTTGCCAGCCGCTCTACGCCACCACCGGACTGCGCAGGCCCCACACGCCCGCACCTGCCTTGCAATACGCGTCGATAAACGCCTGCTGCGACGGCATCTGCTCCACCGCGTGCCGGATCGGCTGGGCGATGCCCTCGAGCAGGCGGCGCAGGTCGCGATCGGACAACGCGCGCGCCAGCGGATGATGCTGCTCGGGCGCGATGCCCTGCCCCATCAGCACATGGGTCCAGGAGTCGACGCGGAACAGTTCATCGGCCGCTTGCCACGCGTGTGCGCGTTCGCGCCAGGCGCGCAGGCGCAGCGCCAGCGATTCGGGCAGCTCCATCGCGCGGCATTGCCGCCATAGCGGTTCCTCGCGCTGGGTGGCGTGGTAATGCAGGATGATGAAGTCGCGCACATGTTCCATTTCGGCGCGGCTGATGTCGTTGAACAGCTCCACCTGCGAGGGCGCAATGCCCTCCGCCGGGAACAAGCTGATCAGGCGCACCACGGCGGCGATGGTGAGATGGATGCTGGTGGATTCCAGCGGCTCGATAAAGCCGCTGGCCAGGCCCAGCGACACCACGTTCTTGTTCCAGGCCTTGAGGCGGCGGCCGGTGCGGAACGGCACCAGCCAGGGGTCTTTCAGCGCAGGCGCGGCCACATCGCGTAGCAACTTGGCATGTGCCTCGTCGTCGGACAGGTGTTTGCTGGAAAAGACCAGACCATTCCCAACGCGATGCTGCAGCGGGATATGCCAGCGCCATCCGGCTTCGTGCGCGATGGCGCGGGTATACGGCACCGGCGGGCCAAGCGCTTCGGTCTGCACCGCAACGGCGCGATCGCACGGCAACCAATGGCTCCAGTCTTCATAACCGGTGTGCAATGCCTGCTCGATCAGCAGGCCGCGAAAACCGCTGCAATCGATGAACAGGTCGCCCTCGAGCACCTGCCCGTCTTCCAGCAGCAGGCTGGCGACATCGCCACTGTCCGGCTGCAATGTCACCTGCTGGATCCTGCCCTCGATACACCTGACGCCACAGGCTTCGCTGCGCGTGCGCAGGAACCTGGCATACAGTGCGGCATCCAGGTGATAGGCATAGTTGACCGCAGGCTCGCGCAGCAAGGCGAAACGGTCGACGCGCGAAGCCACGGTTTCCAGGCAGTAATCGCCAAAGCTGCCCGGCATGCCGCGGCGCTGGCTCTCCAGCCACAGATGGTGGAAGGCGCACACCAGCGTGCTTTGCCCGGTGATGCCGAACGGATGAATATAGCGCTCGCCCTGGTGGCGCCAATGCTCGAAGGAGATCGACAACTTGAAGGTGCCGGCCACCGCGCGCAGGAACTCCTGCTCGTCGATCTGCAGGAAGCGATGGAAGCTGCGGATCGGCGGCACCGTGGATTCGCCCACACCCACGGTACCGATCTGCTCGGACTCGACCAGCGTGATCTCCAGCAGCTCGCGGAATTGATGCGACAGTGCGCAGGCGGCGATCCAGCCGGCGGTGCCGCCGCCGGCGATGACGACCTTGCGAATCGGGGCCTGGCTCACTGCGCGCTCCTGGGTGATGGATCCGGGATGAGGTCTTGATCGATCGTCTGGACAACGCAGGTGGCCCGCCGGGAGCGGAACGCGTGAGTGGCACCTGCCAATGCCGCACATCGGCCCTGCCCGCCCGGCAGCTGCGCAGTTGTCCGGCCAGTGGCCTTGGAGCCGATCGCGCGCATCAGCGGTTGAGCCTGCCGAGCAATAGCGCGCGCAGCTGTCGCGCCAGCGTGGGGTCGATCGGGCCCAGCGCATGCCGTGCCTGCTCGGGCAGGTGCTCGCCCGCGCGCTCGGCAGGGCCGAACACGTAGTAGTCGAACAGGGCGCGCCAGGCTTCCTTCTCCGCTGCCGGGCGGTCGCGGATGGCCCATAGCGCGTGATACAGCGCGGGCATCGGCGCCGGCAGATGCGCGGGCACGCTGCTCCACCAGTAGTTGACCAGCACGTTGAAGGGCTGCAGCGATTGCACGTGATGCCACCACATGCCGGGAATGAACACTGCATCGCCCGGCTCCAGCACGGCGGTGCGTGCCTGCGCCAACGCTTCAGCGAAGCGTGGATACCGCAGCAGATCCGGATTGGCGATATCCACCATGCTCACGACCTGCCCACCCGGCGTGGGATCCAGCGGGCCGGGATACAGGTTGGCCACCTGCTCGGGCGGAAACAGCGTGAAGCGACGTTGCCCCACCGTGCAGCAGGCCAGGTTGTTGGGCGCATCGTAGTGGCAGGAAGCAGTGACGCGATTGCCGATCCAGATACTCGGCTGCACCGCGATGCCGCTGGCGGCGAAATCCAGATCATTGCCTGCGCGCAAGCCTGGGAGATTGTCGTCAATAGGCAACGACGCCAGATAATACGTGGGCGGCTGCGGGTCGTCGCGATGCGTCACGATCGCTTCCAGCAAGCTGCTCAAGCTGCCGCGCTGCACCTCGAAATTCAGCGCACTGCAATCGTCGGTATAGAACGGCCGGCCGGCGATCTCCGGGCCGCCGCAGGAATACTGCAGGGGGCGTCCACTATCGTGCGCGCGCAGCAGCGCCATCGCCTCCTCGGGGCTGCGCAACCCGGCCCGCACCAGCGACCAGTCGCGTGCGACGCCACGCAGCACCACCGGCTCGGCGGCATCGCACAGCGCGGCAAGCGGCAGCGCGTCTGGGTGGCAATCGCTGCGCTCGGCGACGGCCGCGAGGGAGGAGAAGGCTGCGCCGGTCGTCATGCGCTCAGGCGAACGCAGCAGTCGCAGACGCAGTGTGCGCCTGCTGCAGGCGGCGCTGCTTCTCGGCCATCAGCCGACGCACGTTGTGCAGCGAGGCCAGCATCAGGAACGCAGCCTCCAGATAGCCGGCCCGATGCAGTTGCTGCAACGAGGACGCATCGAGTGCGGCAAGCCGCTCGCGGTCGATGGCGAACAGGCCTTCCAGCTTGTTGGCGTGGGTGGCATCCAGCGTGACATCCAGCTGCACCGGCTGGATCAGCCCCAACGCATCCAGCGCGGCCGCCATCGCCTGGCCGGCATCCACACCGTCGCGGATGCCGCGCAATACACCGATGATGTGCTCCAGGTACGGGCTATGGCCGCCCTGCGGAAGAAATACCGCCTCGCCTTCGTGACGGCTGATGCGCGGGTGCTCCAGATCGACGTGGATCACCGGCTCCTGCACCAAGGCGCCCTCGATGCGCTGCTCCTGGAAGCCGATCAGGAACGGGCCCTTGGCGACGATGCCGGGCAGATAGCTGGCAGTCCAACGGCCGTCCTGCAGGAACAGATTCTCGTCCTGTGCAAAGCCCAGCAGCGCCACCGACTGGTAGCCGCCGGTGGCTGGATCCTTGCGAAAGAACAGCGGGTACTCGCGCTGCAGCTCGGCGTATTCGGTGACGAATGCCGGCACCAGGCCCAGCGCATCGCCGAACTCGGCACCGAAGCGCAGCACGACGCGTAGATCGTGATGCGCCACATTGTTGAGCACTGCGTATCGCGTCATCTGAAACTCCAACGGTGCTCCGCCACGGAGTACCGCATTGCGTGGAATGCGTCGATCGCGCGGCCAGGTACCGCACTTGCTGGTGGCGAGCATTGCCAAAAAGCGGCAGACCGGCAAGCGGCACAGCAGCATCGGGACCAGGCCTGCAGCAACCTATATCGCCGCTGTGACCCGGCGGCGGCCGTGTGTGGGTGCAAGCAAGCGCCGCGTGTGCCGGCGACACCAAGGGATGCGCGGCGGCATCCAGCTCGCGCCTGCGGTTGCGGCCGCCGGACCGGTGCCACGCAGGCTGACGACTCGATGCGGCCACGTGGCGCAGCCAGCGAACGCTCGCCGGCCGCCTTCGAAAAAGCGCGCGGCTGGCCCGCACCAGCCTGCACGTCGGCATCTGCCCCACCAGGCACCGGCTGCGCTCACCGGGAGGGAAGTGAGCGCAGCCGGTGGGTCAGAACGCGTAACGCACACCCAGCGTGTAGCGCGGCTGCTGGTCGATCAGGCGGATGATCTGCTTGTCCGAGCGCCCGTGCCAACGCACGTCTTCGCCGGTGAGGTTGATCGCCTCAAAGCCCACGGAAAGTTGCTTGCTGAAGCTGTAGCTGACGCTGAGGTCCCACTGCTGATACGCCTCGACGTAGTACGGATTGCGGTTGGCATTGTCCTGGTTGGCGGCGATCAGATACTCGTCACGCCAGTTCCAGGCCAGGCGCGCGCTCCAGCCGTATTTTTCGTACATCAGCATCACGTTGGCAGTGTCGCTGAGGCCGAGCAGCGCGAACTGGTCGCGATCGATCACCGTGTTGTCGAAGCCCACATCGCCTTCGACGATGGTGTAGTTGGCGTAGATGCCGAAGCCGGTGCTGTCGAAGAAGTACTGCCCGCCCAATTCCCAGCCGTGGATGTTGGCCTTGTTCTGGTTGACCGGGCGCGACACGTCGAACTGATACAGCGGATCGGAGGCATTGCCGACGATATCGTAGGCGTTCTCCAGTGCCAGACTCTGCGCGGAGCTGCCGTTGTAGGCGGCCAGCCCGCCGGTGGCCGCGGCATTGCGCAGCAGCGCCATCGCCGCAAACAGCGAGGTGTCGTTGGCCGAGCACGCCGCCGCGACGTCGTTGCCGGAGGCGCCCACCTGCGCGGCACAGGCGCCGCTCTGCAGGAACGCCAGCGCGGCCTGCGCGTCAGGACCGGAGGTGGGATCGCTCAGCCCGTAAAGGGATTCGCGCGAGACCGTGTTGCCGATGAAGTTGCTGACGCGCTTGTTCCAGAACGTGGCCGACACGTAGCTGGCATCGGCGAAGTACCACTCCAGCGCCAGATCGAGGTTGTCCGATTCCAGCGGGTCCAGTTGCGGGTTCTGCGAGCTGCCGCCGGCACGGTTGGACGGATTGATCAGAATCGAGCCATTGGGCGTATTCGGCGTCGGGCCGGCAATCAGGTTGTTGTAGGGCGCGCGTGCGATGGTCTGGCCGAACGAGGCGCGCCCCTTCAGCTGATCGGAGATGTCGATGCTGAAGTCCAGATTGGGCAGGATGTAGTTGTAGCTGGTCTTCTCGCTGAAGGGCTGCTGCTCGGTGGAGCGCAACAGCTGGAAGTCGTTGTTGGCCTGCCACAACAACGCTGTGGGCGTGGCCACCTGCGAGGTGGATTCCACATCGGTGCGCTCGTAGCGCAAGCCCAGCCGCGTATTGGTGGTCATGCCGGAGATGTCGCCCTTCAGTTCCAGCTGCACGTAGGCAGCGCGGGTCTTCTCTTCGACCTGGTTGTCGGCGCTGTATTGCGGGTTGTAGCGGGTGGTGGCGCCGTACTGGCTGCCACCCCACAGCGCCAGCTGATCGGCATCGCCGCGCCATGCATTGGGCGCGGCGCCATTGGCGTTGAAGTCCTTGAACATGCCGGTGATGCTCACCGGCCGCAGCAGCGCCTGCATGCCGGGCTCGTTGCCGGCGTTGGCCACGCCCCAGTCACCCAGCGTGGAATTGGTGTCGCTGGTGAGCCGGTTCATGGTGGTATTGGCGGTACTCACGCCGAACTGGAAGCGCCCGTCCTCGAAATCGAAGGTGCCGTCCATGCGGCCTTCCTTGATCTCGGTGACCTGCGATTGATAGAAGATGCGCAGGACCTGCGAGCCAAGCTCGGCGGGGGTGAAGTCCGGGTTGAGCACGCCGTTGGTGCCAGCCAGGGAATCGGCCGCGGTGGGATACCAGGTGCGTGCGCCAATCGGCAGGCCATTGTTGAAGCGCAGCTCCTGCCCCCATTGACCGCCGCAGGACGGGCCGTTGCTGCAGTTGTTGGTGCCGGCGAAGCTGAAGTACGTGGCGCTGCCGCCGGTGACCGGGTCGTTGGGCAGGCTCTTGGTCTTGGAGTTGTGCGCATCGAAGGACAGCTGGAAGCGGTCGCTCACCTGCCAGTCGGCATTGAAGCCGAGCGAGCCGAGCGTGTACTTCTGCTCGTTGCGCTGCTGCTCCATGCCGAAGTCCTTGGCGCCGTTGGGCACGTCGCGCAGATACACCGGGGTGGCCACCGCCTGGCCGGTGTCGAAGGTCAGATCGGTGAAGCTGTTGGCGCGCTGCAGCCAGATGCCCTGCTCGCCGCGCTCTTCGCGGATTTCGTTGGACGAATAGGTGTAGTCCAGGGTCAGGGTCAGGCTGTCGCTGGGCGCGAACTGCATCACCGCCTGGCCATTGGTGCGCTCGCGCTGGAAGTCGGCGAAGGCATAGCGCAGATCGTTGGGCATGCCGTAGAGCTGACCGATCGCCGGCGCGTTGGTCACCACCGCATCCGGGCGCAGGGCCGGGTCGGTACCGGTCCAGCGCTGGATGTTCCAGGTGTTTTCGGTGGCCTGCACCGAGCCGCCATGGCGCTTCTGGTAACTGCCGCTCAGGCCGATGCCGAAGGTCTTGTCGGGATTGGTATAACTGAAGATGCCGGAGACTTCAGGAGTGAGCGAATCGCCGAACGGCTGCGAACGATCCGACACCATCTTGGCGCCGGCATTGGCCACCACGCCTTCGTGATTGAACGGCTTGTCGGTCTGGATGTTGATGGTGGCGCCGATGCCGCCGCTGGGCGCGGTGGCACGGCTGGTCTTGAACACCTCGATGCCGGTGATGGCTTCGGAGGCGAGCTGGGCGAAGTTGAACGCGCGCGTGCCCACATCCACACCACCGATCGGAGTCTGGCCCGGCGCACCGAACGCATCGGCACCGGGAATCAGGCGGCCGTTGAGGGTGACGGTATTGAACTGCGGGCCGAAGCCGCGCGCGGTGACCTGCGCGCCTTCGCCATCGCGGCGCTCGATCGAGATACCGGTGATGCGTTGCAGCGACTCGGCCAGATTGGTATCGGGAAATTTGCCGATGTCTTCGGCGCTGATCGCATCCACCACGCCGGCAGCATCGCGCTTGATGCCCATCGACTGATCCAGGCTGCTGCGGATGCCGGTGACATTGACCGCATCCAAGGTGGTGGCGGTTTGTGCGCCGGACTGCGGTGGCGGCACCTGCTGCGCGGTAACGTCCTGCGCAAAGGCGGGGTTGATCACCAGGATGCCACCGACGAAGGTAAACATGGCCTTCGACTTGAACTTGCTTAACGTACGACGCATCGATCTATCCTCGGGTCTGGAGTCCAACACCCACGGCCGTGGTCGCGGAATGCGACGCGGCGCTTGCCTGGCCACGCGCCTGGACGGCACGCGACATACATCCCTGCACAGCACTTGCTCTGATCCGCCGCCTCGACTGCCGGCGCATCCCCCCTGATGCAAGCCATGTGCGTGCCACGTCCTCACGGACGCGCCGTGCACCTGGCGCTGTACCGCACCTGCGACTGCCTTCCCAACCAGTACGCCCTGCACCACGTGTCTCGCCCTGCGCCTCTGCATGCAACCGCGTACCAGCGGGCAATGCAGGACTGATAGCGCTAACACGGGGCGCAGCCTAGTCACGCGTGGCGGGGCTTGTCACCGTGCGTTGCAGCAAACACACCAAGCCACATGCAGACACAAAACACCGCGTGCGCTTGAGTCCGCAGCGCGAAAGCAGGCGCAGCGCGGCTGTAAGCGTTACCAGCCAGTGATGGCGATAACTACGCCGCAACGGCGCAGTTGCATGTCGTCGCCTGGCCGCAGCAACACCATACGAAGCAGTTGCGCAAAGCAGCGCGAGAATCGCAGCGCGGCCGCCTTCAACGGCGATGTGCTGAGGCGCACACGCGTGGCAGTGGACGCCGATGCGGGCACGTCATTGCGCGCTTGCGCGCGACATCGGACTGCAGGGCGCAACGAAAAAACGGCGCAATCGCTGCAATCGATTGCGCCGCTGGTGACGGTGAACCGCATGGGCGGAACGCCCGCAGCATCTGCGCCATTGCAGCGCAGACGCCAGCGATCGGCAGCCGCTAGCCGATCGTATCGACCTGGTTGTCGCCACGCTGGGCATCGGGCAACACATGGTCCGGATCCAGCGTCACATGCAGCACTTTCTGCGTGGTCGGCAGCGTCAGCGTGGGCGCGGTGTTCTGCAGCCAGGTTTCCACCGGCACGCGGCGGTCCAGATGGCTGCCGTCGGCCAGGTCCACCCGCACGGTGACCGGCATCACCAGTTTCTGGCGGCTGCGCAGCGTGAGTTGCAGGCCCTTGGCAGGATCGTGATCGACGTAATGGGCCTCGCTGATCCCCATGTCCAGCTGCCAGTTGTTGAGATACCAGCCGCGCCACCACCAGGCCAGATTCTCGCCACTCTCGCTTTCCATCAGCCGGAAGAAATCCGACGGCGTCGGGTGCTTGTAGGCCCAGGTCGCGATGTACTTGCGGAAGGCCGGATCGAAACGCTCCGGCCCCAGGATCTGCTCGCGTAACAGCACCAACCCCAACGCGCCCTTGAAATAGGTCAGCGAATGCCGGTAGGTCTCGCTGGTGGAATCGGCGTTGTCCATCAATGTCGGCGCACCGGCATCGGCCAGCAGCGGCAGGATTTCGTCGACCGGGTTGCCGCCCTTGGGCGCATATTCCGAATCGCGCTTGGGCGCGTACTCGCCCTTGTTGAAGGCATCGGATGCATAGACGTCGATGAAGGTGTTGAAGCCTTCGTCCATGAACGCGTGGCGGCGCTCGTTGGAGCCGACGATCATCGGGAACCAGGTGTGTCCGATCTCGTGCGCGGTGATCCAGAACAACTCCTTGCCGCTGTCTTCGAAACCGTCGAAGACGATGCCCGGATACTCCATGCCCGCACCGTACCCGCCCAGGTTGATCGCGGCCGGCCACGGATACGGGTACCACTGCGAGAAATGTTCGATCGCGCCCTTGACGTATTCGGTGGAGCGGTTCCACTTGTCCGCGCCCACGCCCTCCAGCGGATACACCGACATCGCCAGCGACTGCTTGCCGCCCGGCAGCTTGATGCGCGCGGCATCCCACACGAACGCAGGTGAGGCGGCAAACGCGACATCGCGGGTGTTGTCCATATGGAAGCGCCAGGTGCGCGTGGCGTTTCCCGCAGGTTTGGCAGCGCGCGCGCTTACTTCCTCGGGCGTGCGGATCAGCACCGTACGATCGCTGCTGCGTGCCTGCTGCAGGCGTTGCTGCTCGCTGCGGCTGAGCACCTCGGCCGGATTGGTCAGCGCGCCCGAACCGGCGACCAGGAAGCCCTCCGGCACGGTCACCGCGTAGTCGAAGTCGCCGTACTCCAGATAGAACTCCGAGCCCAGATACGGCTGCGTGTCCCAGCCGCGCAGATCGTCGTAGACGGCCATGCGCGGATACCACTGCGCAATCTCGTAGATCTCGCCCTGCTTGCTGGCACTGACCGCGGTGCGCCCGCCCCAGGTGCCCGGAATCGTGTAGCGGTAGCGGACATGCACGGTCAGCGCCTTGCCCTGCCCGGCCAACGGCTGCGGCAGGTCCACCCGCATGCGGGTGTCGTCGACGACGAAATGCGCAGGCTGGCGACGCCCTCCATCGTCGATCTCGACACTGGCGATCTGCATGCCGTCGGTGAACTGGGTGCGGCGCGACGGCCGGCTGGCGGCAGCGCGCGCATCGGCGCGGTAGATGTTCTGGTCCAGCTGCAGCCACAGCACGTCCAGCGTGTCCGGGCTGCGGTTGGTGTAGTGGATCGCCGCCTCGCCCGTGAGCGTGTGGGTCGCCGGGTCGATGCTGGCGTTGAGGCTGTAGTCGGCACGGTTCTGCCAGAACAGCGGGCCGGGGACGCCGCTGCCGCTGCGGTAGGCGTTGGGTGCGTCGGGCAATTGCAGCGGTGCGAACAAGGCCAGCGGATCGAAGACGCTTGCCGGCGCGGCGGCACTGGCGGCGGGCGCGGCATGCGCGGACGAGGTGATGCATGCCAGCGACAGCGCAACGGCGAGCGATCGGCGCAAGGTGGGGAACATGCGTGAAATCCTGCGGCGGAGGGGATCCCCATCCTACGGTCGCCCTTGCCCGGCACGGCACTGCCATTGGTCCCGGTTGCGGCATCGAACTTCTCGACGGTGACAGGCTGTCCGGGGCGCAGAGGCCGCGGCCCGCGCGCGATCTGCAGATGCCGATCGCACCAGCCCTGCCCTGGCGGCGGCTAGCCCGCGCTTGCCACCTCAGTCGGCAGCAAGCCGCGACAAGCGCAACGCGCCATCCCCACCCTCGGCCAGCGCATCGCCCGGGTTGCTCAACCGGCAGCGGCGCAGCGACAGACAGCCGCAACCGATGCAGTCGGTGAGCTGGTCGCGCAGGGCCTGCAGCTCGGCGATGCGCGCATCCAGTTGCGCGCGCCAACGTGCCGACATGCGTGCCCATTCCGCACGCGTAGGCGTGCGCTGGTCCGGCAGCACCGAGAACGCATCCAGCACCTGCTGCAACGGCACGCCGAGCCGTTGCGCCACGCGAATCACGGCGATGCGCCGCAGCACGTCGCGCGCATAGCGGCGTTGATTTCCGGCAGTGCGCAGGCTGCGGATCAGCCCCTTGCGCTCGTAGAAATGCAAAGCCGACACCGCCACGCCACTGCGCTTGGCCACCTCGCCCACGGACAACTCACGCTGCATTGCCTTGACCTCAACCTTGGTTGAGGCAGGATGCTGCGCGGCCATGACCGGTGCAAGCCCCGTGGTCATGGCTCTACACATTTCAGTTTCTGGATGCTCGATGCCCGCCGATACCGCCCTGCCCGCCACGCCACTCAATGCGGCCCAACCCACTTCCATCCTGGCCGCGCCGTATCGCGCCGCAACGCTGGGCATGGTGGCACTGGTATCGCTCAATGCCTTCGAATCGCTGGCGGTGGCCGCCGCCATGCCGACCGTCGCGCGCGAATTGAATGGCTTGCCGCTGTATGCGCTGGCGTTCGGCGGCACCCTGGCGACCAGCGTGGTCGGCATGACCGCCGCCGGGCGCTGGAGCGACCGGCGTGGCCCCGGCGGCGCGCTGGCTTACGGCCTGCTGTGCTTCGTGATCGGCCTACTGGTGGCAGGGCTGGCGCCGAGCATGCCGGTGCTGATTGCCGGCCGCCTGCTGCAGGGCCTGGGGGCCGGCGCGTATTCGGTGGCGCTGTACGTGATCGTCGGGCGTCTGTATCCGGAAGCCTTGCGGCCCCGCGTGTTTGCTGCGTTTTCGGCCGGCTGGGTGGTGCCGTCGTTGATCGGGCCGGGCATCAGCGGATTGATCGTGCAGCACGTGGGCTGGCGCTGGGTGTTCCTGTCGGTGCCGCTGCTGGCGATACCGGCCGGGCTGATGCTGTGGCCGGCGATCCGCGGGCGCACCTGGTCCAGCGACACAGCCGGCGCGTCGGATTCCGCGTTGCGCTGGGCGGTGGGTGCGGCCTTGGGTGTGCTCGGCGTGTATCTGGGCGGGCAGCTGCACGGCACGAGCGCGTTGCTGGCGATGCTGCCGGCACTGGCGCTCACCGGGTACTGCGCCTGGCAGCTGTTGCCTGCCGGCACGCTACGGCTTGCGCGCGGGCTGCCCAGCGTGATCGCGCTGCGCGGCATCGCGGCGGCGGCCTTCTTCGGCTTCGAGGCGTTCCTGCCGTTGCTGCTGTCGCGCGAACGCGGCCTGTCGCCGCTGCTGGCCGGCGTGGCGCTGAGCGTCGGCGCGCTGGGCTGGTTCAGTGGCTCCTGGTACCAGGGCCATAGCCGCGCCGGCTGGTCGCGCCCACGCCTGCTCAAGACCGGTGCGTGCTTCATGTCGCTGGGCATCGTGATCAGCGCGGGAGCGGTGTGGCCGGTCATCCCGGTGCCGGTGGCGATTGCCGGCTGGGCGCTGACCGGCCTGGGCATGGGCCTGCTGTATCCGAGCCTGTCGGTGTTGACGTTGTCGCTGTCGCCGCCGGCGCAGCAAGGCGCCAACAGTTCGGCGCTGCAGTTGAGCGAGGCGATTGCGGTGGCCGGCATGCTGGCGCTGGCCGGCGCCTTGTTCGCCGCGCTGCTGGCCTCGGCGACTGCGGCCGCCTACCTGAGCGTGTTCGCCCTGGCATGGCTGCTGGCGGTGGCGGGCCTGTTGGTGGCGCAGCGGGTGTAATGGGTGTGCGGTGTGCGCGGTGTATCGAAGCAAGAGAACACTGATCGCGAGGCTGACGTGTCGCGCTCAGTCGATGTGTATCGCCCGCATCGCATGCAGCGCGCGTACGGTCTGCACGACTTGCTGGATCCGCCTGCTCGGCACGTCGCGTTGGCATGACGCAAACCCGGCACATCTCATCGCCGATAGCGCAACCGACTTTGCCGATCCTGTCGAGATCGCTGCGATCGGGACCGGAAAAACGTATCCGCGAGCGGCTGGTCATTTTTTCGCCACCCATCTTGACAGCGTTGCAGGCCGGGGCCTGCACCCACTTGTCCACAGCCTTGTGCAAGTTCCATCCACAGGGGGTGTGGAAAACCTGCGCTGCGCGGCAGGCAGCGCAGGGCTTGCGCGTCACTGCAGCATGTGTCACGCGATACGGGGCAACAGCTGCCTCATACAGCGCGGGCCGTTACGTACAACCCGGCCATGCGGAAGCAGCGCTTTACTCACGACCACATGCAAGGGCGATCTCGCCACACGGCAGCGCCGCGTCGCAGCGGCGCTGCCTCACCCACTGCTGCATCAGTTCACGATCACGTGCGGCACGAAGCGCGAGGTGTCGCGGGTGATCGGACCATCGTCGTCGCGCATGCCCAGCCCGGCCGGACGATCGGCCACCACCCAGCTGCCGACCAGCGCATGCCGGCCATCGAACACCGGTAATGGATGATGCGCCTGCAGGATCGCCGGCCCGTCCACATACGGGCCATCGGTCTGCGCAGCATCGCCCTGTGCGCTGACCAGGGAAATATTGGCGCCCTCGCGCGACAGCAGCGGCTTGCGTACCCAGCCTGCCGTGGGCGCTTCGCCGGTTTGCGCAAAGCGCGCCGGCAGCAGGTTGGGATGGCCCTGATGCCGCTCCCACAACAGCGGCAGGATGCCTTTGTTGCTCAGCACCGATTTCCACGCCGGCTCGATCAGGCGCACGCGGTTGGCGCACAACGCCGGGCCGAAGCGCTCTTCCATCATGAATTCCAGCGGATACAGCTTGAACAGCGTGTGGATCACCCGGTCCTGCTCATCGGTGAACCAGCCCTCGGCACTCAGGCCGATGTCTTCGATGGCCACTTCCTCGGTGCTGATGCCCACCTGATGCGCGCAGTCGCGCAGGTAGCGCACCGTGGCGCGGTCTTCCAGCGAATCGCGCACCGCGGAGAAATGCATCTGCGCACCGATCGCGCCATCCACCGCCAGCGCGCCCAGGGTTTCGCACAGCAGGTCCTGGATCAGGTTGTACTGATCGGTGCCCTTGGGCAGCGCACCGGCGGCGATCTGCTGTTCCAGCCACAGCCACTGGAAATATGCCGATTCGTACAGCGAGGTCGGCGTGTCGTAGTTGAGCTCATACAGCTTGGCCGGGCCGTTGCCGGCATAGGCCAGGTCCATGCGGCCGTATAGATGCGGGTCGCGGTTTTTCCACGAGTTGGCGATCCAGTCCCAGTAGAACGGCGGGATCGCCAGCTGCGTCATCAGCTGCTCCGAGCCCACCACCTCGTCCACCAACTGCATCGCCATGTCGTGCAGTTCCTGCGTGGGCGCCTCGATGTCGTCTTCGATCTGCTGCAGCGTAAACGCGTAGTACGCGCTTTCGTCCCAGTACCGCTCGCCGTCGATGGTGTGGAAATGGAAGCCGAGCGACTCGGCCTGCTCGCGCCAGTCCGGGCGCTCGGCAATTGCGATCCGTTGCATGTCAGCCGCCGTATCCGGAGCTGCGCCCGCCGCTGCCGAACGAACTGCGCGCCGCCGCACTGGAGCCGAAACCCGAGCGCGACACGGTGATCGCCCGCGACGGCATGTCGATGGCGCCGCTGCGCCCGCGGACGGTGCCGACGCGGTTGCTGGCCAGATCGCCGTTGGGCTTGTAGTACCCGCCGCTGCGGTAATCGCGGTACAGCGGAATCGAGCCGCCATAGCGGTAGCCGCCACCACCGGTCATGTTGCCCAGCGCATAGCCCAGCAGGAACCCGCCCATCGGCGGGATCCAGCTCTGCTGGCCCTGCGCCGTCTGCACCGCCGTGCAACTGCCGAACTGCTCGTCGCACTCGTAGCGCGTACTGAAGCGCGGCGCGGCCTGTTGGTGCTTGGTCACCGCCTCGTCATAGGCCTTGAGGCATTGCTGGATGTCGGTCTGTTCCTGCTTGATCTGGTAGCAGTCGGAGGCCGACTGCAGTACCACGCCGGTTTCCGGTTCGGAGCCGCAGCCGGTGACGAGGGCGGCCGGCAATGCGGCCATCAGGGTGAGCTTGAGATTGCGTGATCGCTTCATGCCTGCGCTCCGTTACGGCGTGATCGCCGCGGCATTGATCAGCCCAACGGCGATCGACACGCCGGCCGAAAAGATGCCGGCGGCGGTGACGTTGTCGGTGATCTGCCGCGAGATGCGCCCGGCCACCAGGTTGGCCAGCAGATACGCCACGACCTGGATGCCGCAGGCGACCGCGCCCCAGATCAGCGCATCGACCAGGCTCACCGAATGGGTGATGGCCGAATGCAGCGGCAATGCCACACCGATCAGGTTGCCGGCCAAGGCGGTGGCCGCAGCCACGTTGCCCTGCCGCAGCAGGGTGAAATCCTTGTGCGGGGTGACCAGGGTCACCAGCACCACCGCCACGATCAACACGCCCAGGCCGGTGCCGAAGTAGGAAAGAAACGCGAGAAAACTCTGCAGGTTGATCGGGTTCATGACAGGACCAGGGTAAGTGGAAGACGAGCGCGCACGCTCAGGTGATATCCAGATCGGCGACGGTGACATCGATGCCGACCGCGTAGGTGACGCAGAACTCGTTGGGGCCGGAATCCTCGCCGGTGACCAGCAGGAATTCCTCGCGCTGCAGCTCCGGCACATCGCGGCTGTAGAGCATGGCGTAGTGGGTCAGATCGCCATCGCGGCGCGGCGGCTGATAGCGGTACAGCACCTCGTCGTAGGCAATCGGCGGGATGCGCGCGCCATCGTCGGTGGACTGCGTGGCGCGTTGCCAGCGCTTGCCGGCGTACTCGATCTGCGCCGCACCCAGATGCGGATGCTGCATCACGAACTCCTGAAACGCCTGCTTGCTGGGCGGATTGACCGTCTCGCAATACACGAAGGCCTTCATCGCCTCCAGATCGCCGCCAACCGTGGTGACCTGCAGGAACGCGTCGTCGTCCAGATAGAAACGATGCAGGGCATAGCCATCGCCCAGATTGACGTGGCCGTAGCACGGAATGCCTTGATGCCCGCCCGGCAACTCGGCGGTCATGGCCTCCGGTGCCATGCGGTACAACGTGGTATCGATCTCCAGCTGCCCACCCACGCGCAAGCCCAGCGGCAGCGCGTGACCGATGGCGCCAGTGCCGGAGGTGGGCAACGGCGGTGGTTGTGGTTGACCGAACAACTTGCTGAAAAAACTCATCGTCATGCACCTTGTGGCGATGGGGAATGGGACACGGCGGCAGTGCGCAGGGCCTGCCAGGCAATGGCATGCACCGGCACGCGCTGTTCGGCTAGGTAATACAGCATGGCACCGGCCGGCACCGCGGTGTGTGCGGGCGGGTTCAAGCGCAGCGCGCCATCGGGCGCGCGCAGGCCCAGCAACAGGGCGCCGCGCTGGCCGAAATCGGCGGCCAGCAGGCGGTAATCCAGCGGGTCGACATCGGCAGGAACCGCCAGGCTGAACTGGGTCGGGCCATCGTCCACCGACAGCAGTTCGGCCGTGATCGCCGCGCTGCCCGGATCCTGCGCCGCGCGGGCCAGGATCTCGGCGGTCATCGGCCGCGTGCATTCGATCGCCGGATAGTGGCAATTGACCAGCCGCGCGGCGCTGCCCGAATCGAAGTGCGCCACGACGTGCGCACGCGGCGCATGCGCCATCAGCGCGAACACCGCCGCCAGGGTCTGGTCGTCCGAGGGCGGGTTGACGATCACCCGCGCCGCACCGGCGATGCCGGCACGCAGGTAGACCTCGGTATGCGTGTAGGACTCGGCGGCGATGAAGCGCATATGGTCGGGCATCGGGTTCTCGGCCACGCCCTCGGCGATCAGCACCACGCCTTCGTCGTCGGTAGCGGTATCGGACAGCAGCAGTTCCAGCAAGCGTGTGGACGCGGCGCCCTGCCAGCCGATCAGGATGGTGTGCCCGCGCAGATCGGCGTAAGCCATCTTGCCCATGTGGTGGCGCCTCCAGAAGGTGATGAGCACGCCGCTGGTCTTGGCCAGCACCGTGGCGAACAGCGCCACCGCGCCCGGCATCAGCACGAACGCGGCGATATAGCGCCCGGCCACCGAACCCGGCGACAGGTCGCCGTAGCCGATGGTGGTGGCGGTGGTCATGTAGTAGTACGGAAACGCGTCCAGGCCAACGAGCTTTTGCTCGCCGGCCAGCAGCAGCAACACCCAGCTCAGCCCCATGTGCGCCAGCAATGCCAGCGCCACCATGCCCCAGCTGACGCGGCGCACGTGGCGCCGCACTATCCGCAACAGCTTTCCGACGATGATCATGGCGCGTCCTGTGCCGTGCGGCGGATCAGCTGTCGCTGCGCGGAACCTGCTGCACGTCGCGCACCTGGCCGATCAGCGGCGCGCTGCCGCCGGCGGTGTCGTGGCCGAGCTGGGCCGGCTTCTTGAAGCGTGCCAGCACTGCGGCGGCGTTGGACTCGCCTTCCATCAGGCCGGCCGCAGCCAGACGCCGATTCAGATCGCCGTCGCCACTGGCTGCCTCCAGCTCTTCGGCCGATTCGATGCGTGCGGAGGTCTCGGCCTGACGCGCCTTGATTCGCTCCAGCGATTCCAGTGCCGAGCCCATCTTGCTGCTGGCACCGGAATGGCGCGCGGCAATCGCCGCCTGTGCCTTCTGCACCGCATCGGTGGCCTTGACGGTGTCGATCTGCTGGCGCATGCCGCGCAGCTGGTTCTCGGTCTTCTGGATGGTGGCCTTGAGCGTCACCACCGACTGGTCCAGCGAGCTCTTGGAGGCCTTGTCGCCGGCGTCCTCGCTTTCCAGCGCCGCCAGCTTGACCGCCACGTCGTGCGCCAGTGCCTCGTCGTTCTTGGCCAGCGCACCTTCGATATAACGCGTGTATTCGGCCATCTTGCCGGCGCGCGCGTCGATCTTCTGCTGGGCGAGCTTGCTCTGCGCCATCAGCTTGGTCAGCTCCTCGCGCGAGCGCGTGAGCTGGGCGCCGGCATCGCGCATTTCCTGGTCCAGGATGCGCAGCGCGTTGGCGTCGACCGCTTTCTGGCCGGTTTCGTGTGCAGTGCCACGCAGCAGCGTGATCAGCTTTGAAAAGATACTCATGACAACACGCCTTTAGGAAAAGAACGGCTTGAGAGATTCGGCGGCATCCAGCGTATTGGCCGCCAGGGTCTGGATTTCCTCGTCGATCTGGTCGAGCGTGGACGACGCCGACAGTTCGCCGAAGACCACATAGCTATCCTGGCCGTCGACCTGCACCAGGCCCAGGTTGGACAAGGGATTGAGCGGGTTGAGGCGCAGGCAGGCGTCGTTGAACGCCGCGCGGTCGCTGACCTGGTCGGCATTGGCCAGCAGCGTGGAAACGAACACCTGCGAGCCGGAGGCGGCGACCTGGATCTGCATGTCGCCGTGGTCGGCCAGGGTGAGGTTGATGGCCGGCTCCAGCCCGTCGATCAGCTCGACCTCGATCGGCTGGTCGCGGTAGCGCTCGGCCAGCAGGCCGTGCAATTCGACAGTGGTGTACTGCGTCATACGATGTCCTGTCCTTTGGTCATGCAGCGGTGGTGATGCAGTTGCCGCTGCGGTGATGCAGCAGCGGCCGTGCAATGGGCGGACATACTACAGACTGTCCGCGACCGGCAGAAAGGGCCAGAAGTCAGCCGGTCAGGCCAGCTGCAGGCGGTAGTAGACCACCCGTTCAGTTGGCTCGAAGCCGCATGCCGCATGCGCCGCCTGGGCGCCGCTGTCGTCCAGCCGCGCATCGGAGGCCAGCTCCGCGCAGCCCTGCTCCCGCGTCCACTCCACTGCCGCGGCCACCAGCGCGCGACCGAGCCCGCGGCCGCGCCAGGCCGGACTCACATACCAGCCTTCCAGGAAGCCCACCGGCGTGCTCTCGGTGCCATTGACGTAGTCGTGGCGCACCGACACCTCGGCAAACCCCAGCGCCGCATCCGCGTCGTCCACCGCCAGCAGGTGGCTGGCGTCTGCCTGCGCCAGCGCGGCCTGCAGCTCGGCGAGGCCATCGTCGGCATCGGGCCACAAGGCCAGGCGCAGGGCCAGCAAGGCCTGCGCATCGGCGCCCACCGCCGCGCGCACCCGCCAGCCGGCCTGCGCGCTCACGGATACAGCATCCGCTTGCTCCAGTGGCTGGCCGCATCGGCCTCGTAACGCCAGCGCTCGTGCAGGCGGAACTTGGCGCCGTACCAGAACTCGAATGCCTGCGGCACCACCCGGAACCCGCCCCAGCCCTCCGGGCGCGGCACCGCGCGGCCTTCGAAGGTGGCTTCGACCTTGGCGATGGCCGCGTCGAACTCCTCACGCGAGCCCAGCGTCTGCGACTGCAGCGAGGCCCAGGCGCCGATCTGGCTCATGCGCGGGCGCGAGGCGAAGTAGGCATCCGATTCCTCCGCGCCGACCAGTTGCACGCCGCCTTCGATGCGCACCTGGATGCCGGCCTCGCGCAGGCTGCGCCACAGAAACAGCAGGGCGGCCTGCGGATGGGTCTGCAGGTCGCGGCCCTTCGCGCTATCCAGGTGGGTATAGAACACGAACCCGCGCGCATCGAAGGCCTTGAGCAGCACGGTGCGCGCGCTCGGCCGGCCGTCCACGTTGGCAGTGGCCACGGTCATTGCGCTGGCTTCGAGTTCGGCGCCGGCCTGCGCCTCGGCGTACAGCGCGGTAAAGGTGGCAAGGGCTTCTGCGTACAGATCGGTCATGACGGTGCGAGGGCAGCAAGATTGACGCCTATTGTGGGCGCATCGGGCCTGCTTCGCCTATGCGCAGCGGTCGACAGGCCTGCGCCGCTGCCAGGACCTGCGGCTGATGCCTGAAAAGCAGGTCGCGCGCATGCTCTTCGGCGTCTTCGCGTCACTGACGCTGGCTGCCAAGCACTCGCCACGGGTTGCGTGCAGCCACTCCATCTTCAGCGGTCGTCCCAGCCGTTGTCCGCGCAGCGTGGGTGTCGATGCTGCTGCGCGCAGCCGGCGGTCGCCGCGCCGGAATGGTTTCAGTCCATGCCGATCGGCCCGATGCGCGGGCCCGAATGCTACGATCCCTGCGCATGAACCCCGCTTCCAATCTCGTGATGGTCGGCCCGATGGGCGCCGGAAAAAGCTGCATCGGCCGCCGTCTGGCCGAGCGCTTCGGGCTGGAGTTCGTCGACGTGGACCAGGCCATCGTCGAGCAGGTCGGCAGCAGCATCCCGGCCATTTTCGAACAGCACGGCGAAGCGCGGTTCCGGCAGCACGAGGTCCAGACCCTGCAGACGCTGCTGGAGCAGGACAACAAGCTGATTTCCACCGGCGGTGGCGCGGTGCTGGATCCGCTCAACCGCCAGCGCATCCGCGCGCGCGGCTTCGTGGTGTACCTGCACGTCAGCGTGCCGGCACAGCTCACCCGGCTGGCGCGCGACCGCAACCGGCCGCTGTTGCAACGCGCCGACCGCGAGCAGGTGCTGCATGCGATGGCCGCGCAACGCACCCCGCTGTACCAGGAGGTCGCCGACCTCAGTCTGGAAACCGATCATTTCTCCCCCGCCGAGGCCACCGCGCAGCTGGTGCTGCGCCTGGCCGCGCAATGGCGCATGTCGAGTCCCCCCGCATGACACTTCCCCGTTCCTCGCGCAGCGTCGATGTCGACGGTGCGCAGCCGTACACCATCACCATTGCGCCCGGCCTGCTGGCCGATGGCGCGCGCCTGGCCAGCCATGTGCGCGGCCGCCACGTATTGCTGCTCAGCGACTCGCAGGTGGCCCCGCAGTACGCCGCCGGCGTGCGCAAGGCGCTGCTGCAGGCGCGCCCGGACCTGCAACTGGGCGAGCTGGTGATTGCCGCCGGCGAAGCCTCCAAGACGCTGGACAATTTCGGCGCCGCGATCACGGCATTGGCCGAGCTGGGCGCCACCCGCGACGCCTGCGTGTTCGCACTCGGCGGCGGCGTGGTCGGCGACCTGGCCGGATTCGCGGCGGCGTGCTGGATGCGCGGGGTGGACTGCGTGCAACTGCCCACCAGCCTGCTGGCGATGGTGGATTCCTCGGTCGGCGGCAAGACCGCGGTGGACATCTCGCAGGGCAAGAACCTGGTCGGCGCGTTCCATCCGCCACGCGCAGTGATCGCCGATACCGACACCTTGCACACCCTGCCCGCGCGCGAGCTGCGCGCCGGGCTGGCCGAGGTGATCAAGTACGGCGCCATCCGCGACCCGCTGTTCTTCCAGTGGCTGCATGCCGAACGCCGCGCGCTGCTGGAGCGCGATGCCGACGCGCTGGCGCAGGCGATCGCGCGCAGCTGCGAGCACAAGGCCGACATCGTGGCGCGCGACCCGCTGGAAAAGGGCGAGCGTGCCCTGCTCAACCTGGGCCACACCTTCGGCCATGCGATCGAGACCGAACAGGGCTATGGCGCGCCCGGCAACGACAACCTCAACCATGGCGAAGCAGTGGCCGTCGGCATGGTGCTGGCCGCACGGCTGTCGGCCGCGCTGGGCATGAGCGATGCGCAGGACACCGACGCGTTGCGCGCGCTGCTGCATGACTTCGACCTGCCCACCGACATTCCGCCCGGCCTGTCGCCGCAGGCCCTGCTGGGGCGCATGCGGCTGGACAAGAAGAACATCGCCGGCCGCCTGCGGCTGGTGTTGTGGCGCGGCATCGGCAAGGCCGAGGTGGTACCCGATGTCGACGAGGCGGCAGTGCTGGAGATCCTGGCGGGCTGAGCAACGCCGCTTGTCTCCGGCACATTCGTAGGAGCGCCCCCGGGCGCGACAGGGCTTGCCGGTAAATCCCGTCGCGCCCAGGTGCGCTCCTACGCCATCCCTGCTTGCCAACCTCCCTTCGCAAGCGGAGCAACCCGGCGCGCCCATTGCCCCCAGCCTTCAGCACCGCCCGGCTACAATCGGCGCCATGCGCATCCACTTGCAACACGATCCTGGCGGCAACGCGCCGCTCCGCTACGTCCAGCTGACCCTGCAACCGGATCTGTTCGGCGGCTGGGAGCTGCTGCGCGAAAGCGGCGAGATCGGTGGACGCTCGCAGTTGCGACGCGACCAATACCTGCTGCAGGACGAAGCGGACCGGGCCTTCGACAAGGCGCGCGACACCCACCTCAAACGCGGCTTCCAACTCATCACCGGCGGCGCCGACGCGCCGCGCTGAGGACACACCTCCCATGCTCAAGAACGATCGCCTGCTGCGCGCCCTGAACCGTCAGCCCGTGGACCGCACCCCCGTGTGGCTGATGCGCCAGGCCGGCCGCTACCTGCCGGAATACCGCGCCACCCGCGCGCGCGCCGGCAGCTTCCTCGGCATGGCCAAGAATCCCGAAATCGCCTGCGAAGTGACGCTGCAGCCGCTGCAACGCTTTCCGCTGGACGCGGCGATCCTGTTCTCCGACATCCTGACCATTCCCGATGCGATGGGCCTGGAGCTGTATTTCGTCGAAGGCGAAGGCCCCAAGTTCCGCCACCCGGTGCGCGATGCCGCCGCAATCCATCGGCTGGGCGTGCCGGACATGGAGACCGAGCTGCGTTACGTGATGGATGCGGTGCGCCTGATCCGCCGTGAGCTGGATGGCGCGGTGCCGTTGATCGGCTTCTCCGGCAGCCCGTGGACACTGGCCTGCTACATGATCGAAGGCGGCGGCAGCAAGGAATACGCGCGCATCAAGGCCATGGCCTTCAACGCGCCGGAGGTGCTGCATCACCTGCTCGGCACCGTCACCGATGCGGTGATCGCCTACCTGTCCGCGCAACGCGCAGCCGGTGCACAGGCGTTGCAGGTGTTCGACACCTGGGGCGGCGTGTTGTCGCCGGCGATGTACCGCGAATTCTCGCTACCCTACCTCACCCGCATCGCGCGCGAGCTGGAACGCGGCGACGGTGCCGAGCGCACCCCGCTGGTGTTGTTCGGCAAGGGCAACGGTGCCTACGTCAGCGAGCTGGCGGCCAGCGGCGCCGAAGCGGTAGGCGTGGACTGGACCATCGCGCTGGCCGACGCCGCCCAGCGCGCCGGCGGCCGCGTCGCGCTGCAGGGCAACCTGGACCCGGCCACCCTGTACGGCTCGCCCGACGCGATCCGCGCCGAAGTCGGCAAGACCCTGGACAGCTACGCCCAGGGCAACGGCGGCTCGCGCGAAGGCCATGTCTTCAACCTCGGCCACGGCATGTCGCCCGACATGAATCCCGACCATGTGGGCGTGCTGGTGGAAGCGGTGCAGACGCTGAGCAAGCGGTAACCCAAGGCACGGGTCGACAGCGCACCGGTGTGCTGTCGACCGCCGCTCAGCGCGCGCGCCCGGGGAGTGCACGCTGAACGCGATGACCGGAGGTGGCTGCATCAGCAATAGATCGGCAGCACCGCCGATACGTATGGGATGCTGCCAGGCCGCGCAAGGCACGCGGCACAGTGACGAAGGCAGTCTTCAGCGATAGCAAGACCAGCCTCCATGCCGTCACCCGGATCACGTCTGCATCCGCTCCAAACACGGCCCTCCCGCCTCGTTCCGTTGAACGTGATCTCGCCACTCCAGTGATGTGCGCAGTGAGCGCCCTGCCGACGTCACTGCGACGTGATGCGCGCCGAGCTCAGCCGCAACGCGGTCAATCATCGATGCGCGTGGGCTCCGGTTTCGCGGGGTACCGACAGCGTACCGGCCGGCCATTGACTTGCCGCAGAGAGTCGCCAAGCGGACGCGAGCGTTGCTGCCTTGCGTCAGCAGCAGCCTGTGCTCGCCTGCTCTGCATGGTCCTTCCGTTACTCCCTTTGCGATTCACCACGACATTCCCCGCACGCGGTTCCAAAACGCGTCATTGCATCGCATGCCGCCCTAAAGCGGATCGGCTTCACGTCGATAAGCCCGGCATTGCCGTCGTTTAAACCAATTTTCCCGGAGCAAGGAGATTTACTGTTTCTCCACGGTGATGCGGTGCCACTGCAACACATCTCCGGACAGGCAGGCCGCCTGCCGAACCTCGACATCGTCACATTTGTTCAAACGCTCCACTCATTCGAGAACAGGGAGAAACGCATGGCATTTCCAACCGCCGTCAACGACCAGATCACCGACTCCGTCACACAAGCCAATACCAAGGTGCTGGGCGATGCCCCCGCCATCGCCATGGGCAATCTGTACCAGGCCACCGCGCAGGCACTGGCCAATGCCGCCCATAACGCGACCAATGCGCAGCAGCAGAGTTATGTCACTGCGCAGTCGGCCACCACCATGGGCGTGGCCACCCTCTATTCCATCGACACCGCCACCACCGGGGTTGCGACCAAGCAGGTTCTGAGCACCGGCATAAAGGGCCTGGGCTAAGCCGACCGTGATTTCTGGCACATAAGGAGCAAGCAATGGCATTTCCGACCGCAGTCAATAATCAGATCACCGATTCCGTCACCCAGGTAAATACCAAGGTCCTGGGCGACGCACCGGCGATCGCGATGGGCAATCTGTATCAGGCAACCGCGCAAGCGCTGGCCAATGCCGCCCACAACGCCACCAACGCGCAGCAGCAGAGCTACGTCACTGCGCAGTCGGCTACCACGATGGGCGTGGCGACGCTGTACTCCATCGACACCGCCACCACCGGCGTCGTCAGCAAGCAGATCCTGGGCGTCTGACGGCCCGGCTAACGCCAAGGACATTCGCCAATGGCATTTCCCACCGCCGTCAACGACCAGATCACCGACTCGGTTACCCAGGCCAATCTGCAGGTATTGGGAAGCGCTCCAGCCGCAGCCATGGGCAATCTGTACCAGGCCACCGCGCAGGCGCTGGCCAACGCGGCCCACAACGCAACCCTCGCGCAACAGCAGATGTATGTCACCGCACAGGCAGCAACCACGATGGGCGTTTCGCTGCTGTATTCGCTCGATACCGGCACCGCGGGTGCCGCCACCAGGAAGATCCTCGGCTAACCGCTAACGCCGCAGCGTCTTCGTTGTTTCCCTACCTCAAGGAGCTATCACCATGGCCTTTCCGACCGCCGTCAACAGCCAGATCACCGATTCCGTTTCCCAGGTCAACACCAAGGTCCTCGGCGATGCGCCGGCGATTGCAATGGGCAACCTGTTTGTTGCCACCAGCCAGGCGCTGTCCAATGCCGCCCACAACGCCACCAACAACCAGCAGCAGTCCTACGTGACGATGCAGGCGTCGACGACCCAGGGCGTGTCCACGCTGTATTCGATCGATACCGCGTCCGATGGCGTCGCCACCCGGGAAATCCTGAGCGCCGGTCTCCGGTAATCGGCAGCCAGGCGCCGCTGTCACAGCGAGAGCGGCGCCTGGTTCGATACGCGAAGCCTTTGCAACCACCACGCAGTTCGCTGGCCGAATCGAGAAAGGACGCCTCATGCTGCAACTACGTCATATCCCTACGTCCAACACCCTGGACGTCGTCGTCAGACTGATCCGGGGCCGCACCATCGTGGCGACATTCGCGCCGCATCAAAAGGCAGTGATCAACGTCGAGTTCGACGGCATCCTGCCTGTGATTCCCGGAGCGCAGCCGTTGGTCTATCGCCGGAAGCTGGACAACATGATCGACGTGCCGCAGGGCAATTTTGCATTCCTGGAACGCGTGCCCGATGGCGTGGCCTTGCAGTACGCGTGCAGACACGAACCACAGAACACCGTGCTGTTCTCGGCGTCGGCTGGCGTCGCACAGCGCAGGCCGTCGTTGGCCTAGGACACTGATGCCAGTGCCCCGTCATGGAGCCAAGCGCGCAGGCTGCAAGCGTCGCCAACCTGATCGGTACCGCCGCTACAGGTGCGGCGATGGCGATCGGCCAGGCGCCGGCCTTCGCGATGGGGGCGACCTATCTGGCGCTGTCGGATTCCATCGCCCTCGCAATGGAAAACGCAGTCGCCAACCAGCAGCGCGGACAGGTGCTTGCCGATGCAGCCCTTACTCAAATCCTTGCCTTAATCATCCAGAAGGGAGCGACTTCGTCATGATCGACGACAGTAGCGTGAACAGCCAGGTCGTCGATGCGGTGAGCAGCATCGTGACGCTGACCACCGGTCAGGCGCCCGCACAGGCGCTCGGCATGCTCGATGCCGTGATGCTGGAGACGCTGGGCATGGCGATGCACAACGCCGTCAACCGGCAGCAAGGCGCCGGCATGATCAATGCAGCAGCGATCACCGCCGCCTGCGCCAAGATGATCTCGGCACCGTTCCCGGTTGCGCCGCCACCACCGCCTGCACCACCCGGACCACCACCGACGGTCGCGCCGTTGCCCGGCCCGCCCCCCGTACCGCCCCCGCCTGCAGCGCTCATCGCCGCCGCAGCGGCGGAGGCCAAGGTGGCCGTCGACGTGCTGAAAACGCAAGCGCAAGGCGCCTCGGCAGATGCCGCGACCGCAACCGCCGACCTCTTGGAAGTGCATGCGCTGAGCGTACCGCCGCCCCTGCCCGCTACTCCCCCCGCCTCCGGTGCCGGCCCCGATGATGCTGCCACTTCTGATGCTCCTGCTGCTGCAGCCGCAACTTCACCCGCAGCTGCAGCTACAGGCACACCCCCTGTCGTTGCTGCATCTGCATCTGCTGCTCCTGTTGCACCTGCATCTGCATCTATCCCTGCACCTGCACCTGCGCCGCCTGCTCAGTCATAGGGCGTCCGCAGAGATGAGGTCAGCCCCCCCTACCACCAGGCCTCATTGAAAGGCGGCCGATCATTCCATGGGAATCAAGATGGAACCGACAAAGGTCAATGCGCAGGTCATCGATGTCATCAACCAGGTGCAGCTGGCGACCATGAGCCCGCAGGTCGTGCTGACCAGCGGAGCCGGCAAAGCCTACCAATCGGTGGCGCAGTCCACTGCCATTGCGGTGCAGGACGCCACCGACGCGTTGCGCAATGTCTCCACGATCGCCACCACGGCCGTTGGCGTCGCGATGGCGCAGTACCTGGCCACCGGCGATGACAAGTACGTCACTGCACTTACCCAGGCGCAGGCACTGATGCAGGGCGCCACCGACGACTTCGCCAGGATCGGTTCGGCGGCCGGGCTGGTGCTGAAGAATTTCCCCGCTGGTTGAACTCACAAGGAGTCACGCAATGTCCGTTTCAATCGCAGGCCGCCTGATCTCGATGCCGACGATGCTCTCGACGCTGGGCAGGCAGTGCCTGGCCTTCATCGATGGAGGCACGCAGTGGCTGGCCTGGGCGATCCAGTCGCCCGGTGTGCGCTACGACTTTCCCGACGAGAGCAGCCTGCTCGACGAAGTGCAGCAAGGCCTGCATGGCTCGCGCCTGGCCTTGTTGCCGCAGCTGGAGCTGAGGGTCAGCCCGGTCAAGCTGATGACCTTGAGTCCGACCGACCTGGGCACGCTGGCGCAGGCCGAAGCAGGCGACACCGGCTCGGTGGTCAAGGCGCAGCTGCAGCGCATCTTTCGCGACAACGCCCTGTACACCGCAAGCGACCTGGCCGCAGGCCGCAGCCTGCTGACCCAGTTGAAGGTCGATGGCGCCGGCGTGTTCCAGTCGCTGGACCTTGAAGAAAGCCTGGCGCTCCGCCAACTGGCCGCCGAAGCGCCGCCAGCCGACGTCACGCCAGCACTGCAGCAGGAGGCAGCAGCATTCGCTGTCGAGCAGGCGCGCACGCCGCTGGAGTTCTGCGATTACTACCGCTTCTATCTGGCCTGCACTTCCACCATCGCCGCTGTGGACGAACGTGCGCATGCGGCGGCCTCGGCACTGCAGACGCTGTTGCCGCAGCTGTTCACCACCCTGGATTGCCCACAGGTGCAGGGGCTGCCTTCGCCCAACGAGGTCGAGCGCAGCGTTGCCGAATGGCTGGCACGCGGTCGCCAGATCGGCTTCGCGCGGCTATCGCTGGCGGCCCAGCAGATCGTCCAGCACACCCGCTACCGAGGCGACGGCGACGACCAGGCGGCGAGCGATGCGATCCGCCTCTACCTGCAGTCGGCGCAGGCCTTCCTGGCGGCCAACCGGCCCAGCCGTGGGGTGCTGGGCCAGGATGGCAGCAGCTGCGTGTTCACCATGCAGAACGACGCCCTGGCTGCACTGCTGCAGGTCAACGGCGGCATCATCTCGCTCCGCGACTTCGGTGCCGCACCTGCATCACCCACCACCTCGCAAGACACGGATGCGGAGGCCACGCAGTGAGCGCACCGCCCCCGCCTGCTGCGGCCGGCGACCAGGCCCCGCTTGCGACCAGCGCCGCCGACGCGGCGCGCGAAGCGGTGCATGCAGGTCGCGCCGCTGCCCTAGCGGCCGCACGCCAGGGCATGGCGCAGGCCGAAAACGCACTGGGTGAGAGGCTGCGCGCGCTTGCAGCGCAGCACCCAACCGAAACCGCACCACTCGCCGTGCCGATGCGACCATCGCGTGCCGATGCCGTCACCCCGCTCCATTCCACGTCCACTTCAGGAGATACCCGCATGTCCGACGATACTCAGCCCACGCCCCCGTACCAGACACCAGCCTCCATTGCGCAATCGTCAGGATCCTCGCAGATCGAAGCGGCGCTGAAAGCGGCGCAAGCCCAGATCGATCAGGCGATGGCGGCCAGCGATAGGGCAGTACGGGCGGCCATGCAGGCCGCAACCGCCGCGACCGCCGCAGCTGGCAATGACCAGGCGATCGATAGCGCAAACCAGGCACTGCAGCAGGCCGAACAGGCCGCCGCTGCGGCGGTGACCGCCGCGCAGCAGCAGACCGAGCAGGCAATGGCGGCGACGTCGCCGGCCACTCCGAACGCCGACGACGGAATAGCCAGCTGACGGAGCGATGCGTTTCGGCGTTGCGATGAAGCCGGTCTCGCGATGAACCCGTCAGGTCTCATTGGCGCCGGTCTGCCGGCTCCCCGCCGCCACGTTGATCCAGCAGCACAGCCCCACTTGCCGCGGCCATCTAGCCCCGGCCCAGCCAACGCCCGATCCGAAGGAATTCCGACATGACCTTCTACACAGGCTTCGACACCGATCAATTCCCCGGATTGCCCGCCCTTGACTGGCTAAAGACCCAGGCCGAGCTGGCGTGGTGCGGCTACTACCTGGCACCGGCGCCAAGCCATGCCGACACCGGCTGGATGGGCCAACGCGCTGCGTTGATCGCACAAGGCTGGGGCCTGGCGCCCGTCTACCTTGGTCAGCAGACGATCGGCCCCGGTTCGCACGACGTCACCGCCCGGCAGGGCAGCCTTGATGGTGCACAGGCCGCAGCGCTGGCACGCGCCGAAGGCTTTCCCGATGGCGCGGTGGTCTATCTTGACTGGGAAGATGGCGGCAGCCCGCCACAGGCAGCCATCGACTACATCCGTATGTGGATCGCCGCGCTGTTGGGCAATGGTTTTTCGCCCGGCCTGTACTGCTCGCACGCGCGCGCAGTGGAACTGCTGTCGCGGATCGGCCCCTGCCCCTCCCCGCGCGTCTGGGCCTGGCGGGTCTCCACGGCAGGGCGTCACCTCTACGCCGGCGACATCCGGCACGTCCAGCCCTCCGATCCGGCCGGCTGCGGCTATTCCCAGGCCATGCTCTGGCAATACGAACAGGATGCGGTGCTGTCGCTTCCTGGTACGCCGTGCGATGGGCTGGAAGTTGACCTCAGTTATTCGAGTTTAGCCGATCCGAGCTCGGCGTGATTGCGCGTATTTCCTGCATCGGGAAAAAGCAGGAACCCATAAACTCCAGCAATGCATGAAGATCCCTTGCAACCAACCCGACACTCCCTGCATCGATAGACGACACCACGCGTCACCCCACTTTCCCCCGCACTGATTCAATGCATTAAACGACCGGATAAGCGCATCACCTGCGTCAATCAATCCGCCAACGCACTCGTCGAAACCAGGCCAAAGCCGAATCCGGATCAACACCTGGTGCGGACCTAGCCCCATGGAATCACATCATTATTCCATAGCAACCCTCGCCCAAAGGGCCCTGCAACGATTGGCTAGCGCCCTCGGAAAAAATAATAACTGTGACTTTCCCCAGTAAAGTATAGAGAAATCGGCGGTATTACCAAACGCTCCGACACCCCTGTCCAAGAGCCCACGTCTGTATCGAGCGTGCATACGCGTATCCCCGCAGACCGGGATCATGCCGATCTCACCGCATAAAACCTCGCGCCTGCAGCAGCCAGCCCACGAGTACGCATTACCGCAGCGGCAAGAGAACTCCGCCATCAGGTCGCTCGATCTCGGTACGGCATATGCCGGCCTGCACCTTCCGCCTCGAAAGGAGATGTGAAATGACAGTAATAGTTGATTTGATGTCAGAACAAACCAATTCCGTCGGCATCGCAGGCATCTCACGACACCAAGGACGTTGGAGGCACCGGCCAGACATGCGCTATGAAGTCGACCCCGACCCGACATTGATCGCTTGGACCGAGCAAAACATGGGAATCGGATCCTCAAGATTATCGCGCTCTCCCCTGTTACAGCAATTTACAGGTCATACGGCCGTTCTGTCTCGTCTTCGCGGGCGGGTCCAGTTCGTCAGGGGACTGGTACCGAATGTGTCGGGTTATCCATGGGCGTTCTTTGGCCAAGGCGGTGGAGGCCACTGGCAAGATGATAGCGCCATGCTTGACGACCCGACCTGCGTCAGTTTCGAGATACCTGTAACAGAGGAGGATGCCGGAAATTTCCCGCGATGGTTCCGTGCTGTGGCTCCGGAAATCAATGTCTTCGCACTGAAGAATGGTGACGGATTCAATAGCTTCAATTGCGTCCTAGCTTCTCTCACGCTGCTCATCAACTACCTTCTCGAGTCGGAGAACGACTATTCCTCCTATGTCATCCAACTGACAAAAGTACGCGACTCGCTTCAAGGCCATTTGATGCAAAACATCATGGGTGGATTTATATAAATCCACCACATGACACGTCCGCCGCAATCACAACCCCGGCCAACAGCAGTGCATTGAATAATCACGCAACTCGACTACAGCGAAAGTTTAGCAGAAAAAGCCACATTTCACTCCATGAATGCATCAAAAGTTCACCCTCATACCACCGTAATGCACGAGCCCCGTAATCCACACATAGATTAATACAGCGACCCAATCACCCGAGATTCTGGAGACATCAAGAATGTCAACATTCACAGTATTTTTTTGCGGGACAGGATCGAACAGCCTGGATTACGACAGTGCAAACTACAGCGAAGGACAGCTTATCTCCACATTGGCACGCAACCATCTCGGGGTGGAGTTCGATGATTGGCTCATAGCGGATGGACCGGGCAGCGGGAATCAACAAGAAAACGATAAATGGACACTCCCGGGGAACTACACTGATGCTCGGGGCACTACTTTTGGCTCGGGCTGGGAGGAGAACGTCAAGCACGCGATTGCGGTGATCAAGAAGGACCCCAGCCATATGAGGACCTTAATGACAGATGCGGAAATACGCATCCTACAAAGGGAAAAGGCAGCTGCCGAAGCAGCTGGACTTGAGCCGCAGAACACTTTTGGTGGCTGGACCCCTGCCAATAAGCACCGAAAAATCGTTCCCCAAGCCTTACAAAAGGCGCGAGCAAAAGTCCTGCGAACACCACTGCCTGACCGCGTCAACCTCATTGGCTGGAGCCGTGGCGCAGTTACCTGCCACATGATGGCCAATGCAATGTATGCCGACCCGCAGCTCCGCCACATCTGCGTCAACATTTTTGCGATAGACCCGGTACCCGGTCCTTTGAATTTCCAGTTAAACAGGACAACACTGAATACCAACGTGCTGGAATACCGCGCCGTATACGCACGCGATGAGAGGGCGCGCGGCTTTACTCCGATCATCCCGGACGTAAAAGTAAAGAAGGAACTAATCCTCATGCCTGGTGCCCATGTGACCCTTGTCGGAAACGCATCCAAGAATGGCAAGGGCGGCGGCAACCAGATCTTTCCGGAACCAGGACAAATGGTACGGCATCTTGCGGAGACATTCCTGCGGGATAATGGGACGCAGCTCGGCTCATGCCTGAATCTGAAGGATACCGGCTTATTGGAACTCTACGAACAAATTCTCAAGGACGATAGAAGCTACATCGCAATGCGGCAACTGGGCTACGGCATGGGATGTGTGGAAACGGAAAGCGGAGACCGATGGGCAGCCGTGGGTTCCGGTGCGGTTGTTGCGGGCCTGACATCGCTACCGATGCTGCACCCCGATCCGATCTTTGTAAATTGGCACCATCGCAGTGTTTACATCAAGCACTATGCCGATCTGACAGGAAGGCCCGAGGCCATTGAAAGGGACTTGCTGGCTCAGTGGTTCCCGGTAACCACAGGGCGGTTTATTAGTCGTCCCTGAAAGACGTCACTCGCCCGACCGCCCCAATGCGTTACAGGCAGCCCAACCGTGCCACAACTGCGCTTTTTCGCTACGCTGGACCTGATCGCTAGCAATCCGGGACCATCCTTGCACTGCCGTACCCGTGGCCGAATGATGCCAGCTCGTTGTCGGCAGCGCAGGAGTGAAGCGGGATTGGACGGATTGCTGACGCACGCGATCGATGCCGCGCATGTAGTAGAGGTAGAGACAGCCGATGGGCACGACCCGGCGCGGGCGATCTTTTCGGGCGCCGCAAGTCGGCCACCCCAACCAATCGGTGCTTGAATAGAATTTTTTCTGAGAGGCGGCGCATTTGTAAGCAACCGCATGCTGGGCCCAGCCGATGAACCCAGCACGAAGTTGGGGCCTCATCTCTGACGGTCAATCCTGGCCATAGACCCTACGGAACTCACGCGGGCTCACCCCAACCAGCCGTCGGAAGCTCTTTTCGAAATGGCTCAGGTCGCCGAAACCGACCTTCAGCGCCACTTCGGTGATGCGCAGCTTGCGCTGCTGATGCAAAAGCTCCTTGGCCTTTTCGATGCGAAGCTGCTGCAACATCGGTTTGAACGAGGTGCCGAGTTCGTCGCGGAACAGAAAGCCCAGATGCGACTGGCTAACGTGCGCCTGCCGTGCCAGATCGCCCAGGGTCAGCGGCTCGGCATAGTGCTCGCCCAGATGCACCAATGCGCGCCGCAGTGCGTCGTGCAGGGTGGCGAGACGTTGCCCGGGGCGATGCGGAAGGCCGTCGATCCAGTCGACAGGCGTTCCCGGCGGCGTGGGCTCAGCCGGAAGATCGGCCGGTTGCGACACCGTGGCGCATGCATCGCGCTGCGCTCCCTTCACCCGGCCTTCCAACAGACGCGGTGCGTGGCGCTGGATGTCGGCGCTGCCGATCGGCCTGCCGGCTGTCATGACCGCCAGGCGCAGCACCACCCGCTCCAGCTCCTGGAGGTTTTCCGGCCATGGGTAGTGGGTCAGGGCGTCCATCAACACCTCGGTGACCACCTGACCGTGATCCAGGCCATGCCGGTCCAGCACATGCTCGACGTGAAAGCCGATATCTGTCCGTCGCTTGCGCAACGGGGTAAGTTCGATCGACAGGACATCCAGTTGCGACAGCAGCGCCCGCGAGAAGCGTCCGGCACGTACGCGGCGCGACAGATCAGCGGTCGTGGAGGCGACCACGCGTGGCGAGTCCTCGCCGTCCACGGCGGACCATGGCCCGCCGAGGCCACAAAGCTGCCCGGCCAACTGGCGCTGTAGCGCGTCGTCGAGCTCGTCCACGCTCTGCAGGAACAGCGTTCCCCCGGCCCCGCGCTTGAACCATGCCGCCGGTGCGTCGTCGGGAGCGGCGCAGTCGATCGCAACGAACGGCCCCTCCCGCCAGGGTGCAGCTGCATGCAGCAAAACGGCCACCGTTTCCTTCTCGGTTCCGAACTCGCCGCGCACGATGACCGGCAAGCGACTGTACGCGCCGTGCTCGACAAATTCGTCGATCGTCAAGACCTCTTCGCTCACGCCCACGATCGACAGCGCGCGACCAAACCGGTCTTGCGCGAACGCCCGCGCGGCATCGCGCTTGATCAGGTACGCACAATACTTTGCGATCTGCTGGCACAGCGTCATCGCCTCCGGGGTCATTCGTTCTTGAGCCGGCGTGACATTCAGTGTGCCGAGCACTTGCCGGCCGTGCTGGACGGGAAAACACTGCGTGGGCGGGGGCTGGATTTCTGCCAGAACCGGGCCCGATGGACCGTGATGCTCCACCGCGACAAACTTACATACCGCGCCGCTCGTGATCGCGCTCTGCGACAGTTGTGCAGCGATCTTTCCCAGCATTTTCTCCAAGGGATCGCCTGGGAAATAGGCGCGCTGCACTACATCAAAGACTTGCTTTTCCATGGATGCTTTCGACCTGATCTACTGGCGCGCTCGGAAGGCGGCCAGACCCAAGTCGCGCCATCCCTGACCAGACCGTCGGCAAAGCTCCAAGCGTGCATTCCGCTTTTTCTACGAACGCTCCCCTCGCCCGCCCTCGGTCGATCCACCCTGATGTGAGACAACGCTCGCTTGCGGTGACTGGACGGTGGCAGGCGCAAAACGATTCGCCAGCAAAGCAACCGCTTGGTGCAAGCCAGATCTGGCATTAGCACGCCGCCACAGCCCGTTCCCGACGATTCGTAGCATCGGGCTTGTCCGCAATTGGATTGGGTGCGGCGCGTCTCACTCGTTGCCGCTGCGGCGATGCGACGCTGCGACGGGCTCAAGCAATGGCGTCGTATATGGTGTTGCGACGTTCTGCACGCGCGCGCAGGGATAATGCGCTGTCTTCCCGATGGCGATGCTCATGTCCCAGCCCGTGCCCACCTTGCGCGCCTACGACACCATCAAGCCGCTGCTGTGGCTGGTGTCGCTGGCGATCTTCATGCAGATGCTGGATGCGACCATCGTCAATACGGCGTTGCCGTCGATGGCGCGCAGCCTGCACGAAAGCCCGCTGCAGATGCAGTCGGTGGTCTTCAGTTATGCATTGGCGGTGGCGATGTTCATCCCTGCATCGGGCTGGATTGCGGACCGCTTCGGCACCCGGCGCACCTTCCTTGCGGCGATCATCGTGTTCACGCTGGGCTCGCTGCTGTGCGCCGCCGCGCAGCAGCTGCCGCAGCTGGTGGCGGCGCGCGTGGTGCAAGGCATTGGCGGGGCGATGCTGCTGCCGGTGGGCCGGCTGGCAGTGCTCAAGACCGTGGCGCGCGCCGACTTCCTGCGCGCGATGAGTTTCATCGCGATTCCCGCATTGATCGGCCCACTCATTGGCCCCACGCTGGGTGGCTGGCTGGTGGAAGTCGCCTCGTGGCACTGGGTGTTCCTGATCAACCTGCCGATCGGCGTGATCGGGTTCATCGCCGCGCTGAAGATCATGCCCGACCACTACGGCGATGCACGCCAGCGCTTCGATCTGATCGGCTATCTGATGCTGGCGTTCGGCATGGTGGCACTGTCGCTGGCGCTGGACGGCATCTCCGAGCTCGGCCTGCGCCATGCCTTTGTCATGCTGCTGGCCATCGGCGGGCTGGCCGCGTTGGCCGGTTACTGGCTGCATGCGGCCAGCACGCCGGCGGCGTTGTTTCCACTGGCCTTGTTCAAGGTGGCCAGTTATCGCATCGGCATCCTGGGCAACCTGTTTGCGCGGGTGGGCAGCGGCTCGATGCCGTTCCTGATTCCACTGCTGTTGCAGGTTGGCCTGGGCATGAGCCCGATGAATGCCGGTCTGATGATGGTGCCGGTGGCGCTGGCCGGCATGGCGGCCAAACGTGCTGCGGTGAAGCTGGTCGGTCGCTTCGGCTATCGCCGTGTGCTGATGCTCAACACCGTGCTGGTGGGCCTGGCGATGGCCAGCTTTGCTTTGATCGATCTGGGCCAGCCGCTATGGCTGCGGCTGGTGCAGCTGGCCTGCTTTGGCGCGGTGAACTCGCTGCAGTTCACCGTCATGAACACCGTGACCCTGCGCGACCTGGATCGTGAGCAGGCCAGCCCCGGCAACAGCCTGCTATCGATGGTGATGATGTTGGCCACCGGGTTCGGCGCGGCGGCAGCGGGCAGTCTGCTGGCCGCCTTCAACACACATCTGGGCGACAGCCACGGCGCCACTGCCGCATTGCATGCGACCTTCCTGTGCGTCGGTGGCATCACCTTGTCGTCGACGCTGATCTTCTGGCAGTTGGCCGAGACGCGGCCACATCCCAGGCAGGTGGAAGAAGTCGCCGAATGACGCGGCCGCTGCGCCATCGACCAGTGCCGCGCGCCAGCGCAGCGCCGTGTGCGATTTCAACTGCGGTGCACGGCTCTAGATCTGCTCGCGCGGGCGTTCGCGCCGCAATGCCTCGGCAATGGTGTCGGCCAGCATGTCGCCGGTGAGCGGCTTGCGCAGGAAACTGTCGAACCCGGCTTCCTGCGCGGTGGGCTCGGCCTCCTCGTCCGAGCGTGCGGTCACCGCCACCAGCGGCATGTCGTAACCGAACACGCGCAGCTGCCGCGCCAGGGCGAAGCCGTCCAGCCCGGGTAGGTCCAGATCCAGCAAGGCCAGGTCGAAAGGGTTGTCGGCCGCTTCGGTCAGCGCGGCCAGCCCGTGCGGCGCATGCACCACCGAGTGCCCTTGCGAACGTAGCAGGCCAACGATGACCTCGGCGATGGTGGGGTCGTCTTCCACCAGCAGGATGCGCTGCGGGGCGACCGTGCCGCCGGTGCGCGCCACCTCGCCACCGAGCGTGGCGTTGGAAGCGACCCAGCGCAGCGGCAGATCCACCACGAAGCGCGTGCCCGCGCCGAGCCGGCTGATCACTTCGATATGCCCGCCCATCGCCATCGCCAGTTCCTGGCAGATGGCCAGGCCCAGGCCGCTGCCGCCATAGCGCGAAGTGGTCTTGGCGCCGTCGCCCTGTTCGAAGCGCTGGAACAGGCGCGCTTTCTGGTCGGCGTTGATGCCCGGGCCGGTATCGGCCACTTCGAAACGCAGCCCCTGATACGAGCCCAGCGTGGTCAGCTTGAGCCCGACCACGCCGCGCTCGGTGAACTTGATCGCATTGCTGAGCAGGTTGAGCAGAATCTGGCGAATGCGGGTGACATCGCCACTGGCGGTGATGTCGCCAAGCAGCCCTACTTCCAGGCTGAAACGCAGGCCACGCTCCTGCGCCAGGGGCGCCATCAGGCCTTCCACCTCGGCCACCAGCTGGCGTACCGAGAACGGCTCCAGATCCAGTTCCAGACGGCCGGATTCGATCCGCGCCAGGTCCAGCGCATCGTTGACCAGGCGCAGCAGATGCGCGCCGGCACGACGGATCGATTCGGTATAGCTGCGCTGCTTGTTGTCCAGCGAGGTCTTGAGCAACAGCTCGCTCATGCCCAGCACGCCGGTCATCGGGGTACGTACCTCGTGGCCGAGCGTGGCCAGAAAGCGCGTCTTGGCCAGCGACGCCTGCTCGGCCAGCTCCTGCTTGTGCACGGCCAGCTGCCAGGCGTTCAAGCGCCGCAGGCGGCGGCGATACAACAACACCGCCGCGGCGATGGCGCAGAGCGCGAGCACGCCCAGAAACACCAGTCCCCATGGCGACAACCACCAGGGCGGCAGCACCTGAAAACGTAGCGTCTGGCTGGCCGACCAGATGCCGTCGGCGGTGCGCCCCTGCACTTCCAGCGTGTAATGCCCCGCGGGCAGCCGCGAGAACTGCCGCTCGCCGCTGGGACCGACATCGATCCAGTCCGGATCGTAGCCACTCAACCGAAATCGGTAGCTGTTGGATTCGGAATCGGCCAGACTGAGCAGGCGCGCGACGATATGCAGATCGCGGTCGCCATCCTGCATCGTCAGCGGCTCTTGCCCGGTGATATCCAGACCACGCTCCCCGCGCCGCAGGCCCACGCGTTCGATGATCAACGGCGGCCTGCGGGTGCTGGGGCGCATCGTGGCCGGGTCGAACACCACCACGCCGTCGGGCGATGCGGCGACGATGCGCCCGCTGCCGGCCTGCACCAGCGTGTTGATCTGCAACTGCTGGTTGGGCAGCCCATCGTGCACCCCGTACACCCGCACCAACCTGCTGCCGGGATCGATCCGGATCAGCCCGCGTTGACTGGACACCCACGCCACGCCCCTGGCGTCGACCACCAGGCCGTTGGGTGCCACCAACGGAAACTCCTGCTCCTTTCCGACCGTGTCCAGGTGCTTGAGCCGCTTTCCGTCCCACAGATACCGCCGGATCTCGCCGGCCAACCCGGTCCAGAGCACGCCCCCCTCTCCCAGCCGGAACAGATAGGTCGGCAGGGACGGTGTACCGTCGACGGGGACAAATCGGTCGGCGGCGGGGTCCCAGCGCCGCAGGCCGGCGTTATTGCTCAGCCATATCTGACCATCCGGGCCGAGGCGTAGGTCCAGGATGGTCAACACCTCCAGTCCATGACTGCCATTGACGATGGTCCGCAGCAGTTGCCCGTCCTGGTTGCGGATTTGCAGGCCATATTCCAGCACTGTCACCCACAGGCGGCCCTGCGCGTCCTCAGCCATCCAGCCCGGACGGTCCGCCGCACCGTCCGGATCAGGCTCGACGTCCTCACGGAGCTGCAAGCGTTTGACCTGCCCGCTTTGCGGGTCATACCGGACCAGTTTTCCTTCGACGCCGATCCAGACCAACCCGCGCCGGCTTTCGAGCATGGAGTCGGGCGGACGGGCATCGATTTGCGTCAGATGCGTCTGCAATTGGCCGGTCGCCGCATCGAGATACTCCAGCGCATGCCGCGAGCCAGCCAGCCAGACACCGCCCGCAGCCGAAGACGCCGTCGCCAGCACCGACGGATTGGTCAGCGACTGTGGATCAGCACCGTGGTGGGCCAGTACCGCAAAGGTGTCCCAATGCGGAGGCAGGTGCCACAGGCCACCTTCAAGCGCCGCAAACCACAACCCGCCCTCCCGATCCTCGTAAGCGGCAATCCAGTTGCGCCTGACCAGGCCATGCGCCGACAGGCTGTAGACCGGCACGCTGCTGATGTCGGTTCCTGCGGTGGACAGGCCCAGGCCGCTCTCGGTGTCCAGCCAATAGCGTCCGCTGCGGTCGTGCAGCAACACTCCCATCACCCGCCGCTTGCTCACGGCCTTCTGCCACGGCTGGGGCCTCGCCTGGCCGTCGGCGTCCACGCGAAACGCGTCGCCGACCACATCCGAGACCCATAAGGTGTTGCCGCTGCGCTCCATGTGCAGCCGGTTGACCGCCTGCGTGGTTCCGGGCAACGACACCCGCTGAAAATGCGCGCCGTCCCAGCGTGCGAGCCCGCCATGGGTCCCGATCCACAATGTTCCGTCGGGCGCGACCTCGAACCCGATCACGCTGTCGGACGGCAGGCTGGTCGGGTCGCTGGGCACGTTGGAAAAGCGCTGCATGCTGCCGTCGGGACGTCGCCGATACAGCCCGTGGGCCGCAGTACCAAGCCAGATATCGCCGTTCGGGGTGTAGGCCAGCGCCCACACCGTGATTTCGCGCAGCTCCGGAAACTGCGGGTTCTCCAGCCGCCTGAACGCGCGCGTCTTGGGCTCCAGAAAACCGGCTCCGCCGTTCTCGAATCCCATCCACACCCGATTGTCGCGATCGACGCAGATGGTCCAGATCGCGTTGCTGGTCAAGCCGTCTTCCATCCGCCAGATGCGGTAGTTGCGCCCATCGAATCTGGCCAGGCCGTCATCGCTGGCGATCCAGAGATAGCCCTGCTGGTCTTCGGCCAGCTCACTGACGGTGTCCGAGGGCAGCCCGTCGGCGACCGTGACCTGGCTGGGCACCGGCGTGAGCAGCGCGCCCGTGGCCGCCCGTGCAGGTGGCACCGTGACGTACACACACAGCGACACCGCTGCGATCAACCAGTAGGAAAAACACGAAAAAAGGCGCACGGGACAGGTTTCACGACAAGTCGCCGCATAGTGCGGGCCGCACGCGGTGCGAGCAAGCCCGAGCGGGCTTGTCGCGTCGCTCGCCCGTTTTCACTCCCCGGCCCGAACCAGCGCATGCAGGGGGCCTCGATCCGGCTCAACGCTGTTGCAGCGGCGCCAGGCGGCAACCGTACGACCGGGCAAGCGATGACAGCTCAGCCGACGGCCGGGACGTCATGCGCAGCGGCGGCATCGGCCAGCACGCGTGCCAACGCCTGTGCAAGGAGCTCGCCGGTGACCGGCTTGCGCAGGAAGCCATTGCAGCCGGCGGCCATCGCCTGCGGTTCTGCGTCGGCATCGGCACGTGCGGTGACCGCGACGATCGGAAAACGCACGCCGCGCGCGCGCAACTGCGCCACCAGCGCCGCACCGTCGATGCCCGGCAGGTCCAGATCGCACAGCCCCGCGTCGAAGCGGCGCGTACTCACCTCGGCCAACGCCGCCAGACCATGCAGGACATGGGTGACCTGATGGCCACGCGTCTGCAACAGGCCAACGATCACCTGCGCCACGGTCGGGTCGTCTTCGACCAGCAGCAACTGCAATGGCGCCTGTGCCTGCGGCGAGCTTGCCCGTGCAGGCGCAGGCACTGCGGGGAGCGCACTCACCCAGCGCAGCGGCAGCTCCACCACAAAACACGCTCCTTGCCCCAGTTCGCTGCTGACCGTCACCGCACCGCCCATCGCCGCTGCCAGTTCGCGGCAGATCGCCAGGCCCAGGCCGCTGCCGCCATGCCGGGCCAGCGTCACGGCGCCTTCGGCCTGCTCGAAGCGCTGGAACAGGCGCCCGCGCTGTTCTGAACTCATGCCCGGGCCGGTGTCGCACACTTCGATCCGGATGCCTTGCCCGTGGCTTTGCGGCACCACCCCCACACGCAGGCTGACGCTGCCACGCTCGGTGAACTTGACCGCGTTGAACAACAGGTTGAGCAGGATCTGTTGCACCCGGCTGGCATCGCCATGCAATGCAGGCGGCAGCGCGTCATCCAGCTCGCAGGCGAAGGCCAGCCGCTTCTGCTCGGCGCTCGGGCGCACCAGCTCGGCCACCTGCCCGATCAGCTGACGCAGATCGAAGTCGCGGTAATCCAGCGGCAGCTTGCCGGCCTCGATCCGCGCCAGGTCCAATGCATCGTTGACCAGCCGCAGCAGATGCTTGCCGGCCAGCTGGATCGCGCTGGCATAACCCTGCTGGCGTCCGTCCAAGGGCGTCTGCAGCAGCAACTCGCTCATGCCCAGCACACCGGTCATCGGCGTTCGCACTTCGTGCCCCAGGGTCGCAAGAAAGCGTGTCTTGGCCAACGATGCCTGCTCGGCCAGCTCGCGTTTGTGCTGGGCCAGCTGCCACTGCGCGCGCATGCGCACACGGCGGCGGTAGGCTGCCGCAAGCAATGCGCCCAGCAGCAGCACAAGCAGGCAAATGAGCGCGATGCCTGCGTCACTGCGCCACCACGGTGGATTGACCGAGAACCGCAGCGAGCGCATCTGTGAGCGATTGCCCAGCGGATCCACCCCCTGCAGCGTGAGTTCGTAGCTACCGGCAGGCAAGCTGGCGAATTCCCGGATTCCCGCGTTGCCCGAGGTCTGCCATTCGGTGTCGAAGCCTTTCAAGAAACTGCGATAACGATTGGACAGCGGGTCGCTATACGACAGCAGACGGCTGACGATCTGCAGCTGCCGATCTCCAGGGCCAAGCTGAAACGGGCGATCCATTGGCAGCGCGACGCGTGCACCATTGCGTAGCACACTGACATGTTCCAGCTGCAGTGCCGGAACAAACGGTGCGATATCGGGCATTGCGGTATCCAGCAGCACGGTGGAGCCATCGCTGGTCGCCCCGATCAGGCTATCGCCCGCCATCAGCAGACAATGCTGAATGAACTCCTGGCTGGTCAATCCATCGCGTGTACCGATATTGCGTAGGCGTGCCGGCGTCACCGAAGGGTCGATCCGCCATAGCCCGCGCAAGCTGGAAATCCAGACCCTGCCACGCGGGTCGATCCGCATTGCGGACGCATCGAACCCGGTCAGGCCATCCACCTGGCCCACCTGACGCACGCGCACCCAACGTGTTGCGGTTTTTTTCCATTGTTCTGCACCGACGGCCCGATACACCCACACCATCTCCGGCGATTGGCTGGCAAACGCCTGGATCTGCGTCCCTTCCAACCCTGGGACCGGCACGAACTGGTGTGACGCTTCGTCCCAGGCAAACATGCCGCCTTCGCCTGCAACCCAGACACGCCCGTCCGGGCCCTGTTCCAGCTGCTGTACGGCGATATCGCGCAAACCGTGCAAGTCCTGCTGCGTGATGCGCTGCAAGACACGACCGCTACGCAGATCGCGCTGCTGCAGCATGTCGATGAAGGCCATCCACACCGTATCGCCATGCTCGATGATCCAGTCAGGCGCCGATAGCGCCGACGCCGGTTCGGGGCCATCGGACGGCCAGTGGATGAATTCACCGGTCCGCAGGTCCATGCGGGAAAGGCCAAAGCTCAAATTGCCTAGCCAGACACGTTGCAGGCGATCCTCCAGCGCCGACACCAACTCCATGTCCTTGAGTTGCGACGACTGCAACCCTGTCTGAAACGTGTCGCCAGTGCTTGGATCGACGCGCAACAAGCGACCTTCCGCATCGACTTGCCACAGACCACCGGAACGTGTGGCAGGGGCCAGGTTGCAATAGATTGCATCACCCGTCGGCACCGCGGGTTTGAGCACGGCAGTGCGCTTCCAGTCTGCCGGCAAGTACCCAAGGCCGGTGCCATGCATCGGAACCCATAGCCCGCCATCAGCGGCTCCAAGCAGGCCAATGACATTCCGGCGTGACAAAGCCCCCTCTCCGCTGAAGGCAGGGACCGGTGGACGCTCGCCGCGGGTCCGCCACAGACCGCGTCCGCTTCCCAACCAGAATTCGCCGTCCGGGGCAGCCACTGCACCCCAGAATTCGTTGCCGGTGCCGAACATCGTCCCCCAGGGAAGCGGCTGCCATCGATCGTCGGATCCCATGACGTGCAGCCCCGACTCGCTGCCCAGCCACAGACGGTCCCCCGCCCATTGCAGACCGAAGATGGCAGACTGCCGATTAGGCTCGTCCGGGACATAGACGCGATGCAGACGTTTTCCGTCGTAATACGCCAGTCCAGCGGTGGTTCCGATCCACAGCCGCTGCCGGTTGTCCGCCGCAAGATTCATGACCATGGCCTGGTCAAGGTCGCCATCGAGCGTACCCAGATCCACCGACGACATCACGCCGGAAGTATCGATGCGAATCAGCGCGCCGGTCGTGGTTCCGGCCCAGATATCGCCGTCGAACGCAGTGATGCTGTAGATCTCGCCGTCCTTCATCGACGGATAGTCAACCGCGCGGTAGTGCCGAAAATGGCCTCGTCCGGCATCCATGACGCTCAGCGTCTTGCCGCAGCCGATCCATATCCTGTCAAGCGCGTCGATGTGCAGCGCCTGGATCGCGTTGCAGGGCAACGATGTCGGGTCGGAAGGATCATGTCGCCAGGTCCTGAATCCTGCGCCGTCGTACCGCACCAAACCATCCAGGGTGCCAAGCCACAGATAGCCGGCGCGGTCCTGGTGGATCGCAACCACCATGGTCGATGGGAGTCCGTCGCTGGGACCCACGATCCGGAAACGCGGAATCTCCGGAATCTTCGCCACACAGGGCATTGCGCCCAGCAGCAAGACCAACAAAACAGCAAGCGCACGCATGTGGGCATCCTTTCCACGTCGAGCCCGCATGCTCGCAACGGATCGTTGCGAGCGCAAGCCAAGCGCGGTGCAGCGGGATATGTCTAGAATCCGCCCATGACAACCCTCGCCCGCCTGTTGCTGCTTCCCGCCCTGGTCGTGACCAGCCTTGCCGCGACCGCCGCGCCGGTGCGTTACGCGCTGGATCCGGTGCACACGCGGGTGCTATTTGCAGTCGAACATGCCGGCTTTTCCAAGGCGTTGGGCACCGTTTCCGGAACCAGCGGCACGCTGGTGTTCGACCCGGACGACTGGGCCTCGGCACGGCTGGACGTGACCGTGCCGCTGCACCGCACCGACCTGGGCGATGCCAAGTGGAACGAGGCCACCCTGGCACGCAACCTACTCGACGCCGAGCGCTTTCCCGACGCGCATTTCGTCTCCACGCAGGTGGAAGCCAGCGGCGAGAACCACGCCAAGGTCACCGGCAACCTGACCCTGCACGGGGTCACCCGCCCGGTCACCCTGGACGTCACCCTCAATGCGCTCAAGCGCCATCCATTGCCGCCGTTCCGCCGCACCGCCGGGTTCTCCGCCACCGCCACGCTGAGCCGTGCCGAGTTTGGCATCGATGCGTGGAAATCGATGATCGGCGATACGGTGGAACTGCGCATCGAAGCCGAAGCCGTGCGCGAAGGCCGCGCCGACGACGACACGCCGCAACCCCAAAACGCACCCGCCGCCCCTGACGCTGCGCCCAGCCCGGAATCCTGAGCATGACCCTGAAGAACATCGAACGCTGGGGCGGTGTCAGCCAGACCCTGCACTGGCTGATCGCACTGCTGATCCTGGTGCTGGGCATCGTCGGCCTGACCATGGGCGAATTGCCCAAGACGCCGAAATACTTCTGGGTCTACACCGCGCACAAGTCGGTGGGCCTGACCGTGTTGGCACTGGTGATCGTCCGGCTGGGCTGGCGCCTCTATGCGGGCGCGCCGCCGCCGGTGGCCGGCACCCCACGCTGGCAGGAACGCATCGCCGGGCTGACCCACTGGCTGCTGTACGCGATGATCTTTGCGATGCCGCTGTCGGGCTGGTTGTACGACTCCACCAGCGGCCTGCGCCCGTTCCGCTGGTTTGGCCTGTTCGCCGTGCCCAAGCTCAGCCCGCCGGACGAACAATTGCGTGCGGTTGCGCACTTCATCCACGAGTGGGGCTTCTGGCTGTTGATTGCCGTGGTGTTGGCGCATGCCGGCGCTGCGCTCTACCACCACCTGTTCCAGCGTGACGCCACCTTGGTGCGGATGTTGCCGCGCGGCTGGCTCTCTTCCAAACCCTAAAGGATTCCCCATGTCGTCCAGGTTGTTCGCCTCTCCCCTGCTGGTCGCCGCCTCGCTGGTGACCACGTTCGCCACCGCCCCGGTCCTCGCTGCCGACTACGTGCAGGCGCCCGGCTCGTCGCTGGTGTTTGCCAGCAAGTACGACGGCGAAGTGTTTACCGGCAAGTTCCCCGGTTTCGACACCACGCTGAGTTTCGACCCGGCCAATCTTGCCGGCGCCAAGCTCGATGTGCGCATCCCGCTGGCCAGTGCCATCAGCGGCAACAACGACCGCGATTCGACCCTGCAGGGGCCGGACTTCTTCAATGTCGCCAAGTTCGCCACCGCGCGCTACCGCGCCGACAAGTTCCGCGCACTCGGCGGCAACCAGTACGCGGCCGACGGCACGCTGGAACTGCGCGGTGTCAGCAAGCCGGTCACGCTGACCTTCACCTGGACACCCGGCGCGCAGCCGGTGCTGGCCGGCAAGGCACTGGTCAAGCGCTTGGACTTCGGCGTCGGCGGCGGCGACTGGGCCGATACCAAGACCATTCCCAACGAAACCGCGATCAGCACCAAGGTCGTGTTCAAGGCGAAGTAACGCCACCGGCCGCAACCGGACGCGGCCATTGAACGGCGGACTACCTCGTCGGGTCCGCCGTTTTTTTGTGCCTGGCGGCCGGATGACACCGCGCGACCGCTAGACTCGGCATCCATCCCAGGGACACCGCCGATGCGCACGCATGGAACCTTGACCCGCTGGAATACCGATCGCGGCTTCGGCTTCATCACGCCGGCGCAGCCGGGGGATGATTTGTTCGTGCACATTTCAGCGTTTCCCCGTGGCTTCGAAACGCCACGCATCGGCGAAGTGATTTCCTTCGAGATCGAACCGGGCAAGGATGGGCGACGGCAGGCCGTGCGCGTGATACGCGCTGGCCAGCATGCAGCCGGACGTGGTGCGCGCCGGCAGCATGCGGCAGCGCGATCGCCATTGCCCCATCGCTCGCTCGGGCTGGGCAAGGTCATGTTGCTGCTGCTTGTGGCAGGTGCTGGCGGCTATGCGTACCTCAGTCGGGACGCGCTGATGCCAGCCCCTGCACCCACTGAAACTGCGTCAGCAGCTCCGGCACCGGCACCGGCAACCAGGACGCTGCCAGACCGCGCAGCGCTCCAGAGCTCGCCAGCGATAACGCCAGCTGCAGCAGCAGGCACAACATCGGCCACACCCGCACCCACGCCGCACTACAGCTGCGGCGGCCGCAAACACTGCTCGCAGATGACCTCCTGCGACGATGCCACCTGGGTGCTGCGCAACTGCCCCGACACAACGATGGACGGCGACCACGATGGCGTGCCCTGCGAGCAGCAGTGGTGCCATTGAATCAATACGGCTGACACCTTGAACGGGCGGCCGACACGATTCGTTTGTTAGCCCCATCGTGTTGGATGCAGTCAAAAGCCGAGGTTAAACGCTGAGTCGGTCGAAGGCGCGGTGCCCTCACCAGACAGATGCCGGTTGTGTTGTTGAGAACCATACACACCGACCAGCTCGACGGGTCCTTGTCCGCCCACCGTCGCGGGACCTTACGCGGCATGGATGCGGCGTAAGCGCCTACACGGACATACGTGCGGCGTGTTCCGCGAGGGTGAGCGGGCAAGCGCCCTGCGGCCAAGCAGCAGATCGGCCGCCTTGCAGCGAAGGCCCAGATCATCCGCTCCGCACCAGACCGGCACGAAGTCGTTTTCAGCCACTCCAGATCCAAAATATGGCGCGCACCGGAGGCGAACACGCCGCTTCATCGCGTGCCGGCATTCAACCACTCGCGCAACCGCCGGCTGTCGAATGGCCAATCCAGCTCGCGCCCGTGCGCATCGCCCACCACCGGCACGCGCTCCCCGTAAGCGGCCTCAAGCGCCGCATCGCCGTCGATGAAGACGCTGCCGAACTCGCCTGCGCGTGCCTGCGCCAGCACTTCCACGGCCTGGTCGCACAGGTGGCAATCGTCGCGCTGGTACAGGATCAAGGCCATCGGGAAGTCTCATGCTGCGCTGCAGCCGTGCCGCAAGCGCCGAGCGACTAGAATAGCCGCCTTTACGCTCACCTCTCCGGCAAGCATGGCTGTCAGCACGTTCGACCTGTTCAAGATCGGCATCGGTCCGAGTTCCTCCCACACCGTGGGGCCGATGCGCGCGGCCGAGCGCTTCGTGCATCGCTGGCTGCTGGATGCCGGCCGCCTGCAGGACGTGGTGCGCATCCGCGCCGAGGTCTTCGGCTCGCTGGCCCTGACCGGCCGCGGCCATGGCACCGACAAGGCCGTGCTGCTCGGCCTGGAAGGCCACCGCCCCAACCTGATCGACCCGGACATCATCCCGGCCACGCTGGAGCGCATCCGCACCAGCAAGCGCATCAGCCTGATGGGCCAGCACGTCATCGCCTTCGACGAAAAACGCGACCTGCCGATGAACAAGCGGCAGAAGCTGCCCTACCACACCAACGGCATGCGCTTTACCGCCTACGATGCCGATGAAGCAGTGATCGCCACGCGCGATTACTACTCGGTCGGCGGCGGCTTCGTGGTCAACCAGGACGATGCCGCCGACGACCGCATCGTGGCCGACGAAACGCCGCTGCCCTACCCCTTCCTCAGCGGCGACGAATTGCTCGCGCAGTGCGCGCGCAGCGGCCTGAGCATCGCCGCGCTGATGTTCGAAAACGAAAAGAGCTGGCGCAGTGAGGACGAGATTCGCGCAGGCTTGCGCGAACTCTGGAGCGCGATGCAGTCCTGCGTGGAGCGCGGCATCCGCCAGGAAGGGACGCTACCGGGTGGCCTGAATGTCTCGCGGCGCGCACCGGCGTTGTATCGCGAACTGTCGTCTAAACCGGAAGCGGCAATGCGCGACCCGCTGACCACACTGGACTGGGTCAATCTCTACGCACTGGCCGTCAACGAGGAAAACGCAGCTGGTGGCCGCGTGGTCACCGCGCCCACCAACGGCGCCGCCGGCATCATCCCGGCGGTGCTGCATTACTTCGACCGCTTCTGCCCCGGCGCATCCGAGCAGCGCATCTTCGACTTCCTGCTCACCGCTGCGGCCATCGGCATCCTCTACAAGGAAAATGCCTCCATTTCCGGCGCCGAAGTCGGCTGCCAGGGCGAAGTGGGCGTGGCCTGTTCGATGGCCGCCGGTGGCCTGGTCGCCGCGCTGGGCGGCAACCCGGGGCAGATCGAAAACGCCGCGGAAATCGGCATGGAGCACAACCTGGGCCTGACCTGCGACCCGATCGGCGGCCTGGTGCAGATCCCCTGCATCGAACGCAATGCAATGGGCGCGGTCAAGGCGATCAACGCCAGCCGCATGGCCATGCGCGGCGACGGCAAGCACAAGGTGTCGCTGGACAAGGTCATCAAGACCATGCGCGACACCGGCCGCGACATGCAGGACAAGTACAAGGAAACCAGCCGCGGCGGCCTAGCGGTCAACGTTATCGAATGCTGAGCCGGGCGCGGCCCCGGGCCGCGCCATGTATTGCAGTCACTCTCCAGGCATCGCGAAACTGGGCAATGCGTCCAACGGCAGCGGCTGCCGATGCAGTCGCATGCCAGCGCTGTACGTCCCCACCACATGCCGCCATGTACCGTCTGACGCTGGATTCCGACGGAGATCGCGATGCGACAGCTTGCCTGCACTCTCGCCCTGGCCCTGGCCTGCGGCCCTCTGATGGCACAGGAAGCCAGCTACGGCCCGCGCCTGGAAGGCTTCGACTACCCCTATCCGGTCAAAACCTTTGCGTTCACCTCGCAACGGCAGCCGCTGGAAATGGCGTACCTGGATGTCGCGCCCACCGGCAAACCCAACGGGCACACCGCCGTGCTGCTGCATGGCAAGAACTTCTGCGCCGCCACCTGGGAACAGACCATTGCCGCGTTGAGTACCGCCGGCTACCGCGTCATTGCGCCTGACCAGGTGGGCTTCTGCAAATCCAGCAAGCCGGCCGCCTATCAGTTTTCCTTCGCGCAACTGGCCGACAACACCCAGGCGCTGCTGAAGAGGCTGGGTATAGAACGTGCGGTGGTGGTCGGCCATTCGATGGGCGGCATGCTCGCCATCCGTTACGCGCTGATGTATCCGCAGGCCACCGAGCACCTGGCCTTGGTCGACCCGATCGGCCTGGAAGACTGGAAGGCCGAAGGCATTCCGTGGCGCAGCGTCGATGCCTGGTACGACAACGAACTGAAGATCAGCTTCGAGCGCATCAAGAAGTATCAGATGGAGGTCTACTACGCCGGCCAGTGGAAGCCCGAGTTCGAGCGCTGGGCGCGCATGCAGGCCGGCATGTCGCTGGGCAACGGCAGGCAGGCGGTTGCCTGGAACCAGGCGCTGACCTACGACATGGTGTTCAACCAACCGGTGGTCTACGAACTGCCCAAACTCAGCGTGCCGACCACGCTGTTCATTGGTCTCAAGGACCGCACCGCGATCGGCAAGGACACCGCACCGCCCGAGGTCAAGGCACGTGTCGGCGATTACACCAAGCTGGGCAAGCGTGCGGCCGAGGCGATTCCGAACGCGAAGCTCGTCGAATTCGCCGATCTCGGACATTCGCCGCAGGTGCAGGACCCAACACGATTCAATGCCGCATTACTGAAGGCGATTGCGCCGTAAGCAATGCCAGCGGCGGTGCGATTGGCATGACCAACGCATCCTCAGAAGCTGCAGCTTGCGCAAGGGCGAGCTGCAGCTGAGCCGTTTGCAAGGTGCAGAACACCCGGCAGGCCATCAACACGCGTGGCGATCCAACCAACAGCGCGCGCACCCACCGCCGCGCTCAAAGAGCGCCGGCGCCTCTCCATGTCCCTAACCGGCTACCCAGCCACAATCCGCAATACATCATCCAGCAACGCCGCCGCCGTGACCTCGGCACCCGCGCCCGGCCCCTGGATCAGCAATGGCTGCTGGCGATAGCGATCGCTGCTGATGGCGACACGGTTATCGGTGCCGGCGCCGCCGGCCAGCGGGTGATCCAGCGCCAACTCGCGCAAGCCGACGCTGGCACCATGTGTGTCCACACGGCCGACGAAGCGCAGACAACGCCCCGCGGCACGTGCTTGCTGCCAGCGCGCGCCGACCACCGCATCCAGTGCGCCCAGCTGCGCATCCAAGGCATCAAGCGGCAGCCGCGCAATGCTTGCCGGCACCAGCGATTCCACATGCACCTGTTCGGCTTCCAGCTGCCAGCCCGCCGCGCGCGCCAGGATCAGCAACTTGCGCCGCACGTCCTCGCCCGACAGATCGATGCGCGGATCCGGCTCGGTATAGCCGGCCGCCATCGCCTCACGCACGCAATCGGAAAATGCGCCATTGCCGTCGTAGCGATGAAACAGCCATGCCAGCGATCCGGACAACACCCCTTCGATCGAATGGATATGGTCGCCGCCCGCCACCAGCGCGCGCACGCTGCTCAGCACCGGCAGCCCCGCCCCCACGGTGGCGCTGTCGCCGTAGTGCGCACCGCTGGCGTGACGCGCCGCGTGCAAGGCCTGCGCGCGCGACAACGCGGTGCCCTGGCCCAATTTGTTGGCAGTGACCACGTGTACGCCACGCAGCAGCCATTCCGCATGCCAGTCGGCAACGACCTCGCTGGCGGTCGCATCCACCAGCACATCGCCGGCACGTAACGCCGTGGTTTCCGCCCACGGCTGCAGCACGGCCTGGCCCCGCGGCGCGGCATTGGCCTGGTGCAGGGCCTGTGCGGCGCTGGTGCCGCAATCGTGGGCAATACGCGAGTTGGCCAACCAGTCAAAGCGCGGCAACTGCAGCTGGCGCTCCTGCAGCGCGGTGTAGCGCGCCACGAACGCGCGCCCCACCGTCCCGGTGCCCAGCAAGGCCAGCCGTGGTGTCGGCGTCACCGCTGCCGCCGAAGCGCGGCGCGAAACAGGCAGCACGGTGCTCACGCGTCGACCTGTTTGCGGCTTGCGCTGGTCAGCGTCGCTTCGGCACGCGCCAGGCCGGCGCGCAGATCGATCAACAGGTCTTCTGCCGATTCGATACCGATCGACAGCCGCAGCAGGCCATCGGAAATCCCGGCGGCAGCGCGGGCTTCGGCGGTCATCGCCGCATGCGTCATCGAGGCCGGATGCGCGATCAGGCTTTCCACACCGCCCAGCGACTCGGCCAGGGTGAAATAACGCAGACCATCGACAAACGCGCGCACCGCAGCCTCGCCACCGTCGAGCTCGAAACTCATCATCGCGCCAAAGCCCTTCTGCTGGCGCGCAGCCAGTGCATGACCCGGGTGCGACGCCAGGCCGGGAAAATACACCTGGTTGACCACCGCATGCCCGTCCAGCAGCTCGGCGATGGCGTCGGCGTTTTCCTGATGCACGCGCAGGCGCGCATCCAGCGTGCGCAGACCGCGCAAGGTGAGGAAGGCATCGAACGGCGAACCGGTCAGCCCCAGCGCATTGGCCCACCACACCAGCTGCTGATGCAGTTCGGCATCGCGCGCGACTACCGCACCGCCCACCACATCGCTGTGGCCGTTGATGTACTTGGTGGTGGAGTGCAGCACCAGGTCCGCCCCGAACTCCAGCGGCTTCTGCAGCGCCGGCGACAGGAAGGTGTTGTCCACCACGGTCAACGCGCCAGCCTTCTTCGCCGCCTCGATGACAAAGCGCAGATCGGTGATGCGCAACAGCGGGTTGGACGGGGTTTCGATCAGCACCAGCTTGGGCGACTGCGCCAAAGCATCGGCCAGCGAACGCGGGTCGGTGAGGTCGGCGGTGATCAGCGCGAAGTGGCCCTTCTTGGCCAGCGCGTTGAACAGGCGCCAGCTGCCGCCATAGGCATCGTGCGGCACCACCAGGGTATCGCCCGGCTGCAGCAACGCATTGAGCACCAGATTGATCGCGCCCATGCCGGTGGAGGTGATCACCCCGCCCGCACCGCCTTCCAGCTCGGCCAGTGCTTCGCCGAGCAGATCGCGGGTCGGGTTGCCGCTGCGCGTGTAGTCGTACTGGCGCTTGTTGCCGAAACCATCGAAGGAGAAGTTCGACGACAGCACGATCGGCGGCGTCACCGCACCATAGGCAGTGTCGCGATCGATACCGGCGCGGACGGCGGCGGTGGCGGCGGTACAGGGGGCGTCGGCGGGGTCACGAAAGCTCATGCGGTTTCTCCGGTGATGCGAAGGGCAGTGGCGAGGATCGCGTCGATGCGATCGATTTCTTTCAGGAAGGCGTCGTGGCCATACGGCGAGCGCAGCACGCGCAGACTGCCGCGCGGCCCCAACCCTTCGACCAGGCTGACCAGGTCGGCCAGCGGCACCAGGCGGTCGCCCTCCACCGCAACGACAACGGTGGGCACGCGCACCTGCGCCGGGTCGATGCGGTGCAGGTCGATGGATTCGGACAGTCGCAAGTAGGCGGTCACCGGCGTGCGCGCGACGTACTGCGCGCCGGCGGCATCCAGGTAGTCTTCGGCGGCCACGCGCACGCGGCCATTGATCACTTCCGGCGGCGCGTCGAAGCGCTCGCTGAATTCTTCCGGGGTGCGATAGCTGAGCATGGCGAACTGCCGTGCCAGCGCCAGCCCATGGTTTTCGGCACATTGCAGCTGACCCAGCGCCACCGCGCGGCGCTGCAATGCACGCCAGGCGGCGGCATAGGGATGGGCGCGATGCGCGCCACTGACCGCAACCAAGGTACCGACACGGGCGGCATGGCGGGTCGCGAACTGCAAGCCGACCAACGCACCGTACGAGTAGCCGACAAAGCCGTGCAAACGCGCGATACCCAGCGCATCCAGCAAGGCGGCGATCGCATCGGCCTGGTCGGCGGTATCGATCGGCGCATCCAGCGTGCCATCCGCACCGAGAAAATCGAACGCCAGCAGGCGCCGCGATGCCGGATCCAGCGCGCGGCCGGCACCCACCAGGCCATCCACCCAGCCCTTCTCGGGGAACAGGTCGCTGGCGGCCAGATGGCGATGCGCGGAAATCCCGCCGGCCACGAACACCACCGGCGCGTTGCCAGCGCCGATCAGTTCATAGCGCAGCCGCAACTCGCGCATGCCGGCATGGCGCATCGGCAGGGCAATGACACGCTCGCCGCGCACGGCAATCAAGCCGTCGTCGGTAGCGGCGGGTGTATCGGCGTATTCGGTCGGTGTCGGCGATGCTGTATTCACGAGGCTCATGGCGATATCCGGGGTGGATCGGCCATCGAGCTTCGCGGGAGCTCGCGTTCGACGTGCGCAAGGCACGATTCGAACCATCTTTCGGCGGACGCGGAGGTCCCCGCAGGATTTGGCACCAAACGCGGGCGCTTGCGCGCTCCGCTGGCTGCCCCGGCATCAAAGGGCCTGTCCCTCCGCCGGTCTCGATGGTGAAGCCAAGATGCCACCGCTTTTTTGCGATGTCAATCTCTTCATGCGGATGGAAAGATATATTTTCATCCGATACCACTGCGGCCTGTGATGGACCGCATACTTGAGGCTCCTTCGTTCGAGCCGATCGCGTGCCCGACCACGTGTCTCGCAGCGCCCTGCCCGCCCTCGCCCGGCAGTGCTTCATCGCGTTTCTGGCGTACGCCGCGTCCGCCGACGCGCAGCAACGCTGGCATTGGCCCGGTGCCGCAAACACGGCTGCGAGCTCGCCATCAGTCGCAGCGGCACAGACGGCGCCCGCATCGCCCGGCACCGGCCCCTCATTGCAACTGGAATGGCAGGCGGCGGCCTACCTGGCCTGGGTCAGCAACCCGCTGGCCGGGCCCGCACAGGTGCAACTGAGCGCACCGCCTAGCGAGGATTACCGCGCCGTGCCGCAGTTGCCGCTGACGGTGCAACTGGCTGCGCACGAGCGTCGCCTGCTCGCCCGGCTGTATCCGGTCAGTAGCCAGCGCAGCCTGGGTGGGCTTGGACTCAAGCTCGACCTGGTGCCCGGCGATCCGCAGGCCCGCCCGCAGCAGCAAGTGCGTTACCAGCTCCCGTTCCGCGATGCGCCGATCCAAGTGGACCAGGGCTTTGGCGGGACCTTCAGCCATACCGATGCGCCCAACTGGTACGCGGTGGACTTCGCGCTGCCGCAGGGCACGCCGGTGCTGGCGGCGCGCGCGGGCACGGTCATGGAGGTACGGCGCGATGTGAGCGAAGGCGGCCCGCATGACCAGGCCGCCGGCGCCGGCAACCTGGTGCGGGTGCTGCACGCCGACGGCAGCATGGCCATCTATGCCCACCTGGCGCCCGATGGCGTGGCGGTACGCCCGGGCCAGGTGGTGCGCACCGGCGAGCGCCTGGGCGCCTCGGGCAGTACCGGCTTCAGCACGGCCCCGCACCTGCATTTTTCGCTCCAGCGCAATGCGGACATGCGCCTGATCTCGTTGCCGTTCCGGATGCTGGGCCCGCAGGGCGAGTTGCAGTTCCCCTCGCCGGCACCGTGAGTGGCGGCACCCGGGAGCGCCAACCTGCGGCCCGGAGAGCCCCTGACCGGCGCTACAGAGGCCGGCTGCGGCGAAGCCGCTATAATCTCCGGCTTCCTCAGTTTCCGCAGGCGTCCGACCGGGCGCGCTCAGCCCATGTCCGACGTCTCCAACGAAGCCGCGCGCCGCCGCACCTTCGCCATCATTTCCCACCCCGATGCGGGCAAGACCACGCTGACCGAAAAGCTGCTGCTGTTCGGCGGTGCGATCCAGATGGCCGGCTCGGTGAAGGGCCGCAAGGCCGCCCGTCACGCCACCTCGGACTGGATGGCGCTGGAAAAGGAACGCGGCATCTCGGTCACCTCCTCGGTGATGCAGTTCCCGTACGAGGGCAAGATCGTCAACCTGCTCGACACCCCCGGCCACGCCGACTTCGGCGAGGACACCTATCGGGTGCTGACCGCGGTGGACTCGGCGCTGATGGTCATCGACGTCGCCAAGGGCGTGGAAGAACGCACCATCAAGCTGATGGAGGTCTGCCGCCTGCGCGACACCCCCATCATGACATTCATCAACAAGCTCGATCGCGAGGGCAAGAACCCGATCGATCTGCTGGATGAAGTCGAGACCGTGCTCGGCATCCAGTGCGCGCCGGTGACCTGGCCGATCGGCATGGGCCAGCGCCTGAAGGGCGTGGTGCACCTGATCACCGGCGAGGTGCACCTGTACGAACAGGGCCGCAACTTCACCCGCCAGGATTCGACCATCTTCCCGTCGCTGGATGCGCCCGGCCTTGCCGAAAAGATCGGCGCGCAGATGCTGGCCGAGCTGCGCGACGAGCTGGAACTTGTGCAGGGTGCCAGCAATCCATTCGATCTGGACGCCTATCGCGCCGGCCAGCAGACCCCGGTGTTCTTCGGCTCGGGCGTCAACAACTTCGGCGTGCAACCGCTGCTGGATTTCTTCGTCGAACATGCACCGCCGCCGCAGGCGCGCGACACCACCGGCCGCCGGGTCGAGGCGACCGAAGCCAAGCTCAGCGGCTTCGTCTTCAAGATCCAGGCCAACATGGACCCGCAGCATCGCGACCGCGTGGCCTTCATGCGCGTGTGCTCGGGCAAGTTCACCGCCGGCATGAAGGCCCTGCATGTGCGCAGCGGCAAGGACGTCAAGCTGGCCAACGCGCTGACCTTCATGGCCTCCGACCGCGAAATCGCCGCCGAAGCCTGGCCGGGCGACGTGATCGGTATCCACAACCACGGCACCATCTCCATCGGCGACACCTTCACCGAAGGCGAATCGCTGTCGTTCACCGGCATTCCCAACTTCGCACCGGAGCTTTTCCGGCGTGCACGCCTGCGCGACCCGCTCAAGCTCAAGCAGCTGCAAAAGGGCCTGGCACAGCTGTCCGAAGAAGGCGCCACGCAGTTCTTCCGCCCGTTGATGAGTAACGATCTGATCCTGGGCGCGGTGGGCGTGCTGCAGTTCGACGTGGTGGCCTACCGGCTCAAGGACGAATACGGCGTGGACGCGATCTTCGAGCCGGTCAGTGTCACCACCGCACGCTGGGTACATTGCGACAACGCCAAGAAGCTGGAGGAGTTCCGCGAGAAAAACGCCGGCAACCTGGGCATCGACGCGGCCGGCCAGCTGGTGTATCTCGCACCGACGCGGGTGAATCTGCAGCTGGCGCAGGAACGCGCGCCGGACGTGCGCTTCTCTGCCACGCGCGAACACGCGCATGCCAAGGCGATCGATTGACCGCGGCTTGAACCGGCGCCTGCGACCGCACTTGCTGGCGATGCGAATTGCTCGCAATTGCGGTACCTTTTTGGCATGAACGCAGACGCCTCCCCCTCGACCGACCTGCGCGACGAGATAGCCAGCGCCGTGACCCACGGCCTGGGTGCCATTGCCGCACTGGCCGGTGGCTCGGTGCTGATCACGCTGGCCGCCGTCTATGGCGACGGCTGGCAACTGGCCACCTCCATCGTGTTCAGCGCCACCCTGGTGTTGCTATACGTTGCCTCCACGCTGTTTCATGCCATCCCGCACCCGGGCGCCAAGGCGCGCCTGCAGGTGCTCGATCACTGCGCGATCTATCTGTTGATCGCCGGTACCTACACCCCGTTTACGCTGATCAATCTGCGCGACTCCTGGGGCTGGGGATTGTTCGCCGCGATCTGGACGATCGCCGCCGCCGGAGTGGTCTTCAAGCTGTTTTTCACCGGTCGTTTCCGCCTGCTGTCGACGGTGCTGTATCTGGCGATGGGCTGGCTGATCGTGGTGGCGATCCAGCCCTTGCTGCGCTCGGTCGATACCTGGTCTCTGTGCTGGTTGCTGGCCGGCGGACTCTTCTATACCTTGGGCACGTATTTCTACCAACGCGACACCCAGCGCTATTTCCACGCGATCTGGCACCTGTTCGTACTGGCCGGCAGTGCCTGTCACTTCGTTGCGGTGATTGCGCAGGTGATGTGAGACGCGATCTGCGGCACGTTCGCGCGCCGTGCACGAGGCATCGCCAACCATGGCCAGCGTGAACAACGTGACCGACACCTCAGCTGCACCATCGCCCCCCAGCCCACGTCGTCGACGCTGGCTGGTCGGGCTTGCCATCGTCTCCGCCGCCGTGGTGATCTTCGTGCTGCTGTTCCAGTGGAACTGGCTGCGCGGTCCGGTCGAGCGCGTGGTCAGCGCCAAGACCGGTCGCCAGTTCCATCTCGGCTATCTGGACGTGAAGCTGGGCCGCACGACCACCGTGCGCGGCAATCGGCTGAGCCTGGCGAACGCAGCATGGTCCAAGCGCGGGCCGATGGCCGAGCTCAACTCGGCCGAGATCGATGTCGAGTTGTGGCCACTGCTGCGCGGCAAAGTGCGTCTACCGGAAATCCGCCTGGATCACCCAACCCTCTTGCTGGAAGCCGGCGACGACACCCATCCCGGCAACTGGGTATTCGATCAGGACAGTGGCGATGGCACCATGCCGCGCCTTGGCCGCCTGCTGGTGAACAACGGGCGCCTGCAATACATCGATGCAGCCAATCGCTCTAACGTGGATGTGGCAATCAACAGCCTCGCACCACCGAGCAGCGACCAACGTGCCGCGCCGATCGGCATCGACGGCAAGGGCCGCTGGAAGGGCTATCCCTTTACGCTCAAGGGCAATACTGCCTCGCCGCTGGAACTGAGCCAGAGCGAGCACCCATTCCGCATCGATCTGCGCGGCAGCGCCGGCGCCACCCGCACCCACGTGCGCGGCACCTTGACCAACCCGTTCCAGTTCCAGGTCTTCGATCTGCAAATGGCGCTCAGTGGCCAGGACATGCAGGACCTGTATCCGCTGACCGGCGTGGCCATGCCGTCGACGCCGCCATACAAGCTAGACGGTCATTTGCGCCGCAACGGCCAGCTCTGGCGCTACGAAAAGTTCACCGGTACCGCCGGCGACAGCGATCTGTCGGGCACTGCAGAAGTGGACCTGCGCAACAAGCGTCCGTTCCTGCGTGCCGATCTGGCGTCCAAACGCCTGGACTTCGACGACCTGGCAGGGTTCATCGGCGCGCCACCGAAGACCGGCGCGAACGAGTCGGCAAATGCAGAACAGAAAAAACAGGCGGCACAGCTCGCAGCCAGTGCACGCGTGCTCCCCAACACCCCGTACGACTTGTCGAAGCTACGCGCGATGGATGCGCAGGTACGCTGGCGCGCGCAGCGCATCAATGCGCCATCGTGGCCGCTGGACGACATGGATGCCTCGCTGACATTGAAGGACGGCTTGCTGCAGCTGGACCCGCTGAACTTCGGCGTTGCCGGTGGCGATATCCGCTCCATCATCCGCATGGATGCGCGCAGCGAGGTGATCACCACGCACCTCAAGGCAGGTCTTCGCGGCATCCGGCTGGATCAACTCTTCCCCGATACCGCCCTCGCCAAGCAGGCCTCGGGTGCCATCGGTGGCGAATTCGATCTGCGTGGACGCGGCAACTCGATCGGCGCGATGCTCGGTACCGCCGACGGCACGATCGGCGTGGGCATGGGCCGCGGCCATGTCGGAAATCTGATCATGGAGCTGGCCGGGCTGGATATCGCCGAGTCGCTCAAGTATCTGGTCACCAAGGACCGACAGATTCCGGTGCGCTGCATCTTCGGCGACTTCGGCGTGCAGGACGGCCTGATGCAATCGCGTGCGCTGGCGTTCGACAGCACCGACACCATCATCATTGGCGAAGGCAGCATCAGCTTGAAGGACGAGACGCTGGACCTGCTGCTGCGCCCACGCCCGAAAGATCGCAGCATCCTGAGCCTGCGCTCGCCATTGCGGATTGGCGGCAGCTTCAAGGACCCGACCTTCCGTCCGGACTTCAAGGCATTGGGTCTGCGCGGCGCGCTTGCGGTCGGCCTGGGCATGATCGCTCCACCCGCCGCCTTGCTCGCAACCTTCGAACCGGGTCCCGGCAAGGACAGCGACTGCGGCGGCAAGTTCGCAAAGTAAGTTCACTGCACGACCTTGCGCCGTCAGCAAACCTGTCGACCGCTGTAGCGATAAAGGCAAGATGTCGATTGCATGCAAGTGCATTGTCGGATGCAGTGATCCCGAAACCTGCAGTGATGGCCGGATCAACAGGAACTGATCAGACCGCAGTCCTCGAACGACCGCACGGCCTGCACTGCTTGCACCATGCAGACCGACCTTCTCGACGGGTCCTTGCCCGCCCACCGTCGCGGGACCTTAGGCGGCATGGATGCCGCGTAAGAGCCTACAAGGATGTACTTGCGGCGTGTCCTGCGATGGTGGGCGGGCAAGGGCCTTGCAGCAAACTCCCAGCGTCGAGAACACCGCACCAGAGAGTTTGCTGCCTGTGTTATTGAGAGCGATGCACCCCGACCATCTCAACTGACCCTTGCGACCAGGCCGCAGATCAAACGCTCCAAAGCTGATCTATCTGCTCGCCACACTTCTCGAGCTATGTCGATCAACAGCGTTCAGGACAAGACGCAGGGAACATCGCCGGCACGGCCCTAGCTGGCGATGTAACGCTGCAACTGATCGATATCGCGCTGCTGGTTCTCGATCACCGCCTTGACCAGATCACCGATGGAAATCACGCCCTGCACGCGGCCGTTGTCGACCACCGGCAGATGCCGGAAGCGGCCGTCGGTCATCAACTGCATGCAGCGCTCCACCGTGTCCGACGGCGACACTGTCACCACCTCGGTACTCATGATGTCGGCAACGCTGGTGGTCGATGAGGCGCGATCGCGCAGCACCACCTTGCGCGCGTAATCGCGCTCGGACACGATGCCGACCAGGCGTGGCCCGTCCATCACCAACACCGCGCCGATGCCTTTGTCGGCCATCAGGCGGATCGCCTCGATCACTGCAGCGTCTGCCGCTACCGCGAATACCTCAACCTGTTTGGTCCCCAATAGCTGTCGTACGGTCTGCATGGCCCGCTCCGCGCTTGATCTGATGGTCGCAGCCTACTCCCACCGCGCCGCGGTGGGTATCGACCAGATACAGCGGACGCTGCTTGGCCTCGTCGTACAAGCGGCCCAGGTATTCACCGATCAGGCCCAGGGCGATCAGCTGGATGCCGCCCAGGAACAGGATCACCGACATCATGGTCGGCCAGCCGGCCACCGGGTCGCCCATCAGCGCCGCCTTGATCACCACCCAGCCACCGAACAGGAATGCCACCAGCGCGGTGAGCAAGCCCAGATAGGTCGCCACGCGCAGCGGCACGGTGGAAAAGCTGGTGATGCCATCCAGCGCGAAGTTCCACAGCCGCCACACGGTGAATTTGCTGCGTCCCGACAGCCGTGGCGCACGCCGGTACGGCAATGCCACCTGGCGAAACCCGACCCAACCGAACAGCCCCTTCATGAAACGGTGGCGCTCGCGCAGCTGCTGCAAGGCTTCTACCACCCGCGGCGACAACAGCCTGAAATCCCCCGTGTCGGCCGGAATCGGCGTGCGCGACAACTGCCGGATCACCCGGTAGAACGCATGCGCCGCACTGCGCTTCAGCCAGCTCTCGCCCTCGCGAAAAATCCGCGTGCCGAAGATGTTGTCGTAACCGGCGCGCCACAGCGCGACGAACTCGGGGATCAACTCCGGCGGGTCCTGTCCATCGGCATCGAGCAGCACCACCGCACCGGGCAGCACATGGTCCAAGCCTGCAGAAATGGCCACTTCCTTGCCGAAGTTACGCGACAGCCGCACCGCACTCACCTGCGCATCGGCATCGGCAAGTGCCTGCAACACGCTCCAGGTGCCATCGCTGCTGCCATCGTCGACATACAGCACATGCGTCTGCACGCCACTCAGGCCCGCCAGCACTGCGCACAGGCGCGGATGCAGCTGTGGAATGCTGGTCTCCTCGTTATAGGCTGCAATCACCACCGTGAGGCGGTCTGCTGCCACCGGCAATTGTGCGGGCTCGGACGTCTGCACGCTCACGGCGCCTGCAGGTACGCAGGGCCACCCAGCTGGCGTGCCTGCCGCTGGATCCATGCCGTCCGCCGTTGCACATAGGCGCCGGGCCGACGCGCGTCATAACGGCGTGGCGAGGGCAGCACCGCCGCCAGGCGCGCCGACTCGGTCGGTGACAACCCAGCCGCATCCTTGCCCCAGAATTGCCGGGCAGCGGCCTGCGCGCCATACACCCCGTCACCGAACTCGGCCACGTTGAGATACATCTCCAGAATGCGCTGCTTCGGCCACAGCAACTCGATCAGCACCGTGTACCAGGCCTCCAGGCCCTTGCGTACCCAACTGCGGCCCTGCCACAGGAACACGTTCTTGGCGACCTGCTGACTGATCGTGCTGGCCCCGCGCACGCGCCCACCGCGCGCATTGTGATCGCGCGCCTTTTCGATCGCCTGCAGGTCGAAGCCGTGATGCACCGGAAACTGCTGATCCTCCGCAGCCACCACCGAAATCGGCAGGCTGGCGGCGATCCCGTCGTAGTCGCGCCATTGCTGGTGCAGCGAAAAATCCCAATCGCCCTCGCCCCAGGCTTCCAGATAACGCCCCACCATCATGCTGCTGATCGGCGGATCGACCACCCGCAGCACCAGCACCTGCAGCACGCTCGCGGCGGCAAACAGCAGCGGCGCTGCCAACAGCCAACGCAGCCAGCGACCCGCGCGCCGCGGTGGCGCCACCTGCTTGCCATCCAATGCATCCGTCCCCATTGTTCGCTACGACCTTTCATCCCGATGCTCGTTGCATTATCCGGCAACCGGCGTCCCTTACGTCCGATGTTCCCATGACCGATCACGATCAGCTTTCCCGTTTCCTGCTGCCTGCTGCCGGCGTGCGCGGCGTCCATGTCCGCCTGACCCAGGCCTGGCACGACATCCAGGGGGCCGCCGACTACCCGCCCGCCGCACGCCAGTTGCTCGGCGAGGCGGCGGTGGCCGCCGCCCTGTTCACCGGCCACACCAAGGTCGACGGGCGTCTGTCGGTGCAGCTGCGCGGCAACCAGACGCTGCGCACCCTGTTCGCCGAATGCACCGCGGCCGGCACCTTGCGCGGCATCGTGCAGCTGGCCGACGGCGCCGATGCGCCCGCCGACCTGCGCGAACTGGGTGAGGCCGCGCTGCTGGCCATCACCATCGAGAACCCCGGCCTGGACCCCCGCGAACCGCAGCGCTACCAGAGCCTGGTCGGCATGCAGGCGCCGGATCTGGCCGAAGCGTTCGAAACTTATTTCCAGCAGTCCGAGCAACTGCCGACCCGCCTGCTGCTGGCCGCCGGCCCGGATCAGGCCGCTGGCCTGTTGCTGCAAAAGCTGCCCGGCGACGAGGGCGACACCGATGGCTGGACCCGCATCGGCGCGCTGTTCGACACCCTGGGCGCACCGGAATTGCTCTCGGTCGCCAGCGAGGACCTGCTGCACCGGTTGTTCCACGAGGAAGACACCCAATTACTGGGCAGCAAGCCGCTCAGCTTCGGCTGCTCTTGCTCGCGCGAGCGGGTCGCCTCGATGCTGCAGTCCCTGGGCGAAGACGAGGCCCGTGCCGCTGCCGAGGCGACCGGCGAGGTCGAGGTCCGCTGCGAGTTCTGTGGGCGTGAGTATCACTTTCCGTTGACCGCACTGGACGTACTTTTCAGCGAGGCGCGCCCCCTGCAGGAGGCGCCGGAACGGTTGCAGTAGAAAGGTTTGACAGGTGCGATCCGGGGATCGTGAGTACTTGTTAAATAATCATAAACACCCTAGCATTCCGACTGCCCGCTTCCGGGAACTTAACAACTGCCGCTGGGTCTGAACTCTGGTATGCGACACCTACTGCGCCTTCCGCTTGCTCTGATGGTTGCCCTTGCGGCGGCTACGGGTGTGCATGCGCAGTCGACCCAGCAGGTACGTGAAAGCACCATCCTGCCGGTGTGGAACAAGGGCAGCGGCAAGGTCGAAGCCTTTCTGTACTTGGAGCCCACCGGCGAGCAGAGGGCCGGTGCACGCTGGCACTTCGGCCGCAACTCGCTGGACGCGGCGTTCGGCCTGACCTCCGGCGATTCGCTGGGCTTGATCTGCAACAGCAGCCGCGGCACCAACATCAACGGACTCGCCAGCCACTGCCTGCTCGCAGGCATCGGCGATGACGAAGAAGACAGCGCCGCCGCATCGCGCCGCGTGTCGGCAACCCTGGGCTTCAACCGTGGCGGCGCACGCGCCGGCGTCACTGCAGGTACCGGCCGCGATACCCTGCCGGCCTGGTTGGTCGGCGCCGGCAAGGCACCGCTGACCCGCGTCGAACAGAACGACCTGACCGTGTTCGGACAGAAGAACATCGGCCGCGAAGGCTTCGTTTCGATCGGCGGCACCTATGCGCGCGCGCGCCTGGTACCGCTGGCCGACGTTTCGCCGGCGATCGCCGACCAGTGGGACAGCAAGACCCTGAGCGTCGGAGGCGGCTACGGTGCCTTCAGCGCCAACGTCATCGGCCGCGTCGTCGACGTCCCCGGCCAGCCGGAAAAGTGGGAAGGTCTGGGCCTGGGTCTGACCTGGCGCACCCCCTGGAGCGGCCAGCTGACCGTCGGCGCAGAGAACGTCATCTCCCGCGGCAAGAACCCGTTTGCGCCGAGCAACGAGAGCAACAGCGACGGCACGATCCCGTACGTTCGGTATGAGCAAGACCTCTAAGTAATTGATTTTAAATTATTTTACCTGGCGCCACCGGCTTGCAGCCGGTGGCGTTTTGCGTTCCAGCACCCGGCCTGCGGCAGCCTTTCACGTCTTTCTTCTTTTTCGTTAACGGGACTTTAATTTCTCGCATAACGCATATACCATCGGTTCACCCTGACGTTTTGGATCCGCTTCTTTCGGACCCCCGACAGGCAAACAACCCTTGGCAGTACCCAAGATCACTTGGAGAGAGAGCTAATGAATTGCAAGTCCAACAAGCTGCGCGATGCAGTCGTCCTCGCGCTTGTCGTGGGCGTCGGCGGTACCGGTACCGCCATCGCTCAGGAAGCCGGCACCACCAACCTCGACAAGATCGAAGTGACCGGTTCGCGCATCAAGAGCGCAGACGTTGAAACGTCGCAGCCCGTTCTGACGCTGACCCGTCAGGACATCGACAAGCAGGGCGTCACCTCTGTTGCCGATGTGTTGCAGCGCGTGGCAGCCAACGGCGCGGCGCTGAACCGCACCTTCAATAACGGCGGCGACGGCAGCTCAGGCATCGCGCTGCGCAACCTCGGCAGCGCACGTACCCTGGTGCTGGTCAACGGCCGCCGCTGGACCACGGGTCTGGACGGCAGCGTCGACCTCAACACCATTCCGACTGCGATGGTTGAGCGCATCGACATCCTGAAGGATGGCGCGTCGACGATTTACGGCTCCGATGCCATTGCCGGCGTGGTGAATATCATCACCCGCAAGAACTTCGACGGTGCCGAGGCAGGCGTCAACGTTGGCCAGTACAGCGATGGCGATGGCCAGCGCCAGGCCTACGACTTCACGATCGGCACCACCACCGATCGCGCAAGCCTGCTGCTGGGCGCTTCGTACGTGCAGGAAGAGTCCGTCATGGCGGGCGATCGGCAGATCTCCGCTGGCGGTCCTCCGTTCTTCAGCGGCCAGAGCGGCACCGGATTTCCGGGTTCGTATGTGCGCAACGGTGCACGCCGCATCCTGATCAATGGCGTCGAAACGCCTTACGTGGCCAATGTCCACGGTTACAACACCGCGCCGGACAACTACCTGCTGACCCCGCAGGAACGCACCTCGCTGTTCGCTCAAGGTACTTTCAACTTCACCGACAACGTGACGTTCCGCACCGAGGCGATGTACAACGAGCGCAAGTCGGAGCAGTTGCTGGCGGCAATGCCGGTCACCGGCCTGACCTTGAGCGCCGACAGCCTCTACAACCCCTTCGACCAGAACCTGACCAGCGTCAACCGCCGCTTTATCGAAACCGGTGGCCGCTCGTTCAATCAGAACGTCAAGAACTGGCACTTCTACGGTGGCCTGGAAGGTTTCTTCGAATTTGCCGACCACAGCTTCGACTGGGATGTGGGCTATCGCTACGACAAGTCCGATCAGAACGATCTGACCTACGGCCTGTTCAACCTTGCCAACCTCAACAACGCCTACGGCCCCTCCGAGCTGCGTGGCGGCGTGCCGGTCTGCGTCACCGCACCCGGTGGCGATGTGATTCCCGGATGCGTCCCGGTCAATCCGCTGGGCCCGCGCGGCTCGATCAGCCAGGCGGCGCTGGATTACACCGGTTTCACCGCGCACGACTCGTCCTCGGTTGAATCCAAGGGCTACACCGCAAATCTCAGCGGCGACATCGTCGACCTGCCGGCTGGCCCGCTGGCCTTCGCGGCCGGCTACGAATACCGCAAGGAAAGCGGCCAGTTCGATCCGGACGCCTTCATTGCGGCGGGCCTCAGCACCGGCAACGGCGCACGCCCGACTGCAGGCTCCTACAGCCTGGACGAGTTCTATCTGGAACTGTCGGTCCCGGTGCTGGCCGATCTGCCGGGCGCCCAGCTGCTGGACTTCAGCCTCGCGACGCGTTACTCGGACTACAGCAACTTCGGCGACACCGTGAACAACAAGTTCGGCTTCCGCTGGAAGCCCATTCAGGACTTGATGATCCGCGGCAACTACAGCGAAGGCTTCCGCGCGCCCAGCATCAACAACCTGTTTGCCGGTAACGCCGACTCGTTCGAAACCTACGCCGATCCCTGCTCGATCCAGGCTGGTCAGCTCAGCAACCCGGTCGTGGCACAGAACTGCACCGCAGCCGGCGTGCCTGCCAATTTTGTGCAGCCCGGTGCAGGCACCGGCGCCAAGCAGACGCTGGAGCCGTTCACCTACACCTCCAACGAGCAGTTGCAGCCGGAAACCTCGACCAGCCGCACCCTGGGCCTGGTGTTCAGCCCCAGCTTCGCGCAGGGCTTGAATGTCACCTTGGACTGGTGGCAGATCGAGATCGAAAACGCGATCACGCGTCCGGCAGCACAGTTCATCCTCGACAAGTGCTACGGCGGCAGTGCCGGCGAACAGGCTCAGTACTGCGCGCTTGTCACGCGTGATCCGACCTACGCCGATGGCGCCTACACCATCACCAACATCAACATGCCGCTGTTGAATCTGGCGTCGTACAAGGTGGAAGGCTGGGATCTGGGTATCAACTACCGCTTGCCGGAGACGGCGTTCGGCCAGTTCACCATCAGCTGGGATTCGACCTACCTGTCGAGCTGGGAAACCAAGGCGACTGCCGATTCCGAACTGGAGCAGTTCCAGGGCCGTTACCTGAATCAGGATCCGTACTGGCGCATTCGTTCCAATCTTTATGTCGATTGGTCCCTCGGCGATTTCGGCATCAACTGGGGCATTCGCTACAAGTCCGGCATGGAAGAAGTCTGCCCGCTGTCTGCAGCGCTGGCCCAGGCGTATTGCTCGGAGCCTGATCGCGTCACCGCCGACGGCGCATCGCCGCGTAACCACATCGGCGCGACGACGTATCACGACATCCAGGTGCGTTACAACACGCCTTGGAATGCAACCGTGTCGGTCGGCCTGAACAACGCGTTCGACAAGGATCCGCCGGTCGCGTACAGCACGTCCTACAACATGTTCGATCCGCAATACGATCTGCCGGGCCGCTACATGTACATGCAGTACCGCCAGCGCTTCTGATAGAGCCTGCGGCGTAAAACAACTACGGCCCCGAATGGGGCCGTAGTTGCGTCTGGAGTTTAAAAACCGGGAACCGGACGCGGCATCCAACGCGTGCCGGTCACCCCGGAATCAAGGTCTGGATCACATGCTCGACATAGGCCTCGAAGTCTTCGCGGGCCTGCTTGGGTTGCTGCAGTTGCAGCGAGAGCTGCAGGAAACCGACGTAGGCAGCGTAGGCCAGCCGGGCGCGGTGCTGGGCATCGGTGCGGCTCAGGCCGGCCTGGCGGAACGAGGCGATCAGGTAGTCGAGACGGCGCTGCGAGACGCGGTCGATGACCGGGCGCACGGCCGGGTGATCGAGTGCCTTGAGCAGTTCGCTGTAGATGACGTGCGGCTTGACTTCGTGCGCGACCAGTTGAAACAGCGCGCGCAGGCGTGCGCTGGGGTCGGGCACGTCCTCCAGGCTGCCGAATACTTCCTTCTGTTCGAAGATTTCCCAGCGTTCCAGGGCTGCCTGCAGCAAGGCATCGCGCGAGGGAAAATGCCAGTAGAAGCTGCCCTTGGTCACCCCGAGACGGCGTGCCAGTGGCTCCACCGCGACGGCACCCACCCCTTGTTCGGCGATCAGGTCCAGTGCGGCCTGCGCCCAATCGTCCGCGCTGAGGCGGTTGCCGCGACCGGACGTGGCGCGGGGCGTGGTGAGGCTTGGGTCGGTGATGTCATTCATTGCCGCGATTTAACCATACGCTTGAGTCAGTTGCAGTATGCATCACAAAAAGGACACACAACTGCCACGATTCAATGGCTTAACCGTCCATACCAAGGAGTATTGACAGCCACCCAGACAGGTCCATACCATGAGGTATGGTCACCTCTTCTCCTAGCCTCGCCCACCGTGTGTCTACCTCGCGCATCGACGCTGGCGAGACATCGCTTGCGGTGTCGGTGCGGGGCGCGGACCACACGCCGACGGTGCTGCTGGCACACGGCTTTGGACAAACCCGGCACGCGTGGGAAAGCACTGCGGCCCGACTGGCCGAAGCTGGCTACCGGGCGCTGGCCTACGATGCGCGCGGCCATGGCGATTCCGGTTTCAACGATGCAGACCTGCCCTACTCGGCCACGCAGTTCACCGATGACCTGATCGTGCTAGCAGGCGAGCAGGCCGAGCCGCCGGTGCTGGTTGCCGCATCGATGGGCGGCTTGTTCGGCCTGCTTGCCGAGGCGCGCTGGCCAGGTCTGTTTCGCGCGATCGTGCTGGTCGACATCACGCCGCGCTGGGATACCGCGGGCGTGGAGCGCATCCTGCGTTTCATGACCGCACATCCGGATGGCTTCGCATCGCTGGATGCCGCCGCCGATGCGATTGCAGCCTATTTGCCACAGCGCCCACGCAAGACGGCCGAGCAGTTGCGGGCCTTGCTGAGGCAGCGCGCGGACGGGCGCTGGCACTGGCACTGGGATCCACGGCTGGTCGATGAGCTGGCGGGACAGGATCCGCACGCACAACAACAGACCTTGCTGGACGCCGCCGCGCGGACGCGTTGCCCGATGTTGCTGATCAGCGGCGGTCGCAGCGACCTGGTCACTCCGGACACCATCAAGGAATTCCTGTCGATCGCGCCGCATGCGCAGCACGTGCATCTGCCCGATGCCACGCACATGTTGGCCGGCGACGACAACACCACGTTTACCGCAACCGTGTTGCATTATCTGGACGCACTGCCCCCGGTTGGCACCATCGCAGCGTCCAACATTACCGAGCATGTCACTGGAGCAAGACCATGAGCATCGTTGCACCGTTCCTCCTCGTCATCCTGGCGGCGGGCATCGCTGCCTATCACCGCATGCGCCTTGCCACCTGGGTCGCGCTGAGCGCCTGTGTGCTGGTGGCCTGCTGGTTGCTGGGTGCCAATCTCACCGCAACCATCGTCGCTGCCGTGCTGGTGGTGCTGATTTCCGCGCCAGTGCTGCTGCCGTTCCTGCGCAAGCCGCTGCTGACCACGCCACTGATGGGCTTCTTCCGCAAGGTGCTGCCGCCGCTGTCGCAGACCGAGCGCATCGCGCTGGAAACGGGTTCGGTGGGCTTTGAAGGCGAACTGTTCACCGGCGACCCGGATTGGCAGAAGCTGCTCAACTATCCCAAGCCGCAACTGAGCGCCGAAGAGCAGGCCTTCCTAGATGGCCCGGTCGAAGAGCTGTGCAGGATGGTCAACGACTGGGAGATCACCCACGTCCACGCCGACCTGCCGCCGGAGCTGTGGGAATACATCAAGAAGAACAAGTTCTTCGGCATGATCATTCCCAAGCAGTACGGCGGGCTGGGCTTCAGTGCGCTGGCGCATCACAAGGTGATCCAGAAGCTGTCCTCGATCTCCAGCGTGGTCAGCTCCACCGTCGGCGTGCCCAACTCGCTCGGGCCGGGCGAGCTGCTGCTGCATTACGGCACGCCGGAACAGAAGGATTACTACCTGCCGCGCCTGGCGGTCGGCGCAGAAGTGCCGTGTTTCGGCCTGACCGGTCCGTTCGCCGGTTCCGATGCGACCTCGATCCCCGACTACGGCATCGTCTGCAAGGGCGAGTGGAATGGCGCCAACGTGCTTGGCGTCAAGCTGACCTTCGACAAGCGCTACATCACCCTGGCGCCGGTGGCCTCGCTGATCGGCCTGGCATTCCGCGCCTACGATCCGGATGGCCTGATCGGCGACAAGAAGGACATCGGCATCACCCTGGCCCTGTTGCCGCGCGAGACCCCCGGCGTGGAAATCGGCCGTCGCCATTTCCCGCTCAATTCGCCGTTCCAGAATGGCCCGATCCACGGCGAGGAAGTGTTCATCCCGCTGAGCCAGCTGATCGGCGGCGTGGAGATGGTCGGTAAGGGCTGGAACATGCTCAACGAGTGCCTGGCGGTGGGCCGTTCGATCACCCTGCCCTCCACGGCCAGCGGTGGCAGCAAGTATGCCGCCGTGGTCACCGGCGCGTATGCGCGTATTCGCAAGCAGTTTGGCCTGTCGGTCGGACGCTTCGAGGGCGTCGAAGAAGCGCTCGCGCGGATCGGCGGCAAGGCCTATGCCATCAGCGCGTTGTCGCAGGCCACCGCTGCGGCGGTGGACCGTGGCGATGTGCCATCGGTGCCATCGGCGATCGCCAAGTATCACTGCACCACCATGGGACGCGAAGTGGTCAGCGACATGATGGATGTGATCGGTGGCAAGGGCATCATCCTGGGGCCGCGCAACTTTGCCGGCCGTGCCTGGCAGGCGGCGCCGATCGGCGTGACCGTGGAAGGCGCCAACATCATGACCCGCAGCCTGCTGATCTTCGGGCAGGGCGCAATCCTGTGCCATCCGTGGGTGATGAAGGAAATGCAGGCGGCGCAGGATCCGGACACGCGTCGTGGCCTGGAAGAGTTCGACCAGAGTCTGTTCGGGCATATCCGCTTCGGCATCTCCAATGCGGTGCGTTCGTTCTGGTTCGGGCTGACCGGTGCGCGCATCGGGGCAGCGCCGGGCGATGCGTACACGCGGCGCTTCTTCCGCAAGCTGGATCGTTATTCCGCCAACCTGGCGCTGATGGCCGACGTGTCGATGCTGATGCTCGGCGGCAAGCTCAAGTTCAAGGAATCGCTGTCCGGACGTCTGGGCGACGTGCTGAGCCACATCTACCTGACCAGCGCGATGCTCAAGCGCTATCACGACGAAGGCGCGCCGGCGACCGATCAGCCGCTGCTGGCCTGGGCGTTCCATGACAGCGTGCACAAGATCGAAACCGCGCTGTCTGCGGCGCTGCGCAACTTCCCGATCCGTCCGGTGGGCTGGCTGATGTGGGTGCTGATCTTCCCGCTGGGCCGTCGTGCCGAAGCACCGGGCGACCGGCTGGGACACCGCGTGGCATCGATCCTGATGACGCCGAACGAAGCGCGCGACCGTCTGGGCCAGGGCGTGTTTCTGACCCCCTGCGCCAACAATCCGGGCGGACGTATCGCCAGCTATCTGGCCAAGGCCGTGCTGGCCGAGCCGGTGGAGCGCAAGTTCCTCAAGGCGCTCAAGACCAAGGGCATCGAGGCGCTGGATTTCACCGCGCAGCTGGACGAAGCCGTGGCCGAAGGCGTGATCACCGGCGACGAGCGCAGGCAGCTGGAAGAGTTGCGCGAGATGATGATGGACACCATCACCGTGGACGATTTCGACCCGCACGAACTGCGTGCGGCCAGCTACTACGACAAGCCGCAAGTCCAGCAGCCGCGCGAAGCGGCATAAGGCGCAGGCCAAGTGACGGCAGACGACGGCGGGCTTCGGCCCGCCGTCGTCGTTTGTGGAGACTGGCTGTGGTGGAGGCCGAGCATTCGCAACTGCGCTGCCTGCCGCCAGTGTCTTCGATCAGTTCCAAGCAACTGCAATCTCGGTAGACACCTGGCAGGAGCGGGCTTGCCCGCGATGAAGCTCTACCGGTAACGCCTCATCGCGGGCAGGCCCGCTCCTACAGGAAGCGAGCACACGGCCTCAGCGCGGCAACCACAGCAACGCCAGGGCAATCAGCGCGGGCAAGGCCTGCACGAAAAAGATGCGGCGGTTGACGCTGTAGGCACCATAGCAGCCTGCCACGACGACACAGCCCAGAAAGAAGCCCAGCACGTCGGTGCGGGCCTGCAACGCGCCCCAGAACAGGCCCGCTGCCAGGAAGCCGTTGTACAAGCCCTGATTGGCCGCGAGCACGCGCGTGGCTTGCGCCTTCTCGGGAGTATTGCGGAAGGTCTTCAGGCCCAGCGGCCGCGTCCACAACGCCATCTCCAAGACCAGGATGTAAACGTGCAGCAGAGCGACGCACAGGCCGGCAACGATGGCGAACAGGGACATGGCGGATCGGCGTGATGGATGTGGCGACCAGCATAGCCGCGATCGCGGCCCTGCTGCTCGGAACAGGCGACGGAACCCGGCGCGCCGGCAAGAGACGGGGAATGTGCAGGACCTGCATGCATGATCGGAGCGTCGCGACTGAGGATATCGGCGGCGTGTCCTGCAATAGCCTGATCTATCTGCTCGCCACGCTCTCCCAAAGGTAAAAGCGGCTAGTCCAAACAGCGGCATCGCTAATGCATGTCATGCCCTGCTTGCCAGTGCACACCGACCATCTCGACCGGTCCGTGCCCGCTCACCCTCGTGGGACCTTACGCGGCATGGATGCCGCGTAAGAGCCTACAGGGACGTACTTGCGGCGTGTCCCGCGAGGGTGGGCGGGCAAGGGCGCTGCAACCAGGCCATTTGTTGACCGCTCCTAGTCGGAGACCTTATTGCCAGTCTCCGCATCGCGCTCTGCGGGCAGCTTGCGCGCCTCGCGCAGCAGGCCGAACGCGCCCAGGGTCATGCCCGATGCCACCAGTAGACCGACCCCAAACACCGCGCTGGAGCCGAATGCCGACACCAGCTTGTGCACCCAGACGAAGGTGAGATCGCCACCGCGGTAGATCACGGTGTCGATCGCAGCGCCGGCCTTGTAACGCCATTCCCGATCCACCCGCGTGTACAAGGTCTCGCGCGCCGGCTTGGCCAGTGCGAACTCGCTGGAGCGGGTGATCACCTGCACGATCGCAAGCATCATCGGCAGCGGCGAGGACGTCAGCACGGCATAGCCCAGCGTGATCGCCACGCCCGGAATCAGCAGCGCCGGTGCGATGCCGAAACGCGACAGCAGCGCGCGCGTCACCAGCAGCTGCAACACCAGGGTAAGCGCGTTGATCGCCAGGTCGATGCTGGCGTAATAGGCGGTGGCCGCCGCTGCGTCCGTGTAGAGCCGACGTACCAACGCTGCCTGCTCGTTGTAGAGCAAGGTGCCGACGCCCACGCCAAACAGCACCATGAAGGCCAGCCAGCGCAGCAACGGCTCGCGCACGATCAGCTTGAGCCCGCCCAGCACATCGCCGCCCATCGGCACCTCGCCGGAGCCCAGCTGTCGCTCCTGCTCGCGCGCAACCGCCCACAGGCGCAGACGCAGCACGCAGACCACGCACACGGTCAGAAACCCGGCCGAGACCAACATCAGATGCGCGATGCCGATGCGCTCGACCAGCGTGCGGGTGAGGATCGGCCCGAGAAACGCGCCCAGCGTGCCGGCCGCACCGATGTAACCGTAGTAGCTGCGCGCTTCGGCATTGCTGAAGACGTCGGCCATGAAGCTCCAGAACACCGCCACCGCAAATAGGTTGAAGACGGTCACCCACAGGAAGAACGCCAGGCCGCGCCCAGGCACGCCGCTGTCGAACAATACGTAGAACAGCAACAGGGTCGCGATGAAGAAGCCATACACCGCCGGCAGGAACACCCGGCGCGGGTAGCGACTGACCAGCGCGCCGTAGACCGGCTGCAGCAACACCATGATCAGGAAGGTGCAGGTAAACAGCACCTGCAGGGTGAAATCCTTGAGCGGTATGCCGTGCGTGGCAAAGAAGGCGATCATGCCGGTGGGGAAAATCGCTTCCACATCCGCCGACGCACTCATCGCCTCGCGCACCGGGCGCAGCACGTAGTAGCCGCTGAGCAGGCAGAAGAAATACAGGAACGACCACGCCAGCGGCGGCGAGCTGCGCAATGCCACGCTCAGACGGCCAGCCGCAGAGCGCGGCGAAGACAGGCTGGTCATCGGGTAAGGCTCGCTCGCATCGACGAGCGCGACAGCAGGGACATGGCAGCGGCAACACCCGCGAAACAAGCGCGCAAGTTAGCCGATGCCGCGCTGCATCACCAGCAGCAGCGGGCGGCACCGACTAAATCGATTGCCTGCGGAGACGGCACGCCGCTTGCAGCTGTCTCCGCACAGGCTCCCGATTGCGTTGCAAAGGGTCCTGGCAGTTCGATTTATGAACCTAAAATCATCAATAGGATCAACACGATGCCCATTCATCTTCCGGCAGTTTGTGCTATTGCAAAGCGCGGCGCTAGAATCGTCGGAGGCAGTGGAACAGGCGGGACAACCATGACTCAAATGCGCAGGCGCCGACGGTTCCGACCGTTGGCCATCGGGCTGCTCGGGGCGTTATTGCCTCTGGCCCTCTCTTCCACCGCGCAGACACCTGCGCCGGCTGCTTCTGCGCTGCAGCCGGCCACCGTCGTGCAGTCGCCCACCGCCCCGCTGCAATACCGTGCATCGCTTCCGGCCAGCCAGGTGCTGGCCCCGGCGGCCGGGTTCGATGTGGCCGCGTTCGAATCGATGGCCAACCAGTTGACCTACGGCAATCGCCTGCCCGGCATGGCGATGGCGATCGTGCAGGGCGGCAAGGTGCTGAGCGCGCGCGGCTATGGTGTCACCGACGTCAATCACCCGCAGCCGGTCGACGCGCATACCGTGTTCCGTCTGGCATCGCTGTCCAAGGCCTTCGCCGGCACCATGGCCGGGTTGCTGGTCAACGACGGCGTGCTGCGTTGGGACAGCAAGGTAGTGGACTATGTGCCCGGGTTCCAGCTCAGCAATGACGTCGCCACCCGGCAGCTCACCGTCGCCGAGGTGCTGAGCCACCGCGTCGGGCTGACCCGCAACGCCTACGACAACGATATCGAATCCAACGTCGACTACTACTCGCTCAGCCACAAGCTCGCCGCCGCGCCGTTGCGCTGCGCGCCCGGCGATTGCTATGCGTACCAGAACGTGGCCTTCAGCCTGGTCGGCGATGTGGTGTTCGCTGCGTCCGGCAGCTTCTACGAGCAGTCGGTGGAGCGCCGCATCTTCAAGCCGCTGGGCATGAACGATGCGAGCATGGGTCTGGCCGGTATCCAGGCCAGCCCGCGCTGGGCGCGCCCGCATGTGCGCAGCCGCAATGGCTGGGTGTCGTTGACGCCCAAGCCGACCTACTACCGTCTGGCCCCCGCTGCCGGCGTCAATGCCAGCGCCAGCGACATGGCGCAGTGGCTGCTCGCGCACACCGGCCACCGCACCGACGTGCTGCCTGCGCCGCTGCTGGCGACGCTGCACGCGCCGCTGATCTCCACGCCAGGGGAGATGCGCTCGGGTTGGCGCCACGAGCGTGTTGACGCCGCCAGCTACGCGCTGGGCTGGCGCGTGTTCGACTACGCCGGCCATCAGGTCGTCTTCCATGCCGGCGCAGTGCAAGGCTATCGCGGCCTGGTCGCGCTGCTGCCCGAACGTGATCTCGGCATCGCGATCATGTGGAACGGCGAGAGCGGCCTGCCCTCCGGCATGCTGCCCACCATTCTGGATCGAGCGCTGGGTCTGCCCGCCAAGCGTTGGCTGGATATCGATGTGGATGGCGACTTCGGCAGCGAGAACATGCTGGCCGAGCGCCCCGATCCTGCCGGCAAGGGCGCCTCGTCGGGCAAGTCGGTGGCATCGCCGCGCTGAGTTGGCGTTGCGGCAACCTCGCGCACAGGCGGCTTCGGCCGCCTGTGTCGTTTCCGGCCTGCAGAATCGAGTCGAGCATATCGACATCGGTGGCCGGAAGCCGGGCATCGCTCCATGGCCATGCGATGACGGTCATGGCAGGCGCAGGTCTGAGTCACCTTGTCGAGTAAGCGCGCCAGACCTGACTGAAAAGCGAGAGCGTGGCTGCCCACGATGCGGCCCAATGCATCTACTCCCGCTTGGCACGACCAACACACCGCACCGCTACGCCAATCGATGGCGGCACGACCGATCGGGACAGACGATGGTCAGTTGGGCGGGCGGCGCAGCGGCCCAGCCCACTGCTAGCGTTGGACCGGAGAAAGCGGGTGGCGGGTGGCAAGCGGCGATAGTGCGGCGATAGCTACAACGTCCCGGCCTGACATCCCGTCACGCATAGCGCAACGCATCCGGCGGCGATAGCTTCGGCTGCCTGCGTGCGACCGGGACTTCCTCGATCACGGACGCCCTGGGCACGTCAATAAAAAAGCTCCCTCCCCGCTGGGCGTCGGGGAGAGAGCTCGATGTTTACGGCGATCGGGTGGTGCGGATCAGATCAGCGGCGCCGGGGTTGCGGGCAGCGCGACTGGAGCGGCCTTCTTCTTGCGAACGGCCGGCTTCTTCTTGGCGACCTTCTTCACAGCAGGCTTCTTGGCGGCAGTCTTCTTGGTGGCGGACTTCTTGGTCGCCTTCTTGGCAACTGCCTTCTTGGCGGTCTTCTTTACCGCTTTCTTGGCGGTCTTCTTGACGGCCTTCTTGGCGGCGGTCTTCTTGGTCGCCTTCTTTGCAGTCTTCTTCACTGCCTTCTTGGCGGCAGTCTTCTTGGTTGCCTTCTTTGCAGTCTTCTTCACTGCCTTCTTGGCGGTTGCCTTCTTTGCAGTCTTCTTGACGGCCTTCTTCGCAGCAGTCTTCTTCACTGCCTTCTTGGCGGTTGCCTTTTGGGCGACCTTCTTGACTGCCTTCTTGGCGGCAGTCTTCTTCACTGCCTTCTTGGCAGTGGGTTTCTTTTTCGCAGCTTTTGCAGTGGCCATGTAATTGGCTCCTCGTCAGTGAACTATGGAGGTGAAACGCCCAGTTGAAGCAAACCCCGCAACGGCACGCCGTCGTCGGGAACCGTCCGCAGGTGATGCGCGACGGGACGGATACAGAAACACCCGCATCGAACAGCGACGCGGGTGCGTGATCGGAGCGACTGCTGCTTTTTTGGAGAGAAGCGGACCCAACTCCACCGTGGATAGCGCTTCGGTGGACATAGGGAACAAGCGTGTCGGCTTGATGTCGATTCTGCTCACTCTCTTTCGCAGCAACGTCTGCTGGGCGAAACCTAATCACGCTTTTTTTTACTGTCAACACTCTTTTGCATTTTTTTTTCAACGCCTCGTCGCGGCGCGTCCCGTCGAGCGTGTCCAAAGACGCCGTGCGGTGGCGCGCGCCGCTGCCCTTGGCATGCAGCGGCGCAACGACGTTTTCAAAAAAGCACTTCTTTTGTGCTGTTTTTTTTTAGCGATGCAGACGCGCACGCTGTTATCCACTGCAGCGGCACAACAGCGCACGCCCGCTCGCCGCGGTACGCGCCGCCTGTCCGCCAGCTGAAAATTTTTTATCGACCAAGCTTGCCCAAGGCCTCGCACAAGCAAAAATGCGCAAACTTATTGCGCGTTTTTCGACCCATGCGTGCATCCGCGTGCACTGCCAACGGCATCCGTTGCGCACCGTGTCCAAGGTTGGATGCAGGCGACACTGCAAATATTTTTCACCGGCTGCACGCCATCTCCTCACGACCGGCTCACGTCGGAAATCCGACACCGCGACGGTCGCAACGCAGTCGACGATGTCGCGCGCGCATGCCGCTGGCGAATGCGCGGTCGTCAAACATCGGCAAAGGCTTCGACTGCGATCCAGAGTCGGCACCGGTCGGTCGCGCGCAGATCGGCAAGACGCACGCCATCGGCAGGCGGGATCGACGCGCGGCCATCGCCACGCAGACAAAAAAATGGCCGCTCCAACGAGCGGCCATCCGGGTGTGCGACGGGCGGGGCGCGGTCAGTGCGCGTCGTCTTCCAGCAGCTCGGCGTAGTCGTCCGGCGACAGCAGGTCGTTGAGCTCTTCCTTGTCGTCGAGTTCGACCACGAAGATCCAGCCTTCGCCGTAGGCGTCTTCATTGATGGTTTCCGGCTTGTCGCTGAGTGCGCTGTTGACCTCGACGACGGTGCCGCTGACCGGGCTGTAGACGTCGGAGGCGGCCTTGACCGACTCCACCACCGCCGCGCCGGTACCGACCTGCACGGTGTCGCCGACGCCGGGCAGTTCGACGTAGACCAAGTCGCCCAGCAAGCCCTGCGCGTGGTCGGAGATGCCGACGGTCACGCGGCCGCTGCTTTCGACGCGGGCCCACTCGTGGGATTTGAGGAACTTGAGGTCGCCAGGGATCTCGCTCATGGGTGTGCTCCGGGGAAACTGTTGGGTTGGGGACAGGTGGCTAGTTTAGACCGCACGACAAGACAGGTGCACGCGCGTGTCGGCCGGTGGGTGGCGATAGATGTCGCACGCTGCCGGACGTTTGCACGCCCGGCAGAGGTCTGACTCATTCGCCAAGGACGCCAGGCTGCGCCTGGCCGTCGCGCACGAACGGAAACTTCACCGCGCGCAGCGGCACCTGCTTGCCACGGATGTCCACGCGCAGCGCGTCGATGCTGCCGGCCGGCACGCGCGCGAACGCGATTGCCTTGCCGAGCGTGGGCGAGAAGGTGCCGGACAGGATCTCGCCTTCGCCGCTGGCGCTAAGCACGGTCTGGCCATGCCGCAGCACGCCCTTCTCGTCCATCACCACACCGATCAGCTGACGCGGTGCGCCCTGCGCCTTTTGCGACTCGAGCACGGCGCGACCGATGAAGTCGCGGCCGTCGTCCAGGGCGATCGTCCAGGCCAGCGCGGCCTCGTACGGACTGACCGTGTCGTCCATGTCCTGGCCGTAGAGATTCATGCCGGCTTCCAGACGCAAGGTGTCGCGTGCGCCCAGACCGGCCGGCTTGACGCCCTGCGCGAGCAGCGCGTTCCAGAACGCCACTGCTGCCTCCTGCGGCAACACGATTTCGAAACCGTCTTCGCCGGTGTAGCCGGTGCGCGCAAGGAACAGTTCCACGCCATCGCGCGAACGCGTCTGCAGCGCAGCGAAACGGCCGAGCTTGCTCGCCGCTACGGTATCGGCCGGATCCACCAGTTCGATCACCTTGGCGCGCGCGCTGGGCCCTTGCACGGCGATCATCGCAAAGTCGCCGCGCTCTTCCACGCGCACCTGGAAGGCTGCGGCCTGTTCGCCGATCCACTGCAGGTCCTTTTCGCGGGTGGCGGCGTTGACCACCAGGCGGAAGAAGTCCTCGCGCAGGAAGTAGACGATCAGATCATCGATCACCCCGCCCTGCGGGTTGAGCATGCAGGTGTACAGCGCCTTGCCGGAGACCTTGAGCTTGTCCACCGAGTTGGCCAGCAGATAGCGCAGGAACTCGCGCACGCGCGGACCGTGCAGGTCGACCACGGTCATGTGGCTGACATCGAACATGCCGGCGTCGCGACGCACCTGGTGGTGCTCGTCCAGCTGCGAGCCGTAATGGATCGGCATGTCCCAACCGCCGAAGTCGACCATCTTGGCGCCGAGCGCACGATGGGTGTCGTTGAGGATGGTCTTCTGGGTCATGCGCACCGGTCCAAGGGAAAGAGGACCATTATCGCCGCCTGGCCGTGCCTGGGGAAACGGCGCAGGCGATGCGGCAACGCGCCGCCGACAGCTGGACCTGGCCGCGCCCTATCGCGCCGCGCTGCAGCATCGCTGCATGGGCACGACGCACGTGCCCTGCCCGGTCAACCGGCCGCCTGCACCTGCAAGGTCATGCCATCGACACCGACAATACGCACCGGCGTGCCGGCCGGAAGGTCCGGGCCGCTGACCACCCAGAACGCATCGTCGACCTTGGCACGGCCGCGCCCCTCGTGGATTGCCTGGTCGAGCACCACGCAGCGACCGATCAACTGCTCGGCACGTCGGTTGAGCAGGGGCCGATCACTCTGCCGGCCCTTGCCGCGAAACCAGCTGCGATACACCTGCACCGACACGAAACTCAGCAGCACGAAGGCGACGATCTGCAGCAGCAGTGACATGCCCGGCAACGCGAGCACCAGCACGCACACCGCTGCGGCGGCAATACCCATCCACAGCAGGAACGCGCCGGGCACCAGCGTCTCGGCAGCAATCAACAGCAACGCCAGCACCGCCCAGGCCACCACGTCCCAACGCACGGCTCAGCCTCCCACGCGCGGTGGCATCGGCGGCACGCGCACATGGCTCGCGTCGGGTTTGTTCAGCGCTTCCTTGGCCAGCTCGGCAATGCCGGCGATCGAGCCGATGACGCCGCTGGATTCCATCGGCATCAGCACGAACTTCTGGTTGGGCGCGGTGGCCAGCGCCTTGAACGCCTCCACATACTTCTGTGCGACGAAGTAATTGATCGCCTGCACGCTGCCGTTGGCAATCGCATCGGAGACCATCTGGGTGGCCTTGGCTTCGGCCTCGGCCAGACGCTCGCGCGCCTCGGCGTCACGGAACGCGGCTTCCTTGCGGCCTTCGGCTTCGAGCACGGCGGCCTGCTTCTCGCCTTCGGCGCGCAGGATTTCCGACTGGCGCGAGCCCTCGGCTTCGAGGATCTGCGCGCGCTTCTCGCGCTCGGCCTTCATCTGCCGCGCCATCGAGTCGATCAGGTCGCGCGGCGGCTGGATGTCGCGGATCTCGATGCGGGTGACCTTGATGCCCCAGGGATTGGTGGCCTGGTCGACCACGCTGAGCAGCTGCGCATTGATGGTCTCGCGCTGGCTCAGCGATTCGTCCAGATCCATCGAGCCGATCACGGTACGGATGTTGGTCTGCACCAGCGCGATCGAGGCGATCTCCAGGTTGGAGACCTCATAGGCGGCCTTGGCGGCATCGAGCACCTGGAAGAACACCACGCCATCCACGCGCACCACCGCGTTGTCCTTGGTGATGACGTCCTGGCTGGGGACGTCGAGCACCTGCTCCATCATGTTGATCTTGCGCCCCACGCCGTAGACCACCGGCACCAGAAAGTGCAGACCCGGACTCATGGTGTGGGTGTAGCGGCCGAAGCGCTCCACCGTCCACTGGAAGCCCTGCGGCACCATGCGCACGGTCTTGAACAACACGATGACGCCAGCGACCAGAACGGCGATGGCCAAGAAAGAAGTCGGAAACATGAGCAGCCCCTTGCGATGACGAGTCGATCCTTGGCTGGAGTATGCCCTAGCGCCACCTTTCCCCACTGCGCCCTACCTTCGGCAACGGCGGTCACGACCCTGCATGCGGCGCTGTGGCTGACCACCTCGGGCAGCGTGTCGGCGTTGCGCAGCACGCCGCAACGCGCAGGCGACCGCGCTTTGCAAAGCGCAGCCGTTGCTGCGAAGGCGCGCTCAGGCGCCGCGCGGCGAGAACATGATGATCGCCATGCCGAGCAGGCAGCAGGCCGCGCCTAGCAGATCCCAACGCGTCGGCGTCACCCCGTCCACCCACCACAGCCACAGCAGCGCACTGGCGATATAGACCCCGCCATAGGCGGCATACACGCGGCCGCTGGCATCGGGATGCAGGCTCAACAACCAGACGAAGACGGCCAGGCTCAGCGCCGTCGGCAGCAGCAACCAGATGCTGCCGCCCTTGCGCAGCCACAGATACGGCAGGTAGCAGCCGACCAGCTCGGCGACCGCGGTGGCCGCGAACAGCAACAGCGTGGTCGGTGCAGCAGTCATGCGCGGCCTTGCTTGTCGACGCCTTGCTTGCCAGCGTCGGCCTGCTGCAGCTCCGCAGTGTCGCGCGCCTGCTCACCAGCCGCGGGCGCGTCAGTGACAGGCGTTGCGGCAGCCTGACCCAGAGCGGGCGGATCACCGCCGCGTTCGCCGCGCTTGACCCGTTGCCACAGCGCCTCCTGCTGCTGCAACGGCAGCGCGGCCAGGGAGGTGCCGTCCGCCTGTGCCTGCGCCTCCATCGCACGAAAGCGGCGCTCGAACTTGAGATTGGCATGGCGCAGCGCCGCACCCACGTCGACCCTGGCGTGGCGCGCCAGGTTGGCGCAGACGAACAACACATCGCCGAGCTCGTCTTCCAGCCGCGCCTGGTTGTCGGCGACCGGGCCACGCGCGAACTCCACGCGCAGTTCCTCGATTTCTTCCTGCAGCTTTTCCAGCACCGGGGCCGGGCCGGGCCAATCGAAGCCGACCCGCGCCGCACGCGCCTGCAGCTTGGTGGAGCGCTGCCATTCCGGCAGGCCGCGTGCGATGCCGGCAAGTGCGGAGTCGTCCTGATGGCCGGCTGCGCGACGTTCGTCGCGCTTGATCTGCTCCCAGTTGGCGCTTACCGCCTGCGCATCGTCGGCACGTTGCTCGGCAAACACGTGCGGGTGGCGACGCACCAGCTTGTCGCTGAGCGTGGCGACCACGTCGGCGAATCCGAACGCGCCCTGCTCGGTGGCCATCTGCGCATGGAAGACCACCTGCAGGAGAAGGTCGCCCAGCTCGTCGCGCAGAGCCGGCAGGTCGTTGCGATCGATGGCGTCGGCAACTTCGTAGGCTTCTTCGATGGTGTACGGCGCGATGCTGGCGAAGGTCTGCTCCACATCCCACGGACAGCCGTGCTCACGATCGCGCAGGCGCGCCATCAGCTGCAGCAGGCGCTGGAGGTCGCCGGTCGGCGGGGACTGAGACATGGGGTGTTCCTTGCAGGTGTGGTGCAGTGGAGTGGCGTGCCCGGGCGATGCCGCAGGCACGTGCCGCGTCACCTGGCGGCAGACGATGCGCAGGGACCGCATTGGACGTGACTGCATCGGGATTGCGCGCAGCCGCAGGATCCAACCGGCGAGCGCGCAAGCGGCGGTCGGCCGTGCTCACACCAGCCAGCTGCGCCACGGCAGATTGGGATCGCCCAGCGCGATGAAATCGCCATTGAGCAAGGTGTCGCGGCGGTTGTAACGGAACGGTTTGCCGGTGCCGCCGGCCAGCAGCACACCGCCGGCGGCGTGCAGCACGCATTGGCCGGCTGCGGTGTCCCACTCGGAGGTGGGGCCGAAGCGCGGATACACGTCCAGGTCGCCTTCGGCGATGCGGCAGAACTTCAACGACGAGCCTTGCGCAACTACATCGATCTCGCCCATGCGCTCCAGCGCGGCGGCGGTGCGCGCGTCGCGATGCGAGCGACTGGCCGCGACCCGCAGCGGCGTGGCCGCCGGCGTGCGCGTGTGCAGCATCTCGTCGCGGTCGCCATCGCGGCGGTAGGCGTTCTCGCCCCGTGCGGCGTACCAGACCCGGCCATCGACCGGCGCCTGCACCACGCCGAGCACCGGTGCGCCCATATGGATCAGGGCGATGTTGACGCTGAACTCGCCGTTGCGCTTGACGAACTCGCGGGTACCGTCGAGCGGGTCGACCAGCCAGTAGCTGGTCCAGAACTGGCGGTCTTCCCAGGCCACGTGCGCGGATTCTTCCGACAGCACCGGCACGTCCGGAGTGACCCGGCGCAAGCCTTCGACTATGACACGGTTGGCGGCAAGGTCGGCCTGGGTCAGCGGGCTGGCGTCGTCCTTGATCTCCACCGCGAAATCCTGCGCATAGACATCCATGATCGCCGCCCCCGCCTCGCGGGCGATGGCGATCACGGTTTCGCGCAGTTCCATCGGGATGCGGATCATGGGTTGCGCTCCAGCCACTCGCGCGCAATGAACAAGGCGGCCAGCGAGCGGCCTTCGGAAAAATCTTCGCGCAGCATCAATTCGTCCAGACGGGCGATCGGCCAGGGCACCACCTCCATCTCTTCCGGCTCGTCGCCCACCAGGCGCTCGGGATAGAGGTCGCGTGCCAGCACCAACCAGGATTGGTGACTCATATAAGTAGGAGCGAGCGTCATCGCACGCAGCACCTGTACCTGGCGCGCGCCGTAACCGGCTTCTTCCTTGAGCTCGCGGTCGGCGGCCTGCTCCGGCGTTTCGCCGGCATCGATGCGGCCCTTGACCAGACCCAGCTCGTAGCGATGCACGCCGGCGGCGTACTCGCGCACCAGCAGCACGGTCTGCGCGTCGAGCATCGGCACCACCACCACCGCGCCGTGGCCCTGGCTGAGCTGGCGCTCGTAAAGGCGACGCTCGCCGTTGGAAAATTCCAGATCCAGCTGCTGGCGACGGAACGGCCCGTCACCCAGATCGGTGATCTTGTGGATGGTTGGCAGGCGCGGACTCATGCGTCGCACGCAGCGGCGGAGCCGACCGATAGAATAGGCGTATGCATCGACATGTTCATGAGCCCGAAATCCTAGCAGACCCGGCAGCCTCCCAAGCTGACGAACATTGGCGGCAACGCGATCTTGCCGTGCTGTGGCACCCCTGCACGCAGATGCGCGAGCACCCGCACACACTTCCGCTGGTGCCGATTGCGCGTGGCGATGGTGCGTGGCTGATCGGCCACGACGGTCGCCACTACCTGGACGCGGTCAGCAGTTGGTGGACCAACCTGTTCGGCCATAGCGAACCGCGCATCGGCGCGGCCATCGCGCGCCAGGCTGGCGAACTGGAGCAGGTGATGCTGGCCGGCTTCACTCATGCGCCCGCCGTGCAGCTGGCCGAGCGCCTGTTGGCGATCGCGCCGCGCCAGGCCGGCCGCGCGCCGTTGTCCAAGGTGTTCTATGCCGACAATGGCTCGGCCGGCGTGGAAGTGGCCTTGAAGATGGCCTTCCACTATTTCCATAACCGCGGCGAGCACCGCCGCACGCGTTTCGTCGCGCTGGAAAACGGCTACCACGGCGAGACCATCGGCGCGCTGTCGGTCGGCGACATCCCGCTGTATCGGCGCGTGTATGCGCCGTTGCTGCTGGAGTCGATCTTTGCGCCCTCGCCCGACGCCTACCTGGCCGAGCCCGGACAGAGCGCGGAAGACTACGCATTGCAGGCGGCCGATGCGCTGCAGGCGGTGTTCGAACAATCGCCCGACGAAATCTGCGCGCTGATCCTGGAGCCGCGCGTGCAATGCGCAGGCGGCATGCGCATGTATCACCCGGCCTATCTGCGCCGCGCACGCGAACTGTGCGACGCGCATGGCGCGTTCCTGATCGCCGACGAGATCGCCACCGGCTTCGGCCGCACCGGCAGCCTGTTCGCCTGCGAACAGGCCGGGATCATGCCCGACCTGTTGTGCCTGTCCAAGGGGCTGACCGGCGGATTCCTGCCGCTGTCGGCGGTGCTGGCCACCCAGCAGTTGTACGACGCGTTCCTGGACGACTCGCGCGAACGTGCGTTCCTGCATTCGCATAGCTACACCGGCAATCCGCTGGCATGCGCCGCCGCGCTGGCAACCCTGCAGATCTTTGCAGACGACGATGTGATTGCGCGCAACCAGCGCACCTCCGCGCACATGACCACGCTGGCTGCGCAGATCGGCGAACACCCCGCGGTGGCCGACGTGCGCCAGGCCGGCATGATCGTGGCGTTCGAACTCACGCAGGGCGGCGACAAGCGCACGCCGTTTCCGTCTGCGGCGCGGGTGGGCCTGAAGGCCTATCGCGCCGCACTCGACAAGGGCGTGGTGCTGCGCCCGCTCGGCGACGTGCTGTACTGGATGCCGCCGTACTGCGTGGACGACGCGCAACTTGCGCTGCTGGCTGCGACCACCCGCCACGCCATCGAGGAGGCCGTTGCATGCGCCTGACCCGCTCCCATGTCGCACTGCCGCTGCACTGCGACCAGGAGGTGACGCTGCCGGAAGAGTCGGCCAATCACCTGCTGCGTGTGCTGCGACTGCGCGAGGGCGATGCCTGCGTGCTGTTCAACGGCGACGGCAGCGACTACCACGCGCGCATCACCCTGGCCGGCAAACGCGAGGCGCGCGCACTGGTGGAACGTGCCGAGCCGCTGCGCAACGAGTCGCCGTTGTCGATCACCCTGATCCAGGGCATTGCGCGCGGCGAGAAGATGGATCTGATCCTGCAGAAGGCCACCGAGCTGGGGGTGACGGCGGTCGTGCCGGTCAACGCCGAGCGCACCGAGGTCAAGCTGGATGCGGCGCGCATGGAAAAACGCCTGGCGCATTGGCGTAGCGTGGTGGTGTCGGCCTGCGAGCAGTCCGGGCGTGCGCGCATTCCCACGGTCGCTGCGCCGCACGGCCTGCAGGATGCGGCGCAGGCCAGCGACCCGCAGGCGTTACGGCTGACACTGGACCCGCACGGCGCGCATCGTCTGGGTAGCCTGGCGCTGGGTGCGCAACCGCATGTGATCGTGGCGATCGGCCCGGAAGGCGGCTGGTCGCCGCGCGATCGCACCACCCTCGCCGATACGGGTTTCAGCGGCCTGCAACTGGGGCCACGCATTCTGCGTACCGAAACTGCGGGCCTGGCGGCAATTGCGGCGCTGCAGTCGCGGTTCGGTGACCTATAGCGCCACGCCATCGTAGGAGCGCACCTGGGCGCGACCGGGCGTTATCGAGAATGCCTCGTCGCGCCCGGGTGCGCTCCTACGGGGATGTGGAGTTGATCGGCGTTGCGTCGTCCGCTGCATGTTGACTGCCCGGTCCACTGCGTCCCGGCCCGACAGCCCGGCTGGCTCGTAGGAGCGCACCTGGGCGCGACCTGGCGTTATCAGGAATGCCTCGTCGCGCCCGGGTGCGCTCCTACGGGGGATGTGGAGTTGCCCGACGTTGCGTCGTCCGCTGCATGTCGATGGCTCCGTCCACTGCGTCCCGGCCCTAAACCCGCGCCGGCTCGTAGGAGCGCACCTGGGCGCGACCGGGCGTTATCGGGAATGCCTCGTCGCGCCCGGATGCGCTCCTACGGGATGTGGAGTTGATCGGTTTGGTGCAGCCAGACTGCTGCACCTGGCGATGCGCGGGCGCTCAGCGGCCGTGCTGCAGGAACCAGCTGGCCGCGCCGATCACACCGAGCTGGCCGTGCTCGACGATGCTGACCGGCACCTGCTCCAGCGCCGGACGCAATGCGCCCTTGTCGAGCAGACGTGCGACGAAATCGCTTGCGGCCACGAATGCGGCGATCTGCGGCAGGAATCCACCCGCCAGATAGACACCGCTGCGCACGCCATAGAGCAGCATCATGTCGCCGACCACGCTCCCCATGAAGCCGCAGAACGCCTGTAGCGCATCGCGCGCCAGCACGTCCTCGCCAGCCAGTGCGGCGGCAGTGACATCGGCCGGGCTGGCATGCAGCGCCGGCACGCCACGCAGCGCGGCCAGTGCGGTGTAGAGATTCAACAGGCCCGGGCCGGAGAGCAGGTGCTCGGTGGCCACATGCGTGCGGGTGCGGCGTAGCTCCTGCAGCAAGGCGACTTCCAGATCGCTGGCGGCAGCAAGCGCGGCGTGGCCGGCCTCGGTCGGCAACACCACCGGGGTGGCGCCGTTTGGAATCCACAACGCCGCGCCCAGGCCGGTGCCCGGGCCCAGGATCAGCGCCGGACCCGGCGCACCCTGCGGCGGGCCGGACAACTGCAGGACCTGATTGCCGACCATGTAATTGGCCGCATGCGCCACCGCTTCGAAATCGTTGACCAGATGCAATGCCTGCATGCCGAGCTGGCGGCGGATCTGCTCGGGCGCCAGCACCCACGGCAAGTTGGCGGTGATCACGCTGCCGTCTTCCAGCGCATACCCGGCACTGGCGATGACACCACGCTGCACCGGCGCGCAGCCCAGCTCCGCAAAGAACGCGGCCATGATCTCGGCCAGGCCCGGGTAGTCGGCACACCGGTACTTGCGGTAGTCCAGCACCGTGACCGGTTGGCGTGGATCGGGGCTTTCGCACACCAGCGCCAGACGCACATGCGTCCCCCCCACGTCTGCGGCAACGAAGGTGTCGGGGCGCGGAAAGGCCACCGCTTCCATTGGACTGCTTGCGCTCACGCATTCTCCTGATAAGTGGCCGCGGGCTGGCGTCATGCCCATTGTCCGACGAACGGTAACGGGATAGACAACGTTGTCAGTAATCGCCCTGTAACGCAACCGTGGCGATCACGATTTAAACAGGATGCCGCCAATTTCATCATTCACTCAAATTCCACGTTTGCGACAGCGATTTCAGCACAAAACGGCACCCGCCATTTGCACAAGCGCCATTCCCCATAGAAACAGCTGATCAAAACCGTGAGCCGCCGACGGCGCATTGCGCAACGGTATCGGCGCAGTGCATGGCATCGCGGAGAAATGCTGCATTGCAGCGCAATCGCAGCCGCTTCAGAGATCTGTGACGATGTGTTGACAACGCTGTCAACGCTACGCGAGACTCGATCCAAATCGGGGTTCTGGCAGGAGGGGCCATGGACTGTTCGGTACTCAGGAACGGGCTACTCCCTCGCCGGTGCATTCCAGATTCGTGAGCGGGACATCACCCGATGTTCGACTCGCTGAAGTCGCATTCGCTCTACCGCTTCACCACACGGGGGACACCTCCTCTACCACGCGAATCACCCGGGCCCGCCTCTAGCGACGCGTGCCAGTGCGATCACCGCGATCGGTCAGGGCGTGTTGTTTTGCCGGCCACGCCGAGCGCGTGACGCCTTCCAGAGGCGGCGCGCTCACAGCACTAACCAACGAGGTTTAGCCATGCACAGCCGCACCACGACGTTAGCACTCTGTATTACCGCCGCTCTGTACTGCTCCGGCTCTGCAATGGCTGCCGGACAAGAACAACAGGCTCCTGCCGCCACGCCGTCGGCGACCACCGAGCTGGATACCATCACCGTCACCGGTTATCGCGCATCGCTGGAGAAGAGCCAGTCAGTCAAGCGCTCGGCCAACTCGATCGTCGATGCGATCAGCGCCGAAGACATCGGCAAGTTCCCGGACATCAATGCCGCCGAATCGCTGTCGCACCTGCCGGGCATCAGCGTCGACCGCCAGTTCGGCGAAGGCGAAAAGGTCAGCATCAACGGCACCGACCCGGCCTTGAACCGCGTGCTGCTCAACGGCCAGACCATCGCCTCGGGCGATTGGGGCGGCAACCCGACCGACACCAGCGGCCGTACCTTCAACTACACCCTGCTGTCGCCGGAAATCATCGGTCTGATGGAGGTGTACAAGACCCCGGAAGCGCGCATCGACGAAGGCTCGATCGGCGGTACCGTGATCGTGCACACCCGCAAGCCGCTGGACCTGCCCAAGAACACCATCCGCGGCTCGGTCGGCTACAACTACAACGACCGTTCGGAAGAAGGCAATCCGCGCGGCTCGGCGCTGTGGAGCTGGAAGAACGACGACGAAACCTTCGGTGCGTTGATCTCCGCCACGCATGACAAGCAGGACCTGGCACGCGCCGGTATCGAATACTTCGGCTACACCACCGGCGCCAACATTCCCGCCAGCGCCACCATCACCGGCGACGGCAGCGATGTCGCCACCGCCCGTGTACCGGCCGGCATCAACAGCGCATTCTTCCAGCAGACCCGCGAACGCAGCGGCGTGCAGGGCGCGTTGCAGTGGAAGCCGAACGAGCAGAACGAATTCAACCTGACCGGCCTGTACATCAAGGGCAAGTACAACAACTTCAGCGAATCGCGTTACGTCTGCCCGGCGTGCAACAACGACCTGCAGAAGGTCACCAGCGCCAATGTGCAGAACGGCGTGGTCACCTCGGCGACCTTCGGCGATGGCGCCGCGGGGCAGCCGTACGCTCAGCTGGACGCGAACTACCGCGAGAGCACCGTCACCACCAAGAGCCTGAACCTGCGTCACGACTGGTCGGGCGAGAAGTGGGTGTTTACCACCCAGGTCGGCGACACCAAGGCCACCGGCGGCAAGAACCCCGAGTACCTGATGAAGTTCCTGATGACCGACGGCGGCTACAACTACGCCTTCGATGGTCAGAACACCGCGGTGAACTACGACAACGGCGGCGCTTCGAACTGGACGCTGCCCGGTTCGCCGGCCGGCCTGCCCGCCGGTTCGCAGGACTCCAGCGCGATGCAGGCCGGCGGCATCTTCTATCAGAAGAGCACCGACGAAGAGAAATACTTCCAGTGGGATGCGGCCCGCGATCTGGAGCTGGGCCCGTTCACCAAACTGCTGTTCGGCTACAAGTACATCAACCACAACAACGGCGTGGACGCACGCGGCAATCGCATCAATACCACCGATGCGATCTCGCTGACCCAGTTCAACCCGGGCACCACCCCGAGCGGTCTGTACGACGGCCTGGGCGCAAGTGGCGACCTGACCACCTGGCCGACCGCCAGCCTGAACTCGATCCGCAACTATCTGCTGTCGCAGCCGCAGGGTGCGTACCGTCCCGATTACGGTTCCTCGTTCGAGGTGAAGGAGATCACGCAGAACTTCTACACCCAGTTGAATTACGAGACCGGCAAGTGGCGTGGTAACGTCGGCGTGCGCTTGGTCGACACCACCGACAAGTCGCTGTACTGGCAGACCGCCGATGGCGGCACCAACTACTCGCGCGTGGCCGAGACCAACGACTACCGCAAGGCGCTGCCGAGCTTCAACATCGCCTACGACATCACCGACGACGCCGTGCTGCGTTTCTCGGCTGCCAAGGTGATCGCACGTCCACGCTATGGCGATCTGGCCGGCACGTTCAGCATCAACAGTGCGAACGGCAACCTGACCGCCGGTGGCGGCAACCCGGACCTGAAGCCGTACGAGTCCACCAACTACGACCTTGCTGCGGAGTGGTATTTCGCGCCGTCCAGCATGCTGTCCGGTGAAGTGTTCTATCGCGACATCAGCTCCTACATCGTCAACACCACCAGCCAGCAGCAGCTGACCGATCCGATCAGCGGCAACTCCGGCATCTACACGGTGACCTCGCCGATCAACGTCTCCGACGCCAAGGTCAAGGGCGTGTCGGTGAACTACCAGCAGTCGCTGGGTCTGGGCTTCGGTGTGCAGGCCAACTACACCTTTGCCGAATCCGATTCGAGCTCGGGCCTGAACCTGCCGTACCTGTCGCGCGATACCTACAACATCATCCCGTACTGGGAGCATGGCGACTGGATGGTGCGTGTGAACTACAGCTTCCGTTCCAAGTACTTCACCCAGATCGGCCGCCTGGCCTCGCAGGACTTCGCAGACAGCTACAAGCAGCTGGATCTGACCGCCTCGTATCAGATCACCGATTACATGGGCATCACCTTCGGCGCGACCAATCTGCTGGATTCCACCTACCGGCTGTTCAGCAACACCCGCTCGACCCCCACGGCGTTCTACAAGAACGGCCGCGGTTATCAGGCCCAGCTGAACTTCAAGTTCTGATGTAGCACCGGCGCGCCACCGACCCTCCACGGTGGCGCGCTTTTTTTTGAGCGGTGTGTTGCATGCAGTGCACCGCTCGATGTTGTACCAAGGAGTGGTACTGGCCACGCCCCTTCGCGGTTGAGGGAGCATGGCCAGGCCCGCTTTTGCCATCCACGTGCCGGCTGCGCTGCAACCGACACGTCTCGCTTGAAGGAGTGCAGTTCCCATGACGACCGATAGCCGCCCAGCGGCTCCATCCCGCCGCCACGCCGGAGCTGCACCCAGAACGCGAATGCTCGCGCTCGGTCTGCTGCTCGCGTTGCCTGCTGCCACGCTCAGCGCGCAATCGCCCACCGCGGCTACCGCCACCACACTCAGCCCGGAACAGATCGACCAGCAGTGGCTCAGCGCCACCGCCAAGTACGCACCCGAACGCGAGCGCCTGGTGCGCGAAGCCGAAGCCGGCGCACGCAAGGGTCCGTTCCGCCCCGACTGGGCTGCACTCAAGGCCTATCAATCGCCGGCGTGGTACGACAACGCCAAGTTCGGCATCTTCATCCATTGGGGCGTGTTCTCGGTGCCGGCGTTCGGCAGCGAGTGGTATTCGCGCAACATGTACCTGGAGGGCTCCAAGGAATTCGCCCATCACGTGGCGACCTATGGCCCGCAGGCGCGCTCCGGCTACAAGGATCTGATTCCCAAGTTCACCGCGCCCAAGTTCGATCCGAATGGCTGGGCCAAGCTGTTCCGGCAATCCGGCGCGCGCTATGTGGTGCCGGTAGCCGAGCACCATGACGGCTTTGCGCTGTACGACTCCCGGTTGTCGGACTGGACTGCGGTCAAGATGGGCCCCAAACGCGATCTGCTGGGCGAGTTGTCCAAGTCGATCCGCGCGCAGGGATTGCACTTTGGGCTGTCCTCGCACCGCGCCGAGCACAACTGGTTCTTCGATGGCGGGCGCAAGTTCGATTCGGACGTCAACGACCCGCGCTATGCCGCGCTGTACGGCCCGGCGCAGGTGCGCCTGCCTGGCAAGGACGATGCCGATGTGGCCAACGACTGGACGCCGGTGTCGCAGGCCTGGCTGGACGACTGGCTGGCGCGTACCACCGAGCTGATCGACACCTATCAGCCGGACCTGATCTATTTCGACTGGTGGATTGCCCACCCCACGTTCCGCAGCAGCCTGCCGACCATGCTGGCCTACTACTACAACCAGGGCGCGGCGCGCACCGAAGCCGATCGCGGCGTGGTGGTGAACTACAAGCTGGGCGCGTTTCCGGAAGGGGCCGGCACGCTGGACATCGAGCGCGGCCAGCTCACCGGCATCCATCCCACCCATTGGCAGACCGACACTTCGGTGAGCAATGCGTCGTGGGGCTATATCGAAAACGACACCTACAAGTCGCCGACCTTCATCATCCACATGCTGGCCGATGTGGTGGCCAAGAACGGCAACCTGATGCTCAACATCGGCCCGCGTGCCGATGGCTCGATCCCGGATACCGAGCGCGGCATCCTGCTGGCGATCGGCAAGTGGCTCAAGACCAACGGCGGCGCGATCTACGACAGCAAGCCGTGGCGCGTGTATGGCGAAGGCCCGACCGAGGTGGTCGGCGGCACCTTCCAGGACGTCAAGACCAAGCCCTACACCGCCGAGGATTTCCGCTTCACCACGCGCGATGGCGCGCTGTATGCGATCGAACTCGGCTGGCCGGCCGGCGGCAAGGCGGTGATCCGCTCGCTCACACCGGCCGACGGCGTGCGCGGCGTGACGCTGCTGGCCAACGGCAAGAAGGTGCCGTTCGAGCAGCAGGCCGATGGCCTGCATCTGCGCCTGCCGGCCAAGCCGGTCGGCGAACACGCCTACGTGCTGCGCATCGATCTTTCTTCTTCCTCCACTCCCTGACGGATGCTGTTTTCATGAGCAAGCGATTGACCTGGATCCTGCTGGCGCTGGCGCTGCTGTGCGCGCCGGCCCTGGCCAAAACCCCCACGGCGTTGTTCTATCTGATGAACACGCAGAAATCGACCAACTCGTTCCTGGCCAATGTCGACAAGATCGACGTGGTGGTGCCGACCTGGTACGGCGTCGACCAGAACGGCCTGGTCAACGGCACGCCCAACATGTACCTGTACGACATCGCCAAGCAGAAGAACCTGCGGGTGATGCCGATCCTGTCGATGACCACCGGGCGCGACGGCTTCCACAAGCTGATGCACGACGAAGCCGCCAAGAAGCGCATGATCGAATCGCTGCTGATCCACGGCAAGCAGCACAAGTACTACGGCTTCCAGTTCGATTTCGAGAACATCGCCTGGACCGACCGCGACGCCTACACGCTGATGGTCAAGCAGACCGCCGATGCGCTGCACAAGGCCGGCTTCAAGATGTCGGTGGCGGTGGTGCCCAATGCCCCGGGCCATGCCGAAGGCGGCCAGTTCTCCAAGTGGATGTGGGAATACTGGCGCGGCGCGTACGACCTCAAGGCGCTGGGCCAGGCCGTGGATCTGGTCAGCATCATGACCTACGACCAGCACACCCGCTGGACCACGCCGGGCCCGGTCGACGGCATGGTGTGGATGAAGAAGCACCTGGATTACGCCATCACCCAGGTGCCGAAGGACAAGCTCTCGCTCGGCATCGCCACCTACGGCTACCGCTGGTACACCGGCAATCCGGTCAAGGAAGACGGCACCGAGGCGTCGAACATCTCCGCCACCTATATCGATGCCGACGAATCGTTCCCGCTGGCGATCGAGCAGAACGCCACCGTGCAATGGGATCCGGTCGAGCAGGAATCGTGGTTCTACTTCTACCGCGACGACATGCGCGAGTGGGTGTTCCGCCCGGATGCGCGCAGCTTCAAGGCACGCTACGACCTGGTGAAGCAGTACGGCCTGGAAGGTTTCAGCTGCTGGGTGCTGGGCGCCGAAGACCCGAAGGTGTGGGACGAGTTGCCGACCGCGCAGCGCTGACCGCGTCATCGCACTGCTGCACGACAGGACGGGCGCGGTCGGTGTTCGCATCGGAATGCATCCACTGCAAGCCGATGCGTGCACTGCCCGCGCCCGTTCTGCACCACGCCATGCGGAGCGCGGGCGCTGCGCGACACCACACACCGCGCACCCCGACGAAGCGTGCGCCAGTCCCTGCGCCATCCGGCACGGCTTTGCTACTGTGCGTGGCTGCCGTATCTCCCCCGCCATACCGGGATGTGATTGCATGATGTCGAACTCCGCACCGAGCCTGCGCTCACCGTTATCCGGGCCGCCGTCGCCGCGCAGCCTGTCGTCGCGCCTGCTGTCATCGCACCGACGTTCCTCGCGCCTGCTTGCGATGGCGCTTGCGGCAATGGTGCTGGCGGGCTGCGGCCAACGCGATGCAGCGACCGCACCTGCAGCCAACCCCGGCAACACCGCAACACTGCCTGCGACCAACGCACCGCTGCCCCTGATTCCCGCCCCGGCCGAAGCCAGGCGCGGCACCGGCAGTTTCCGCGTCGGCACCGGCACGGTGATCTCCATCCCCACCGGCAATGCCGAGGTGCGCCGCAGCGCCGAGTCGCTGGCCAGCCTGTTGCAACGCACCCGCGGCCTGACCCTGGAAGTGCGCACCGAAACCAGCGCCTCGCCGCACAGCATCCGCCTGGAGCGCACAGCGCAGGCGCCGGTGGCACACAAGGAAGGCTATAGCCTGGATGTGGACGGCAACGGCATCCGCATCACCGCGCGCGATGGTGCCGGCCTGTTCTATGGCGCGATCAGCGCCTGGCAATTGATGACGCCGGATGCGGGCAAGGGCGATGTCACCGTACCGGCGGTGGCGATCCGCGACTGGCCGCGCTTTGGCTGGCGTGGCCAGCATCTGGATGTGGCCCGCCACTTCCACGACGTGGACACCGTCAAGCATGTGCTGGACGCGATGGCCGCGCACAAGCTCAATGTGCTGCATTGGCATCTCACCGATGACCAGGGCTGGCGCATCGAAATCAAGCGTTACCCCAAACTCACCGAGGTCGGTGCCTGGCGCACTCCGCCCGGCGCCGGCCAGCATGGCACGCCCGAGCGCTATGGCGGTTTCTATACGCAGCAGCAGATCAGCGAGATCGTCGCCTATGCGGCGCGCCTGCACATCACCGTGCTGCCCGAGCTGGACATGCCCGGGCATGCGCAGGCCGCAGTGGCCGCGTATCCGGAAGAAGTCGGCGTGCCCGGCCAGCGTACGCAGGTGGGCGTGGACTGGGGCGTCAACCCGTACCTGTTCAACACCAGCGAACGCAGCCTGAGCTTCATCACTAACGTGCTGGACGAGGTGCTGACCTTGTTCCCGTCGGCGTATATCCATATCGGTGGCGACGAGGCGGTCAAGGATCAGTGGGAAGCCTCGCCCGCGGTGCGCGCGCAGATGCGCAAGCTGGGCGTCAAGGATGCGCACGCGATGCAAGGCTGGTTCAACGAACAGCTTGCGGCCTACCTCACCCAGCACGGCCGGCGCATGATCGGCTGGGACGAAATTCTCGAAGGCGGCGTGCCGGCCAGTGCCTCGGTGATGTCGTGGCGCGGCACCGACGGTGCGGTGACCGCCGCCAGGCAGGGCCACGATGTGGTGCTGGCGCCAGGCGACTGGCTGTACCTGGACAACCTGCAGACCACCCGCAGCGACGAACCCAACGGCCGCCTGACCGTACTGCCGTTGTCCAAGGTCTACGCCTTCGACCCGGTGCCCGACACACTGACCGCCGAGCAGTCCAAGCATGTACTCGGCGCGCAAGGCGCGTTGTGGTCCGAATACATTCCCTCGCGCTGGCATGTGGATCACGCGCTGTTCCCGCGTCTGTCCGCCATCGCCGAAGTGACCTGGTCGCCGGTGGCTGCCCGCAACTGGAAGGATTTCCTGGCGCGCCTGCCGGCGCAGCTGCAGCGCTACAAAGCGCTGGGCATCGACTACAGCGACGGCGCCTTCGCCGCCGATATCGCACTGGAAAGCGGCCCCAACCCGGTGCTGGCCGGTGGCCCGGCCAAGGTGGCACTCGGCACCCAGGCCGGTGCGGGCACGCTGCACTACACCGTCGACGGCAGCGATCCCACGCCGGCATCGCCACGCTATGCGGCGCCGTTTACGATCCAGCTGCCGACCACGGTCAAGGCCACCGCCTTCGATGCCGGCGGCACCGCGCTGGCGGCCACGCGCAGCCGTACTTTCGATCGTGCCGGGTTGTTGCGCGCCGATACCCAGGGCCTGCGCGATTGCGTGGACACCGGTGCGCTCGGCCTGCGCCTGCCGTTGTTGCCGGAGCTGACCGGCGCCGACACGCCGGTCTACAACGTCGACCTGTTCCATGCTTGCCGGCTGTATCCGCAGGCGCGCCTGGATGGCGTCGGCGCGATCCGGATCGAGGCCGCACGCCTGCCGAACAATTTCGGCCTGGCCCACGAACAATCCAAGGTGGTGCAGTACCCCGCCAAGACGCGCCGCGGCGAGCTGGAAGTGCGCCTGGGCTGCGAGGGCGAGCTGATCGCCAGCGTGCAATTGCCCAACAGCGCCACGCTGGGCGAACAATTCACGCTGGAAACCGCACTGCCTGCACGCACCGGCATCCACGATCTATGCCTGCGCTTCACCGCGCCGATTCGCGGCCCGCTGTACGCCATCGGCGCCGTCCAGTTGATTGAAACCACCGCGCAGGCGCCCCCCGCCGCCACGCGCTGATCCATCCAAGGAGAGTCATCCATGCCCCTGTCCCGTCATCGTTGCGTTCCCGCCCCCGCCCGCCTCGGGCTTGCCCTGGCCGTTGCCATCTCGCAGGCCTGGGCCGCGCCGCCCACCGCGACGCCCCTGGACAGCGGCTGGCAGGTGCGGCTGGTGCCGGGCCAGGAACAGGCCAGGACCTATCCGAAAGCGGCGGCGTGGTTGCCGGCGCAGGTGCCGGGCGCGGTGCAGACCGATCTGATCGCCGCCAAGATCGTGCCGGACCCGTTCTATCGCGACAACGAAGGCAAGATCCAGTGGGCGGGCCTGAGCGACTGGCAATACCAGACCCGCTTCAACGTGGATGCGGCCACGCTCAAGCGCGAGCATGTCGAGCTGGTGTTCGACGGCCTGGATACGTTTGCCGAGGTCACCCTCAACGGCAAGCCGCTGCTCAGCGCCGACAACATGTTCCGGCAGTGGCGCGTGGATGCCAAACCCCTGCTCAAGCGCGGCGACAACGTGCTCGAGGTCAAGCTGTTCTCGCCGATCAAGAAGATCCAGCCGTGGCTGGCCAAGCAGCCGTACGCGCTGCCGGGCGCCTACGATTCCGCCTTTGGCGACGAACCCGAATCGCGCCACAGCTCCACCTACGTGCGCAAGGCGCCGTACAACTTCGGCTGGGACTGGGGCCCGCGCATGGTCAATGCCGGCATCTGGAAGGACGTGCGCGTGGAAGCCTGGGATGCGGTGCGCGTGGACGGGCTGCATATCGCCCAGCAACGCGTGGATGCCGACAGCGCGCAATTGCAGGCGCAGCTGGAACTGCAGGCCGGCCGCAGCGGCCCGGTGCTGGTGACGCTGGACGTGCTGGGACCGGATGGGCAGAAAGTCGGGCAATTCACCCAGCAGGCGGTGGTCGACCCGGGGCAGAACCGCATCGATGTGCCGGTGCGCATCGCCAAGCCCAAGCGCTGGTTCCCGGCCGGCTACGGCGCGCAGGACCGCTACACCTTCGTGGCCAGCGTGCGTGATGCCGATGGCGACAGCCAGCAGATCAAGCGGGTGACCGGCCTGCGCTCGGTGGAGCTGCGGCGTGAGAAAGATAAGTACGGCAAGAGCATGGAGATCGTGATCAACGGCATCCCGATCTTCGCCAAGGGGGCCAACCTGATTCCGCTGGATGCGTTCCCCGCACGTGTGAGCCCCGAGCGCATGCGCAGCACCTTGCAGGATGCGCGCGATGCCAACATGAACATGCTGCGCATGTGGGGCGGCGGGCACTATCAGGACGACCGCTTCTACGAGGTGGCCGACGAGCTGGGCATCATGATCTGGCAGGACTTCATGTTCGGCGGCGCGGTGCCGCCGTACGACGTGGAATTCCGCGAGAACACCCGGCAGGAGGCGATCGAACAGGTCAAGCGCCTGCGCGACCATCCCAGCATCGTGCTGTGGTGCGGCAACAACGAAGTGCAGACCGGCTGGGAAAACTGGGGCGACCGGGTCAAGTTCAAGCAGTCAGTGGACCCGGAAGAACGCAGCCGCATCGAGCGCGGCATGACCACCTTGTTCGGCACCGTGTTCCGCGAAGTGGTGGCCACCTACGACAGCGACGTGCCGTACTGGTCCACCTCGCCGGGCACCAACTTCGACGGCGCCGCCGACCAGGCCAACGATGGCGACATGCATTACTGGAAGGTCTGGGGCGGCCCCGCGCTGCCGGTGACCGAATACCTCAACGTCACCCCGCGCTTCATGTCCGAATACGGCCTGCAGTCGTTCCCGGACATGCGCACCGTGCGTGCCTTCGCCGAACCCGGCGACATGGATCCGGAATCGCCGGTGATGCGCGTGCATCAGAAGTTCGACAAGGGCAACGGCAACAAGCGGCTGATGCTGTACATCCGGCGCGAATTCGGCGAGCCCAAGGATTTCGAGAGCTTCGTCTACCTGAGCCAGCTGATGCAGGCCGAAGGCATCAACCTGGCCGCCTCGCATCTGCGCGCCTCGCGCCCGCAATCGATGGGCTCGTTGTACTGGCAGCTCAACGATGTGTGGCCGGGTGCGTCGTGGTCCAGCGTGGACTACTACGGCCGCTGGAAGGCGCTGCACTACCACGCCCGCCGCTTCTACGCGCCGGAGCTGATCGCCGCATTGCGTAACGACAAGGGCCAGACCGAGGTGTCGCTGGTCTCCGACCGCACCACCCCGCTGGCCGCGCGTTGGCGCATGCGGGTAATGAGCATGGACGGCAAGCTGCTGAGCAAGCGCGAGGAAAAGGCCACCGTCAAACCGCTCAGCAGCCTGCAGGTGGGCAACTTCAGCGACAAGCAGTTGCTGGGCAGCGCCGACCCCAAGCGCAGCTACGCGGTGTTCGAGTTGTTCGACGGCGACAAGCTGCTGTCGCGCGAGGTGGTGTTCTTCGCGCCGGCCAAGCAGCTGGCGTTGCCGGCCGCCAATATCGACAGCCAATGGCGCGCCGATGGCGATGGCTACGCGCTGACGCTGTCCAGCAACACGCTGGCACGCGAGGTTTGGCTATCGTTCGGCGACGTGGATGCCACGCTGTCGGACAACGCGTTCGACCTGTTGCCGGGCGAGCCATTGACCGTGCATGTGAGCAGCAAGGCGGCGCTGGCGCAGTTGCAGTCCACGCTGCAGGTGCGCGATCTGGCGAGCACCCTGGCCGGTGCACCGCCGGAGCCGGCCGAGACGAAGTAAGCCGCGCCGGGAACAGGCGTCAGGCGATGGCGCAGCGCTCGTCTCAGGGCGCTGCGCCATCCGCCAAGCCGGCGCGTGGCGCAGTGACTGCAGTCCCGGGCGCAGGTCGCATCCGATTCGGCGTCCGATCAGTAACTACCACTGCGCCAAGTGTCACCAACCGCTGCCCGCGGTGTCGTTGCGGGCAATCCAAGAACAACGCGTGACGGCCAGTCGCCGCCCCGCAGGAGTGAGCAGATGTCGTTGTCCGTGTTTCCATGCCGCCTGGCGGTCGCGCTGAGTCTGGGCCTGTACCTGCCGCTGGTCGGCGCGCCGGCGTTGGCCGCAACACAACCCGATGCGACGCCGGAGCAACGCGCCGCCGCGCTGGTCGCGCAGATGAGCCGCGAGGAGAAAGTCGCGCAGGCGATGAACGATGCGCCGGCGATTCCGCGCCTGCGCATCCCCGCCTACGAATGGTGGAGCGAAGGCCTGCACGGCATCGCACGCAATGGCTACGCCACGGTGTTTCCGCAGTCGATCGGTCTTGCGGCCAGCTGGAATACTGCGTTGATGCAGCAGGTGGGCACGGTGGTGTCGACCGAAGCGCGCGCCAAGTTCAATCAGGCCGGCGCCCCGGGCAAGGATCACAAGCGCTACGCGGGCCTGACCATCTGGTCGCCCAACATCAATATCTTCCGCGACCCGCGCTGGGGCCGTGGCATGGAAACCTACGGCGAGGATCCCTTCCTCACCGGGCAATTGGCGGTGGGCTTCATTCGAGGGCTGCAGGGCGACGATCTGGATCACCCGCGCACCATCGCCACGCCCAAGCACATCGCGGTGCACAGCGGCCCGGAGCCTGGCCGGCACAGCTTCGATGTGGACGTGTCGCCGCGCGACGTGGAAGCGACCTATACGCCCGCCTTCCGCGCCGCCCTGATCGACGGCCAGGCCGGCTCGGTGATGTGCGCCTACAACTCGCTGCACGGCACGCCGGCCTGCGCGGCCGACTGGTTGCTAAACGGCCGCGTGCGTGGCGACTGGGGCTTCAAGGGCTTTGTGGTGTCCGACTGCGATGCGGTGGACGACATGACCCAGTTCCATTATTTCCGCCCGGACAATGCAGGCTCGTCGGCTGCAGCGCTCAAGGCCGGGCACGATCTCAATTGCGGGCATGCCTATCGCGAACTCGGCACGGCAATCGAACGTGGCGAAGTGGACGAAGCCCTGCTCGACCAATCGCTGGTGCGCCTGTTCGCCGCGCGCTATCGCCTGGGCGAACTGGAAGCGCCGCGCAAGGATCCGTATGCAAAGCTCGGTGCCAAGGATATCGATAACGCCGCCAACCGTGCGCTGGCGCTGAAGGCCGCTGCCGAATCGATCGTATTGCTCAAGAACGAGGCCGGCACACTACCGTTGAAGGCCGGCACGCGGCTGGCAGTGATCGGGCCGAATGCCGATGCGCTGGCAGCGTTGGAAGCCAACTACCAGGGCACCTCGTCCACGCCGGTCACCCCGCTGCTTGGGTTGCGCGAGCGCTTCGGCGCGCAGCAGGTCAGCTATGCGCAAGGTGCGCCGCTGGCCGCGGGCGTACCCGGCATGATTCCGGAAACCGCGCTGCGCAGCGACGGCAAGCCGGGCTTGCGTGGCGAATATTTCGATAATGTCGAGCTGGACGGTGCGCCGCGCACGGTGCGGCAGGACCGCACGGTGAGTTTCAACTGGGATCAGGTCGCCCCCGCAAAGGGCGTGCCGGCCGATCGCTACGCGGTGCGCTGGAGCGGCGAACTGCTGCCGCCGAGCGCGGGCGACTACACGCTGGCGGTGCGGGTGGCGCGCTGCTTCGACTGCGCCGGCCACGACCCGGTGCGGCTGTACATCGACGACAAGCTGGTGGTCGCCGGCAATGCCGAAGACAAGCACGTGCCGGCGGGCATGCACAACGCCGACGGCCGCAGCGTGGAAACCGTGCTGCACTTCGGCGACACCCGCCCGCGCAAGATCCGCCTGGAAATGGAACACCGCGGCCAGGACCAGGGCGTGCGCCTGGAGTGGCTGGCACCGGCGGCCGCGCAACTGGCCGAGGCCGAGCAGGCGGTGGCGCAGGCCGATGCGGTGGTGGCCTTCGTCGGCCTGTCGCCGGATGTGGAAGGCGAGGAACTGCGCATCGATGTGCCCGGCTTCGACGGCGGCGACCGCAACGACATCGCCCTGCCCGCCCCGCAGCAGGCGCTGCTGGAACGGGCCAAGGCCTCCGGCAAGCCGCTGGTGGTGGTGCTGATGAGCGGCAGCGCGGTGGCCCTGAACTGGGCCAAGACGCATGCCGATGCGATCGTGGCAGCGTGGTATCCGGGCCAGTCCGGCGGCACAGCGATCGCGCGCATGCTGGCCGGCGACGACAATCCCGGCGGGCGCCTGCCGGTCACGTTCTATCGCTCCACCAAGGACCTGCCGCCCTACGTCAGCTACGACATGAAGGGCCGCACCTACCGCTACTTCAAGGGCGAGCCGCTGTTTCCGTTCGGCTACGGCCTGAGCTACACCAGCTTTGCCTACGGCGCGCCGCAGCTGTCCACTGCAACCCTGCAAGCCGGCAGTCCGTTGCAGGTGACCACCACCGTGCGCAATACCGGCACGCGTGCCGGCGACGAAGTGGCGCAGGTGTATCTGCAGTATCCGGATCGCCCGCAGTCTCCGTTGCGCAGCCTGGTCGGCTTTCAGCGTGTGCATCTGAAGCCCGGCGAGCAGCGCACGCTGCGCTTCACCCTGGATGCGCGCGCGCTGAGCGATGTGGATCGCACCGGGCAGCGTGCGGTGGAAGCCGGCGACTACACGCTGTTTGTCGGCGGTGGCCAGCCCGGCACCGGCGCGGCTGGCGAGGCCGCAGCGTTCTCGATCTCGGGGCGTTCGCCGTTGCCGAAATAAGTGCGGCATCTGCGCAACATGCAACAGGCGTCGGCTGTCATGGCCGGCGCTCGGCGGCAGCCACCTGGACGCCTGCAAGGCGTTGCTGATCCGCTCGGCGATCGGCACGTAGCCCGTCGCGGCGCATGCTGGCCGAGGTGGTCCGGGCGGCATGCGCAGGACGATGGCCACTGCGCAGTGCCGGCTTAGCGGCGCGGACATGCGCTCGAGCGAAGGACGGTGCTGCGCGAGCGCGCCTGCGGTGGACCAGCCGCCGCAGGCACGGCCGCAGGCCACGCGTACGGCGCCGAATTGTGCGGGCGCACTATGCACATTCGGCGCACACGTTGTATGGTCATCGGGAATTGGTCATGCATAGGTCTCATCATCGGCCCGGCACGTGATGCCGTCGCTGCAAGGATGTCCGCTGCGTCGACCGCTTGCTGAAATCCCAGGGAGCTCCAGGTCATGCACACCCGCCGCGACATCCTTCAGTTGCTGGGCGCCAGCGCGGGCGCCGGCCTGCTCGCCGGCGCACTGCCCGCCTTCGCCGCCCCCGTTGCCGGCACCTCCACGGCTGCCGGCAACTTCGTCAGCAAGCGCCCGCCCAAGGCGCAGCGCCGCTTCGTCAGCAAGGCGGTCGAGCAGCAGATCGTGCAGATCAAGGCGCGCATCGCCGATCCCGAGCTGGCCTGGCTATTCGAGAACTGCTACCCCAACACGCTGGACACCACGGTGGAAACCGGCACCCGCAACGGCAAGCCGGACACCTTCGTCATCACCGGCGACATCCACGCGATGTGGCTGCGCGACTCCTCCGCCCAGGTGCACCCGTATGTGCCGCTGGCCAGGCGCGACCCTGCCTTGCGGCGCATGTTCCATGGCCTGATCCAGCGCCAGGCCGCCTGCATCCGGCTGGACCCGTACGCCAACGCCTTCCTGCCCGATGGCCAGACCCAGCGCCTGAAGTGGTCGCTCAACGACATCACCGAGATGAAGCCCGGCGTGGGCGAGCGCAAGTGGGAAATCGATTCGCTGTGCTACCCGATCCGCATCGCGCACGAATACTGGCGCGCCACCGGCGATGCCGCCCCGTTCGACGACGACTGGCGTGCGGCGATGCAGGTGGTGGTCAGGACCTTCCGCGAGCAGCAGCGCAAGGACAACCGCGGCCCCTACGTGTTCCAGCGCCCCTCGCCGTTGGCGACCGAGACCCTGGTGCTGGAAGGCTACGGCCAGCCGACCCAGCCAAACGGCATGATCCACTCGATGTTCCGCCCCTCCGACGATGCCTGCGTGTATCCGTTGTTCGTGCCGGCCAACCTGTTCGCGGTGGCCTCGCTGCGCCAGCTGGCGACGATGAGCACGGCCCTGCATCGCGATGCCGCGTTCGCCGCCGACTGCACCGCGCTGGCCGACGAAGTGGAAGCGGCGACACGCAAGTTCGGCCAGCAACGCGACGCCGATGGGCAGGCCTACTGGGCATTCGAAGTGGACGGTTACGGCAACCAGTTGTTTATCGACGACGCCAATGCCCCCGGCCTGCTCAGCCTGGCCTACCTGGGCTGCTGCGACCGCGCCGACCCGGTATTCCTGCGCACGCGCCAGCTGGCCTGGAGCGAACGCAACCCGTATTTCTCGCGCGGCAGCGCGGCCGAAGGCGTCGGCAGCCCGCACAGCGGCATGGGTACGATCTGGCCGATGTCGATCATCCAATACGCGCTGGTCAGCGACGACGACGCGCAACTGCGCCAATGCCTGCAGTGGCTCAAGACCACCCATGCCGGCACCGGTTTCATGCACGAGGCCTTCGACAAGGACAACCCGAGCAGCTTCACCCGCGACTGGTTCGCCTGGGCCAACACCTTGTTCGGCGAACTGATCATCGACCTGCACCAACGCAAACCCCAGCTGCTGCGCAGCGCCTGATTTTGCGAAGGGCCCGCCCTTCCAACGCGGAACTGCAGAGCGCTTGATCTTCCCTTCTCCCGCCGGGAGAAGGTGCCCGAAGGGCGGATGAGGGTACGGCCCGCCCCACTTCGTGACATCCAAGAGCACATCACCATGGCAACACGACGCGGTTTTCTCCAAGGCGCCATCGCGGCGGCACTGTTCGGCAGCGCCGGCCTCTCCGGGCTGGCGCGCGCACGCGCCGGCAACTACGCACTGCCGGCCGATGCGCGCACCCGCGCCGAGCTCACCCGCCATGTCGATGTGTTCATCGGCACCGGCGGCCATGGCCACACCTTCCCCGGTGCGACCCTGCCGTTCGGCATGGTGCAGCTGAGTCCGGACACCTACAACGCGGTATGGGATTCGTGCTCCGGCTATCACGAGTCCGACGGCTCGATCATGGGCTTCTCGCACACGCACCTGTCCGGCACCGGCATCGGCGACATGCTGGATTTTCTGCTGGTGCCCGCCACCGGCGAAGTGAAGCTGGTGCCCGGCGCACTCGACGCACCGGACAGCGGTTACCGCTCGCGCTACGACCATGCCGACGAAGCCGCCTCGCCCGGGTATTACCGCGTGCGGCTCAAGGACAGCGGCGTACATGCCGAACTCACTGCCACCGCGCGCGCCGGCCTGCACCGCTACCACTTTCCCCAGGGCAAGCCGGCGCATGTGCTGCTGGACCTGTGCCACGGCATGCAGGACAAACCCGGCATCCCCACCCGCATCACCGACGCGCAACTGCGCGTGGTCGACGACCGCACGCTCACCGGTGGCCGGCGCGTCTATCAATGGGCGCAGGGGCGCTACATCTATTTCGCGATGCGGCTGTCGCGGCCGTTCAAGCAAGTGCAGCTGTACAACGAAGACCAACCGCTGGCCGCAGGCACGCGCAACGTGGACGGCGTGCATCTCAAGGCCGCACTGCACTACCCCGACGCAGCCGACGCACCGTTGCTGATCAAGGTCGGCATCTCCGCCGTCAGCGCCGACAATGCGCTGGCCAACCTGGATGCGGAACTGCCGGACTTCGACTTCGCCCGCGTGCATGCGCAAGCCGTGGCCGCCTGGGAAAAGGAACTGGCACGCGTACGCATCGACAGCGATGACGACGCGCAACGCCGCATCTTCTACACCGGCCTGTATCACAGCCTGCTCGCGCCCACCCTTTTCAGCGATGTGGATGGCCGCTACCGCGGCATGGACCTGCAGATCCACACCGCCCCCAAGGGCTATCACAACTACAGTACCTACTCGCTGTGGGACACCTACCGTGCCGCGCATCCGCTGCTCACCCTGGTGCAGCCCGAGCGCGTGCCGGACCTGCTGCAATGCCTGGTGCGCGGCGCCAACGAATGCCCGGACGGCGCGGGCATCTGGCCGCTGCAAGGTGTGGAAACCGGCTGCATGATCGGCTACCACTCGGCGGTGGTGCTGGCCGAGGCGCATGCCAAGGGTTTCACCGGCATCGACTACACCGCCGCTTGGCCGGCCTACCGCAAGCGCGCCATGGACGACACCACCCATGGCCTGGCGTACTACCGCAAGCTCGGCTATATCCCCGCCGACAAGGTGGACGAAGCGGTCAGCCGCACGCTGGAATACGCCTACGACGACTGGGCCTGCGCGCATCTGGCGCAGGCCGCCGGTGCCACCGACGATGCACGCGCACTGCGCGAGCGCTCGCGCAATTACCGCAACGTGTTTAATCGCGACAGCGGCTTCGTGCAGGCGCGTCTGGAAGACGGTAGCTGGGCCACGCCGTTCGACCCGCGCGGCATGGGCCACATCAGCAAGTGGCGCGATTTCACCGAATCCAACGCCTGGCAGGCCAGCTTCCTCAACCAGCACGATCTGTACGGCTACATGGACCTGTACGGCGGCCGCGACGGCTTCGTCGCCAAGCTCGACGAGCTGTTTTCCACCAGCTCCGAACTGCCCGCCGATGCGCCACCGGATATCGACGGCCTGGTCGGCCAGTACGCGCACGGCAACGAACCCAGCCATCATGTGGCCTATCTGTTTGCGTACGCCGGCCAGCCGTACAAGACCCAGGCGATGGTGCGCCGGCTGCTGCGCGAGCAATACCACGACGCACGCAACGGCCTGTCCGGCAACGAGGATTGCGGGCAGATGAGTGCCTGGTTCGTGCTCAGCGCGCTCGGGCTGTATGCGGTGGACCCAGTCAGCGGCAACTACGTCCTCGGCAGCCCGCTGTTCAAGCGCGCAGAACTCGATGTCGGCAACGGCCGCACGCTGCGCATTGTCGCCAACAACAGCAGCGCGCAGAACGTGTATGTGCAGGCGCTGAGCTGGAACGGCAAACCGACCAACCGCAGCTGGATGCGGCATGCCGACCTGGCCGCTGGCGGCACGCTGGAATTCACCATGGGCGCCAAACCGAACCTGGCCTTCGGCGCGAACAAGGAAGATCTGCCGCCTTCGTTTGCTTGAAGTCTGTTCTTGCCCGTCACTCGTCACTCGTTACCGCCGAGAATCGCCCATGTTGCGCAGCACCCTCAGCCCCCTCGTCCTGGCCCTCGCGCTGGCGCTTCCCGTCGCCGCCAGTGCCGCCGACACCCACAGCTGGCCCAGCTTCGGCACCCAGGGCACGCAGTTCGTGCGCGACGGCAAGCCGTATCAACTGCTCTCCGGCGCCATCCATTTCCAGCGCATCCCGCGTGACTACTGGAAGGACCGCCTGCAGAAGGCGCGCGCACTGGGCTTGAACACGGTGGAGACCTACGTGTTCTGGAACCTGGTCGAGCCGCAGCAGGGCCGGTTCGACTTCACCGGCAACAACGACGTGGCCGCGTTCGTACGCGAGGCCGCCGCGCAAGGCCTCAACGTGATCCTGCGGCCCGGCCCCTACACCTGCGCCGAGTGGGAAGCCGGCGGCTACCCCGCCTGGTTGTTCGGCAAGGACAACATCCGTGTGCGCAGCCGCGACCCGCGCTTCCTCGCCGCCAGCCAGGCCTATCTGGATGCCGTGTCCCAACAGGTGCGTCCGCTGCTCAATCACAACGGCGGGCCGATCATCGCCGTGCAGGTCGAGAACGAATACGGCTCCTACGACGACGACCATGCCTACATGGCCGACAACCGCGCCATGTACGTCAAGGCCGGCTTCGACGACGCCTTGCTGTTCACCTCCGACGGCGCCGACATGCTCGCCAACGGCACCTTGCCGGACACCCTGGCGGTGGTGAACTTCGCCCCCGGCGAGGCCAAAAGCGCGTTCGACAAACTGATCAAGTTTCGTCCCGACCAACCGCGCATGGTCGGCGAATACTGGGCCGGCTGGTTCGACCACTGGGGCAAGCCGCACGCCAGCACCGACGCCAAACAACAGACCGAAGAACTGGAGTGGATCCTGCGCCAGGGGCATTCGGCCAACCTCTACATGTTCATCGGCGGCACCAGTTTCGGCTTCATGAATGGTGCCAATTTCCAGGGCAATCCCAGCGACCATTACGCCCCGCAGACCACCAGCTACGACTACGACGCCATCCTCGACGAAGCCGGCCGCCCCACCCCCAAGTTCGCGCTGATGCGCGACGCCATCGCCCGCGTCACCGGCGTGCAACCGCCCGCGCTGCCCAAGCCGATCGCGATCACGGCGCTGCCGGAGACGCCGCTGCGCGAATCCGCCTCGCTGTGGGATAACCTGCCCGCGCCGATCGCCATCGACACCCCGCAGCCGATGGAGCACTTCGGCCAGGACTACGGCTACATCCTCTACCGCACCACCGTCACCGGCCCGCGCAAGGGGCCGCTGTACCTGGGCGAGGTGCGCGATGTGGCGCGGGTGTATGTCGACCAGAAGCCGGTCGGCAGTGTCGAGCGCCGGCTGCAGCAGGTCTCCACCGATGTGGATATTCCGGCCGGCCAGCACACGCTGGATGTCCTGGTCGAAAACAGCGGCCGCATCAACTACGGCCCGCGCATGGCCGACGGCCGCGCCGGGCTGGTCGACCCGGTGCTGCTGGACAACCAGCAGCTCACCGGCTGGCAGGCCTTCCCGCTGCCGATGCGTTCGCCCGACAGCATCCGCGGCTGGACCCGCAACCCCGTCGCAGGCCCGGCCTTCCATCGCGGCACGCTGCGCATCGGCACACCGACCGACACCTATCTGGACATGCGCGCCTTCGGCAAGGGCGTGGCCTGGGCCAACGGCGTCAACCTGGGCCGCCACTGGGCCATCGGCCCGCAGCGGGCGTTGTATTTCCCTGCCCCGTTCCAGCGCAAGGGCGACAACGCCGTGGTGGTGTTCGACCTGGACAGCACCGCCAAGCCCGGCGTGCGCGGCCTGCAGCAGCAGGTGTGGATCACGCCGAAGGAGTAACCGGCACGCGGATGCTGGGCCGCTGGCGATCGCGCACCGGCCTGGCCCGGCGTAGCGATCGAAAGCCGCACGCCCATGCCCACCGACGCCCAAACCAACCGCCAGGCAACCCGCCGGGCGCCCCCGGAGCGACGCCCCTTCAGACCGCCGCGCGCCCGCCGCTATCTGGAGGTCCGCTGCCCGCGCAGCGTCTGCTACCAATTGTGGTATCGGACCGATCGCATTCCAGGCAAGATCACCGGCTCACGCCGTTGTGGAAGGCAGTGGCGCATTCCCGTCGTCCTATCGGGCGACGGTCAGATCGTGAGTTCCAGGAGCGTTTCATGTCGTCGTCCACCGTTACGCAAGACCCTGTCTCCGCGGTTCCGGAGCAGACCCAGCACGCCTTCGCCGAACACGTCCACAGCAAGCCCGCGCCCAGCCAGCCGATCGGCAGCACCGAAGCGGCGCACCTGATGACCTTCCTGTGCCAGACCCACTCGGCCAAGCAGCCGCAGATCCTGCTGCCGCCGCAGGCGCGCGACGACGACGCGGCCTGAGTGCGACGACGCTCGCGTCAGCAATGGCGATAGCAACATTGGCGACAGCACTGCCGCTGTCGCCAGCCGCCATTATTTGCCGGTGTTGAACGCATTGAGCACGGTGAGCAGACTGGTCAGATTGTCGGCGACACCCGCCTGCGCGACCTTCGCGACATCCGCCGCCGAGGCGGTCGTATCAAGGCTGTAGATCTGCATCACGCCCTGGTTGGTGGCGGCCTGCGACAGGGTGTTTTGCTGCTGTTGTACCGATACCGCGTTCTGAAACAGGATGTCGGTCGAATGCGCCATGCTCTGGTAGATCGTGCTCGTGGCCATTGCAGGCGCCTCGCCAATGACCTTGACGTTGGACTGCGTGACAGCATCGGTGATCTGGTCGTTGACTGATGTTGGAAAAGCCATACGTGTGCTCCTGAGTGGACGGATACACGGTACTGCGCGTTGTTGCACGCCAATCGGCCCTGACAGCCGGTCGCAGCTGTTTACCGCGTCGCAGTGCGCCGACCAAACACCAGGCACACCGCACACCATGTCATCTCGATAACGGCCTGCTCGCGTACGACTGAATCCCCGCAACGCCGCTTCGCGATGGACGTCGCAGGCGCAGCAAAGTCCTGCGTCATGGCGGTGGGCAGGATCAGCGCGGTCAGGCCGAGTGCAGCCAGCCAGCGCAACGGGAAAGTGGGCGTGACGACATCGCGTGTCCTCGCCGTGGTGGGCGACGACGGCCCCGGGATAACCAGAGCACATGGTATTTAATAGATAATAAATAGGTATCTTTAAAATCCGCACAGGACTTCACCACGATGCTCCCGTCACGCCTGCTGACCTGCCTTGTTGCGAGCCTTGCCGCTTGCACAGTTCAAGCCGAATCGCCCATGCCGACGCCTTCGCCCATCGTGCTCAGCGAGTTCATCGCCGACCCGGCACCGACACCGCAGGCGCACGCCTCCACGCTGCTGGAAACCCGCGACGGCACGCTGCTGGCGGCCTGGTTCGGCGGCGCGCACGAGGGAGCGGCCGATGTCGGTATCTGGCTCGCACAACGCGGCGTGCAGCACTGGCAGTCGCCACGACGCATCGCCGATGGCGCGCATGCAGGCACCAATGGCGCCGCGCTGCCGGCCTGGAATCCGGTGCTGTTCCAGTCCGGCACCGGCCCGGTGCAGCTGTACTACAAGCTCGGCCCGAATCCGCGCGATTGGTGGGGCCTGCGCACCACCTCCGATGACGATGGTGCGCACTGGTCGCCGCCGCAGCGCCTGCCCGACGGCATTCTCGGCCCGATCAAGAACAAGCCGGTGCAATTGCCGAGTGGACGCATCCTTGCGCCCAGCAGCAGCGAAGACCGCGGCTGGCGCGCGCATCTGGAATGGAGCGACGACGACGGCGCGCACTGGCAGCGCGGCATGCCGCTCAACGACCCGAGTGTGATCGGTGCGATCCAGCCCAGCGTCCTGCTGCACGCAGACGGGCGCGTGCAGGTGCTCGGGCGCAGCCAGCAGAACAAGTTGTTCAGTACCTTCTCGCAGGATGGCGGCCTGCATTGGCAACCGATGCAGTTGCTGGATGTGGAGAACCCCAACTCCGGCACCGACGCAGTGATGCTGCACGACGGCCGCGCCCTGCTGGTCTATAACCCCGGTATCGCCGGCAAGGACTGGTGGGATGGTCGCGGCACGCTTGCGGTGGCGCTATCGACCGACGGCGTGCATTGGCAACGTGCCCTCACGCTGGAAAACAGCGCAAAAGACGAGTTCTCCTATCCGGCGGTGATCCAGACCCGCGATGGCCTGGTCCATATCAGCTACACCTGGAAGCGCCAACGCATCAAGCATGTCGTCCTGGATCCGACACGACTTGGCAGCGAGGCAGATGACATGAGATCACCGCAGTCATTGCCCGGAAGTGCGCAATAGATCGTACGATCGAGGGCGCGGTGCCCTCGCCGCTTGCGGGACACGGCATAAACCTGTCCGTGGATGCTCCTTGGCGGCATCCATCATGCTCTGCTTGCAAACACGCACACCGACCATCTCGACAGGTCCTTGTCCGCCCGCCGTCGCGGGACCTTACGCGGCATGGATGCCGCGTAAGAGCCTACAAGGACGTACTTGCGGCGTGTCCTGCGATGGTGGGCGGGCAAGGGCCCTGCAACCAAGCACCAGATCAGACGCTTTGCGTTCGCTGCTTCCACAGTGCCCCGTCTGAGCTCAACACAACATGCTCTTAAGCTTTGCCGCCGTTTCAACGAAGCAAAGCCTGGTGGTCGTGCGCTGATAGAACTGCACAAGCGACTCGCAGACCGCCGCTCCCGCTCTTGTCCATGCATACCGACCATCTCGACAGGTCCTTGTCCGCCCACCGTCGCGGGACCTTACGCGGCATGGATGCCGCGTAAGAGCCTACAAGGACGTACTTGCGGCGTGTCCTGCGATGGTGGGCGGGCAAGGGCCCGGCAGCCAAGTTACAGCTCACATGCCACGTCTTCGCTTCACCTAAATTGCCCAGCCATAGCGTGCAAAAAGGTCCAGCTCACGTGCTCCACAATCGGCACACGCGCCTCACAGCTCCTGCAGCAACCCCACGATCCGCCGCACACGCGCCACATCGGTACGCTGGTAGTCGCCGCCCAGATCGGAGATGTACGCATGCGGCGCATGCACCTGCGCCGCAACCGGCCCACGTGAGGAGGCATGGAACTCGCGCGCGCCGGTGTTGGCGCGCAGCGCACGCACATTGCTTTCGGACACGCCCGCACCCGGCATGATACTGATGCGGTCGCCCGCCTGCCGCACCAATGCGGCAATGGTGTCGACACCTTCAAGCGCGCTCGCACGCGCACCGGAGGTCAGCACACGCTCGCAACCCAGCGTGATTGCGTCTTCCAGCGCGCGTGACGGATCGGCACTGACGTCGATCGCACGATGAAAGGTCACGCCCAGCGAACCGGCTGCGGCGATCAACACCCGCATCGTGCCCATGTCGACCTGCCCGTGCGGATCCAGCGCGCCCAGCACCACGCCATCGCATCCCAGCCGCACGCATTGCTCCACATCGCGCCGCATCACCTCGACCTCCGCCGCGTCGAAAACGAAGTCGCCTACGCGCGGACGGATCAATACGTATAGCGGAATCTGCAATCGCTCACGCACCACTGCCAGCGTGCCGAACGATGGCGTCAGCCCGCCGCCATCCAGGCCCCCGCAGAGTTCGACCCGCATCGCACCGCCTTCCTGCGCCGCCAATGCCGACCCCACCGAATCGGCGGCCACTTCCAGCCCCAACGCACTCATGCTGCAGGCTCGGTGGTGTAGTGGCTTTCGCCGGGCACCAGCAGATCCTGCCGCTGCGCATCGCAGACCGCGTAACTGAAACCCTTCTGGATCGCAAACGCCCCCACCTCGCCGCGCTTGTTCATCGCCAGAAATCCTACCTGCAAGGTGCGGGTGAGTTCGGGCTTGCGCCGGATCAGCCGCATCACCACCTCGCGGCAGGCATCGGCCGGCGACTTGCCCTGGCGCATCATTTCCACCACCGCAAAACTGCCGACATTGCGGATCACCTCTTCGCCGACGCCGGTCGAGGTCGCACCGCCCACCTCGTTGTCCACGTACAGGCCCGCGCCGATGATCGGGCTGTCGCCGACCCGGCCGTGCATCTTCCACGCCATGCCGCTGGTGGTGCACGCGCCGGACAGGTTGCCGTGCGCATCCAGCGCCAGCATGCCAATGGTGTCGTGATTGTCCTTGCCGCCCGGCAGCTTCGCATCGCGCCAGGCGCGGTTTTCGATATTGGCTTCCGGCGAATACTTCGAGGTCTTCAACCACTCTTTCCACGCCGCTTCCGAGCTGGGCGTGAGCAGCTTGGTCTGCGGAAATCCCTGCTCCAGCGCGAACTGCCGCGCGCCATCGCCGACCAGCATCACATGCGGGGTTTTTTCCATCACCGCGCGCGCCACCGAAATCGCATGCACCACATCTTCCAGCGCCGCCACCGAGCCGCAATTGCCCAGGTGATCCATGATGCAGGCGTCCAGCGTCACCCGGCCGTCGCGGTCCGGATAGCCGCCCAGCCCCACGGTGGGATTGCTCGGGTCCGCTTCGGGCACCCGCACGCCGGCTTCCACCGCATCCAGTGCGATACCGCCGCTGCCAAGAATTTTCCAGGCCGCCTGATTGGCGGCAATGCCGAAATCCCAGGTGGAAATCACCCGCGCCGCGCCGCGCGGCAGCGCGGTAACGCGTCCGGCCGTGCCGGCACCGGCGGCGGCCTGCGCACGTGCGCCCCACCCGGCCAGGCCGGAAGCGATCGCACCAAGCGTGGCGCTCTTGAGGAAGTGACGACGTTGGATCATCCGGGCGAACTCCATGCAGGAAGAAGACAGGCAACCGCCGTGCGCGGCCATAGCCTTCCATCATGCGGCAGCACCGCGCGCGGATAAACCGCCCTGCGCCGCCCAGCAGTGCGGATTCGCGCATAACGCGCAGCACTGACTGTAAAGCCCCTCTCCCACAGCGGCGAGAAGGCACGGCTTGCGCGCGGGCCTTGGAGCGCCCGCGCTGCTGGCTAGGGCCGGGGCGCGGAGCGGAGGTCGGGGTGAGGGTACGGGGCGATCGGCAGCGCCCTGCAGCGCCGTGCCCTCATCCGGCGCTAGGCGCCACCTTCTTCCAATGGGAGAAGGGAAGCATCAAGCCCCTCTCCAACGGGAGAGGGGTTGGGTGAGGGTACGCAGACAAGTGATGCCCGTCGCCCAGCCATCCCCAGCGAGCACGGCACAGCAGCACTCAGCAGCGATCAAAAAAATCTTCACCCCAGTTAACCCCGTTTGCCGCACTGGCCCGTTTACTCAACAGAGGCGCAGTGCACGGCGACCTCGGGCGGTCCGTTGTTCACCCATCCCTCTTCGCCACGCAAAGGATTCCCATGCCCCGTCACAGCCTTCTTGCGCTCGCCTTGCTGCTGAGCGCCTGCTCGCACGAGCCGACCGAACCGAACAGCGACAGCTCGCGCGCCACCGTGCTACCTGCCACCGCGCAGCCATCGCCATCCACCGCTTCGACACCCGCGCAGATCGAGGGCAGTCTCGCAGCGCCTGCCCCCGCCCACCCCATGCAGCCGCCGTCTTTGCCGAGTCCAGCACCGGCACCATCGCCATCCGCGATGCCGATGCCAATGCCGATGCCAGCAGCGCCCATCGCACTTGAGGCCTCCGTTGCACAGCGGGCGCCAAGCGCCAAGTGGGTCGCACAACGCCCAATGCTCGACAACCGCATGCCGATGCCGCCGCTCCTGCCGGCACCGGCCGAAGACCGCGAAACCTATCAAACGCTACGCGACAACCCGATCGTGCAGACCGCGGCGAATCCGGTGTCCACCTTCAGCATCGACGTGGACACCGGCAGCTACAACAATGTGCGACGCTTCCTGAGCGCAGGCACGCTGCCGCCGGTGGACGCCGTGCGTGTGGAAGAGCTGATCAACTACTTCCGCTACGACGACCCCGCACCCACCAACGGCCAACCGTTCGCCGTGCGCACCGAACTGGCGCCCACGCCCTGGAACAACGACAGCCTGCTGTTGCGCGTCGGCATTGCCGGCCGCGACATCGCCACCGCCGATCTGCCGCCGGCCAACCTGGTGTTTCTGGTCGATGTCTCCGGCTCGATGGACTCGCCCGACAAACTGCCGCTGCTGGAATCCTCGCTCAAGCTGCTGGTGCGTCAGTTGCGGGCGAAAGATCGCATCACCCTGGTGACCTATGCCGGCAACACCGCAGTCGTGCTGCCGCCCACGCCCGGCGACCAGCAGGGCCGCATCATCGAAGCCATCGACAGCCTGCAATCGGGCGGATCCACCGCCGGCGCCAGCGGCATCGAACTGGCCTACAGGGCTGCCCAGCAAGCCTATCTGCGCGGCGGCATCAACCGCATCCTGCTCGCCACCGATGGCGACTTCAATGTCGGCGTCACCGACTTCGATCAGCTCAAGGGCATGGTCGCCGAGAAGCGGCGCTCCGGCGTGGCGCTGTCCACGCTCGGCTTCGGCACCGGCAACTACAACGACACGCTGATGGAACAGCTGGCCGACACCGGCGACGGTGCCTACGCCTACATCGACTCGTCGCTGGAAGCACGCAAGGTACTGACCCATGAGCTCGGCGCCACGCTGGCTACGATCGCGCGCGACGTCAAGATCCAGGTCGAATTCAATCCGGACATGGTCAAGGAATACCGCCTGATCGGCTATGAAAACCGCGCACTGCAACGCGAGGACTTCAACAACGACCAGGTCGATGCAGGCGAGATCGGCGCCGGCCACACCGTCACCGCGCTGTATGAAATCACCCCGACCGACGGCCACGCATCGGTGGACCCGTTGCGCTATGCCAACACCCCCACACCTCGAAAAGTGCGTGCAATCGACAGCGAACTGGCACACGTCAAACTGCGCTACAAACTGCCCGATGCACAACGCAGCCAATTGCTCGACACGGTGGTCCGCAGCAATCAGCGCCGGGCCTTGAACGCCACCAGCGATGCCTTCCGCTTTTCCGCCGCAGTGGCCGGGTTCGGTCAGCGCCTGCGTGGCGGCACTCAGCTGCACGGCTGGGATTATCCGCGGGTGCGCGCCCTGGCCGCGGCCAGCCTGGGCAGCGACCGCTTCGGCTACCGCGCCGATTTCCTGCAGCTGGTGCAGCAGGCCGATGCACTGAGTAGCCGGCCAATCGCAACCACCGACTGATGCGCGCGGCACCTGCCTATACTGCGCGCATGCAACCTGCCGACCTTGCGCATCTTCCCGACGAGGAGCTCATGCTCCTCGTCGCCAATGGTTTTGTCGAACAGCCGGCCACCGAGTTGTTCACGCGTCACAACCGCGCCCTGTTCAACTTCCTGGCCTGGTTGTGCGAAGGCAACCTGAGCGAAGCCGAAGACCTCGCGCAGAAGACCTGGGTCAAGCTGATGACCCGCTGCAGCGACTACCGCCCCGGGCAAGCCGCCTTCACCAGTTTTCTGTTCCAGATCGCGCGCAACGGCTGGATCGACACCCGTCGCAGCGCCTCTCACAGCACCTCGGTGGCGCTGGACGACGCGCATCTGCAGCTGCCCGATGACGATCTGTCCACCGAGCAGCTGGCCATGCTCGGCCAGCAACACCATCGCGTGCGCGCCGCGGTGATGGCATTGCCCGACGCACAACGCGAAGTGGTGGTGCTGCGCTTCTTTGCCGAGCTCGGCGTCGACGAAATCGCCCAGGTGATCGGCGAAGGTTTCGAGACCGTCAAGAGCCGGCTGCGCTATGCATTCGCAAAGTTGCGCCTGAGCCTGGACGCGACCCGATGAGCCAGTCCTTCGAACGGTTTGTCGCCGGCAGCGACGGGCTTGCCGCACTGCTGCGTGCACTGCCGGCGCATACGCCGCCAGCGTCGATGCAGGCGTGGTTCGCACAGGCCGCACGCAACGCCGATGCCGAACGCGCGGCAGTGCATCCAACGCAGGACACCTTGCAGTTCGAAGCACCCGCCACGATGGCGGCGATGTTTGCGGCCGCCGCCGCGCAGGCGGAGCAGGCGCAGGCCGTACGGCGTGCTGCCGTGCAGGCGCGTCTGGCACAGGGCCAACCTATCGATCAGGCCGGGACGACGAATCTGAGCGAGTCCGCGCGTGCGTGGATCGCCGCGCAACCGCCACACGCCGATATGGCAGAGCTGCGTCCGACCGCGGGCGTGGCCGCAGCAGCAGCTGCGTCGCTGGCTACGGCGGCACCGGCATCTGCGCAGGAAGCCGGAGCTGCCGCGCTTCCCGGGCCTGATAGCGCGTCCACATCCACCTCCGATGCATCGGCGCAGGCGCAGGCATCAGCAGCCACAGCAAGCTCAAATCCCGCCCCTGCCGGCAACGCAGCCGCCCGCCGACGCAGCAGCCGTCGCCCGCGCTGGATGCCGACGCTGGCCTTCGCTGCATCGATCACCCTGGTGGTCGGCATCGGATTGCAGTGGCAGGCCGGTCAGCCCTCTGCGGAAGCGCCGGCAGCAGCTGCAGTCGGGACGGCAGTCGTCGAACCGTCGACAGTTCACCCAGCCAGGCGCGCGCCTGAGCAGGTCGATCCCGGCGCAGAGCATGTGTTGGTTTTGCCTGCGATGCCGGCACCAGCGGATGCCGAAGTCCCCGAAACCGCAGCGCGCCCGAGCGCGGCAGCGCCCTCCCCGCCGCCAGCGCCGTCCCCCCTGGCACCGCCCGCCTTGGCCCCGGAACCAGTCAGTGCAGCGGCGCCTGTAGCGCCTGCGCCTTCAGTCGACTCCGCACTCGCCGCCGAACCCACGCCAGGCACTGACCTGCAATCTGCCGACGCGCAGCCATCTGCGGCGCCTGCGCCAGCTCCGGCTCCAATCGCCGCACTCCACGAGGATGCGTCGGTAAGTGGCTCGCTCGCAGCCAGTGCCCGGCGCAGCGCGCCTGCAGCACTTGCCCCCATCCCGCCCCCGCCCGCACCGGCATCGCTGCCGGCCCCGATGCCGGTGACCGAGCAGGCGCAGATCGTCATCAGCGCAACAGACGGCACGCTGCAATCACGCGCGCCTGGCGCAGGCCAGCCTGCACCGCTGCGTGTGCTCCATGCGCCGTTGGCGCAGACGGACGCCGCCCGCGCAACACCGCCAACCAGCCAACCAGCCTTCAGCACCACGGCGGTCGATGCCGGGATGTCTCGAGCAAAATCTGCCCCGGTGCGCATCGCGCCGATAAAGCGCGCCATGCCCCCGGCCGACTGGCTTGCGCGCCACGCCGCTGCCGACGATCACGCGCCGGCTCGGATCCGCATCCTGGCCGCCACACCCGATGCACCCGAGGTGCAGGACTGGGCCACCCAACTGCGTGCGCGCCTCCGGCAACGCGGCTGGTCAACACAGGTGGAGGTCTTGCAGGATGCAGGGCTCGAAGCCGACCAGCTGCGTGTCGAGCCGCTGACCGCCACCCCCTAGGTCACCGCACATCGCGCATCGCTGTACCCGCCTGCGCAACCGGGCTCACGCACCCGCCGCCGGAGCGTCGTCGCGCAACCTGCTGGTCAATACATGGTCGCGCCAGATACCGTTCAATTGCAGATAACGGCGCGCATAGCCTTCGATCTGGAATCCCAGCCGCTGCAGCACACGCGCACTGCGCAGGTTGTCGGGGACGTATTGCGCCATCACCCGATGCAGGCCAAGCGGGCCGAACGCAAACTCGATGCCCTGCGTGGCCGCCCACTGAATCAGGCCGCGCCCCTGCTGCTGCGCATCCAGGCCATACCCGAGATGACAGCCCTGGAAGGCACCGCGCTGGATCTGGGTGAAGCCGACCGTGCCGATCACCTGCGCATCGCGCAGCAACACCAGTTGCAACTCGCGCTCGCCCGGCACCGCGGTGCGGTAGGCGATGCTCAGCCGGCGCCAGCCCTCGGTGGTGTAGAACGCCGGTGGCCGCAGCGGCATCGCCGCGGCCAGATGCGCGCGATTCCGGCTGTGGTAATCGGCCATCGCGGCCGGATCGACGATGGCCAGATCGCACAGCAGCACACCGTCGGCGTGCTCGACCGGCGCGAAGACGGGAAGACTCATGACAGCCGCGGGCGCGCCTTGCGCGCGGCGTGCGAGTTGTGTGGAGCAGGCTGACACATACGGATCACGCCCCCGCAAACGGTTGCCCTACGGCAGCAAGACATCCCAGCCATATGCCGTGTCAGCATGCACTGCAAGCAGCAAGGCGGCGCTCGTCCGGGCAGCGCAGCGCCTACCCGATCCTCATCTCGACACTGCCCGCAACCGGGCAGCGTCGTCGCCCGGCAATGGCGCTTTAGGCGGCAACCGCCGCAAGCGCCTGCGCAACCTGCGCCTCAATCGCATCCAGGTTCGGCAGCAATGCGCTCTGCTCGCCCAGCAGCACGCGCATGTGCACGCCGTCGGGCAGCGCATCTTCAGAAGCGTCGGCCAGCAGGCCGTCGCGCGGCACCGAGATCAGCTGCGGGAACGAGGCGGTGAGCAAGGCGAAATACGGCAGCACCGGATTGCCGCCCAGCGCCTTGAGCACGATCACCTTGTTGTTGACCGCCGTAGGCTCCTCGCCCATGCCGCTCAAGCGCGCGAACGACAGCAGCGGCACCTTCCAGCCGTACCAGTCGATGCGCCCGACCACCCAGCGCGGCATCTCGGCCATCGGCTCGACCGCCACCCGCGACATCACCTCGGCCACCGTGGCGTTGGGCAGCAGCACGCGCTCCTGGCCGGCCTGGATCAGGACGCCGCGGATTTCGTCATTGTTGGCGTAGCTCATCGCACCTGTTCCGTTCTTGAGAGGAAGCGCCCGGCTTATGCCGGCCAGCGCTGCGCCAACGCCTGCGCCAGCTGCGCAGGGTCGCCGGTCAGAATGCCCTGGCGCGCCAGACGTGCCGCCGCGGCCGGGTCGTAGCAGCCGTCGGCGGATTGACCGGCCAGCCAGCCGCCCTGCTCGGCCAGCGCCAGCGCGGCCTCGACCAGCGCCTCGTTGGCGCCGCTGAGCATCAGCACCGCGCTGTCGGTCGGCGGCAACGCGGCCACCAGCCCGGCCGGATCGGCCTGCGCGACAAACGCCAGCGCTCCGGCATGTTGCTGCACGCCGATGTCGTCGGACAGCACGTAGACCTTGCCCGCCGCAATCACCTGGCCGGCTTCGCCCAGTTCGACCGGCAATGCCGACACGCGTCCCATCTGCCGCACCAGGTTGCCGTACTGGCCGCCATCCAGGGTCATGCGCACCAGCACGGCGCGCGGAAACGCCGGCGGCAGCGCGGACAGCAGGCGACGGATCGCATCCGGGCCGCCGATACCGGCCAGTACCAGCACCGCACCGGTGGTGTCACCGGCCTGATCCAGCTCCACCAGCGACAGTCCGCCGGTCGACAACGCGTCCATGTTCAATTCGGCACGCGGGCGCACCACCACCGCGACCTCGTCGACCAGGCCCCAGGTACTGGAATCGCCCAGCGTCAGGCCCGGCGTGTCGGCCGCGGCCTCGGACGTGTCCACGCCCCGTGCGAACAAGGCATCGCCGGGCACGCTGTCGAACGCATGCGCGGCTGCCTGCAGATGCTGGTCCAGCTGCAGGTCCGAATGCTGCCGCGGCGCCAGTTCCAGGCCCGGTTCGGGCTGCAGCGACGGCTCGCTCTCGGTGCCTGGCGGCAGTACGTCGGCATGGCCATGCAGCTTGGCGGCCAGATGGCGCACCCAGCGCTGCGCTTCCCAGCCCTCGCGGCGCACGGTCAGTTCGGCCTCGTCGAAGATCACCGTGACGCCGGGCATGTTGAACGCCGGCTCCAGCGCTTCGAGCGCGTCTTCGATCGACGGCTCCAGCGCGACCAGCACCGCCACCGGCTCGGCATCGCGCAGCATCTGCACATCTACCGCGGAGGGCTCGTCTTCCAGCACCACGTGGGCGCCAGCCAGGCCGAGCGCTTCACGCAGCCGCTCGCGCGCCTGCCCGGGGCGGCCCAGCAGGGCGACCGGAGTTCCCATTGCGCCATTATTCTCGGACACGGGCGATCCCCAGCAGGTCATACACGTTTCGCATCAGATCCAACTCTTGGTAAGGCTTGCCCAGGTAACGCTGCACGCCGATCTCGAAGGCGCGCTGGCGATGCTTCTCGCCGCTGCGCGAGGTGATCATCACGATCGGCACCGCCTTGAAGCGCGGGTCGGCACGCATCGCGGTCGCCAGCTCGTAGCCGTCCATGCGCGGCATTTCGATGTCCAGCAGCATCAGGTCGGGCACGCGCTCCTGCAGCAGTTCCAGTGCCTCGACACCATCGCGTGCGGTGGTGACATCCAGGTTGTGGCGTTCCAGCACGCGGCTGGTGACCTTGCGCATGGTCAGCGAATCGTCCACCACCATCACCAACGGCACCTGGCGCTGCGATTCGGCCGGGGTTTCCGGCGCCGGACGCGCCGGCTGGCTGAGATAGCGGCGCACCAGCGGGGCCACGTCCAGGATCACCACCACGCGGCCATCGCCGGTGATGGTGGCGCCGTAGATGCCCGGCACCGAAGCGATCTGCAGGCCCACCGGCTTGACCACGATTTCGCGGTTGCCCAGCACCTGATCGATCGCCACCGCCGCGCGCAGGTCGCCCGCACGCACCAGCAGCAACGGCACCTGCGCCTGACCATCGGCACGCGCGGCGGCCTGGCCGACCAGCGAGCCAAGATCGTGCAGCACGTACTCCTCGCCGGCGTAGTGGTAGCCGCCCTCGCCCGACTCGTAACGGCCGCGCGAGATGCGGCCGATACCACTGACCGACGCCACCGGCACCGCGAAGGTGGTATCGCCGATGCGCACGAACACCGCCTAGGTGACCGCCAGCGTCTGTGGCAGGCGCAGGGTGAAGGTGACGCCCTGGCCGCGCACCGAGTGGATGTCCACCGAGCCGCCGAGCTGACGCACTTCGTTGCGGACCACGTCCATGCCCACGCCACGGCCGGCCAGCTGGCTGACCTGCTCGGAGGTGCTGAAACCGGAGGCGAAGATCAGCCCATCCAGTTCGGCCTCGCTGAGTTCCTGGCCGGGTTCGATCAGGCCGCGCTGCTCGCCGCGGCGACGGATCGCCTCGCGGTCCAGCCCGGCGCCGTCGTCGGCCACTTCCAGCACGATTTCCGAGCCTTCGCGGCGCAGACGGATCGCGATGCTGCCCTCTTCCGGCTTGCCCGCGTCGCGCCGTTGCTCCGGCGCTTCCAGGCCATGTGCCACCGAGTTGCGCAGCATGTGTTCCAGCGGCGCGACCATGCGGTCGAGCACGTTGCGATCGAGCTCGCCCTGGGTACCTTCCAGCAGCAGATGCACCTGCTTGCCGGTATCGGTGGCGGCCTGGCGGACCACACGGCGCAGACGCGGCACCAGGCCGTCGAACGGCACCATGCGCGCACGCATCAGGCCGTCCTGCAGCTCGGAGCTGACGCGCGACTGCTGTTGCAGCAGGCCGTCGTATTGACGCGAGAGATCTTCCAGCACGCCCTGCAAGCCGCCCAAGTCGGCGGCCGATTCGTTCAGCGCGCGGCTGAGCTGCTGCAGGGTGGAGAAGCGGTCCAGTTCCAGCGGATCGAAGGTGCGATCGCCCTGATCCTGCTCGCGCTGATAACGCGCCACGATCTGCGCTTCGGTTTCCAGATCCAGACGACGCAACTGGTCGCGCAGACGGGCGTTGGTGCGATCCAGTTCGCCCATGGCGCCGCGGAAGGCGCCCATCTGCTGTTCCAGGCGCGAGCGGTAGATCGCCACTTCGCCGGCGTGATTGACCAGGCGGTCGAGCAGGTCGGCACGCACGCGCACCTGTTCCTGCTGCGCGCGCGGCAGCAGTTCTTCCTCGACCTGGCCGTCGACCGGGATGGGCGCCGACAGCGGTGCCGGTTCCACCGACGCCTTGGCGATCGCACGCACATCGGCGTCGCTGGGCTCTGCGGCATTGCGGCCACGGGTACGGGTTTCGAAGGCTTCCACCAGGTCGGTCGGCATCGCCACGGCGCGGTGCATGCCGGTGCGGGTCAACAGCTGATGCAGGCGGTCGAAGCCGCGCTCGAACAGGCGCACGTCGTCGCGGTCGATGTCGGTCCGGTTGGCCGCCACCGCTTCGAGCAGCGATTCGATCGCATGGCCGAGGTCGCCGATGGCGTTGATGCCGGCCATGCGCGCGCCGCCCTTGAGCGTGTGCAGGTCGCGCTGCAGTCCGTTGAGGACCTCGCGGTCTTCCGGCACCTCGCGCATGCGGGCGATCAGACCATCGCAATGGTCGAGCAGGTCGCGGCCTTCCTCGACGAAGATGTCGACCAGTTCGCCATCGAGCTGGTCGAAGTTGAGCGGGCCGGTATCGAAGGCTGCGCCCACGTCGTTGGCGGCGCTATCGCCCGCCGCAGCGTCTTCCACCGGCGCGCTGAAGGCCACGGCTGTGACGTCTTCGTGTTCGCTTGCGGAGTCGGTAGATACGACTTGCTCTGTGTGTCCGACCTGTTCGGCGTGCTCGGGATACTCGACTTGTTCGGCGTGTTCGACTTGCTCGGGATGCTCGACAGCATCCGTGTTGGCAGCCTCGAGCGTCGCGTCTGCGTCTGCGTCTGCGTCTGCGTCTGGATGCTGCGCGTGGACCTCGGCATCGGCATGGGTATCCGCCTCGGCGTCAGCAGCGACGTCCGAATGCAGCTCCGGCGCAATGTCCGACTGCGGATCACCGGTCTCTTCGACCTGATCAGCCACCTGCGCCATCTCGAAGGCTTGCACCGACTCGATGGTGTGTTCGGGTAGCGCTTCGGCAGCCTGCTGTGCGTCTGCAGCGTGGTCTGCGTCTGCGGGCTGTTCAACCTCTGCAGTTTGTTCCGCCGCTGCAGACTGTTCTGTTTCTGTAGCCTGCTCTGCTTCAGCCTGCCCTGCTTCTGGAGTCTGCTCGGCTTCCGCAACGTGCTCGACTCCGTCGGCATGCGTGTGCGCGTCTAGGTGTTCCTGCTCGTCCGAATCGACATGCGCTTCCGATTGCGCAGCCTCGTCCGTATGCGCAGGTTCCTGCAGGTGCACCTGCTCGCCCGACAGCGCATGTTCTTCGGAAGACGGATGCTCGCCCAACTGCGCCGTGTCTTGCACCTGCAACTGGTCGCCAAGCTGCGCGTCGGCATCCTGCGGCAACGCGGCATCGCCGTGCTGCGCTGCCTCGTCGGCGGGCGGCTGCGCCTGCGCACCGATAGCCTCGTCGTGCGGGGTGGACACGTGGTCGCCCTGCCCGGTCGACTCGCCATCCAGCGCCGCGCTGTCCTGCGTCCAGTCTTCGCTGGTCGCCGCATGCGTGTGGTCGGCCAGCGGGGCCTGCGCATGCACTGCTTCCAATGCCTCGATGGTCTCGACAGGCGCTTCGTCCGTGGACGCCGCGTCATCGCTCAATGCCGCTTCGGCATCCTGCACGCTTGCGTCAGCCTCGCGCTGGTCGTGCTGCTCGTACTCGGCAGCATGCTCGCCCGGCGACTGCTGCTCGGCGTCTGCACGCTCGGCAGCAATCTCCCCGGCTTCGGGTGCGGCGAGCGTCTGCGCATCGCCCAACGCGGCTTCCGCGTCGGACAACTCGTCCACTGCCACGTGCTCGCCAGCTTGCGGCACGTCGCCTGCGTGCGCATGCGACGCCGCATCGACATGGCCGGCCTGCTGCAATCCGGTCGCATCCCAGGCATCGGCGTCGACCACCGGCTCATCGGCCGGCGTGTCGTGCGCATCGACGCCAGGCGACTCGGCTTCGGCCTCGGCTTCGTGCTGGTGCTGGTGCTGGTGCTGGCGCTGGCGCTGGGCAGCATCGCCATGCGACGCCTCGGCGAGCTGCTCCGCTCCCGCATCGGAGGCGACTGCATCACCGGCCGGGGGCTGCGCAGTCTCGACCGAATCAGCAACCTGCTCCTGCTCCAGCGCAGCAACCTCAGCCGTCTGCGTCTGTTCGTGCGGTGCCGGTGCGTCCAGCGCAAGCGACGAGGTGTCTTCAGCCTCGGCCTCGGCCAGCTCGTCCACCGCGATCGCTGCGTCGGCATCGGCGTGCGCATCGGCATCCGCTGCGTCATCGGCGACATGCACGGGCGCGCTGTGATCGCTCGTATCCGACGGCAGCGCGCTGGCGTCCAGATACTGCGACAGATCCTGCGCGCCGGTCAGCTCGACCGCCGACTCGCTGCTGACCGCCATCTCGCCCGGCGCATCCAGATCTTCCAGCTCGTCCAGGAACGCCTGCGGTGGCCACTGCGCTTCCGGCAGCGTCTCCACCAGCGCGCGCAGGCGTTCGCTCAACGGCGCAAACGATGGAATCAACGGCGCATCGGCGCGCAAGGCGGTCACGGTGGTGGCGATTGCCGACGCCGTTGCGGCAATGGCGTCGATGCCCTCCTGCGAGGGGAGCAGCGACGCGGCAAGCAGACGCTTGACGTAGCTCTCGGCCGGCGTGGTCACCAGCGTGATTTCCGGCACGTCGGTCATCGCAAATGCGCCACTCATGGTGTGCACCGCGCGCAGCAATTCTTCGCTCGCCAGCTGCGGCTCGGCCTGGTTGGCCTGCAGCCATGCGTTGACGGTTTCCAGATGGGTGGCGACTTCGGCTTCCAGGATCTCGCGCAGCACGCTGTCCACCGAGGCCGGTGTGCCACCGGTCGCCGCGAACACGCCTGCCGCTGCCGGAATGAAGGCGACATCCGTAGCCACCGGCGTTGCCGGCGCGGCCACGTAGTAGACTTCTTCGCCCGCGGCCACACGCTCGGCAACTGCCTGGATGTCCGGCAGATCGGCGCTGATGCGGCCCTGGTCGCGCAATGCGGCGTTGAACTGCGGCAGCACTTCGTAGGCCAGTTCGACCATCGCCACCACCGCCGGGCTGGCCGGCCGCGAATTGTCGAGCACGCGGTTGAGCATGCTCTCGATCTTCCAGCTGAACTCGCCGAGCACCTGCGCGCCGACCAGGCGACCGCTGCCCTTCAAGGTGTGGAAGACGCGGCGGATCGGGCGCAGGTTGTCCTGGCTGTGTGGCGCGGCACGCCAGACCGGCAGCAGCTGACCCAGATTGACCAGCTCTTCGTCGAATTCCTCCAGGAATACGTCGCGGATGTCGTCGTCGATATCGCTGTCGCCAAAGCCGCCGAAGATGCCGGCATCGGCACTGGCCTGGGCCGGTTCGCTCGCTGCCGGCTCGGGCGCTGCCTTCGCAGTCTGACTGTCGGCATCGGTCGTGTGCTGTACCTGCGGACGCTGCACATCGAACTGCGCGGCGGCCGCGTCGAGCTGGGCCAGGAACGCCGTCGATGCGGCGTCCAGTTCGAACTCGCTGACCACCGCCTGCTGCACGCGCGGTGCGCTCTGCTCGGCGGCGTCGTCGGCCGGGGCTGGCTGCGGTTCGGGCGCGGAGTCGACGAACGGGTCGTCCAGCTCTTGCGGCGCCACGGGCGGCAGCGGCGGCGGCGAGAACGCATCCTCGATGCTGGTCTGCGCGCGGCCGGTCTGGGCCTGTGCGATGAAGTCCAGCGGTGCCTCGCTCTGGTCGGCATCGCCCGGCAACTCGATCTGCTCGATCTGCAGCGGCGTCGGTTCGGCAACCGCCGGCGTGGCGCTGTCGTCCTGCTCCAGCGCACTCAGATCCACGGTGTAGCTGACCTGCGCGGCATCGGCCGACACGCTGCCGTCCTGCTCGGCCAACACCGGGTCGAACACCGAGGTGGCGATCGGTGCGGCGTGCTCGGTGGTTTCCAGCTGCCAGTCGCCGGGCGCCTGCGCGCCATCGTCGGACAGGTCCAGCGGCGCAACCGTAAACGGCACGTGCGCCTGGCCGGAGACGGTTTCCTCGGCGGCGACCGGGTCGAACGAAAACACCGTGTCGGTAGCGGCAGCGCCGGTGTCGTGCACCACGCTGGCGGCGAACGGCGCCTCGACCACGGTTTCGTTGGCCCATTCCAGCGACGGCGTCGGCGCAGCGTCGTTGGCCCCCAGCGCCGGGGCAGCGGCCTGCTGCGCGAGCGATGCGGCGAGCTGCTCGGCCACGCTGCCCGGCTGGTCGGCACCGACCGGCAGGTCGGACGGCTGGCCCGAGGGCAGCGGCCAATAGCGCAGCGTTTCCAGGCTGTTGCGGGTGATGTCCAGGATTTCTTCGCGGCCGGGACGGCGCTCGCGCAGGGCTTCCAGGTAGTACTCCAGGCTGGCCATCGCATCGGCCAGGGTATCCAGCTGGCGCCCGCTGGGCACGCGCTGCTTGCCGATCAGTTCCAGATCGACATAGCGGCGCACGCCTTCCAGGTAATCGGCCGCCTGCGGCAGCTCGAGGATGCGCAGCGCACCGCCGACTTCGCCGAGCAGATGCGGCACGTCGGCCAGGCGGGCGTGGTCCCAGTTGGTCTCGATGAAGGCGACGAAATGCTCGCGCGCCGCACCGAAATTGGCGATCGCCTCCTGCGCCAGCACGTCCACCGTGCGCCGCACTTCCGAGGAGGTGGCGCTGTTGCTGGCTTCATTGCCGTCGCCGACATCGGCGCCCAGGCTGGCGACCTGGTCATCCAGCGAGGCATCGACATACAGCAGCGCGCCGGCGATATCCAGCAGCACGCCTTCGTCCATCTGCACCTGGCCGTCGACCACGCGCGCCAGCGCATCGCGCTGCTGCACGACCACATTGCGCGCCACGCCCAGGCCCATCATGCCCAGGGTGTCGGCAACGCTGCCGAGATCCTTGACCTGGGTCTGCAGCTCGGCGATCTCGCCGCCGGTACGCAGGTGCAGGTCCAGCGCGTCCTTGACGCGCAGCAATTCTTCCTTGACCGCGTTGCCGACGGTGTCGAGCAACTCGCGATTGCGCCCGCTCAGGCTGCCGCGCGCGTGATCCAGCTCGGCCTCGGTGGCGACGCCGGCCTGCGGATCGAACGCGAACAGCACGCTTTCGCTCAGACCGGGCTGACCACGCGTGGCACGGATTTCGTTGAGCAGCGGCAGCAGCACGATCGGAATGTCGCGGTGACCGTTCTGCAGGCGCTCCAGATAGTCGGGCAGCAGCACGGTGCCGCGCATCAGCATGGCGCAGGCTTCGTCGCGGTCGGCCACCTCGCCGACCTGCACCGCCTGGGCCAGCAGCTCGAGTTCTTCGGCCACCATCGCCGGGGCGTACAGCTCCACCATGCGCAAGGTGCCCTGCACCTGGTGCAGATAGCCGGCGCAGAAGCGCATCCGACTGGTGTCGGACGGTTCTTCGGCAAAGTACTCGATCTCGTTGCGCGCCTGGCGCAACGTCTCGTCCAGCTCCGGCTTGACCCAGCCCAGCGCGGCGTGACTCATCGCATCGCGAAGCGCACTCATTGCAGCCCCCTGCCTACGGCCGGGGTACCGCCGAGGCGGCCACCGGTCTGTTCCTGCATCGACGTAACGCTACTACGCGCCATCTGCTGATCCTTTCCCGTTCCGCGTCGTGCTCACGCCGGCAGCTTGAAGTCGGCGACCGAACGGCGCAGATCGGCAGCGAGCTGAGCCAGGTTGCCGATCGACTCGGCCGTCTGCTCCGCACCCTGCGATGTCTGGCTGGTGATCTGACGGATCACGCCCATGGTCTGTGTGATATCCGTCGCTGCGGCCGACTGCTGGTGCGCGGCGATGGAGATGTTCTTGATCAGGTTGTTCAAGGCGTTGGACACGCGCTCGATTTCGGTCAGCGCGGTGCCGGCGTCTTCGGCCAGGCGTGCACCGGACACCACTTCGGAGGTGGTCTGCTCCATCGAGCTGACCGCCTCGTTGGTATCGGCCTGAATGGTCTGCACCAGGCCTTCGATCCGCCGGGTCGCGCCGGAGGTGCGTTCGGCCAGGCGCTGCACTTCGTCGGCCACCACCGCGAAACCGCGACCGGCCTCGCCCGCCGAGGCGGCCTGCACCGCAGCGTTGAGCGCCAGGATGTTGGTCTGCTCGGAAATGTCGTTGATCAGTTCCACGATCGAGCCGATCTCCTGCGAGGATTCGCCCAGGCGCTTGATGCGCTTGGAGGTTTCCTGGATCTGGTCGCGGATCTGGTCCATGCCCTGGATGGTCTCGCGCACCACACCGGCACCTTCGGCGGCGATCACCACCGAGCGCTGCGCCACTTCGGCCGACTCGGTGGAGTTGCGCGACACCTGTTCGATGCTGGCGGCGATTTCGCTGATGCGCTCGGAGGCGGTGGTGATCTGGTTGGCCTGCTGGCCGGCGGCGTCGGCCAGCTGCATCGCGGTGGCCTGGGTCTCCTGGGTCGACACGGCGACCTTGGCCGAGGTGTCGTTGATCGTGGTCACCAGGTGGCGCAGCTCGTCCACGGCGTAGTTGATGGCGTCTGCAATCGCGCCGGTCATGTCCTCGGTCACCGAGGCCTTGACGGTCAGGTCGCCCTCACCGAGCGAGCTGATTTCGTCCAGCAGCCGCATGATCGCCTGCTGGTTGCGGCTGTTGAATTCCACCTGCGCCTGGTAACGCACGTCCTGCTCGCGCGAGCGTACCCGCACCGAGCTCCAGACAAAGCCGATGATCGCCAGCAGCGCCAGCAGGCCGGACACCACGCCCAGCCAGAAGTTCGGAAACAGGCGCGTGTCGCGCACCGAGCCGAACGCCGAGAACGCATCGAACAGCTTCTTGCTGTCGTCCAGCATCTTGTTCGAGCCGGCGGTCAGCGCGGCGGCCGAGGACTGCGCGGCGAACAGGTTGCGCGAGCTGGCCAGGATGGCGTCGACGTCCTTCTTCATCGTCGCCCACTGCGCCTGCGACTGCTCCAGCGCCGACAACGCGGCCGGGTTGCGCACCGCGGCGATGCCCAGTTCGTCGTTGCCCGCGCGCAGGCCTTCGAGCATCTGCGTGAACACCACCGAGTCGCGTGCCAGCGCATCGCCGGAGGCGGCGGCATTGGCGCCACCGGCGCGCATTTCGGTCACCCGGCGCGCCATGGTGCCGGCGACCACGACCTGCTGCAGCGTGTTGTAGATCTGCGAGGCGGGCGCGCCGCTGACCGTCATCGCGCGCACCACTTCGTTCAACTGCGCCTGCAGCTGCGGCACGCTGCCGGAGAAGCGTTCGGCGTTGCCGGACAGACCCAGCACCGCCGGTTCGCTGGCGATGACCTGATCGGCGTTCTTGCTCAGCGGCACCCAGGTCGCCTTGAGCTGGGCCATCGAACTGGCGACCGAGCCTTCCTGGCCGTAGCGGCCATCCAGTTCGCTGACCGTGCTGTCGATGCGGGCCTTGGTCTCCTTGAACGCGGCAAACGCCTTGGGGTCACCGGAGACCGCTTCGCGGCCCTGGTTGGCCAGCTGCTGCGACAGCACCTGCAGATCGGCCGCGCCGGTGCCGGCACCGGCCAGGCGACTGCCCTGCCAGGTGGCGACGCCGGTATTGGCGCCGAACACGATCATCGACAACACCAGCAAACCAAGCCAGAAGCTGGTGCTGACGCTGCCGAGCTTGTTGGTCTTGCGGGCGTCCGGGGCGGTACTCATGGTTCGACCTCGATCTGTATGACGTGGCGGGGTCGCGGCTTAGGCCGCGGCCTGCCGGAATTCAGGAGTGCGCGACAGCAACGCCAGGGAGAACACACCCCAGTCCTGCGTCTCGTTGCGGAAGGCACGGTCGATGAAGTGGGCATAGCGGCCTTGCGCCAACTCGCCGGGTTCGACCGCCTGGACCTGCTCGAAGCTGCGCTGGCCGTACAGCTCGTCGATGGTCAGCGCGACGTCGCCGCCGCTCTGGCGCATGATCAGCACGCGCTGGCCTTCCTGCAGCACCGTCCGCCGGCCCTCCAGGAACTGCTTCAGATCGATCACCGGGAACAGGTTGCCGCGCAGGTTGCCCACGCCCAGCAGCCAGGGCTGTGCGCCCGGCACCGGCGTCACCGGCGGCATCGGCACGATTTCCGCGACTTCGCGGAAATCCGAGACCAGCCGCCGGGTGCCGACGCGATAGCCGACGCCGCGCCAGATGTCGGCCGAGAACTGGCGTTCCGGCAGCGGCGTGGCGTGCGCAAGACTACGACGCTCGTAGTCTTCGAGAATGTCGAATGGAGAACGCATCAACGCACCAGTTGTTTGATGCGGGCGATCAGATCGTCTTCGCGCGGCGGCTTGACGATGTAGTCGCTGGCACCTTGCCGCAAACCCCAGGCCTTGTCGGTTTCCATGCCCTTGGTGCTGACCAGCAGCACGGGGATGTCCTTGGTGGCCTGGTCGCGCGCCAATGCACGCGTTGCCTGGAAACCGCTCATGCCGGGCAGCACCACGTCCATCAGCACCAGATCGGGCGCCTGGCTGCGAATCAGCGCAAGTCCCTCTTCGGCATTGTCGGTGGCGACGACCGTATGGCCTGCTTTTTCCAGCCATTGACTGAAGACTGCCCTGTCGGTGGGCGAGTCCTCGATCAATATAATTCGAGCCATGTTGCCTTTCCCCCTGGTCAGGCGTGGACGTACGTGCGAATCGCGCTCAGTAGTTCTTCACGGGTGAACGGCTTGGTCAGATATTGCTCGGAGCCGACGATGCGGCCGCGTGCCTTGTCGAACAGGCCGTCCTTGGACGACAACATGATCACCGGCGTCGACTTGAAGAGCTGGTTGCCCTTGATCAACGCGCATGTCTGGTACCCATCCAGACGCGGCATCATGATGTCGACAAAAATGATCTGAGGTTGCTGGTCGGCAATCTTGGCCAGTGCCTCGAAACCATCGGTCGCTGTCACTACTTCACAGCCTTCCCGCTTCAGCAGCGTTTCGGCGGTGCGGCGAATGGTCTTCGAATCATCGATCACCATCACCTTCAGTCCTGCGAGTTCCCCACCCGCAGCAATGTTTTCAGTCATGCAAATATCCCCGGACGCGCGACGCTTCTTCCCTGCCGGCGTCGCTACGAAACTGCATGTATATCCCAAGACCCGCATTGACTGCCCGCCAGGCGGACGTTCCGACCGTGTGCAGCTGCGGGCCGAGCGGCAAGTCGCGCATTCACGACCGGCCGGGCGCGCCATCGCCACCGCTTGAAGTTACCATCGGCAGCCTGTTCTAAAGGTTTAGCTCCCCATGTCGCTCGACGTCGTCGTGGTGATGGATCCCATCGCCTCCATCAAGATCGCCAAAGACACCACCTTCGCCATGTTGCTGGAAGCGCAGCGGCGTGGTCACCGCCTGCAGTATGTGCGTCCGGGCGGACTCAGCCTGCGCGAGGGACGCGCGGTGGCACAGGTCGCGCCCCTGAGCGTGCGCGAGGACAAGGCCGGCTGGTTCACCCTCGGCGAGTTCGCCGAACTGGAATTCGGCCCCGGCCAGGTGGTGCTGATGCGCAAGGACCCGCCGGTGGATGCGGAGTTCGTCTACGACACCCAGGTCCTGAGCGTGGCCCAGCGCGCCGGCGCGCAGGTGGTCAACGACCCGCAGGGCCTGCGCGACTACAACGAGAAACTGGCCGCATTGCTGTTTCCGCAGTGCTGCCCGCCGACCCTGGTCAGCCGCGACTCCGCCGCGCTCAAGGCGTTCGTGCTCGAACACGGCCAGGCCGTGCTGAAGCCGCTGGACGGCATGGGCGGGCGTTCGATCTTCCGCAGCGGCACCGGCGACCCCAACCTCAACGTGATCCTGGAAACGCTGACCGACGGCAATCGCAAGCTGACCCTGGCGCAGCGCTTCATCCCCGACATCAGCGCCGGCGACAAGCGCATCCTGCTGGTCGATGGCGAGCCGGTGGACTACTGCCTGGCACGGATTCCGCAGGGCGACGAATTCCGCGGCAACCTGGCCGCCGGCGGACGTGGCGAAGGCCGGCCGCTGTCCGAGCGCGACCGCTGGATCGCCGCGCAGGTGGGCCCGGAAATGCGCCGCCGCGGCATGCGCTTCGTCGGCCTGGACGTGATCGGCGATTACCTGACCGAGGTCAACGTCACCAGCCCCACCTGCGTGCGCGAGCTGGATGCGCAGTTCGGCCTGAACATCGCCGGGCTGCTGTTCGACGCGATCGAGGCCGGCGCGGCGCAATGAGCGCGGCCGCGGCACTGCCGGCTCCCATGGACGAGCGCCGCCGGTTGACCGCGACGCTGGTGATCTCGCTGCTGCTGCACGGCGTGCTGATCCTGGGCGTGGGGTTTGCGGTCAGCGAGGACGCACCGCTGGTGCCGACGCTGGATGTGATCTTCAGCCAGACCAGCACCCCGCTGACGCCCAGGCAGGCCGATTTCCTGGCCCAGGCCAACCAGCAGGGCGGCGGCAATCACGCCACCGCGCAACGCCCGCGCGACAGCCAGCCCGGCGTGGTGCCGCAGGACCGCAGCGGGCTGGCACCGCAGGCGCAGCGTGCGACCACGCTGCAGGCGCCGAAGCCGACCCAGACCCGCGTGGTGGCCAGCCGCCGCGGCGAGCAGGCCGTGCCCATCCCGCAGCCGAATCCGCAGACCGACCTGCCCTCGCCCACCGATGCGCAACGCGTGCAGCGCGACGCGGAAATGGCCCGGCTCGCCGCCGAGGTGCATCTGCGCTCGGAGCAATATGCCAAGCGCCCCAATCGCAAGTTCGTCTCGGCCAGTACCCGCGAATACGCCTACGCCAACTACCTGCGCGCGTGGGTGGACCGTGCCGAGCGCGTCGGCAATCTCAATTACCCGGACGAGGCGCGCCGGCGCCGACTCGGCGGCAAGGTGGTGATCAGCGTGGGCGTGCGCCGCGACGGCAGCGTGGAAAGCAGCCGCGTGCTGGTCTCCAGCGGCACCCCGGCGCTGGATGCGGCAGCGCTGCGGGTGGTGCAGCTGGCGCAGCCGTTCCCGCCACTGCCCAGGACCAAGGACGACGTGGATATCCTGCAGGTCACACGCACCTGGCTGTTCCTGCCCGGCGGCGAGCTGCACGACGATCGTTGAGCCGTCGCGCGTCCCGACAGGGACGCGTCTTTCTGCGGCATGCCTTCCCGGCGGCCCGCGTTGCCCAGTGCTTTGCGGGCGGCCTTTATGCTGCCTGCGCGGCTGCGTACAGCCGGTCGGCCAGCTCGACGATCGCGTCCGCATCCTGCACGCGCGCGCGCCAGGCGGTGGGAATCCCGTCGATACCATGGAATGCACCGGCCAGCTGACCGCAGATGGCAGCGGTGGTGTCGGCATCGTCGCCCAGGTTGGCCGCACGCAGCACCGCATCGGCGAACGTGTCGGTGGTGGCGAAGCACCAGAGTGCCGCCGACAGCGCATCGACCACATAGCCGGTGCCGCGGATCCGGGCCGCGGAAACTGCCGCATGGTCGCGCACCGACAACGCACGCAGCGCCGGTGTCGACAGCCCTTCGCAGCGGGTCTGCAACACCTGCTGGCGCTCGCCACCGAGCAACGCGGCACGCAACTGGAAGGCGAACAGCCGGCAGGCATCCAGCGCTTCGTCGGCAGCATGCGTGGTACGCGAACTGTCGGCGGCGCGCTCGCCCAGCTCGGCGGGGCGATGCGCGTAGTACATCGCTACCGGCGCCAGCCGCATCAGCGAGCCATTGCCGGCCGAGCGTGGATCGGTGCTGCCGCTGAAGGCCGGGCCGCCATCCAGATAGCGCTCCAGTGCCTGCCGCACGGTCGCGCCGATATCGAAGCAGCTGCCGGTGCTGCTGAGGTAGCCGTGCTGGTACCAGTTGCAATAGCGGTTCATCTGGTCGGCGGCGTCGAAGCCCTGCCGATACAGCAGGCTGTGCGCCAGGCACAAGGCCATCGAGGTGTCGTCGGTCCACTGGCCGGCGCGCAGCGCGAACGGGCCGCCGCCGCGCATGTCGTCGATCGGCGTGAAGCTGCCCGGCGCGCAGAATTCCAGCGTGGTGCCGAGCGCATCGCCCACCGCCAGGCCCAGCAGGCAGCCGCGGAAACGCGCGCGTTGCAGGTCGTCGGTCATGGCGCGGCGCCGGCGGCCTTGGCTGCGCGTGCGGCCTGCTGCTCAAGCAGGGTCAGCGCCACGTTGTCGCGCAGATAGGCCGGTTCCACCCGCTCCGGCGCCACGCCCTCGCCGCGCAGCAACGCCGGCACGGCCAGCGTCAGCAGGTCGGCGGCATGCGGCAATGCGGCGGCATCGATGCTGCTCAGCCGGGTCGCAAATCGTTGTTGCAGCACTGCCTCGGCAGCGGCGAACCCGCTGCCGACACCGGCAAAGCGCTGCAGCGTGTCCGGCACGACGCATTCCTGCGGTGCGCACACCACTTCCGGCACCAGCTCGCGCAGCGTATCGCCAGCGCGCGCGAAGACGCCGGCGTACACCTCGCCCATGCGCGCATCGATGCAGGCCAGCACCTGCGTCGCCTCGGCGGGCGCGCGCAGGGCCATCACCTGCAGCGTGGACACCCCCAGCACCGGCACGTCCAGGCCCAGCGCGATGCCCTGCGCAATGCCGATCGCCAGCCGCACACCGGTGAAGGCGCCCGGGCCACGACCGACCGCAATCGCGTCGAGCTGGCGGCGCGCAATGCCGGCGTCGGCCAGCAGTTGCTCGGCCCATGGCAGCGCCAGTTCGGCATGGCGACGCGGCGCCAGTTCGAAGCGCTCCAGCACGCGGCCATCCACATGCAGCGCGACGGAACAGGCTTCGGTGGAGGTCTCGAACGCGAGGACTTTCATGGCAGGACCGCAGGCAGGAAGGAGAAAGCTCAGTCGTCGCCGAACGGCAACGCGAGCACGCCATTGTCGCCCACCGGCTCGGCGACGCCAAAGAACGCGCGCACGTCGCCAATCTCGCGGGTGCGCGCAAACGGCGGCAGCGACTGCATGAAGGTGCGGCCGTAGCCCTTGTTCACCAGGCGCGGGTCGCACAGCACCAGCACGCCACGATCGGTCTCGCTGCGGATCAGCCGGCCCACGCCCTGCTTGAGCGCGATCACCGCCTGCGGCAACTGCTCGTCGCGGAACGGGTTGCCGCCGTCGCGGCGGATCGCATCCAGGCGCGCTTCGAACACCGGGTCGTCGGGTGCGGCGAACGGCAGCTTGTCGATCACCACCACGCTCAAGGCATCGCCGACCACGTCCACGCCCTCGCGGAAGCTGGCCGAGCCCAGCAGCACGCCGTTGCCGGAAGTGCGGAAACGCTGCAGCAAGGTGGCACGCGGCGCCTCGCCCTGCACGAACAGCGGCCACGGCGCGCCGCGCAATGCGTCGGCCGCCTCGCGCAGCGCACGGTGCGAGGCGAACAGCAGGAACGCGCGGCCATTGGAGGCGTCCAGCACCGGCATCAGCGCCGCGATCAGCGCCGTGCCGAATCCGCGTGCGGCAGGATCGGGCAGATGCGGCGGCAGGTAGCACAGCGCCTGGCGCGCCCAATCGAAGGGACTGGGCTGCAGCAAGGTCACCGGGTCGCTCAGGCCCAGGCGCTGCGCGATGTGGTCGAACTCGCCGCCCACCGCCAATGTGGCCGAGGTGAACACCCAGGCCGCATGCGATTTTTCGCGATGCTCGCGCAGCGGGCCGGACACATCCAGCGGCGTGCGCTGGCAGCGGAACCCGCGCGGGCTGAGCTCGTACCACAGCACATCGTTGTCGACGGTCTCCGGCAGCTCCTGCTCGAAATCCGGTACCGGCGCATCCTCGCCCAGCCACCGCGACAGCCGCGCTAGCGCTTCCTGCGCACGTGCACAGCAGCCATCGAACCCGGGCGAGGCCTCGCGCAACGGCAGCAGGGCCTCGCCCAGCCGCGCCAGCGACGACAGCACCGCATCGAAACCCTCGCGCACCTGCGGCTTGGCCAGCGCACGCCATTGGGTGCCGCGTGATGGCAGGCCCTCCATGCCCGCACGCAGGCCGCGCAGAGCCTCGTCCAGGGCGAGGATCGGCTCCTGCAGGCTGGCCTGCGCACCCGCGACCAGGCGCGCTTCGGCCATGCAGTCGCGCGCCAGTTCCTGCCACGGCCGCATGCCGAAACTTTCGCCGAAGAAGTTCGCCGCCAGCTCCGGCAGCTGATGCGCTTCGTCGATGACGAAGGCCTGCGCGCCGGGCAGGATCTCGCCGAAGCCTTCCTGCTTGAGCGCCAGATCGGCCAGCAGCAGATGGTGGTTGACCACCACCAGATCGGCCGCCTGCGCGCGCTGGCGCGCCTGCACCACAAAACACTCGCTGTAGAACGGGCATTCGGTGCCCAGGCAGTTGTCGACGGTGGAGGTCACCAGCGGCAGCAGCGGCGAGTCGTCCGGCAGGGCTTCCAGCTCGGCCATGTCGCCGAACTGGGTGCGCCCGCTCCAGGCCACGATGCGCTGGAACTGCGAGACCTGCTCGGGCGTGGCAAAGCGCGGCTCGCCACGCGCCTGCTGGGTGCGGTACTTGCACAGATAGTTCGCGCGGCCCTTCAGCAGCGCGCTGCGCAGGCCGATGCCGAGCGCGGCGCGCACGCGCGGCAGGTCGCGATGGAACAACTGGTCCTGCAGCGCGCGCGTGCCGGTGGAGACGATGGTCTTCAGCCCCGACAGCAATGCCGGCACCAGGTAGGCGTAGGTCTTGCCGGTACCGGTGCCGGCTTCGGCCAGCAGCACATCGCGGGCCTCGAACGCCTCGGCAATGGCGCCGGTCAGGCGCAACTGCGCGGCACGCGGCGCGAACGCATCGAGCTGACGCGCGAGCGCCCCGCCCTCGCTGAGCGCCTCGATGCTGGCAGTGGCAAGTTGGGACATGGGACCGGAAGCTGGAGCAGGAAGCGCGACAGCCTAGCGCGTGCGCGCTGCCGCTGCCTGGATTGCGCCGGTGGGCCGGTGGCGGCACTGGCCGCGCAGCCGGCGTTTACGCGTCAGTATGTGCGGCGTGGCGCCGCTGGCGGTCGCGCGCGGGAACGAACGGCTCGCGTCGAAGCAGATGGGCGCAAGCAACGCAGGCCGCATCACGCTCGCCGCGCCTGTCGTGCAGCAGGCGCAGCCAGCGGCGTGGCCGTGCTCAGTAGCGTTTCACGCCGGGCACCGTGCACCCGGCAATCTGCGACTTGGCCGAAGCGGCGTTTTCCTTCTCGCCACGCGCCAGCCGCGACTGCTCGATGGTGGCCCAATGCCGGCGGCAAAGTGGCCCGGTCTTGGAGCCCAGCTCGATGGCCTGCTTGGCGAAACGCTCGGCGGCGGGCCAGTCGGCCTGCAGCACCGCCACTTCGGCACGCTCCTGCAGGATGGCGGGATCGCCGGAAACCAGGCCCACGGCCTGATCCAGCGACGCCGCCGCGCCGGCCAGGTCGCCGGCCTGGCGCTTGCTCTTGGCGGTCTCGCGCAGGTCGTCCACCTGCGGGTCGCGCAATGGTTGTACCGACAGCTCGGTATCGTCGACGCCGGCCTCGCGTTCGATCAGCAGCAGCCGCTGTGTCGGCGTGGTCGGGTCGACCGGGGCCGGCGGTGGCGCAGGCGGCGCGCTGACGCAGGCGGTGAGTGCGGCAGACACGCCAGCGAGGGCAAGCAAACGGTGCAGTCGGTTCATCGGGTCACTCCAGTCAACGTGCAGGTGCAGCCGCGGCGGGTGCCGGCGCGGGGTCTTCCGGCTTCTTTTCCAGACCGAAGAAGCGACGCCAGCCACCACCGCTGGATTGCTCGGCCGGCGCGGATGCATCGCCGGGCACGCCTTCGATCGACGGTGCATTGCCGGCACAGGGGGCGTAGGCCGGGGTGAAGCCGACCACGAACGGGAACTGGCGCGCGCCCGGGCAGCCGGCATCGGTCACGCCGGTACCGGCCGCGTCCACCCACTGCCAGTCCAGGCCCTTGCCGCTGACCTTCAACGGCGCACTCGGCAGCCGCGCGAAGATGCTCGACCACACCCGCATCGCGCCGGTGGCGCCGTACAGGCCGGTCTGCTCGTTCTGGTCGTTGCCCATCCAGATCACCGCCAGGTGGTCGCCGGTGTAGCCGGCGTACCAGCTGTCGCGGCCGTCGTTGGAGGTGCCGGTCTTGCCGGCCGGCGACAACCGGCCCAGGCCATCGCCCAGCAACTGCCGCGCAGTGCCGCCGCTGACCACCTGCTGCAGGGCGATGCTGATCAGGTTGGCCGCCACCGAATCGCCCTCCTGCGCCGGCGCCGGGGTCTTGTCGTAGCGCTTGAGCAGCTTGCCCTGCGGATCGAGCACGCCGCGCACCGCATGCAGCGGCTGGATCTCGCCACCGGCGGCCAGGAACTGATACAGCTGCGCCATGCCGTACGGGCTCTGGTCGGTGGCACCGAGGATCAGCGAGGGATTGGTGTCGGCCTTGATGCCGGCCAGTACCTGGATCAGCTGCGCGATGCGCTCCGGGCCGACCTGCATGCCCACGCGCACCGTGGCCTGGTTGTAGGAATGCGCCAGCGCATCGATCAGCCGCACCGTGCCGTGACTGCGGTTGTCGGAATTGCCCGGCGACCAGGTCTTGCCGCGGCTGAGCTGCACCGTCACCGGTGCATCGTCGACCCAGCTGGACAGCGCCCAGCGGTCCGGCGAGGCCAGCGCCAGCAGGTAGACGAACGGCTTGAGCAGCGAGCCGACCTGCCGCTGCGCTTCGACCGCGCGGTTGAAGCCCGGCTTGGCCACGTCGCGGCTGCCGACCACCGCCAGCACGTCGCCGTTATGCACGTCGGTCAGCACCAGGCCGGCCTGCAGCGGTGGGCGCTTCTTGTTGTCCAGCCGCTTGATGGTGCCGGTCACCGCGCCTTCGGCATAGGCCTGCGCGGACGGCGACATGCCGGTGAGCACGCTCATGCCGGCGCCCTGCAGCACGCCTTCCGGGTAGTCGTGCGCCAGCTGGCGCCGCACCAGGTCCACATAGGCCGGGAAGCGGTTGGCCGCGACCAGGCCCGGCTCGGTGGGCACGCCCAGCGGTGCGGCCAGCGCGCGCTTGTATTCGGCCGCATCGATCAGGTTGTTTTCGTGCAGCTTGCCCAGCACGAAATTGCGCCGATCCAGCGCGCGCTCCGGGTTGCGCCGCGGGTCGTAGTAGGACGGCCCCTTGACCAGCCCGATCAGCAAGGCGATCTGCTCGGTGGTCATCGAATTGAGCTCGCGGCCGAACCACAGCTCCGCGCCCGAGGACACGCCGTGGATCGCCTGCCCGCCACGCTGGCCCAGATAGACCTGGTTGAGATAGGCCTCCAGGATGGTGCGCTTGTCGTAACGCGCCTCCATGATCACTGCGTAGAGAATTTCGTTGAACTTGCGGGTGACGGTCTGTTCCTTGCCGATGCCGAGCAGGCCGCTGCGCGCCAGCTGCTGGGTCAGGGTACTGGCGCCCTGGCGAACCTGGCCGCCGGAGCGCGCCATGATCCAGGCCGCACGCACCATGCCGCTGAGATCGATGCCGTGGTGGCTGTTGAAGTCGCGATCCTCGACCGCCTGCAGGCCGGTGACCAGCAGCTCGGGCACTTCTTCCATGCGCACCAGGCGGCGCTCTTCCTGCTTCTGTCCGTACAGCGTGGCGATGCGCGCCGGGTCAAGCCGCGCACTCTTGAGCGCCTTGCGGTCGCCGGCGTCGCGCAGGCTGGCCACGCGCCCGCCGGAGAGGCTGACTTCCACCCGCCGCGCAGGCACGCGCCCATCCACATCGATATAGCCGCGGCTGGCGATGGTGAAGCGGCTGCCGTCCTGCTGGTAGGTGCCGGCCAGCTTGGCTTGCCCGTCGTCACGATACGAGGCGGCGTCCAGCTCGGTCTTCAACGTGGCCGCATCCAGCGCATTGCCCGGTGCCAGCACCAACGGCCGCCCGTACACGCGGGTCGGGATCTGCCAACGCAGCTCGCCAAACCGCTGGGTGACCTGCTTGTTCAGATACACCGAGTAGGGAATCAGAAAACCGAGCGCCAGCGCGAATGCCGCAAAGGCCCAGACAATCAGCCTGCGTTGCCAGCGGGAACCTTGCTCGGTGGAGTCGTCCTCGAAATCGTCGGGAGCGTCGTTGTCGTGGCGTCGGGGCACAGGAATGCGAGAATGTAGAGTCCGGCGAGTCTAGCGCAGCGCTGTCGTGGTTGTGGCCGGCCGGCCCCTCTGACTTAAGAGCGGCTAACAAAACGGCCACGCTCACCGTCAGCGGGCACGGACCGTCTCCGGCATCTGCGGGTACCCTGCGTCCCCTGCGCTTGCCTTGCGCCGTCCTCGCCGCCTGACGACTGCTCGCCGGGTTTTCTTCGTCACGCCACGTCTGGAGTTCCAACGGAATGTCGATGTCACTGGCCGATGCACGCTATCTGTTCAATCGCGTGCTTGGGCTGATTCACCGCAGCGTGGCGAGCATGCGCACACGCGGCTGGCGCGCCACCTGGCAGCGCATTCGCGTGCATACGCAGGCACCGCCGGCGGCGCTCGGCACGCCGCTGTGGTTGCCGGAGGCCGCGCCGTTTGCCGCGTTTGCGGTCCCGCACAGCGACACCCCGCGCGTGACGCTGGTGATTCCGGTCTACAACCACATCGCGCACACCCTGGCGTGCCTGCGCGCACTGGCGGCACATCCGCCGCTGCTGGAGGTAGAGATCATCGTCGTGGACGACGGCAGCAGCGACGCCACGCAGGCGCAGCTGCCGCTGGTGCAAGGGCTGCACTACCACCGGCGCGCCAGCAATGGCGGTTTCATCGCCGCCTGCAACGACGGCATCGCACTGGCGCGCGGCGACTACGTGGTGCTGCTGAACAACGACACCATCCCGCAACCCGGCTGGCTGGATCAGCTGATCGACACGTTTGCCCAGCACCCCGGCGCTGGGCTGGTTGGCGCGCAACTGGTGTACCCGGACGGACGCCTGCAGGAATCCGGCGGCGTGGTGTTCGCCGACGGCAGCGCCTGGAGCTACGGTCGCTTCGAATCGGCCGACGACCCGCGCCATGCCTATGTGCGTGCGATGGACTACTGCTCCGGCGCGGCCATCGCGCTGCCACGCGCGCTGTTGCAGACGCTGGGCGGGCTGGATCGCCGCTACATGCCTGCCTACTACGAAGACACCGACCTGGCGTTTGCGGTGCGTGCCGCCGGCTACCGGGTGCTGGTGCAGCCGGCCAGCGTGGTGGTGCACGACGAGGGCACCAGCAATGGCACCGACACCCGCACCGGGGTGAAGGCGTACCAGGTGCGCAACCAAGGCGTGTTCGCCGACAAGTGGCAGCAGGCGCTGGCAATGCAGTTGCCGGTCGGCACGGTTCCCGGCCCTGCGCTGCTGCACCGTGGCCAACGTCAGGTGCTGATCCTGGACGAATGCGTGCCGCAACCCGATCGCGACTCGGGCTCGTTGCGGCAGTTCAATCTGATCCGCCTGCTATGCGAAGAGGGCGCGCACGTGGTGTTCGTGCCGACCCGCCGCGAACACGCCGGATGGCACACGCAGGCACTGCAGCAACTGGGCGTGGAAGTCTGGTACGCGCCGTTCCTGGACGGCATCGGCAGCTGGCTGCGCACACACGGCCCGCGGTTTGCGGTGGTGCTGCTGGTGCGTCACCACGTTGCGCATGCCTGCCTGCCGCTGCTTAGGCAATACGCCCCGCAGGCGCGCACCCTGTTCGACACCGTCGATCTGCACTACCTGCGCGAGCGCCGTGGCGCCGAGCTGGCCGGCGATGCCAACCTATTGCGCGCGGCCGAACGCACCCGTCTGCGCGAGCTGGAGATCATGGCCGCCACCGATGTCACCTTGCTGGTCTCGGCGGCCGAACAGGCGCAGCTGCAGGCGGATGCACCGCAGATCCGCACCGCCCTGCTCTCCAACCTGCATGAGGTGGCCGGCAGCGGCTGCGGCTTCGAGCAACGCCACGACCTGGTGTTCGTCGGCGGCTTCCGGCATCCACCCAATGTCGATGCGGTGCAGTGGTTCATCAGCGCGATCTTTCCGCAGGTGCGTGCGCAATTGCCGCAGGTGGTCTTCCACTGCATCGGCGCGGACATGCCGGAGGCACTGACACTGCTGGCCGACGAATGCCTCGGCGTGCAATTGCATGGGCATGTGCCGGATCTGCTGCCGTTCATGGAGAACGCACGTATCGCGGTGGCACCGCTGCGCTTCGGCGCCGGCGTCAAAGGCAAGATCAACCTGAGCATGGCGCACGGGCAGCCGGTGGTCGGCACCACCTGTGCGGTAGAAGGCATGCATCTGCGCGACGGCGAGGATGTCTGCGTGGCCGATGACGCCGATGCCTTCGCCGCAGCGATCGTGCGCCTGTATCGCGATGCAGCACTGTGGCAACGCCTCGCCGACAACGGATTGCACAACGTGGCCCGGCATTTTTCGCTGGATGCGGCGCGTGGCACGGTGCGCGCGCTGTTTATCGCGGAGTGAGTGTGCGCTGGGCGCTCGGGGATGGCGCTGTGAGTGGCGCCGTCGAAGACAACCGCTGGGTCAACGCTGCTCGGTCACGGCCTTGACCCGGCGCGTGAACTCGGCCAATTCCGGCAGCCCAGGATCCAGCTGGTGCGCCTCGTCCTGCGCGCGTCGTGCAAAAGCGGCGTCTTCCTGTCCCAGGCGTTCGCTGCCCACCGCAACCCAGCGTTGCGCAAGCCGTCGACGCGCGCCGGCCAGTGCATCGCCGTTGGGCGTCAGCGCCTGCCAGGCATCCAGACAGCCGCGCGCGGCACGCAGGCGGTTGTTGCGTAGCTCGTCCTCGAAGCAGCGCTGACTGGCCGGCACCACACGTGCGGCGGCCTGCAGCACGCGTGGATCGCGCGGCGCCAGCGCCTGCGCGGCACGCACCGCGTCGTAGGCACTGGCGCCGGGCGGCGTCATCCACTGCTGCTGCGCTTCGGCAGCTACCACCCGTTGCAGCAGCGCGCGCAGGCGGCGCTCGCGGGTACCGCGCGACAGCCCGGTCTCGGGGCTGCGTTGGGCATCGCGTGCACGCGCAATCGCCTGCTCGGCCTGCGCAATCGCGGCGGCGCCGGGCAGCAAGGTCTTGGCTTCCTGCAGCGACTGCAGCGCGGCGTCGAACTGGAAGTCTGCCGCCTGTCGGCCGGCTTGCGCGGCATATTCGCCTGCCACCTGCTCCAGCCCACGCTGGGCGGCCGCATCCGCCGGCTCGGCTGCCAGCACTGCGCTGAAATCGCGTGCGGCCGGTGCCAACCGGCCACGCCGCAACAGGCCCTGCGCGCGCTGACGGCGCTGGTCCAGCACACGGTGGTAGTGGCCCTCGGTCAGCGGTACATCGGCATGCCCGGCGTCATAGCGCTTGGCCGCGGCCAGCAGCATCGCCGCATCGGCCAGCGCATCGCGCGCCAGGGCCTGGCGTGCCTGCGCCAGCAGATCGGTCAGGGCGTCCTCGCGCCCTTCCAGCGCGTCGGTGCGGTCCGGTGCCAGGGTCAGGATGCGCTGGTACAACGGCAGCGCGCTGTCCGGGCTGCCATCCAGGCGCCCTTGCTGTTGCGCGGACACCGCCTGTGCGAATAAGGCGTCCAGGCCGGCCCGACGCGCCTGCAACTGCCGCAGGCGCAGTGCCACCGGTGCGATCTGCGCCTGCGGCACCTCCAGCGCGCCCGCCAGCGTCAGCGCGCGCTGCGCAGCAGCGGCATCCCCGGCCGCAATCGCCGCGCGCGCCTGCACCACGGCGGCGGCACCGGTGCGCGCCAGCCCGGCACGGGCTTCGCCGCGATCGCTGTCCAGCGCAAGCGCAGCAGCGAACAGTTCGCGCGCGCCGTTGCCATCGGCCGCACTGAGATGGCCGCGCGACAGCGCCGCATCGCCCCGTTGCAGCAGTTGCTGGATACGCGTGTCCGGCCACAGCCAATCGGCCAGCGGCTTGCGCAGCACGACCGTGGCCAGCAAGAGACACGCGCACAACGCCAGCACCACGCGCCATAGCGCGCGGCTGCGCAGTGGTGCCCAGAGGCGAGGCGATCTTGCCCAGCGCGGAAGCGGGAGCATGCGGTGGCGTCCGTCCTTGGCGCGACCTGACGGGGACGCGTTCACCCCGTCATGGTAGCTGTCTGCTGCGAAGACGATGTGGGCTTGGGAAGCGGGAAGCGGGAAGCGGGATTCGGCAGGCGAGCACACCTTGCTTGCTGTGGGTGCGGTCTGTTTCCAGGCGATGGGCGCCGGCGGGCTGCGGCGCACTCAACCGAGTCGCCGCACCTCGCTCACCCCAGGCAAGGCGTCCAGCTTGCCGAGCAGGCTGGACAGCTGGTCGTAGTCGCTGACCTTCAGGCGCAGGCGCAGTTGCGCCCTGCCGGTGTCGCGCACGTTGTCGCTGTTGATTTCCAACACGTGCGCGTCCTCCTGCGCGATCAGGTTGGTGATGTCCTTGAGCAGCCAGCGGCGGTCGACCGCGCGCACCTGTACATCCACCTCGTAGCCGCTGCCGGCCTGGCCCCACTCCACCGGCAACACCCGCTGCGGATGCGCTGCGGCCAGGCGCGACAGTGCCGCGCAATCGGTGCGGTGCACGGTGATGCCGCGGCTGCGGGTCAGATAGCCGGCGATCGGCTCGCCCGCCACCGGCTGGCAGCAGCGCGCCAGCTGCACCAGCAGATTGCCCACGCCCTGCACGGTGAACTTGGATTTACCCAGGCCCTCGCGGCGCGCGGTGGGCCGTGGCGGCGCCGGCACCGCCGGCTGCGAAGCGGCCCGCTCGGCTTCCAACAGGGCACGGCTGACCTGGTTGGGCCCGGTATCGCCCAGCGCCACCTGGATGTAGAGGTCATCGACATTCTCGGCATGGAACTTGCGCGTGGCCACGCCCAGATCGGCGTGCTGCAGGCCCAGCCGCTTGAGCTCGCGATCGAGCAGGTCCTTGCCGGCCTGTACGTTGCGCGCGCGGTCGAGCTTGTGGAACCACGCACGCACCTTGTCGCGCGAGCGCCCGCTGGCCAGAAAGCCATTGGACGCCAGCAACCAGTCGCGGCGTGGGTCGGCCTCCTTGGCGGTCATGATCTCCACCCGGTCGCCGCTGCGCAGCCGGTAGGTCAGCGGCACGATGCGGTCGTTGACGCGCGCGCCGCGGCAGCGATGCCCGACCATGGTGTGCACGTGATAGGCGAAATCCAGCGGCGTGGCGCCTTGCGGCAGGTCGATGACCTCGCCCTTGGGGGTCAGTGCATACACGCGGTCTTCGATCAGCTCGGCGTCCAGCGCGCCGGCCAGCTCGCCGTGGTCGCCTTCCTGCACCTGCTCCAGCAACTGGCGCATCCACAGGATCTTGCGGTCGAAGGCTTTTTCGCCGCCCTTGCCGCCTTCCTTGTATTTCCAGTGCGCGGCCACGCCGAGCTCGGCCTGCGCATGCATCTCGTGGGTACGGATCTGGATTTCGATCGTGCGCCCTTCCGGGCCGACCACCGCGGTATGCAGCGAGCGGTAGTCGTTGGCCTTGGGCCGGGCGATGTAATCGTCGAACTCGCTCGGCACCGGTGCCCACAGCGAGTGCACCGCCCCCAGGGCGGCATAGCAGGCGGCCACGTCATCGACCATCACCCGCACCGCGCGGATGTCGTACAGCTGGTCAAAGGACAGGCGCTTCTTCTGCATCTTTCGCCAGATGCTGTAGATGTGCTTCGGCCGCCCGCTCACCTCCGCGCGCAGTCCCTGCTGGGCCAGCGTCGTCGACAGGGTGCGCTTGACCGCGTCCAGATAGCGCTCGCGCGCAACGCGGGTTTCGTCCACCTCGCGGGCGATGCGGCGGTAGGTGTCCGGCTCCAGATGCCGGAACGCCAGGTCTTCCAGCTCCCACTTCACCTGCCAGATGCCCAGCCGGTTGGCTAGCGGCGCATGGATGTCGCGGGTGAGCTGGGCCAGTGCGCGGCGCTGCTCTTCGCTCAGGCGGTCGGCCACGCGCATGCGCGCCAACTGCCGCGCCAGCAGGATCGGCACCACCCGCAGGTCGTGGATGATGGACAGCAGCAGCCGCCGCAGACCTTCGCTGTTGCGCCCGGCCTCGCGACCGGCGTGCAGGGCCCAGACCTGGTCGGCCGCATCCAGCCCGTCCAGCAGGCCTTCGACCGCCACCCTGCGCTCGGCCGGCTGCCATGGCAGGCCGGCGATCGCGCCGCGCAATGCCGGCAGGTCGAACAGCAATGCCGCAATCAGGGTGGCCTCATCGGCGGCCAGCAACGCCAGCGCGTCCAGCGTATCGGCCAGCAGCGTCCAGGCCACGTCCTCGCTCGGCGACGGCAACTGCTGCCAGGCCTGCGCCAGGGCGTCGCGCAGATCTGGCGCGATCGACGCGATGGCGGGACGCTGCAGCAAGGCATGCAGGCGCTCGAGTGAGGAACTGGTCACAGCGGTGGACACGGCGATGGGCAACAACGGGGGGCTGACAGCTACGGTAACGTGCGCGTCACCTTCTCCACAACGCGCAATCGCTGCATCGTCGGCGCAATCCCGCACGCTTGCGCTTATGGTCGGTTCACCCGCCAACGTCTTGATTCGCAACCGCTGTGCGCCGCTTGTGCCGCAACGCAGCAGGCCAATCGGCACGCTCAATCGGGTTTTTACGTGCTTTTTACAACTCGCCCAAACCGCCTGCCTATCCTCCAGTGGCGTTGTCGCTGCGTTCTGCCGCGGCCACGTCATTCCAACCAACTGCGAGGTAGCCGATGAAGACCTGGAAGAAGCCTGTCGTTCGTGAAGTCAATTGTGGCGCCGAGATCAACTGCTACGTCTCCGGCGAATTCTGAGCTCACCTGCCGCCCCTCCTCCCGATGCATGACCGGCAATCGCCGGCAGATAGGTAAAAGTTCTCCATGCGCATCATCGTTCTGGGATCGGCGGCCGGCGGTGGGCACCCGCAGTGGAATTGCCACACACCCGCCAGCAGGCGGGCGTGGCAACAAGCCGACGGTGCCCAACGTCGTACCCAGGCCAGCATCGCCGTCAGTGCCGATGGCCAGCGCTGGGTCCTGATCAACGCCTCCCCCGACTTCCGTCAACAAATCCTTGCAACGCCCGCACTCTGGCCGCAGCGCGATTTGCGGCATTCGCCGATCGAAGCGGTGCTGCTGACCAGCGGCGAGATCGACCATATCGCCGGATTGCTGTCGATGCGCGAGAGCCAGGCGTTCTCGCTGCATGCCAGCAGCCGCGTGCTGGATCTGCTGTCGCAAAACCCCATCTTCGATGCGGTCAATCCCGCCTACGTGCAGCGTCAGCCGTTTGCGCTGGACACGCCGGTGTCGCTACTGGGCCTGCAACTCACGCCATTCTCGGTGCCCGGCAAGGTACCGCTGTTCATGGAATCGCGCAGTGGCGGCGACCTGGCCGGCTCCAACGAAGAAACCCTCGGGCTGACCATCGACGATGGCCAACACCGCGTGCATTACATTCCCGGCTGCGCGGCGATGACCGATGCCTTGCGCGCGCGCCTGCAAGGCGCCGAACTGGTGTTCTTCGACGGCACGCTGTGGCGCGACGACGAGATGGTGCAACTGGGCATCAGCCAGAAGACCGGCCAGCGCATGGGCCACATGAGCATCGACGGCCCCGACGGCACGATTGCCGCGTTCGCCCCGCTGGAGGTGGCGCGCAAGATCTTCATCCATCTCAACACCACCAATCCCGTGCTCGATACCCGTTCGCCGGAGTACGCCAGCGCGCGTGCCAGCGGCTGGGAAGTCGCGCACGACGGCCTGGAGATCACCCTGTGACCACCCTGCTCACCCCGGACCAGTTGGAAGCGGACCTGCGTGCCATCGGCGCCCGCCTGTACCACGACCAGCATCCCTTCCATGCGCTCCTGCACGAGGGCAAGCTCGATCGCGGCCAGGTCCAGGCCTGGGCGCTGAACCGCTTCGAATACCAGCGCTGCATTCCATTGAAGGACGCCGCGATCCTGGCGCGCATGGAAGACCCGGCGTTGCGGCGGATCTGGCGGCAACGCATTCTCGATCACGACGGCAACAGCCCCAGCGATGGCGGCATCGCGCGTTGGCTGCACCTGACCGACGCGCTCGGCCTGGAGCGCACGCTGGTGGAATCCGGCCGTGCGCTGCTGCCCGGTACCCGTTTCGCGGTGCAGGCCTACCTGCAGTTCGTGCGCGAAAAAAGCCTGCTCGAGGCGATCGCCTCCTCGCTGACCGAGCTATTCGCCCCCAACATCATCGGCCGGCGGGTGGCCGGCATGCTCAAGCATTACGACTTCGTCTCGCCCGAAGCGCTGGCCTATTTCGAGCATCGCCTGACCGAGGCGCCACGCGATTCGGATTTTGCGCTGGACTACGTCAAGCAGCACGCCGATACCGTCGAAAAACAGGCCCTGGTCAAGGCCGCGCTGCACTTCAAGTGCTCGGTGCTGTGGGCGCAGCTGGATGCATTGCACGTGGCCTACGTCGCCCCGGGCATCGTGTGGCCGGATGCGTTCGTGCCCGACCGCCACGCCGGCCGGGCCGCGGCGTGAGCAGCATCACCCGCGACAGCCAGCCGGCCCTACGCGCAGGCGTGCGCCTGCAACACGACCGCGCGCGTGACCAATGGGTGCTGCTGGCGCCGGAACGCGTGGTCGAGCTGGACGAGATCGCACTGGTGGTGGCGCAGCGCTACGACGGCACGCGCTCGCTGGCGCAGATCGCGCAGGAACTGGCAGGCGAATTCGATGCTGACGCGGCCGATATCGAGGTCGATGTGATCGAACTCACCGCCACGCTGCATCAGAAGCGTCTGCTGCGGCTATGACCATCGCCCCGCCGCCACTGTCGGTGCTGCTGGAGCTGACCCATCGCTGCCCGTTGGCCTGCCCGTATTGCTCCAACCCGATCGCGTTGGCGGCGCTGCGCGAGGAAATGGATACCGCCGGCTGGCGCTCGCTGCTGCAGCAGGCTGCCGACATGGGCGTGCTGCAGGCACACTTTTCCGGCGGCGAGCCGATGCTGCGCAAGGACCTGCCCGAGCTGGTGGCGCATGCACGTGCGCTCGGGCTGTACAGCAACCTGATCACCTCCGGCGTGGCCGGCGGCGAGCCGATGCTGGACCAGTTGCAGGCCGCCGGACTGGAGCATGTGCAGCTGAGCGTGCAGGACGTCGACCCGGCCGGTGCCGACCGTATCGCCGGCTATCGCAACAGCCTGGCGAAGAAGCGCGAGTTCGCCGCCGCCGTGCGCGCGCGCGGCCTGCCACTGACGCTCAATGCGGTACTGCATCGCCATAACGCCGAGCGCGTGCCCGGCATGATCGCGCTGGCGCTGGAATGGCAGGCCGAACGCATCGAAGTGGCGCACACCCAGTACTACGGCTGGGGCCTGCGCAATCGCGCCGCGCTGATGCCCAGCCGCGAGCAGCTGATGGCCACGATTGACGCGGTGGAAACCGCCCGCCGCGAGCTCGGCGACCGCTTGGCGATCGACTTCGTCACCCCCGATTACTACGCCCGCCAGCCCAAGCCGTGCATGGGCGGCTGGGGCCAGCGCTTCGTCAATATCTCCCCGCGTGGCGATGTGCTGCCCTGCCATGCGGCCGAGACCATCGACGGCATGCGCTTTGACAACCTGCGCGAGCGGTCGCTGGCCGACATCTGGAACAACGGCGAGGCCTTCGTGCGCTTCCGCGGCACCGCCTGGATGCCGGAGGTCTGCCAGGGCTGCCCCAAACGCGAGATCGACTGGGGCGGCTGCCGCTGCCAGGCGCTCGCGCTCAGTGGCGATGCCGCCACGCTGGACCCGGTCTGCGAACGCTCGCCGCGGCACACCGAGGTGCGCGCCACCGCCGAACGCGAGGCCGCCGCCCCGCCGCCGGAGTTCGTCTACCGCCGCCCCGGCCGTACCGAACGCGTGGCTTCGGCCAGCGCAGACCCACGAACCCCCGACGCACCGTAGCCGGCTGCGGCAGGCGCGGGCTAGCGTCTACACTAGCCGCCTCTTCTGATCGGATGGCATCCATGTCGCTCGCGCGCCGCATTCCCTTGCTGGTCTGCCTGACCCTCGCCCTGAACGCCGCTCCGGCCCTCGCGCAGCGCGCGGTGCAGGGCGACCTGCAGTCGCAGATGAGCGCCGAACAGTTCAAGGCCGCCGGCCTGGACAAGCTCGATGCCGGCGAACTGGCCGCGCTCAACGACTGGCTGCAGGGCAAGGTCGCCAAGGAAGCTGCGGTCGTGGTCGAACAAGCCAAGGAAGCCGGCCGCCAGGAAGTGATCGTCAAGAACCGCGGCTTCTTCGATTTCGGCAGCAACGAGCCGATCGAGAGCAACATCGTCGGCGAGTTCAAAGGCTTTTCGAAGGGGCGCGTGTACACCCTGGCCAATGGCCAGGACTGGGAGCAGACCGACGCTGCGACGTTGTCGGGCGTGCGCAAGGCGTCACCCAAGGTCAAGATCAAGCCGGGTCTGGTCGGCGTGTGGTATCTGCAGATCGAGGGCTACAACACGCAGGCCAAGGTGCGCCGGGTCAAGTAAGCGCGTCCAGGCATTGCCGGCCCGCCACCGCAGCCTGAGCAGGCCACCCGGAGAACACGCATGCGTTGGATGCCATGTTGCAGCCTGGCATTGCTGGCGTCGCTGGCCTGGTTCGCAGGCGTTGCGCCTGCCGATGCGGCCACTGCGCCCACCCTGTCAGCGCAGCAGTGCGCCGATGCGCCCGAGGTCGGCATCGACCAGGCGCTGGTGTGCTATCACGATGCCATCGAGCGCCAGCCGCTGGTCTACCGCCGCGTGGCCACCCGCACGGTGGACGGTGTCGATAGGCGCGATTACCTGCTGACCTCGCAGCAGTGGTCGCCGGAGGACCTGGTGCAGCCGGCCAGCTGGCAGCACGATGTGGCGATCTACGTCCCGGCAGATGCGTTGCCGACGCGTGCGCTGCTGATCTCCACCAATGGCACCCGCCAACCGGCCGATGGCGGCGCGCCACAACCGCCCAGCGAATTGCCACCCGAGGCCCTGGCCGCATTGGCGCGGCGCAGCCGCACCGTGGTGATCGCGCTCGGCGATCTGCCCAGCCAGGCACTGACCTACCGCAACGATGGCACGCCGCGCCGCGAGGACGACAGCGTCGCCTACAGCTGGTCGCTGTTCCTGGCGTCGCCGCAACGACGCAAGACCATGCCGCTGCACGTACCAATGGCTGCGGCGATCGCGCGCACCATGAGCCTGGCCAAACGCGAATTGGCGCCGTTGCAGATTCGTCGCTTCATTCTCGCCGGTGCCTCCAAGCGTGGTTGGGCCAGCTGGCACGCCACCATCGCCGATGCGCGCGTGGAGGCCGTGGTGCCGTTCGTGATCGACATCCTCAATATGCCGGCCGTGCTCGATCACATGTCCCGGGCCTATGGCGGCAACTGGCCGATCGCATTCGGCGCCTACGCCAGGCAGGGAATCACCGCGCAGCTGCACACGCCGGCATTTGCGCAATTGGTGCAACTGCAGGACCCGCTGAGTTATCTGCACACGCCGCAGCGCAAACGCCTGGCCGTGCCCAAGTACATCGTCAATGCCAGCGGCGACGATTTCTTCCTGCCGGACAACACGCAGTTCTTCTACGACGCGCTGCCCGGCAGCAAGGCGCTGCGCATGGTGCCCAACAGCGCGCATAACGGCATCCGCGCTTCCATCGTCGACAGCCTGGTGCCCTTCGTGACCCGGCTGCAGCAGCAGCGTGCATTGCCAAAGGTGCGCGATTCCCTGCACACAGGCGAACACCCGCAGATCCGCTTCCAGTCGTCCGAGCGCCCTGCGCAGTTGCGTCTGTGGCAGGCGCGCAATCCGGCGGCGCGCGATTTCCGCTATGCCTGCGGCATTCGTTACAGCGCCACGCCGATCACACCTGTACGCGGCAACACGGTGTCGGTACCGGTGCAGATTCCCGACGCTGGCTGGAGCGCGTACTTCGTCGAGGCCACCTACGCGGACGGCTTCGTCGCCACCAGCCAGACCTACGTGCTCGGCAAGCAGCGCTACCCGACGCAGGCGCCACCCAGCGACGGCGCGGCCTGCAGCACCTTGCCGGGCGCTGCCTCTGCGGCGGCTGCGCGCTGAGCTGGCGACTGCGCGAGCGCTGACGCGATCAGGCTGGCGGTAGCCACCGTCGAAGCAGTGTCGATGTCACGGAGCGATGCCAGCGCCGCTCAGCGTCCAGATGGCGACAACAGACGCGACCGTTGCGACGGCGCAATGCGGCGTGCGCGCTCTCCCGCACTGCGCAATCACGCCCATGCACACAGCCCTGAAACGGGCGATTCTGCACTTGAGTCCGCCAGCAAGATCGATCCAACCCGACTGAACCATTGACATCGTTGTCACCAACTTCTACACAGGCCGCTACTCGCCGATCGCATTGGCCGCTCGGACGACTCCAAAGGACTGCACGTGGCTGCGACTTCGCGTTCTGCTCTCGCTTCTGGCTTGCCCACCGCACCGGTGGCCACCGGCTTTATCGCAGCCGACGTGGGTGGCACGCATGTGCGGGTCGGCCACATCGCGCGGGCGGGTACTGCTGCGACCGAGCTGTCGCATTACCGCACCTACCGCTGCGCCGAACACGCCAGTCTGGACGCCATTCTTGCCGACTTCCTGCAGCCACGGCGCGACGTCGAGGCGGTGGTGATCGCCAGTGCCGGGGTCGCGCTGGACGATGGCAGCTTCATCAGCAACAACCTGCCGTGGACGATTTCGCCTGGCCGCATTCGCGCCGCGCTCGCCGTGCCCAGCGTGCACCTGGTCAACGATTTCGAAGCGGTGGCCTACGCCGCACCGCTGATGGAACAACGCGCCGCGCTGCAACTGAGCGGGCCGACGCCGCGGCATGCGCGCGCCAGCGGCCCGATCCTGGTGGTCGGCCCCGGCACCGGGCTGGGTGCGGCGGTCTGGATCGATGCCAGGCCGCGGGCGATCGTGCTCGCCACCGAGGCCGGCCAGGTCGCCCTGGCCAGCAACGACGAGATGGAACTGCAGGTGCTGCGGATCCTGCTGCGTGGCGAGCGCTATCTGCCGCTCGAACATGTGCTGTCCGGGCCCGGCCTGCTGCATCTGTACAACGCCCTGTGCGAACTGCAGGGCGCCACGCCCCGCCATCGGCTGCCGGCCGCAATCACGCATGCCGCGCTGCACGAAGACGATGCATTGGCACGCGATTGCCTGCAGGTCTTTTGCGCCATCTTGGGCAGCGCGGTCGGCGACATGGCGCTGGCCTACGGCGCCGCCGGCGGCATCTATCTGGCCGGCGGCTTTTTGCCGACGATCGGGCCGTTCCTGCAGAACAGCCGTTTTCGTGAGCGTTTTCTGGCCAAGGGACGCATGCGCGCGGTACTCGAACGCATTCCGGTCAAGCTGGTCGAGCACGGGCAACTGGGCGTGCTCGGCGCGGCCAACTGGTATCTGCAACACCACGCTGACCTGACGTAAGCGATCCACCACGCGCTCGGCCCCGGGCGCGCGTCTGCAAGACCCCGCATCCGGCGAGCAGCAGCCCGCCGTCCATCCCTGTGCGTGATGAGGAGAGACATCATGAAATACAGCACCACCCTGCTGTCCAGCGCGATCGCGTTGTCGCTGGCATTCGCTGCGCAAGCCCAGGACACGGTCGACCAGGCCACCGATCTGGATGCCGTGCAGGTCGTCGGCATCCGTGCCAGCCTGGAAAAATCGCTCGACACCAAACGCAACAACGCCGGCATTTCCGAAGCGATCACCGCCGAAGACATCGGCAAGTTTCCAAGCACCAACGTGGCCGAGGCGCTGTCGCAGATTCCCGGCGTCACCCTGGACCGGCGCTTTGGCCAGGGCGAGCGCGTCAGCATCGACGGCACCGACCCCAGCCTCAATCTGTCCTTCCTGGACGGCCACCCGGTGGCGCAGGCGATCTGGCTCTACGGCGAGCAACCCAGCCGCGGATTCGACTACACCTTGCTGGCGCCGCAGATCCTGGGCCGCGCGGAAATCCTTAAATCCTCCGAAGCGCGCCTGACCGAAGGCAGCCTGGGTGGCACCGTGTTGATGCACACCCGGCAACCGCTGGACCTGGACGTCAACGAGGTGGCCGCCTCCATCGGCTACAGCTACAGCGCGCAGGCCAGCGAGGGCAAGCCGAACGCGGCACTGCTGTATAGCTGGAAGAACGCGGCCGACACCTTCGGCATCGCGGTGTCGGCGCAGCATTACGAAGAACGCGTCGATCGTCGCGGTATGGAAGTGTTCGGCTATGCGCCAGCCAGTACCTTCGCCAATGCCGCAGGCGGCGTGCCCGCCGATGCGGACGTGCCCAACTCCATCAACGCGGCCTGGTTCCAGCAGGATCGCGAGCGCGACAGCGCCGTGGTCAACCTGCAGCTCAAGCCCAGCCAGGCCCTGGAATTCAACCTCAGCGGCCTGTACATCAACGAGAACTTCGACAACTACAACCAGTCGATGTACAGCTTTTTGACCTGGAATGCCGGCACGGTGGCGGCAGTGGACCAACTCGGCGGCCTGCGCAATGGCGTGGTGACCAGCGGGCATTCCGGCGCCAATGCCGACCCGCTCGGCGGCACCGTGATCTACGACAACAACGTGCGCGAATCGGAAGTCACCACCAAGGGCCTGGACCTGCGCGGCGCATTCCGCGGCGATGGCTGGGGATTGAATGGGCAGGTGGGCCAAAGCAGATCCGAGAACAAGGACCTGTCGCAGTATTTCATCGAGCCGTTCTACAACGGCGGCTTCAGCTGGGACACGCGGCGCGGCATCCGTTTCGACGATCCGGCGCGTGCGCGCGATCCGGCCAACTGGGGCTCGGCCGGCGGCTGGTTCGGCAATAACGGCATCTTTTCCACCGAAAGCAAGGACACCTACGGCCAACTCGATCTGAATCTGCAGTTCGACAGCGTGTTCAACCAACTGCTGCTGGGTGTGCGCCATGGCAAGCATGAGGAGCGCTTTGAGCTCAACGTCTATGGCGGCGTAACGCCGGGCACGCTGGTCGACGTGGGCACGATCGGGCTGACCGATCTGCAGGAGTTCTATCCGGACCACGGCCGGCATGTGCAGGCAGGCCGCAACAACGTGCTGAACTGGATCCGCAACAGCCCGGTCGACTACGGCGCGCCGGATCCGGCCAGCTACCTCAACAACACCTGGGCGCTGCAGCAAACCAATAACGCCGCCTATGCCCAGTTGAACTTCTCCGGCGGCGGCCTGCGCGGCAATCTCGGGCTGCGTTATGTCGATTCGAAAACCGAGGGCAGCGGCTTCGTCTACAGCGGCACGCCCACACTGCAGAACGCCGACAGCCTGTGGCAGACACGTACGCGCAAGGAGGATTTCCTGCTGCCCTCGCTCACGCTCTCCTACGAGGCCGCCGACGATTGGGTGTTCCGCTTTGCCGCGGCCAAGGTGATCGCCTGGGCACCTTACAACCAGATGGTCAACAACACCTTCCTCAACGACACCACACTGACCGGCAGTGGTGGCAATGCCGAGCTGTCGCCGTACGAATCCTGGAACTTCAACCTGTCGGCCGAGTATTACTTCGCGCAGCAGTCGGTGGTGGCGTGGTCGCTGTTCTACAAGAAGATCGACAACTACATCGACACCAGCGCCAGCGTGGAGCGCCAGTACAACGCGCTGCGCGATACCGCACCGCAGAGCTGGGCGCAGTTGCTCGGCAGCAACGGCTGCAGCGCCGATGGTTATTGCGATTACAGCATCCAGCGGCCACGCAATGCCGGCGATGGCAAGGTCAAGGGCTTCAACATCGCGTTCCAGCAGCCGTTCGGCGACAGCGGCTTTGGTTTGACCGCCAACTACACCTACGCCAATGGCGAAAACAACACCGGCGATGCCCTGCCCTACCAGTCGCGCAACAGCGTGGCAGTCAGCCCGTACTACGAAAAAGGCCCGCTCAACGCACGGCTGACCTACAACTGGCGCGACAGCTATCTGGCCGGCGGTTACGTGGCCGGCGCCGCGCCGGCAAGCGTGGATGACTACGCCGAACTCGGCGCGAGCATCGGCTATGCGTTCAGCCCGAACTGGTCGCTGCAGGTCGACGCGCAGAACCTGCTGGACGAGCAATACCTGCAGTATCTCGGCGACACCGACCATCTGGCCGGCCGCTACAGGAGCGGGCGCCGCTACATGGCGAGCCTGCACATGAAGTTCTGACAGCGGCTGGCAACCGGACGGCGCGCACCGCCAGGCGGTGCGGCCGATATCCGGAACCGGCATGTACCGGGTGTACACGCCGGTTCCGCGCATCGTCCACGCCCAGCTGACCACTGCGCGCTGGGTCGCGTTCACCGCTCAAGGCGCAGTGCTTGGCCTGAGTGACCAGTCGGTGGCAGGAGCAGCGCCAACACAACGCAATGGCGATGGCGATGGCGGCAAGCCGTCGTCACCAGCGCCTCCGGCTCCAGTCAGTTGCGCAACGCGGCCACCCGCTGTGACAGCTTCTTCGCCGACACGCCCGATTTGGCACCCAGCTCCTGCGCGAATACCGATACGCGCAACTCCTCCAGGTCCCAGCGCAGCGACTGCCATTCATCACGTTGCTGCAGACCGCGCGCAGCCGCCTGGTCCAATGCATCCACGAACGGCTTGAGTTCGAGCATGCGCGCCTGGTCGCGGGCCGGGTCGCGTTTGGCGCGCTCGGTCCGCAGGATCATCGCCTTGAGATAGCGCGGGTAATTGGCCAGCGCCTCGGCCGGTGTTTCGCGCAGGAAGCCGGCGTGCACCAGCGCACGCAGCTGCTGCTCCATATCGTCCAGGTTGCCACGCGCCCAGCCCATCAACGGCGCTTCCAGCAGGGGCTTGAGCTCGGCCACCGCAGCGAGAATGCTTTCGGCCAGCTTCAGCCGTTCCATCGCCTCGCCGAACAGGCGCTTGATCGCCTCGTCGCGGCGCTGCGCAAAGGCACCGGGGTCGCGGATCGCGCCCAGACCATCGGCCAGCACCGCGTTGAGCGCGGCATCGACCAGATCGCCGCGCAGGCGCTCCTGCGACTCGATCGCCGCGTACAGCAGGCCGGTCTTGGGCGACACCGGCAACTGCTTGCGCGCCTGCTTGATCTTGTCGGCCAGCGCGATTTCCAGCAGCCGGCGCACGCCGCGCGGATGCGCCTGCGCCGCCTCGTTGCGGTCGGCAAAGATGCGCAACGCCGCGTCGTCGCCCTGATCCACCAGCGCCGGATAAGCCGGCACGCCGGCTTCGCCGGCAACCTGTTCGGGAATCGGCGTGGACGGAAAATCGCGCAAGCCCTCGGCAGCCAGCGCGCGCCCTGCACGCGCGGCGAAGGCCTGGCCGGCACGCTCGCCAAAGCGGGCGCGCAATCCGTCCAGATCGCGCGACTCGGCCAGCACCTTGCCGTCGTCATCGCGCAGCCGCAGGTTCATCAGCAGATGCGTGTCCAGCGACTCTTCGTCGAAATCCAGCGCCGCCACCTGCGTACCGGTGGTCTTGGTCAGAAAGCGCGCCAGCTCGCCGCGGATGTCGTCGGCCGAGGCGATGCTGTAGGCCTCGTAGAACGCGCGCCCGAAATCCGGGGCCGGCACATAGTTGCGCCGCTGCGCCTTGGGCAGGCTGCGAATCAAGGCCGATGCCTTGTCGGCAACGAAGCCCGGCGCCAGCCACGACAGCCGCGCCGGATCCAGCGCGTTGAGCAGGTGCAGCGGCACGTCCAGCGTCACGCCGTCATCGATGGCGCCCGGCTCGAAGCGGTAATGCAGCGGCAACCGCGCATCGCCCAGCGGGAAATACTTCGGGAAACGATCGGCCTCGCTGCCTTCGCCCGGCAACAGGTCGTTCAATGTCCAGTGCAGGCTGCGGCGCTTGTCCGGCGGCAGGGTTTTCCACCACGCATCCAGCCCGCTGGCCGAATGCAGTTCGGCCGGGATGCGGTCCAGATACCAGCGCGCCTGCCAGTCCTCGTCGGCCACGATGCCGGCCCGGCGCAGCTTGGCTTCTTCTTCGCGCGCCTGCTCCAGCACCTTGAGGTTGTCGGCGATGAACGCCGCACGCGTATTGATCTCGCCCGTGACCAGTCCCTGGCGTACGAACAGGTCATGCGCGCCGGCCGGATCGATCTTGCCGAAATGGACCGGCTTCTTCGGTGCCAGCACCAGGCCGAACAGGCTGATCTGTTCGGACGCCACCACCTGCCCCTGCGCACGCGACCAATGCGGGTCGAAGTGCTTGCGTGCCAGCAGATGTCCCAGCTCAGCGATCGCCCAGTCCGGCTCGATCGCGGCATTGGTCATGCCCCAGACTTTTTGCGTATCCAGCAGCGTGGCCGCCAGAATCCACGGCGGCGGCTTGCGTGCCAGTGCCGAGCCGGGGAACGGCACGAACCGGCGTTGCCGCGCGGCGAGAAAGTCGCCTTTTTCGGTGCGATGGCCGATCTGCGTGGGCAGGCCGGCCAGCAGCGCGCGATGCAGGGCCTGATACGCCGCTGCACGCTCGCGCTCGCTGGTGCGTGCCGCCGCTTCGGCCGCTTCGGCCTGCCTGGCGGCAGCAGCAGAAGCGTGTTGTGCAGGTGGCGCGTTCGGATCCGGCTTGCCTTCGCGCGCCAGCCGCGCAGCGCGATGCAGCTGCCCGCGCGTGGGCCGGTTGGCGTTGTGCCCATCCTCGCGCGCAGGCGCGCTGGCACCGGCCAGCAATGGTGCCAGCATCGCGGTGGCCGGCTCTTCGCTCCAACCCAGCTCTTCGCACAACAGGCGCAGCTGACGATGCAGCTCGCGCCATTCGCGCATGCGCAGGAAGCCGAGAAAATGCCGGTTGCACCAGTCGCGCAGCTTGGACTGGGTGAGATCTTCGTGCACCTGTCGGTAGGCCTCCCACAAGCGCAGGATGCCGACGAATTCCGAGCGTGCATCGGCAAACAACGCATGCGCGTTGTCGGCCGCTTCGCGTGCCTCGGGCGGACGCTCGCGCGGATCCTGGATGCCCAGGAAGGCGGCGATGATGATCATCTCGCGCAGGCAGCCGTGCTGTTGCGCAGCCACCAGCATGCGCGCCAGCTTGACGTCCACCGGCAGGCGCGCCATCTGGCGGCCGGTCGCGGTCAGGCGGCGGTTGCCGTCGATCGCGCCCAGCTCCAGCAGCTGCTGCCAGCCATCGGCGACCGCGCGCTCGTCCGGCGCTTCCAGGAACGGGAAATCCTCGATCCGCCCCAGCCCCAGTTGCAGCATGCGCAGGATCACGCCCGACAGCGACGATCGACGGATTTCCGGATCGGTGAATGCCGGCCGCGCGGCAAAGTCCGCTTCGGCATACAGGCGGTAACAGATGCCCTCGGCAATGCGCCCGCAGCGGCCCATGCGCTGGTTGGCGCTGGCCTGCGAGATCGGCTCGATATGCAGGCGGTCCAGCTTCTGGCGCGGGCTATAGCGCTTGATCCGCGCAAAACCCGGGTCCACCACGTAACGGATGCGCGGCACCGTCAGCGAGGTTTCGGCCACATTGGTGGCCAGCACCAGGCGCCGACGCGGCCCCGGGTTGAACACGCGGTCCTGGTCGGCCGCCGACAGCCGCGCGTACAGCGGCACCACTTCGGTTTCGCGGTACTTGCGCCGTTCCAGCGACTGGTGCGCGTCGCGGATCTCGCGCTCGCCGGGAAGGAACATCAGCACATCGCCACGCGGATCGATGCGGGTGATCTCGTCGATCGCCGCCACGATCGCATCGGTGACGGTGCGTTCGCCATCGCGGCCATTGCCACGCTCGCCGTCGCCAGTGTCGTCGGCCCCGCCAGCCTCGCCTTCGAGTGGCCGGTAACGCACTTCGACCGGGAAGGTGCGGCCTTCCACATTGATCACCGGCGCATTGTCGAAATGCTGGGCGAAGCGCTCGGTATCGATGGTGGCCGAGGTGACGATCAACTTGAGATCGGAGCGTTTTTGCAGCAACTGCTTGAGATAGCCGAGCAAAAAATCGATGTTGAGGCTGCGTTCGTGCGCTTCGTCCACGATGATGGTGTCGTAGGCCGACAACCAGCGGTCGCTGGCGATCTCGGCCAGCAGAATGCCGTCGGTCATGAACTTGATCCGCGACTGCTCGCCGACCCGGTCGGTGAAGCGCACCTGGAAGCCCACCGTGGTGCCCAACGGCGTCTTCAGCTCCTCGGCCACCCGCGCCGCCACCGCGCGCGCGGCGATCCGGCGTGGCTGGGTGCAGCCGATCATGCCGGCCGCACCGCGCCCGGCCGCCAGACACAGCTTGGGCAGCTGGGTGGTCTTGCCCGAGCCGGTTTCGCCGGCGATGACAACCACTTGATGGTCACGGATCAGCGCGATGATGCGCTCGGCCTCGCGCGCGATCGGCAGTTGCTGATCCAGCGTGATGGCCGGCTGCTGCTCGGCGCGCGCCTGGCGTTGCGCCTGCGACGCCGCCAGCGCCTGCTCGAACGCCGCGCGCACCTGCGGGTTGCCGGGCTTGCCTTGCCAGCGCGACCATAGACCGAGCAGCCGGCCCCGGTCGCGGCTCATCGCGCCATCGACGGCGCGGCGGCGCTCACGCAAGGTGTTGGCAAGGTCGGTGTCGATAGCGCTCATTGATGGAAAAATGTGAAAGATTGAATGACAACAGATCCTTTAGCCTGTCTATTGTGACCCGATATCAGGTTCCTCAGGAGGACCATTCCCATGTCCAAGAAAAAGAACGCCAACAAGCCCGTCGTCATCAATGAAGCAGCGGGTGCACTGCCGGTCGCCGCAGCATCGGCGCCACACATCGATATCGGGATCAAGGACGGCGATCGCAAGCAGATCTCCGACGGTCTGGCCCGCTACATGGCTGACGCCTTCACCTTGTATCTGAAGACCCACAACTTCCACTGGAATGTCACCGGGTCGATGTTCAACTCGCTGCACACCATGTTCGAGACCCAGTACACCGAGCAGTGGGCCGCGCTGGACGAAGTGGCCGAGCGCATCCGCGCGCTGGGCTACAACGCACCGGGCTCCTACAGCGAGTTCGTCGCCCTGACCTCGATCCCGGAAGAACAGGGGCTGAGCGACAGCGCCGACTGGCGTGAAATGGTGCGCCAGCTGGTCAGCGGCAACGAGGCGGTCTGCCGCACCGCACGCAAGGTGCTGGGTACCGCCGACGACGCCGGCGACGATCCGACCGTGGACCTGCTGACCCAGCGCCTGCAGACCCACGAGAAGTACGCCTGGATGCTGCGTTCGCTGCTGCAGTAATCCCCTGGGCTTCACCCCTGCGGGTTTACCCAAGGTTTCGCTGCGCCGAAACCTTGGGCTCCTGCTCCATAAGCTAGACACAGAGCCCCTCTCCCCTCGGGACGAGGAGGCACTGCTGGAGCGCCATGGGCGCGCGTGCCTTGGAGCGCCCGCGCCGCAAGCGCGGGCCGGGGCGCGGAGAGGGGCTTGGGGTGAGGGTACGGAGCGAAGCTCCAGTCGCCTCAGGCAACGCTCGGCCACCGGCCATTTTCCACGCCGCACGCCCCCTACCAAGCAACGTCCGCATCAGCACTCGTGGGCGCACCCGCCACATCGCGGCAATCCCCGACGCACCATTGCGCAACACCGCCAGCCTGACACCGACCAGGGCTTGACCCGCGCGGTATCCTAAGCGGATGTCTTCCCCCGCCCACGAACTGCTCAGCCGCGTCTTCGGTTACGACGACTTCCGCGGCCCACAGCAAGCCATTGTCGAACACGTCGCTGCGGGTAACGATGCCCTGGTGCTGATGCCCACCGGTGGTGGCAAGTCGCTGTGCTATCAAGTGCCGGCGCTGTTGCGCGACGGCATCGGCATTGTGGTCTCGCCGCTGATCGCGCTGATGCAGGACCAGGTCGAGGCCTTGCGCCAGCTCGGCGTGCGCGCCGAATTCCTCAACTCCACGCTGGACGCGGAGAACGCCCAGCGGGTCGAACGTGCCCTGCTGTCGGGCGACCTGGACCTGCTCTACGTCGCCCCGGAGCGCCTGCTGAACCCGCGCTTCCTGTCTTTGCTGGAACGCAGCCGCATCGCGCTGTTCGCCATCGACGAGGCGCATTGCGTCTCGCAATGGGGTCACGATTTCCGCCCCGAATACCGCCAGCTCACGGTGCTGCACGAACGCTGGCCGCATATCCCGCGCATGGCGCTGACCGCCACCGCCGATCCGCCGACCCAGCGCGAGATCGCCGAACGCCTGGACCTGGTCGACGCGCGTCACTTCGTCAGCTCCTTCGACCGCCCCAACATCCGTTACACCGTGGTGCAGAAGGACAACGCGCGCAAGCAGCTGCAGGAGTTCCTGGGCCGCCACCGCGGCTCTGCCGGCATCGTCTATGCGATGTCGCGGCGCAAGGTCGAGGAGACCGCGCAGTATCTGTGCTCGCAGGGATTCAATGCCCTGCCCTACCACGCCGGCCTGCCCGCCGAGGTGCGCGCGGAAAACCAGCGCCGCTTCCTGCGCGAGGACGGCATCATCATGGCCGCCACGATCGCCTTCGGCATGGGTATCGACAAGCCGGACGTGCGCTTCGTGGCGCATGTGGACCTGCCCAAATCGCTGGAAGGCTACTACCAGGAAACCGGCCGCGCCGGCCGCGATGGAGACCCCGCCGAGGCCTGGCTCTGCTATGGCCTGGGCGATGTGGTGCTGCTCAAGCAGATGATCGAACAGGGCGAAGCGGCCGAGGAGCGCAAGCGGCTGGAGCGCGCCAAGCTTGATCACCTGCTCGGCTACTGCGAATCGATGCAATGCCGCCGCCAGGTGCTGCTGGCCGGCTTCGGCGAGACCTATCCCAAGCCCTGCGGCAACTGCGACAACTGCCTGACGCCTGCTGCCGCCTGGGACGCCACGGTAGCCTCGCAGAAGGCGCTCAGTTGCGTGTACCGCAGCGGGCAGCGCTTCGGTGTGGGCCACCTGATCGACATCCTGCGCGGCAGCGAGAACGAGCGCATCAAGCAGCTCGGCCACGACCAGCTGAGTACCTACGGCATCGGCCGCGACCTGGACGAGCGCACCTGGCGCGGAGTGTTCCGCCAGCTGGTGGCGGCCAGCCTGCTGGAGGTCGACAGCGAGGGCCACGGCGGGCTGCGCCTGACCGATGCCAGCCGCCAGGTGCTCAAGGGCGAGCGCCAGGTGATGATGCGGCGCGAGAACCCGGCTGCCGGGCGCGAGCGCAGCGCGCAGCGGACCGGCCTGCCGGTGCAGCCGCAGGATCTGGTGCTGTTCAATGCCTTGCGCGGCCTGCGCGCGGAGCTGGCCAAGGAGCAGAACGTGCCGGCCTTCGTGATTTTCCACGACAGCACGCTGCGCAATATCGCCGAACAGCGGCCGACCAGCATCGATGCACTGTCGCGCGTCGGTGGTATCGGTGGCGGCAAACTGGCCCGCTATGGCGCGCAACTGATCGAGATCGTGCGCGAGCAGGGCTGATGCAACGGCATGTGTCATCGCGGTGGCGGCGCTGGCACAAAAATCCGCAGAATCGACAGCGCGCATTCAATCAGCCATTGCTAGTTTCACAAGGCGATCTGGCACGCGCTGTCAGTCCCTCTTGAGTAGAGTCCACCCATGAAACGCAGCCTGCTTGTCCTGGCCACTCTGTTTGCCGCCGGCAGCGCGCTTGCCCAGGCCGGCGAGAGCAGTGCCGAGCCGGGGTCGGCGCGGTCGCTGGACCTGAGCGTTCCGCAAGCCCCGGTGCAGTACCGCTCCGACCCGGAATACAGCACCGACCCGCCGGGCACCTTCTACGGCGACAAGAGCGGCCCCAAGCCTGCGCTGAGCCGCCCCAGCGCGGCCTCGCTTGCCGCCGAACGCGCCGAGCAGTGCCAGGGCAAGCTACATGGCGCGGTCGAAACCGGCATGGGCTATTCCAACCGCGGCGGCAACAGCAACTGGCAGGCCGTCAACCTGAATTCCTGCAAGACCTATTACGACGACGACGGCAAGGCGCACCAGATCGGCGTCAGCATCAGCGTCGGACGCGGCGAAGGCGCACTGTTCGGGCCGCGCTACGGCCCCGGCGGCTATGGCCCCGGCCCGTTTGGCTGGTAACCGTACGGCTCCGTCTGCGTTGACAGAGGGTTCACTGCCGCATCGCTGAGAATGTGGCCTGCCTTACGAGACGTGCTCATGTCACAGAACAAGGAACGGCCAGTTGTATTTGTCGTCGAAGATGGCGATGGCACCCGACAACTCAGCTGCCTTGTGCTGGAAAGCTATGGTTTTACCTGCCGTAGCGCAGGCTCGGTCGAAGAAGCGCTGGCCCTGATCGAAAGCGACCCACGCGTGGATGTGCTGTTTTCCGACATCCATTTCCCAGGCGGCCTGACCGGCGTGGACCTGGCCCTCAAGACGGCGCACGCGCCCTACAACCTGCCCGTGCTGCTGACCTCCGGCCTGGCGGTCGAATATGTGGAAGAGATCCTGCCGGACGGCGTGGCCTTCCTCGAGAAACCCTATACCCCTGAGCAGTTGTTGAGCGCGATCCGCAGCGTGATGGCCAAGCACCGGGTGCTCTCCACCCCGGTTGCATGACGCAGACGGTCGCGACTGGACGGCGACCCATAATCCCGGTATGAAGTGGCGGCCGGCGCGATGCGTCGGCAACGGGGATTGATCACGACACGGTTGTGCCAGGGACGCGGCGCCATGCCCACCTGGCCCGACCATGTCTTACGCCAGGGGACAACATGAAACACCTAGTGACCGCAGCCATTGCCATGGCTGCGTTGAGCGGTTGCGCGACGGTCATGAACGACGCGACCCAGCCCATCCGTGTGGATACCAAGACCGCCGACGGGCACGTCATCGCTGGCGCCGACTGCGCGCTCAGCAACGACAAGGGCCGGTTCACCCTGAAGTCTGGGCAGACCGTGCAGGTACATCGGTCCTCGCGCGATCTGGAGGTCAGCTGCGTGCTGCCCGGTCAGCGCGATGCCGCCGGCCGCTCCATCTCGCGCGCCAACATCGGGATCTGGGGCAACATCCTGATCGGCGGCGCGATCGGCGCCATCGTCGACCACAGCAAAGGTACCGGCTACACCTACCCGAGCTGGATCCAGCTGGTATTCGGACAGACGCTGAGCTTCGACCGCCACCGCGAGGACCGCGGCCAACCGTTGCAGGGCGACAAGGCACAAGGGCGCGCTGTCGCAGCAATCGATTCCAGCCGCGGCAATTCGCCCGGCGGAGCGGTCACGCTGCCGCTGGCAGGCGATGTCGCCCCGCCTGCACCGGCCAGCGCAGCAGCACCAGCCGGCAACGCCGCAGCCACCGTTGCACCTGCAGGCCCGGCGATGTCCACCGAATCGGCCATGACGCGCGCGCAGGGCATCAGCACTGGCCTGAGTTGCGGCGCGGTGCAGGCGCGCAGCGCCACGCGCTTCACCGCCAGTTGCACTGGCGGCAGTACGGTGCAGATCGATTGCGCCGGCTTCCGCTGCAGCGCGAGCTTCCCGTGACCTGACAAGGCTGCGCCCGGGTGCGGGTGCAGCCGGACGGCACGACACTTGTCGGGGATGACCCGACAAGCTGTCGGCGCGGCCCCGATTTACGTGATGTACACCTCATTTAGACTGCAGCCACCGGACGCGAGGCCTGTTGGGCCGCTCAACTCGCGGGGCGCTGAGCACGCCCCTGCCGGGACATTACCGGCACCGGGCAAGCGGCTCCCACATCGTGGTGAGTTGTTCGTCCATCAGCCTGGCTGCGCGCGCTTTACTCGGACAAAGAGTCATTCGCGCAGGCGCAGACGGCTCACTTGGGTTTGCAGTCGAACTGCTCGGTGACACGCCAGCCCTGTGTCCGAGCTCCAACGTCACGAGCTCCAACCTGCAGCTCGATCTGTCCTGCAGCTCGATTGTGCTGATGCTTATCGTGGCTGAGCTCAAGCGCCGGCGTTGCATGCGCATTAAATTGATCACCTGCACAGCGATCTCCAAACGCTGCTGCCCATGCGCTTGTGGCTTGAGACTTATCGGTTTGCGGTTACCGCCAGCACAGCATCATTGCGCCGGTATCTCCACGGCAGCGCCGGCAGCCAGATGCCCAGCAACCGCACTCGCAGCTGTAGCGTGCTCTTGCGCGGATGGCGATGCACCGCTGCTGCCAGGGACGAATGCAGTGTATTTCACGCCATCAAGCAGGCCGCTCGCTAGGCTGATGTCAGTGCAGCACTTGGCTGCGAAGACTTTCAGGAAATTCCCATGGGCGACAATTCGTTTCTGTCACCGGCCTTCGTTATTCTGGTTATCGGCGTGATTGCCGTGGTGTTCTGGCTGGTGACCCGCGCCAAGAAGAAGCGCAACAAGAAGTAAGCAACACAGGAAGCGCGCCAGACATCGGGATGCGACATATCCCGCGCTCGATGCGCACTTACCCTGAGTTGCTGATATCGGGCGCCGGTCCAGGCCGGACTCTGCCTGGCACGGCTAACACCCACTACTTCCCGCGTGACAGCGCAGCAGTGCTAACGCTGTCTGGAAAGCGAGGCCCCGCAGCGACATCGCTGCGTTGAGGCTGCGCGGAATTTGATGCATGTGCCGTGTCACCAGCACGTGTCAGCAGCATCTGCACACGACCGCGTTGCGACTAGGCGCGCAGAAAAAACCGACGCCGATCAAAACCGCTCGCCTGTCGGCAGATAGCGCCACTCACCAATGGCCAGCTTGCCCAGCGATACACGGCCCACGCGCAGGCGTCGGATGCTGACCACCTCCAGCCCCACCTCAGCGCACATGTAACGCAGCTGGCCGGGTTGCACATGCTTGATCGCGAACCGCAGGCGCTCCTCGTTCTGCCAGCTCACCTTGCACGGCGACAGGCTGCGCTGCTGATACACCAGACCATGCGCAAGCCGCGCCATGCCATACGGGCGCAGCTCACCGCGCACCTCCACCAGGAATTCCTGTTCGATCGAGGTCGCATCGGCACTGAGCCTGCGCAGCACGCGGCCGTCCTGGCTCAGCACCAGCAAGCCGCTCGCCTCGTCCTCCAGCGGCAGCAGCGCGTTCAAGCGCAGGAAGTGCCGCTTCAGCACCCGCATTTCGAGCTGGTCCAGTGCGCTGCGCGTTGCCGGCGTGGCCAGTGCCAGCGCAGCTTCGGCACTCATGCCTGCCGGTTTGTGCAGCAGCAGCGTGGCAGGCTCGGCAGCTGCGAGCACGGCGTCTTCCGCCAGCGTCACCTGCGCTGCAGTGGCCAAGGCTTGCGGCTCTTCGACCACGGCCCCGTCCACACTGACCCAGCCGCCTTCGATGTATTGCTGCGCCTCGCCACGCGAGCAGCCGAACAGCGCGGCCACGCATTTGTCGAGACGGATCGGATCGGACATCGGGCGAGCTCGGTTTCAGGGCACGGCAGTGTACGTGCTGGGTCGATGGATGCGTGAGGCCGGCTTCTGCACCGCCCGACAACATGGGAAACTGGGCGCTCACACAGGAGATTGCAGATGTTCATCAAGTTCGGCACCACCCGGGTCCGCCTCAACCATATCTCCGTCATCAGCGACCCTTTCAATGCAGGCGAAAACTTCGGCTCGTATTGCCACTCGGTCCGGGTCGGCCTGCTCTCCGGCGAGGAAATCTTTGCACGCTTCAATACCGAAAGCGGCGCCGAGCAGCTGCATGCAGAGGTGCTCGCTGCACTGGAAGGTTGAGCGCAAGACCCACAGTGCCGTCACGCGCGTGATGCCTCACGCGCGATGGGCGTTGCCGGCAGAGCAGCCAGCACGTGCGGGCCCGCAAATCGCTCGCGGCAACGTGGGCTTGTCGCACCGCATCACGGCCGATCCAAGCACCTGAGCACTCGGCAGCAATGGCGCCGCCGCTGCTTGAAGACAAGCGCATTGCCGGTATCGCGACACGGGAGGAATTGCACCCTGTCCCAGCAACGTCTTTGCCCTGGGTGCATCGCCACCTGTCACCAGAACGTCGGAAAATCGTTCCGCCGTTGGCACGCTTCGATCCAGCCATAACGCAATAAACAAGCAATTTCTGCGCGTATGTCAGGCCGCTGCGGACGGCTGTCGGGAAATTTCTTCCATCCGATGAATTCAATATAAGTAATTTCAAATACGAGCCTTTAGCTCGTCGCGATCCGGCCGCTAGCTGGGGCAAGACGCTCTGGTGGATGACCCATTCATCGAGCCCCTCAGTTGCACTACCTGGATGCGGTCATGAATACATATCTGCAACGCCTCAATGTCGGCCGCCGCTTGGGCATGGCCTTTGGCATCTTGATCCTATTGTCGGGCCTGCTTGTGGCCACCGGCCTGGTCACCATGTCCAACGCGCGTTTCGAACTGGACACCATCGTCAACAGCAACATGGAGAGGATCCAGCTGTCCTCGGAAATGCTCGACGCCAACACCAACGTGGCAATCGGCCTGCGCGACATCGTCATGGTCGCTGGCGACGCGGCCAATCGCCGTGCGATGGACATGATCGAGAAGAACCGCGCACGCTACAAGCAGGCACACGACGCCCTGGCCGCACTGCCCAGCAGCGTTCCTGAAAAACAGGCGCTCGACCTGGTGCAGGAAAAGCGCGACATCTCGGTCAAGCTCAATAACCAGATTCTCGAATACGGCCTCCGCGACCAGAACCAGGAAGCGCAGGCCTTGCTGCAAGGCGACGCCGCAGCGGCCATGGATGCGCAGCAGACGGCGATCCGCGAGAACGCTGCACTGGAGCGCCGCCTCAGCAAGGATGCCTATGCGGCCGCGGTTGCATCGATGCATCGAGGGAAGATCACCCTGGCTACCGGCGGCATTGCCGCACTGGTCATCAGCGGCCTGCTCGCGTGGCTGATCACACGCAGCCTGACCCAGCCGCTCAGCCAGGCCACACGCACTGCAGAAGCGATCGCGGCCGGCAATCTGCACAACGATGTGCACACCAACGCCAACGATGAAACCGGCCGTCTGCTCAAGGCCATGGACAAGATGCAGCTGCAGCTACGTAACCTGATCGCCGCGCAAACCGACATGGCCAGGCATCACGACAACGGCCAGATCAGCTTCCGCATCGATGCGGCAGCATTCCCGGGCGACTATGGGCGCATGGCCAACGACACCAACCTGCTGGTTGCCTCGCACGTGGCAGTGCAGACCGATCTGGCGCGCATCATGGGCCGGTATGCGGTTGGCGAACTCTCCGAAGACATGCAGCCGCTGCCCGGCGAAAAGGCCGTTTTCAGCGACACCATGTCGCAGGTCAAGCTCAACCTGTCGGCGATGAACCACGAGATCAAGCATCTCGCCCAGGCCGCCGCCAATGGTGACTTCAGCGCGCGCGGCGATGCCGAGCGCTTCCAGTTCGACTTCCGCATCATGGTCGAAAGCCTCAACCACCTGATGTCCACGGCCGACGGCAATCTGCAGTCGCTGTCGTCGTTGCTACAGTCCATCGCCGCCGGCGACTTGACCGCACGCATGAGCGGCGAATTCCGCGGCGTGTTCGCACAGATGCGCGATGACGCCAACACCACGGCCAGCCAGCTGGCGCAGATCGTCGGCAACATCCAGGAGTCGGCCGTGTCGATCAACTCCGCGGCCAGCGAAATCGCCGCCGGCAACCAGGACCTGTCGCAGCGCACCGAACAGCAGGCAGCCAACCTCGAAGAAACCGCAGCATCGATGGAAGAGCTGACCTCCACCGTCAAGCAGAATGCCGAAAGCGCCCGCGAGGCCAACCAGCTGGCGATCGGCGCCGCACGCGTTGCCTCGCAAGGTGGCGACGTGGTCGGCAAGGTGGTGGACACCATGACCGGTATCGAAGCCTCGTCCAGGAAGATTGCCGACATCATCAGCGTCATCGACGGCATCGCCTTCCAGACCAATATCCTGGCCTTGAACGCAGCGGTGGAAGCCGCGCGCGCCGGCGAACAAGGCCGCGGCTTTGCCGTGGTGGCCTCGGAGGTGCGCACGCTCGCGCAGCGGTCCTCCGGCGCCGCCAAGGAGATCAAGGACCTCATCGACGACTCGGTGCAACGCGTGGCCGAGGGTTCGGCACTGGTGCACAGCGCCGGCAAGACCATGGGCGATGTGGTGGCCAGCGTGCAACGCGTCACCGACATCATGGGCGAGATTTCTGCAGCCTCGCAGGAACAGTCGGCCGGCATCGAGCAGGTCAACCAGACCATCACGCATATGGACGAAACCACCCAGCAGAACGCTGCGCTGGTGGAAGAAGCCACTGCCGCCGCGCGCGCGATGGAAGAGCAGGCGGTGCAGCTCACCGATGCGGTGGCGATCTTCAAGATCGACGCACGCCAGACACGGCAGGCCGCCTCGCGCATAGCGGCACCGGTCGCACAGCTGCTGAGCAAGGTCCGCAACGCCTGAGCCAGCAGCCGGTACTGCGCCGTCGACCGGTTGTCGGTGCAGGCACGCTGATGCAACACCGCGGATGTGCCCGCAGCCATTGATGCCATCGCACACACAGAAAGCGCCCGCCAGGGCGCTTTCTGCGTTTATCCCGCACGCTCACCGGCATTCGGCGCAGACAGCTCAGGCACCGCAACGCGCGCCCAGTGCTCACAAAATAAGCTGGAAAACAAGCGCTCAAGTCACTCAAAAGCGCTTGTTTCCAGCGCCATGCCTGGTTACGCTGCGCCGGTCGAAAGAGAGCAGGCCGGATGGTAGCCCGGCCACCGTCTGCAGCGCAGGCGGCATCTTAGCCATCGGTACCCACGACATCCGCAGCCGGCGATGCCGGCACTGCAGGTGTGTCCGTACTTGCTCTCGTCACCGCTCGGCACGCCTTCTCAATCAGGAAGGATCACCCGTGAACACCAGCATCGACAGTCATGATCTGCATCGCCCAATCAACGATGAGCATGCCAACGTGCATGCTTGCGCATACGCAGGGGCCGCAGACGCAAAGCCATACGACGATGCCTTCTCGCACTGGCAACAAGCCCATCTCGACACGCGCGTGATCTGGCGGCGGCAGCTCATGCTCCAGGGCGGCATGTCGGTGCTGTTGGCGGCCTGGCAGATGCCGCATTCGCTGCGCTGGGAGTGGGAAGCCATCGACCTGCTGCAGGATCGACACCTGTGCGGCGGCAACTGCGATTCATCACTGGCGGCAATGCGCGCTGCCGATGCCTGGCCGGCGCTGTGCGGTGACGAGGTCGCAGTGCTTGCCTAATACCACGCGGCGCGGCAGCGCGTTGAACCGTCCTTCTGCCCCGACGCAGTGCCATGCCGGTGCGGCCGCGCAACAGCCGGCCCGCCGCGGCTAGCGCGTGTAGAGACCGGGACGATAGCGTTCCATCAGCGACTGCGGAGCCAGCGGCGGCGTGAAGCCGTAGCGCGCATAGAGACCATGCGCATCGCTTGTGGCCAGGCTGAAACGGCGCAGCCCCTGCAGATCGGGGTGCGCCATGACCGCATTCATCATTGCCTTGCCATAGCCCTTGCCCTGATGCTCGGGCAACACGAACACATCGCCCAGATAGGCGACGGTTGCATAGTCGGAAACCACCCGCGCAAAGGCCACCTGCCCGCCCTGCAGAAACCCGCCGAAGCATAGCGAGTTGGCGATGGAGCGCTGTACTACCGCAAGCGGGATGTCCCTGGCCCAGCTGCTGTGCTGGGCCAGGTAGCGATGGACCAGCGCAACATCGAGTTCGGAGTGATCGGTGGAAACGCGCAGCGGCGACATGACGACAGCTCCGGCAACAGTGGGCCTCAGGGTAGCGCCTGCGCAGGCAGCAGCAACAGTGCGCACAGCACCAGCATGAATCCTGCGATCGCCGCATCCAGCACACGCCACGCGCGCGGATCGCGGAAGGCCGGCTGCAACAAGCGCGCGCCATAGCCCAGAGCGGAAAACCAGGCGATGCTGGCCAGGCACGCACCCGACGCGAATGCCCAGCGCAGCTGGCCCGGGTAACGCGCGGCCAGGCTGCCCAGCAGCAGCATCGTGTCCAGATAGACATGCGGGTTGAGAAAGGTAAATGCCAGGCACGCCAGCATGGCGCGCTGCCAGCGTTGCGCACCCGCCTGCGACGGCGCCAACCCGCTGGTGCCACACCAGGCCCTGCGCGCAGCCAGCGCGCCATATGCCGCGAGAAATGCAGCTCCCGCATAGCGAAGTCCCTGCAACAACTCCGGCCACTGCGTCACCAGCACGCCAATCCCGGCTACGCCCAGCACGATCAGCGCGATATCGCCGAACGCGCAGATCGCCACCACCAGACCGACATGCTGGCGCTGCAGTCCCTGCCGCAGCACGAATGCATTCTGCGCACCGATTGCGATGATGAGACCTGCGCTGGCGATAAAGCCAGAGATTGCGGCTTGAAGGAACACGAGCACCTCCCGGATCACAGGCGCCAATGCTGGGCGTTCCGCTGCAATTAGGAAAACTAAATCTTCTGTATCCTGCTTAGAACTTCTAATCCCGCCGAACGCCATGGATCTTCTGCATCCGCAACTGGCCGCATTCGCTGCCGTTCTCGAGGAAGCCAGCTTCGACGCCGCTGCGCGGCGGCTGTCGGTGACGCCGTCGGCGATTTCGCAGCGGATCAAGGCGCTGGAAGACCGGCTCGGCCAGGTGCTGGTGATCCGCAAAGCCCCCTGCCGCCCTACCCCGGCCGGCGAACGCCTGCTACGCCGGGTGAAGCCGATGCAGGTCCTGGAATCCGAAGCGATCGCCGACTTCCTCCCTGGCGACAGCAGCGCCGGGCATCCGCGCACGCTGGCCATCGCCGTCAACGACGACTCGCTGCAGACCTGGTTTCTGGCGGCCCTGTCGGCGCTGCACCGGGAGCACGGCGTCCTTTTCGATGTGCAGATGGACGACCAGGACCACACCCTGGAGCTGTTGCGCTCCGGGGCGGTGCTCGGTGCCGTCACCGCCGAGCGCAAGCCGCTGCAGGGCTGCAATGTGCAGGCGCTGGGAGTGATGCGTTACCACGCCATCGCATCGCCCGCATTCGTTGCGACGCATTTCAAACAGGGCTTCAGCGCAGCGGCCCTGGCCCACGCACCGATGCTGGTGTTCAACCGAAAGGACACGCTGCAGACCCGCTTCGTCCGCCGCATCACCCGCACACAGGTGGCGCCGCCGATCCACTACCTGCCGACCTCGACCGGTTTCGTCGAAGCGGCCGCACGCGGACTCGGCTGGTGTCTGGCGCCGGAATCGATGGTCGTACCTGCCGTGCGCAACAGACAGGTGGTCATCATCGACCAGACACGCTGGCTCGATGTGCCGCTGTACTGGCAATGCGCCGCAGTGCGCTCGAGCGCCCTGCAGCAGCTGGGCCAGGCCCTGCTTAAGGCCGCGGCTGCGAGCCTGCGCTGAGACCGGCCGTGCCGCACGCGAAACGGGCGGGCAATACCCATGAACGAGCGCGCAACTGCCGGCAGGCTATCGCACCGGATTGGCCTGCAGGTGCATCGCTGCCCTGCCCGCGCACGCTTGGCACAGCCGCGTTGCCCGGCATCCCGCTGCCGCCGCAGCGACAGCCGGGTCGCCGTGCCACGCCGAGCCTGCTAGCCTTTCCGCTTATTCCGTTGTGATTGCCGATCCGTCATGAAAAAAGCCGTTGTTCTGTTGTCCGGGGGCATGGATTCCGCTGCCGTCATCGCGCTTGCGCAGGAGCAGGGCTTTGCCGTGCATGCCTTGAGCGTGCGCTACGGCCAGCGCCATACCTCCGAGCTGGACGCCGCCGCGCGCGTGGCGGCGGCGCAGGGCGTCATCGCGCACAAGGTGGTGGACGTGGACCTGCGCAGCATCGGCGGCTCGGCGCTCACCGACGACATCGACGTGCCCGATGCCGGCGGTGACGGCATCCCGGTCACCTACGTGCCGGCGCGCAACACCATCATGCTGTCGCTGGCACTGGGCTGGGCCGAGGTGATCGGCGCCAACGACCTGTTCTGCGGCGTCAACGCGGTCGATTATTCGGGTTACCCCGACTGCCGGCCCGAATTCGTGCGCGCCTTCGAAGTGCTGGCCAACCTGGCCACCAAGGCCGGCGTCGAAGGCGCCGGCCTGCGCGTGCACGCACCGCTGCAGTTCCTCAGCAAGGCCGACATCGTGCGTGAAGGCGTGCGCCTGGGCGTGGACTTCGGCCTGACCGTGTCCTGCTACCGCGCCGACGCCGACGGACGCGCCTGCGGCCACTGCGACGCCTGCCGCCTGCGTGCCGCCGGTTTCGCCGACGCCGGCGTCGCGGACCCCACCCACTACGCCATTTCGCCTTGACGCCGCTGTAGGGTAGAATGCGCACCCCGGCGCACTGCCGGGACAGTGGGCCGTTAGCTCAGTCGGTAGAGCAGAAGACTTTTAATCTTTTGGTCGATGGTTCGAATCCATCACGGCCCACCAATCAAATCAGCAACTTGAAGAGCGCCGAAGGCGCTTTTTTTGTTTGTCCGCCGGAAAGTTGCCGGGACCTGCGTCGCCAGGGACCCTGCGTCACGGCCGCGAAGTCGGATGGCATGCACCATCTGCCGCGACTGGCGCGCTGCCGTCAACGCCGGCTCCTCTTTTGCCGATCGCGCGTGTCATCTTGCAGGTGGTGGGCCCGGCGCAGGCGGCCGTGGCGTTCTCGCCAATCATGCGGCTCCCGTCTTCTGGATACGCGATTGCACGCGCCGCGTTCGTCGCGCAGCTCCTGCGGCGCGTGCCTGCTTGCGCAACCAGCTGAGGACGTCCACTGCAGCGTCCACGCGCATGCAGACATGCAGGCGGCCCAGCACGACGCTCTGCGCATCGCCGCCCGGCAAAATATCGTCAAAGCCAGTGGCTTCGCAGGCGATCAGGACGGGCGAGGCACCGGGTTGCGCGTCGGAATGCAGCATGGCCAGCACATAGCCCTGCATCATCTCGACGCTGAGGACGACGCCCGTGCAGACGCGGAACTGTTTGCCCAGGCTCATCGCTGCGGCTCCGTCAACGCGCTATCGACGCTAGCGATTGCATCGGCGCCGGCAAGCGTGAGCGCATGCACAGCCTTACCTGCGACGCCGAGATGGGCATTCGGGCTTCGCCAAGCGGCACGCGTCGCTTCGAGGGCATTGGAGATCGGCCCCACATCATGGACGACCTGGTACGCCACAGACGTGGGTGCTTCATGGGTGTCGTGAGACATGCTGGATTCCTTTTGTGTTTTGGAATCCGCCACCCAGACGCCAATCGGGGTGGCGGACGGTACGCGGTTGGCGTGCCGGCCAAAAGGACCCGGTGGGCCTTGCGGCCCCCGCGCACCGCCCGCCATAAAACTGGCCGGCATGCGCCCGCGACGATGCGGGCGATAAAAAAGCGCCGTGCATCGGTCGATGGGCGCTGGTGCGCCTTTTGGTTCGGGACGCCAATCCCGGCCGCCGATTGTGCGGCGACGTTGGCATACTCGCGCCGCCGCTTGGCGCCTGTCAATGCAGAACGTGCAACGCGGCGGCTTCAGCCGCGAAGAAACGCGGCGAAAGCACTGCCCGCGCAGCCAGCAAAACCTGAAACTCCAGCACATCCCGCCGGACGATCGGCCCGGGGCGCTGCGGCTGCGCCCATATGCCACAAGCCCTGGCGGCAGTGGACTGGCGCGGCAGCAAATGCGAATTCACATGCCGCGCCACGTTTCCTATCGTTGTTGGCTCAACGACACGCGAGCGCCACGCCATGACCAACATCGAAAAAGCCGGAACGTTTTTGCTTGGAGACCGCAAGCTCACCCGCATCGGCTACGGCGCAATGCAGCTGGCGGGGCCTGGCGTGTTCGGCCCGCCCAAGGATCGCGAGGGTGCGCTGGCGGTGCTGCGCGAAGCCATCGCGCTGGGCGTCAACCATATCGACACCAGCGATTTCTACGGGCCGCACATCACCAATCAGCTGATCCGCGAGGCACTGCATCCCTACCCGCAGGAATTGACCATCGTCACCAAGATCGGCGCCGCGCGCGGCACGGATGGTTCATGGCTACCTGCCTTCTCGCCGCAGCAGCTGGTCGAGGCGGTGCACGACAATCTGCGCAACCTGGGGCTTGAAACGCTGGAGGTGGTCAACCTGCGCGTGATGTTCAAGACGCAGGAGCCAGCTGAAGGCTCGATCGCCGAGCAACTGGAAGCCTTGATCAAGCTGCAGCGCGATGGCCTGGTGCGGCACATCGGCATCAGCAACGTCACCGCGACGCAGGTGGCCGAGGCACGCGCCATGACCGATATCGTCTGCGTGCAGAACATGTACAACATCGCGCATCGACACGACGACGAAATCGTCGACACGCTCGCGCGCGACGGCATCGCCTACGTGCCGTTCTTCCCGCTCGGCGGCTTTTCGCCATTGCAATCGTCCACGCTTGCCGCTGTTGCCCAGCGCCTGGCCGCAACCCCGATGCAGGTGGCACTGGCGTGGTTGCTGCAGCGTTCGCCCAACATCTTGCTGATTCCGGGGACCTCGTCGGTGGCGCATCTGCGCGCCAATCTGTTCGCGGCGGAACTCAAACTGCCGGCCGATGCCGTCGAAGAGTTGAACAGGATCGCCGCGTAAACGCAGGCGGCTGCCTCCTGGCTCGCCTTGCACGGGGGACCGGAAGCAGCCAACGAAGCGTCGCGGGTGATCGTCAGGCGGGAGCGGACGGCATGCCAGCAACCGCAACGGATGCGTGGTACACGCCGATTGCGGGCAACCGGCCGCGCCTGCCTTTCTTGGGTGAGCGCGGTCGCTCTATCGCCCGGGCTTAGCGCCCCGGCTCATCGTTCCACAGCAGCTTGTGCAGCTGCATCTGGAAGCGCACCGGCAGACGATCGGCCACGATCCAGTCGGCCAGCTCCCGCGGCGTGACTTCGCTCTTGCTGGGCGAAAACCACACCGTGCAGCGGCGGTCCAGCGCATGCGCGGCGACAATCTCGCGCGACCATTCGTAATCGGCGCGGCTGCAGATCACGAACTTGATCTGGTCGCGTGCGGTCAGCAGCGGCAGATTCTCCCAGCGATTGCGCTGTTCCTCGCCGGAGGCGGGCGTCTTGATGTCGACCACGCGCGAGACGCGCGGATCCACGGCCGACACATCCAACGCGCCGGATGTCTCCAGCGAGACGTCGAAGCCGGCATCGCACAGTTTCTGCAGCAGCACCAGGCAGCGCTTCTGCGCCAACGGCTCGCCGCCGGTCACGCAGACATAGCGCACGCCGTGGCTAGCCACCTCGGCGACGATCGCATCGATGTCATGCCATTCACCGCCGTGGAAGGCGTAGGCGGTGTCGCAGTAATGGCAGCGCAGCGGGCAACCGGTCAAACGCACGAACACGGTCGGCCAGCCGGCGGCCTCGGCTTCGCCCTGCAGGGACAGAAAGATTTCGGTGATCTTCAATCGCGGCAACGGCGACTGGACGATCTCGCTGGGGACGGCGGCGGCGTTCATTGGCAAAGTATGCGTCACGCCCGAAGGCGCGCACGCGCGGGCTCAGCGCAGTTGCTGGCCGAGACGGATGGACTGCAGACGCTCCTGGGCCACGCGCGCTGCGTCGGAGCCGGGATACTGCGCTGCGACCTGCTGCAAGGTCTGCTGGGCCTGATCGTTCTTGCCTTCGCCATACTGCGACAGGCCAAGCTTCAACAGGCCGCCAGAGGCCTTGTCATGCGTGGGATAGCGGCTGACGAGATCGCGGAACTGCGCCTCGGCCAGCTGGAAATTTCGGGTGGCGTAGTAACTCTCGCCCAGCCAGTACAAGGCATTGGGGGTGTAGACGCCGTTTGGATACAGCTCCAGAAAACTCAGGAACAACTGCGAGGCATCGTCGTACTTGCCGTTCTTCAAGGCATCGAAAGCGACGTTGTAGGCAGTGCGCTCCTCGTTGCTGACGGCCAGGGTGCCTGGGTCGCCATGCACGCTGGGCGGCTTCTCGGAAGTTGCCGCCGCTGCAGGCCGCGCGGCCGGAGCCGGGGCGGGTGTGACGCTGCCGGTGGGAGATGGCAATGGCGGGGTTGCGCCACCTGCACCTTCCAGCCGATTCAGGCGTCCGTCCAGGTCCAGATACTGATCCTTGGACTGCTGCTTGAGTTGTTCGTTGTCGTGCTGCAGCTGCTCCACGGTCGCTCGCAAGCCCTGCAGGTCCGAACGCGCCTGCTGCAACTGGTTGAGGAGATCGTTGTTGGCCTGGCTGTTGGCCTGCTGCTGCTCGAGAACGGCAACACGATCAGCGAGACTGGCTCGCTGCGCGTGTGCCGGCGCGGCGACCACAAGGGCCGCCGCGACGAACAGGGATGTCACTCGAAAGCGCATCGCTTCTTACTGAGCCGTGTACACGATTTCGACGCGACGGTTCTGCGACCAGCAGCTTTCGCTGGTTTCGGTGCAGACCGGACGCTCTTCGCCGTAGCTGACGACGGTCAGCTGGCTGGCGGAACCGCCGGCAGCCTGCAGCGACGACGACACGGCATTGCCGCGACGCTCGCCCAGACCCATGTTGTACTCACGCGAACCGCGCTCGTCAGCATTGCCCTGCAGGGTGATGCGCGAGGAAGGACGGTCACGCAGGTACTTGGCGTGGCACGCCATGATGGCCTGGAATTCCGGCTTCAGGGAGTCCTGATCCAGATCGAAGTAGACGACGCGCTGGCGCAGGCAGGCATCGGTATCCAGGTCGCCCGGGCCGTACAGGCCAGAGGTGGACGGGCCGGTGGGAACGGAGGAACCAGCGGTGGTGTCAGTCGCAGGAGGCGGAGTTTCCTTCACCTTCTTCGAACAACCGGCCAGCACGGCAACGGACAACAGGGAGACAAGCAAGACGCGGGTGGACTTGTTCATGGGATACCTATGGAGGCTCTGGGCCAATGAGTGGTTTAACGCAGCGAAATATTAACATTAATGCGCGGTTCGGTAAGGCCCCCACGAAGGTTCTCTCACATCTCCATCCGCCAGGACCAGGCGCTGGCGGACACGAGCGTCGGCGGACACGGCGTAGAGCACGCCACGACCACCTTCACGTGCGGCGTACAGCACCATGCTGGCGTTCGGCGCAAAGCTCGGCGACTCGTCCAGCGACCCCGGCGAGAGCGTGCTCCAGCTCGGCGAACCCAGGCTGCGGTCCATCATGGCGATGCGGTAGCTGTTGCCGCTGCCCTGTGCCACGGCGATCTTCTTGCCGTCGAACGAGACGCTGGCGGTGGCGTTGTAGTTGCCCTGGAAGGTCACGCGGTTGGCGCTGCCGCCGCTTGCGGCCACCTGGTAGATCTGCGGACGACCGCCGCGGTCGGAGGTGAAGTAAATGCTGCCGCCGTCCGGCGCCCAGGTCGGCTCGGTGTCGATGCCGAAGTGATTGGTCAGCTGGGTCAACTGCTTGCTGCCCAGATCCATGACGTAGATTTCCGGGTTGCCGCTGCGCGACAGTGCCAGCGCCAGGCGGCGGCCGTCCGGCGAGAACGACGGCGCACCGTTGATGCCGCGGAAGCTGGACACCAGCTCACGTGCGCCGGTGGCGATGTCCTGCAGGTAGATCGAGGAATTGCCGCGCTCGAAGCTCACATAGGCCAGCTTCTTGCCGTCCGGGCTCCAGTTCGGCGACAGCAGTGGCTCGGCCGAACGCACGATGGTCTGCGGGTTGTAGCCGTCCGAGTCGGCCACCATCAGCGCATAGCGCATGGCGCCGCCCTTGCCGCTGGCGGTCACATAGGCGATCCGGGTCCAGAACGCGCCACGCACGCCGGTGATCTTTTCGTAGATCGCGTCGGCCATCTGGTGCGAGACATCGCGCATCGCATTGGCACGTGCGGTCATGGCCAGGCCGAGCAGACGCTCGCCCTTGGCCACGTCGAACAGTTCGTACTCGACGCGGTAGGCGCCTTCGCCGGCATCCATCACGCGGCCGACCACAATGTAGTTCTGCTTGAGCGTACGCCAGGTCTGGAACTGCACCTCGGTGCCGCGGGTCGGCTTCTCGACGATCTGCGCAACCGGCAACGTGCGGAACTGGCCGGAACGGTCCAGGTCGGCGCCGACGACGGCAGACACATCGGTCTGCGGCGCAGTGCCGGAGCCCTGGTACGGCATGGGCACGACGGTGATCGGCGTCGCCGAAGCGCTACCGCCGACGATATCGATGGTGAGCCCTTGCTGTTGCGCGAGCGCGCTCAGCGGCAACAACAGGGCGGTCAAGGCAGCTAGCCAACGCAGCGGTTTTTTCATGGACGGCTCGGATCGGGCAGGAAAAGTGTGCAAGGGATACCAATCAGCGAGTGAACATACTCGCAATCGTGAACGAGACAGCGTGAAAATGAAGCGAGTGGTCGCCCACTGGGGATTCCGGCGGCCAGCGAGCGAGCTTGCGTGCGGTGGCGCAGCAATACTCACCCGCCGGAACTGCGCCAGGCAGTCGGCCACATCCCGCAAATCTACCTTCCTACGAGGGGCGCAGCGCAGGTCATGCTGCCGCGCCCCGACCATCCAGGATCAGGGGGATGACTAATCCTGGGGGGTGAACACAAATGTCAGGTTGCGCTGAAACACCGACTCGAACCCACGGTACGGCAATGGCTGCGCGCTCAGCACCGCGGCCTCGATCGAGCGCTGGCCGGCCTCGTCGTAAGGGCAACCCGGCGCCACCTTGGCCTCCATCACGGTGCCACCCGGCAACTGGCGGATGTTGATGCTGCATTTCTGGCCCGGCGGCACCGACGGCGGGCGCACCCACTGCGCCAGCACCTTCTGCTGGATCGCCGCGGCGTACTTGGCCGACAGATCGGTATTGGTACCGCCCTGCCCTGCGGTCGGCTGCGCGGTGGCGGCGGCAGCCGACGAGGCCTGCTGCGCACGCGCGGCGGCGACCTGGCGCAGTTTCTGCTCGGCCAGCGCGGCTTCCTTGGTGGCCTGTTCGCGCTGGCGGCGGATCTCTGCGATCTTCTTTTCGCGTTCGGCATCGGCGGCAGCCTGCTGCGCTGCGGCCTGCTTCTTCTTGGCGTCGGCTTCTTCCTGCTGCTTGGCCAGGCGCAGTTTCTGCTCGGCCTCTTCCTGGCGTTTGCGCTCGGTCAGGTCGATCTGCTCCTGGCGGCGCTTGGCCTCCTGTTCCTGCTTGGCCTTTTCCGCCGACAGCGCCAGCGCGTCGACGCGGTCCTGGTCGACCTTGTCCGGCTGCGCGACACGTTCCTGCGCCTGCGCCTGTTGCGGCGTGGGCGCATCCTGCGGACGCGGTTCGGGAATCGGCTGCGGCGGCGGCACGGTGTCTTCCGGCGCCGGTTCGGGCAGCGGTGCCGGAGGTGGCGGCGCCTCCACCGGCGTGGCCTTCAGCGCTTGGCGCGCAACGCGCGCTTCGGCGGCGGACACGTCCAGCGAGGCGTCCATGCTGGGGTCGCCCGCGGCCGGCTCGACCGAGCGTTCGGGCGACCACAGCCAGCCGGCGATGAACACCAGCGCGACCAGCACGTGCACGACCAGGGCCAGCACGACTGGCCGCAGCCAGCCATCCTCGCGCGCCGTCTGAGTGGGGAGTGCGTCAGCGTGCATCGCTGCCTGCAGTGCCGCCGGAGTCGGAGATCAGGCCGACCTTCTCGACCTTGGCCTGCTTGAGCACGTCGATGGCGTCCATGATCTTTTGATACGGCGCGGCACGATCGCCGGCCACGACCACGCGCGCGTCCTTGTCCTGCGCCACGATGGCGGCCAGTTGCGCCTGCAGCGCCGCCACGTCCATCGCCTGCGGCTTGCCCTTGGGCAGCTGCAGTGCGAGCTGGCCGTCGGCGGCGACCACCACCACGACCGGATCCTGCTTGCTCTCCAGCGCCTTGGCGCGCGAGCTGGGTAGGTTGACGTCGGTGCTCAGGGTCAGCAGCGGCGCGGTCACCATGAAGATGATCAGCAGCACCAGCATCACGTCGATATACGGCACGACGTTGATGTCGGATTTGAGCTTGCGCTTCTTACGGCGGGAAATACCGGAAATCATCGCGGAACGTTCCTATTGATCCCCCGCACATGGATGTGCGGGCTCTTGCGAGGGACTCGCCCATCCAATCCATCGCACATGCGTGTGCGCGCTGTCGCGAGGGGCTTGCCTGTCCAATCCCTGCGCCACGCCAGACGCGCATGTGCGAACGCCGCACCTGCCACGTCCACGCAGCGGGATGTGCGTGCCGTGATGGGGCATTCGCCTGGCTGCCGGCTGTCGCAGGGCACGCGCATTACTCGTCCGCGCCGGCCTGGCGCTGCAGGATCGAGCTGAACTCGTCGGCGAAGGTCTCGTAGCGCACCGACAGCCGTTCCACCCGGGTGGTGAAGCGGTTGTAGGCCCACACCGCCGGGATCGCCACGAACAGGCCGATGGCGGTGGCGAACAGCGCTTCGGAAATACCCGGTGCGACCGCAGCGATACCGGCCTGCTCACCGCTGCTGACCATGTCGTGCATGGTCACCATGATGCCGAACACGGTGCCGACCAGGCCGACGTACGGGGCGGTGGAACCGATGTTGGCCAGCAATTCGAGATTGCGCTCGAGCTGGTCGACTTCACGGGTGAAGGCGGTGCGCATGGCGCGCTGTGCGCCTTCCAGTTGCACCCGCCCGTCCAGCCGGCGGCGGTCGCGCAGCCGCGAAAACTCGCGGAAGCCGCTCTCGAACATCGACTCCAGGCCGCCGACGGTGCGGTTACGGTCGGTGGCCGACGCGTAGAGCTTGGCCAGATCGGCGCCGGACCAGAAGCGGTTCTCGAACTCGTCCGCCTCGCGGTTGGCCTGCTTGAAGGCGCGCGCCTTGCGGAAAATGATCACCCAGCTGATGAACGAGCCGATCAGCAGCAGCAACACGATGATCTTGACCGGGATACTCGCCCGCAGGATCAGATCGACATAGTTGATGCTGCTGTTGTGCGCCACGCTGGCGGTCTGTGCCGCAGCGGCGGCAACGTCCTGCGGTAGTGCTTCCACTACCGTGTCCTGCAGGGCCAGGAGCAATGCAATCGACATCCGTTTGTTCCTCAGTAATCGGATTCTGGGGTTTCTAGAGCTTTCAACACGTCATACAGCGCATCGTCCATCCCGCGCGGGCGGAAGTCGCTGGTGCCGAGTGCGGCAATGCGCACCTCGGCGGTCAGCAGCACTTCGCCCTCGCGACGTACCGACTGCGCAAACAGCAGGCTGGCCCGTTTGCATCGCAGCAGTACCGCCGACACTGACAGCGCGTCGTCGAGCCGGGCCGGCTTGAGGAAATCCAGTTGCATCGAGCGGACCGCGAACACCAGATCGTGCTGCTGGCGCATGCGCTCCTGCCCGTAGCCGAGTGCGCGCATCCACTCCGTGCGCGCCCGTTCCATGAAAGCGACGTAGCGCGCATGGTAGACCACGCCCCCGGCGTCGGTATCTTCCCAGTACACGCGTGTCGGCCAACTGAATACAGGCGGGGATTGGGGAATCGGGAGTCGGGAATCGGCGGTCATGGGCACGGATTGTTGGTCGAGACGGCCTGGGCGCGCGATGAACGGAGCATCATCAGAACAGCTCTCCCGGCTCGCCGAATCCTGGCGCGCGGTCCCGTGGCGGTTTCAGGCCCAGGTGCATGTAGGCCTTGTGGGTGGCCATGCGGCCGCGCGCGGTGCGGATCAAAAAGCCCTGCTGGATCAGGTAGGGCTCGATCACGTCTTCCAGCGTGCCGCGCTCTTCCGACAGCGAGGCGGCCAGCGACTCCACCCCAACCGGGCCGCCGTCGAAATGATCGACGATGGTGCGCAACATGCGGCGGTCGAGCTCGTCGAAGCCTTCCGGGTCGACCTTGAGCATCTGCATCGCCGCCTGCGCCACCGGCAGGTCGATATGCCCCGCCGCCTTGACCTGGGCAAAGTCGCGCACCCGCCGCAGCAGCCGGTTGGCGATACGCGGGGTGCCGCGCGCGCGGCGGGCGATCTCGGCCGCACCCTCGGGCGTGCAGTCGATGCCCAGGATCGCCGCGGAGCGGATCACGATGCGGGTCAGTTCCTGCGGCGAATAGAACTCCAGCCGCTGCACGATGCCGAAGCGGTCGCGCAGCGGCGCGGTCAGCAGGCCGGCACGGGTGGTGGCACCGATCAGGGTGAACGGCGGCAGATCGATCTTGATCGAGCGCGCGGCCGGGCCGTCGCCGATCATGATGTCGATCTGGAAATCTTCCATCGCCGGATACAGCACTTCCTCCACCACCGGCGAGAGGCGATGGATCTCGTCGATGAACAGCACATCGTGCGGCTGCAGGTTGGTCAGCAGCGCGGCCAGATCGCCGGCCTTCTCGATCACCGGGCCGGAGGTCGAGCGCAGGTTCACGCCCAGCTCGTTGGCGATGACATGACTGAGCGTGGTCTTGCCCAGACCGGGCGGCCCGAAGATCAGCACATGGTCCATCGCCTCGCCGCGCGCCTTGGCCGCTTCGATGTAGATCTCCATCTGCTCGCGCACCGGCTGCTGGCCCAGATAATCGGCAAGGCGCTTGGGGCGGATGCTCGCATCGGCGGCATCGTCTTCGCGGGTGGCACTGCTGGCGATGATGCGCTGTTCGGTCATCCCGCCATCTTCGCATGCCGCGTGCGGGCGGCGCAGCATCTAGCAATCAAGATCGGCCTGCCGCAGCACACTGAAGAACGCGTCGAAGCTGGGCGCGCGCCAGGTGGGGACCAGCCCCTCCCAGCGATCGAAATACACCACGTCCGGCTCGCACTGCGGGCCGCGCGCGCGATAGTCCAGGCACAACAGACAGTCAATGTTATGGCTTGACAGCACCAGCACCCGATCCAGGCCGGCGTGCAGGCAGGCCGCCGCGCTGAAGTCGTCGGGGTCTTCGAAGGCAGCGGCCAGATCCAGCAGGCTGCCGATCTTCGCCAGCGGCGACAGATACCGATCCACCAGCACGCATTCCCAATCCACGTAAAGATCGGAGGGAAAGCGGGTCCGCGGCACCCAGCACCAGCCGGTGTCGCCGCCGTCCTGGACACTGTAGAGCTGCTTGAACAACGCCGGCAGGCGCACGCCCAGGCGCGCTTCGGTGGCAGCCAACACAGAGGCGTCCGCAGCGGCCCCGCCGTCGTTCCAGTACCCGGCGCCGCTCCAGAACGTGGTCAACGCGGGCGGCTGCGGCTGCCAACGCACCACATCCCCATCGTGCTTGGCCTGCAAGGCGGGCGACCAGTAGTGGACATCGACCAACTGCGACAGCAGAGCGTCCACGTTGGCGAACTCCGCCAGCCTGCGATTATTGCCTGCGTCGACATAGACCACGGTGGGCTCAACATCGGATGCGGAGTAGTCCAGGCACAGCGCGCGGCTGGGCGTGCGGTCATCGGCGGCAATGACGATCAGGCGGCCGTCATCGCGACCGGCAGCCAGACCGGCAAATGCGTCATCGCGGTAGTCCTCGCGAGCGCGCACCTGTGCAAAGGAAAACAATTCTGCACTGCCAAGCAGGCGTGCACGCGGGATCAGCCATTCGGCCTTGAGCCAGTTGTCCGGTTCCTCAAGCGACTGGCCACGCGCCATCTGCACAGCGCCGCCGTCATAGCGTGCATACAGGCTGCGCAGCCACGCCGGCAGACGTATACCGAGCCGCGCCTGCGCCGCTGCGATGGCGGCCTCGCTCGCCGGCACGCGCCCGAGGTTGAGCGCTTCGTCCCAGAAGGTGGCCAGGCTCGGCGAACGACCGTAGATCATCCACTTGAGCGCTGCCATGCTCAGATCTCCACTTGCGCGCCCAGCTCGACCAGGCGGTTGCCGGGGATGCGGAAGAAGCCGGTGGCCGGGGCGGCGTTGCGATGCATCAGCGCGAACAGCTTGTCGCGCCAGATCGGCATGCCGCGGTTGGCGCTGGCCACGATGGTCTCGCGGCTGGCGAAGAAGGTGGTGTCCATCGGGTCGAAATGGATGCCGCCCTGGTCACAGGAACGCATCAGCGCCAGCGGCACGTCCGGCGTTTCCATGAAGCCGAAGCGCACATAGACGCGGTAGAACTCGTCGCCGATCGACTCGATTTGCAGGCGCTTGTCCGCCGGCGCGTACGGGATCGGCAAGGTGTCGACGTTGAGGAAGATGTTGCGCTCGTGCAGCACCTTGTTGTGCTTGAGGTTGTGCATCAGCGCATGCGGCACCACCATCGGGTCGGCGGTGAGGAACACCGCCATGCCCGGCACGCGCGCCGGCGGGGCCAGCATCAGGCCCGGCAGGAAGCTGTCGATGCGGATGCCGTCCTTGCGGATTTCCTCGCGTAGCAGCGCGCGGCCGCGGCGCCAGGTGCGCATCAGGGTGAACACCACGATGCCCAGCGCCAGCGGGAACCAGGCGCCCTGCAACAGCTTGGCGCCGTTGGCGATGACGAAGGCCAGCTCGATGAAGAAGAACACCACGCACAGCGGCAGCACCCAGTTGCGCCAGCGCGGCCACAACGAGCGCGCCACCAGCGCCAGCAGCAGGGTGTCGATCAGCATGGTCATCGACACCGAGATGCCGTAGGCCACCGCCAGATTGGTGGAACTGCGGAAGATCAGCACCAGCGCGATCACCATCACCATCAGCAGCCAGTTGATGCCGGGCACGTAGATCTGGCCGATGGTGGTGCGCGAGGTGTGCTTGATCAGCATGCGCGGGATGTAGCCCAGCTGCATCGCCTGGCGAGCCACCGAATAGGCGCCGGTGATGACCGCCTGCGACGCGATCACGGCCGCCAGCGTGGCCAGGATGATCATCGGATACAGCGCCCAGCCCGGCACCGCTTCGAAGAACGGGTTCTTCAGTGCGGAGGGGTGATTGAGCACCAGCGCGCCCTGCCCCAGGTAGTTGAGCAGCAGCATCGGCAACACGAAGAAATACCAGCCATGGCGGATCGGCTTGGCGCCGAAGTGGCCCATGTCCGCATACAGCGCTTCACCGCCGGTCACCGCCAGCACCACTGCGCCCAGGATGAACACCCCGTGCCAGCCGTGCTCCATGAAGAAGCGGATCGCCCACCAGGGGTTGAAGGCCTTCATCACTTCCGGCGCGTCGACGATGTTCCAGGCGCCGATCGCCCCCAGCGACAGGAACCACAGGCAGGTGATCGGGCCGAACACCTTGCCGACCTTTTCGGTGCCGAAGCGCTGCACCATGAACACCACCAGCAGCACGATCACGGTGATCGGCACGATGAAGGGATGCAGGCTGGGCGCGGCGATTTCCAGGCCTTCGACCGCGCCCATCACCGAGATGGCCGGGGTGATCACGCCATCGCCGAAGAACAGCGAGGCGCCGAAGATGCCGAGAATGCCGACCACGTAAGCCGAGCGCGACCCGCTGCGCAGGGTGCGCTGGGTCAGCGCCATCAAGGCCATGATGCCGCCCTCGCCCTCGTTGTCGGCGCGCATGATGATGGTGACGTACTTGAGCGTCACCGTGACCATCAGCGCCCAGAACGCCAGCGACAGCACGCCCAGCACGGTGTCGTGGTCGCTGGTCAGCCCGTAGTGCGGCGAGAACGCCTCCTTGAGGGTGTACAGCGGACTGGTACCGATATCGCCGAAGACGACGCCGATGGCGCCGATGACCAAGGCCATATGGCTATTGGCAGGCGCATGGCCGTGGCCAGCTGCGGAAGTGGGGGTCTGGGACATGAAGTGGGCAGGGTATCGCCAAGTGGCGTGAAGGAGAGGAGGACGGCGCGACCTAACGCAGCGCGGCCTGGAGGGCCTTGCGAATGACCGTGGCGACTTCGTCGCCTTCTGCCCCGGCCTCGCGTGCCATGCGTGCGGCCTCGGCCGGCTTGTAACCCAGTTGCTGCAAGGCCACCGTGGCTTCGGACACCGCATCCGGGCCAAGCTGGCCGGTGATCGGCGCGCCACTGCTGAAGTCGGCGGCGCGGTCGCGCAGCTCCACCACCATACGCTCGGCGGTCTTCTTGCCGATGCCGGGGATGCGGGTCAGCGCGGTGATGTCGCCGCTGGTGATCAGGCGGGCGAACTCGTCCACGCTGACCCCGGACAGCACCGCCAGCGCGATCTTGGCGCCGATGCCGGTGACCTTCTGCACGTCGCGGAACAGCCTGCGCTCGCCTTCGCGGAGGAATCCGTACAGCGACACGCTGTCTTCCTTCTGCGCGTAGTGGGTGAACAGGATCACGTCGCGGCCGACATCGGGCAGGTCGTAGAAGGTGCTCATCGGCGCCTCCAGCTCATACCCCACCCCACCGACATCGATCACCAGCCACGGCGGCTGCTTGTAGGCCAGCAGCCCGCGCAGGCGGCCGATCATTGGGCACCTCCAAGGAGATGCCGGGATTGGGCATTGGGGATTGGGGATTGGTTAGTTCCCTCGCGGCCGTTGACAACGGCCGCGTACAGCCCGATCAGCTCAGCGCGAACGAACCTGCCGTTGCCAATCCCCAATCCCGACTCCCGACTCCCGATTCTCATTTCTTGCGGCTCCAGGCCTGTTGGGTATTGACGCCCAGGCGCTGCGCGGTGGCGCGCACGTGGGCGTGAGTGATGGCGACCGCCAGTGCGTCGGCGGCGTCGGCCTGCAGCTTGCCTTTCAGGTTGAGCATGATGCCGACCATGTGCTGCACCTGCACCTTGTCCGCCCCGCCCTTGCCGACCAGCGCCAGCTTGATCTCGGTGGCAGCGTACTCGTGCACCGGCAGATCGCGCAGCACCACCGCGCAGATCGCCGCGCCGCGCGCGTGGCCGAGCTTGAGCGCGGAATCGGCGCTCTTGCCCATGAACACCTTTTCGATCGCCACTTCCTGCGGCCGGTAGGTCTCGATCACCTCGCCCAGCCCGTGCAGCAGGCGCTTGAGCCGCTGGGCGAAGTCGCCCTCGCCCAGCAGCACCAGCGGCGCATGATAGACATGCCGGCTGCGACCGCTCTCGTCGACGTCGATGATGCCGAGCCCGGTGCGCTGGGAGCCGGGATCGATGCCCAGGATGCGGGTCATCGAAACGCCGGGATTGGGGAGTCGGGATTCGGGATTGGTGACGCACCTGCCGTGCGGCGATCGCATTGCTGTTGCGAATCCCGAATAACGAATCCCGCCATCCCGGCCATCATCAGGCGCCAAGCGCCGCTTGATCGACGTTCGAATAGACGTCCTGGACATCGTCCAGGTCTTCGAGCATGTCGAGCAGCTTGCGGACCTGCACGGCGGTGTCGCCGTCCACGGCGATGTCATTTTCGGCGCGGAAGGTGATTTCGGCGTGCGCCGGCTCCAGGCCGGCGGCGGTCAGCGCCTGCTTGACCTGGGCGAAGGCGTCCGGGGCGGTCAGCACGTCGATGGCGCCGTCTTCCGGGTAGACCACCACATCGTCGGCGCCGGCTTCGATCGCCGCGTCGGTGAGGGTGTCTTCGTCGGTGCCGGCGGCAAAGCTCAGCACGCCCAGACGCTTGAACATGAAGGCCACCGAGCCGTCGGTGCCCATGTTGCCGCCGCACTTGCTGAAGGCATGGCGCACGTCGGCCACCGCGCGCACGCGGTTGTCGGTCAGGCAGTCCACGATCACCGCCACGCCGCCGGGGGCGTAGCCCTCGTAGCGCACTTCCTCGTACTCCACGCCTTCCAGCTCGCCGGTGGCTTTCTTGATGGCGCGCTCGATCACGTCCTTGGACATGTTCGCCGACAGACCCTTGTCCACCGCCACGCGCAGGCGCGGGTTGTTGGACGGATCGCCACCGCCGCCGCGCGCGGCGACGCTGATCTCGCGAATGATCTTGGTGAACATCTTGCCGCGCTTGGCGTCGGAGGCGTTCTTGCGGCCTTCGATGGAGGGGCCTCTACCCATGGGTGGTTCCAGACTGGCTTGGATGACAGGGCGCGGATTTTACCTGATTGCTCGCCCGCACCGGGGCGGCGGCGTTCAGTGGCGGAACCGGCCCTGGCGCAGGAAGCGCAGCACCTGCTGCGCCGCCTCGGGCGAGCGCAACAGGCCGCTGTGGCTGGCCTGCACCACGCAATGGTCGCGCAGCCCGGGCAGGCGGGTTTCGGCCAGCGCCACGGTGCCGTCCGAGCTGCCGTCCAGCGGCGCCAGCCATCGCCCCACCCCGCGCGCGACGGTGCCGGCGATCTGGCCGATCTCCGCCTCGCCCTCCCATTGCACGACACCGTGCTGCAGCAAGGCCGCGCTGCGCCCCAGCGCCCAGCGCCCGCCGCGGCGGGCCAGGCCGCGCGCGGCGGCGCTGCCGCACAACGGCGAGCCCAGACAGACCACGCGGCGCACCGGCAATTCGGGCGCGGCGCGCAGGGCCTGCAGCGCGACCAGCCCGCCCAGGCTGTGGCAGACCAGCAATTGCGCGCCGGTCGCCTGCAGGCGTTCGATCAGCCGTGGCACGGCGCGTTCGGGTCCGCCGAGCACGCTGGCGTAGCCGAACAGCGCCGGCGCCAGGCCCTCGGCACGCAGCCGGCGCGCGAGCGGCAACAGCCAGTGCGCGGTGTTCCAGATGCCGTGCACCAGCAGCACGTCGGCGGTCGCGGCGCTCGCCCGCTCACGCAGGATGCGTTGGGAGTGACCCGGGATGAACGAGAATGCGCCGGACACGGAGGTCATGACCGCGACTTGGCGCCGGCTTCAGGTGAGCGCGACGGCGTGCCGGATCTGCAGTGAGTCAGGTGCGCGCGAATCAACGCCACCCGCGCCGGGCCGGCAGACCGGCAACCGATGCCCGTGCCGGCCTGCAGGCGACCGAGGTAGGGATGGTGCCGGTGGCACTCAGCGTGGCCGGGCGCGGGCAACCGTGGTCGCACGCCGCGCCAGCCGGGCATCGGCGCGCCGTTCAATCGGCCGCAACGCGCGGGGTGCGGCGCAGGATGAATTCGCGGTCGAGGATCTTGCCGACCGGGAAATCGTATTCGCCGACCTTTTCGAACCCGTAGCGGGCGTAGAAGCGCTGCGCGCCGAAATTCTCCGACCACACGCCGATCCACAACGTGCGCGGGCCGTCGCGCTCCAGCCATTCCAGCGTGGTCTCGAACAGGCGGCTGCCCCAGCCGCTGTTCTGGTAGTCCTTCAACAGATACAGCCGCTTGAGCTCACCGTCGCCGGGACGCACGTCCTGGTGCGGCAGCCCGCAGGGGCCGGCGGCAGCGTGGCCGACCAGCAGGTTGTCCATCTCCAGCAGCCAGATCGCATAGTCCGGATGCGCCAGCACGATGCGCGCGCGCTCGACCGCATAGGTCTCCTGCAGGAAGCCGTGCAGATCCTCCTGCGGGTACAGATGCCCGAAGGTTTCGGTAAAGGTCTGCGCAGCCAGCAGCGACAAGGCTTCGGCATCGTCCGGTGTGGCGCGGCGGATGCGGGTCATGCGGGCGTCTCGTGCCGGGTGGACGTGGCAGCTTCGCGCATGCGGTGGTGGGGTCGCAAGCGGGGATTCGGGATTCGGGATTCGGGATTCGGGATTCGGGAATCGGGAATCGGGAATCGGGAATCGGAAGAGCATCCGCGATCCGATCCGCGTTTGCGGGCCGGCGCGGGTTTGGATTACGCGCAGTGCGTTGATAAGGGCGAGCGAGGGGCGCGGCCCTCTGCCGGGGCTCTGCGGCAGGCGCGGCCGCAGATGCGGGCATCGATCGTTGAGCGGGGGCGCGATGCGCCCGCGGCATCTCTGCACGCGACACGCTGCACGGCGCAGCGTGTCGGCTGCACGGCCACGCTGGGGTGGCCGTGTGGGTGGCAGGTCAGACCTGCTTGGGGCGTACCTGCACGTGCACTTCGGCCAGCTGATCGGCGGCGATCGGCGACGGGGCGTCGGTCATCAGGTCCTGTGCGCCGGTGGTCTTGGGGAACGGGATGACGTCGCGGATGGAGTCGGTGCCTGCCATCAGCGCCGCGATGCGGTCGATGCCGAAGGCGATGCCGCCGTGCGGCGGTGCGCCGTAGTTGAGCGCATCCAGCAGGAAGCCGAACTTGGCGCGCGCTTCCTCGGCGCCGATGCCGAGCAGTTCGAACACCGCGCTCTGCATGTCAGGGCGGTGGATACGGATCGAGCCGCCGCCGATTTCATTGCCGTTGAGCACCATGTCGTAGCCGCGCGACACCGCGGTGCGGGCATTGGCGCGCAGGTCGGCGATGTCGTCCACCGCCGGCGCGGTGAAGGGGTGATGCAGGGCGACGTAGCGCTGCGCCTCCTCGTCCCACTCGAACATCGGGAAATCGGTGACCCACAGCGGCGCCCAGCCATCGGCGATCAGGTTGAAATCCTTGCCGGCCTTCAAACGCAGCGCGCCCATGAAGTCGGACACCTTGTTGTAGCCGCCTGCACCGAAGAACACGATGTCGCCGTTGCCGGCCCCGACGTGCTTGAGCAGCGCAGCGAAGGCGTCTTCGCTAAAGAACTTGGCGATCGGCGAGCTGACTTCGCCACTCTCCGACAGTTTGACGTAGGCCAGGCCCTTGGCGCCGTACTTGGCAGCGTGGGCGGCGTATTCGTCGATCTGCTTGCGCGACAGCGTGGCGCCACCAGGGATGCGCAGCGCGGCCACGCGGCCGTCGGCATCGTTGGCGGCGGCGGTGAACACCGGGAACTCGCTGCTCTTGACCAGTTCGGCCACGTCGACCAGTTCCAGCGCGATGCGCAGGTCCGGCTTGTCCGAGCCATAGCGACGCATCGCCTCGGCCCAGGTCATGCGCGGGAACTGCGCGGCCAGTTCGACGTCCACCACTTCGGCGAAGATGGCGCGGATCATGTCTTCGACGAAATCCTGCACGTCGCGCTCGCGCACGAAGGCAAATTCCATGTCGAGCTGGGTGAATTCCAGCTGGCGGTCGGCGCGCAGCGCTTCGTCGCGGAAGCAACGCGCGATCTGGTAGTAGCGGTCGAAGCCGGCCACCATCAGGATCTGCTTGAACAGCTGCGGGCTCTGCGGCAAGGCGTAGAACTCGCCCGGATGCATGCGCGCCGGCACCAGAAAGTCGCGCGCGCCTTCCGGGGTGGCCTTGGTCAGGATCGGGGTTTCGATGTCCTGGAAATCGCGTGCGTCCAGGTGCCGGCGCAGCGCCTGCACCAGCTTGATGCGGGTGCGCTGCATGCGCTGCATTTCCGGACGGCGCAGGTCCAGATAGCGGTACTTCAGGCGCGTCTCCTCGCCCGGGTTCTCGTGCGCGTGGAACGGCAGCGGCGCGGCCTTGTTGAGGATGCTGATGCGGGTGGCGATCACTTCCACCTTGCCGGTGCGCAGCTTGTCGTTGACCGCGTGCCGCGCACGCACCACGCCTTCGACCTGCAGCACGTCCTCGTAGCCAAGGCTGGCGGCCACCTTGAACAGCTCGGCACTGGCGTCGTCGCCGGCCACCGGTTCGACCGTCACCTGCACGATGCCTTCGTGGTCGCGCAGGTCGATGAAGCACACCCCGCCCAGGTTGCGGGCCACGTCGGTCCAGCCGGCGAGAGTGACGGTTTGGCCGATCAGGGTCTCATCGACCAGGCCGCAGAAGTGGGTACGCATCGAAAGCTCCGCTGAAAACCCGACACAGGACAGCGCCGGAGAGCCGGATATTCTGGGGCCGGCGGGCGGCAGGAGCAAATCGGCGGGCGCTCATGGCCGCTTAAGTCAGGGCCCGGCTGAATAGGCGCCAGACCCTTCCGCACCAAGGACGCCACGATGCTGCGCACCGCCCTGCTGCTCTCCGGCTTCGGCCTGATCACCCTGACCGGCCTGCTGACCAGCGCGCCTGCCGCCGCGCAGGACCGCGGCTGGAACGGCCCCAGCATCACCTGCTCCAGCAACGACAACCGTCGCCGCGAGTGCGATACGCCGTTCCGCGGCCGCGCGGTGCTGGTCGAGAACATCTCCGGCACGCGCTGCATCGAAGGCCGCAATTGGGGCAGCGAGCGCGGCCGCGTCTGGGTCGACAACGGCTGCCGCGCGCGCTTTGTCGATGGCCGCAACGGCGGCGGCTGGGGCGGCACCGGTGGCCCCGGCGGCGGCGGGGTGGCCGGCACGGTGCGCTGCGAGAGCAACGACCAGCGCCAGAAGATCTGCGACACCGGCTGGCGCCGCGCCATGCTGGTGCGCCAGCTGTCCAATACGCCCTGCGTGGAAGGCCGCAACTGGCGCCAGGATGGGGGCCGGATCTGGGTGGACGACGGCTGCCGGGGCGAGTTTGCGCAGGCACGCGGCGGCGGCTGGGACCGGGGTGACGGCGGCTACGGTGGCCGCGACGACCGCCCGCGCAACGATTACGCCATCACCTGCGCCAGCGACGACCGCCGCCTGCGTACCTGCGGCTGGGATGGCCGCTATGGCCGCCCGGTGCTGACCCGCCAGCTGTCCGACACCCGTTGCGAAGAAGGCCGCAGCTGGGGGTACGACGAGCGCCGCGCGACGGTGTGGGTCAACGATGGTTGCCGGGCACGCTTCGAGGCGCGTTGAAGCAGCGAACAGGCGCGCCGCGGGCGGCTGGGCCCAGGGGTTGGGACGTCCGCCCTGCCAGCGGCTGCGGCGCGCTGGTCCGGCTCAGGCGGGGTCGGCCGCGGGCTTGGCAGCAGGCTTGCTCTCGGCGGCGGCCGCCGGCTTGGCATCGCCGCCGGCGCTGCTGCTTTCGGTGAGGTTTTTCTTCTTCTCGCCCGCCGACTTGAAGTCGGTCTCGTACCAACCGCTGCCGGACAGACGGAACGAGGGCGCGGTGATCTGGCGCTTGATCGTGGCCGCCGCGCAGGCCGGACAGGTCTGCGGATCGGGGTCGGCCATCTTCTGCAGGCGGTCGAAGGCGTGACCGCAGGTGGTGCACTGGAAACCGTAGATGGGCATGGCAGGATCAGCTGAAGACGATGCGGGGCGCAGATTCTAGACGGATGCGGGCGGGCAGGTGCAGTGGGCCGTCTGCGACCCTGCACGCGCGCGAACATCTTGCGGGCGAGAGACATCGATCGATGGTGGCTGGGTGGCGCTTGCGCGCCAGGTGCGCTCGCTCGACATCGCCGTTCCAATCGGCAGAAACACGAGGTCGGAGTGTCGCGCGCGTATCGAAGGTAGCAGCCTACGCATCGAGCAGTCATCAAATCGGCGTGATCTCGCGAACCGCGCAGAGAGATGAGGCGACCATCCCGCACGCCACAAACTCACGCTTTGCATCGGCCTGACCTCACACCGGCCGCTATCGAGAGCCACTGAGCCAGGTCGTTTCGATCAAGCCGCACAATCCGGGCTGCTACACTCGAACACGTGATCGACGCGCCTCTCCCCCCACGAGGACCGCATCCATGCTGCGGCTGACTGCCTTATTGCTGGGCGTTGCCCTGCTGCTGACCGGCAGCGGGCTGCTCGGCACCTTGCTTGCCGTGCGCGGCGGCCAGGCCGGTTTCGATGCGCGTGCGCTGGGCCTGATCATGTCCGGGTATTTCGCCGGCTTCTTTCTCGGCACCTTTTTCGCACCGCCGCTGATTCGGCGCATCGGGCATATCCGCGCATTCGCCTTTTACGCGGCGCTGGCGGCGATTGCCGTGTTGCTGCATCCGATCTGGTTGAACGCCTGGGGCTGGGGCCTGCTGCGCCTGGTCACCGGCGCGGCACTGGTCGGCCTGTACACGGTGATCGAAAGCTGGCTCAACGCCGAGCCGGACGCGCGTCGGCGCAGCCGGGTGTTCTCGGTGTACATGGCGATCAATCTGTCGGCGTTGGCACTGGGCCAGATCCTGCTCACTGTAGGCGATGCGGGCGCACCGGCGATGTTCACGCTGACGGCAATCCTGATCTGTGCGGCAGTGATGCCGGTGATGACCACGCGCCTGATTCCGCCCGAAGTGCCGCACGTCTCGCGGCTGCGCCTGAAAACGCTGTACGCGTTGGCGCCGGTGGCGACCATCGGCGCGGGACTGTCGGGCCTGGCGATGGGGGCGTTCTGGGGATTGTTGCCGGTGTACGCCAACCGCCTCGGGCTGGATGCCGATGGCGTGGCGATGTTCATGCTCACCGCCATCATCGGCGGCGCGGTGTTGCAGTGGCCGATCGGGCGCATCAGCGATGGCCATGACCGGCGCATCGGCCTGGTCACGATCAGCGTGCTGGCGGCCGGCATTGCGATCGCTGCCGCGGTGCCGATGGTGCAGGCACAGACCCACCTGCTGTTCGTGCTGTTCTTCGTGTACGGCGGGTTGGCGTTCTCGCTGTATCCGTTTGCGGTGGCGCACATGCTCGATTACCTGCCGCGCGAAGATCTGCTCTCCGGCTGCAGCAGCCTGCTGCTGGTGCATGGCGTGGGCGCAGCGATCGGTCCGGCCCTGGCCGGTGGCGCAATGCAGAAATTCGGACCAGCGGCACTGCCGGTGTATTTCGCGGTGATGCTGCTGGCGCTGTCCGGATTTACCCTGACACGCTTGCTGCGCTTCACGCGCCGCCGCACCCATCCGATCTCGTTCCGCCCGATGTTGCGCACCACGCCATCGGCGCTGGAGTTGATGCCGGAAACACAACAGGCCGAAGCACCGCCGCACGTCAAGGGCGGCTGACACACCTGTTTCACCGTCGTCAGTCGCTGCGCTGCTGATCAGGCGATCTGCAGCGTTGCTGCAGAGGCCCCTTTGCCCGCCCACCATTGCGAGGGGCGCCGCAAGGCGAAGCAGCTGGTGGACGACTTTTTGGATGGATCAGCTATGGAGCGGTCGATCTGCCGCTTGGCTGCAAGGCCCTTGCCCGCCCACCATCGCAGGACACGCCGCAAGTACGTCCTTGTAGGCTCTTACGCGGCATCCATGCCGCGTAAGGTCCCGCGACGGTGAGCGGACAAGGACCAGTCGAGATGGTCGGTGTGCATGGTTAAGAGCAGTGCGTGATGCGCGCTGCTCGATAGTGGCGTGCCGCTCGAAGCCCGACACACGTGCGACAAGCAGCTTTTCGCGCGGGCATCGACCAACTTCCTGGTGCGGTGTCCTTACCGGTTGCGGGAACCTTGGCGGCATGGATGCCGCCAAGGAGCCTCCATGGACGGATTCACGGCGTGTCTCGCAAGTGGTGAGGGCACTGCGCACTCGACTCAGCAGGCTTTTGACCTGAGCACTTGAGTGCATCTACAACAACGCGACGACTCGAAATCGCTTGTCTTGAAGTGGAGACAACGCTGCAACACGAAACTCCGGGTGTCTTGCAATAGCGCAGCCCAGAAACATCGAAAAAGCGCTGAATCGCCATCGTCCCGACGTTAGGACTTCCCAAGTCCATCTGGTGATCCCGTCCACACCTTTAGCGCGGTCATCATCACGCAATGCAAGCGCGGCAGTCTTTGCAGACCCTCCCCGCTTGTTGGATTGCAATGGATTCGACGTCCTCCTCGCGCGTGCGCCGTCCGGCCACGCTCGCCTTGTTGCTGGTTCCGCTCACCCTGCCCGCTTACGCGCAACAAGTCCCCGATGGCGCAGCGTCTGGCCCGGCTGCGGCCGAACCGGGCAGCGCTGGCGAACAGGTGTCCACGCTGGACCAGGTGCAGGTGGTCGGCCAGGCGATGACGTATTCCAAGACCAACGTCAGCAAGGAAATGCTGGACCGCCAGTTCGTGCTCGGCAGCGTCAACGATGCGCTCAACGAACTGCCCGGCGTGGTGGTCACCGAGGCCGATGCCTTCGGCTCGTCGGATTGGGGCACCCAGATCAGCATGCGCGGCTTTGTCAGCAATCGCGATACCCAGCAGATCGGCACCACCATCGATGGCGTGCCCAACGGCGGCTCGGCGTATGGCGGCGGCTCCAAGGCCAACCGTTTCATCGACATGCCGGACCTGGAAACGGTGGAAGTCAGCCAGGGCACCGCCGACATCGCCTCGCGCTCCAACGAAGCGCTGGGCGGCACCTTGAACTATCTCACCGGCGAGCCGCTGGAAGAGCAGCGCGTGCGCGTGATCGGCGGCATCGGCGACAACCAGGCGCGCAAGTATTACGCGCGCTACGACACCGGCCTGCTCGGGGGCAGCACACGCGCCTGGGTCAGCGGCTCGTCGGCACGCAACGACGACTGGATCGACGGCAGCGGCCACACCAGCCGCGATCATCTGGCCGGCAAGTTCGTCAGCATCCTGGACAAGTGGACCCTCAGCGGCTACGCCTCCTACGACGATGCCGACGAATCCGAATACACCAGCGTGACGCCCGAGCAGTTCGCGCGCGACCCCGAGCACGATCTGTTGACCGGCACGCTCACCGGCATTCCGTACCTGGACCAGAACTACCGCTCCGGCTCGCGTGCGCTGCGCAAGAACACCTTTGGCTACCTGCGTGGCGCCTTCGATGGCGGCAACGGCTTCAAGACCACGCTGACCGGCTATGCGCATCGCATGCAGGGCCGCGGCGACTGGATTCCGCCGTATCTGGTGGATGTCACCAACGATGGCTCCGGCGCGCCGGAATCCGAAGCCCGCGGCGGCAACACCGTGTACGCCGGCAGCGACCTGGGCAAGCTGTATTACCTCACGCCCGGCGGCGCGGCCGCGACCATGCTGGCCGGCTGCGCCGGCAGCGATGCGGTGCCGGCCGAATCCAACCCGGCCTGCTATCCGGCCGGCTCGGTGCCGGTGCAGTCGTATCGGCACAGCCACTACGACAACCACCGCGCCGGTGCGATGGCCGACGTGGAATGGCGCGCCGATCTCGGCGCCATCGACAACACCGTGCGCGCCGGCGCCTGGCTGGAGCGCTACGACCGCAGTGTCACCCGCGACTGGCATCGCCTGCTCAACGTCGGCACCAACATCAGCTTCGATCATCAGCCGTACTGGGTGCAGTTCAAGGACAACTACCAGACCGACGAGCAGATGTATTACGTCGAGGACGTGATGCGCTACGGCGCCTTCGCCTGGCGCGTGGGCGTCAAGCAGTTCTTCGTCGACCAGACCCGCGACCGCCGCATCGGCGATGCGCAGCATGTGGAATCGGATTCGCATTCGGACCCGCTGCTGTCGGCCGGCCTGACCTGGACCACACCGGTGCAGGGCCTGGAAGCCTTTGCCGGCTACTCGCAGAACTTCGCTGCGATTCCCTCCGGCGTGCTCGGCGAGACCGACCCGGTCGCACTGAGCCGCGTGCAACCGGAAACCGCCGACAACGTCGAACTCGGCCTGCGCCTCAGCCGCTGGCCGTTGACCGGCAGCGTGACCCTGTACGACATCCGCTTCGACAACCGCATCGTCTATGTGCCGGCCAACTTCGTCACCGGCATCGATTACCTGGGCGAAACCGACGGCGTGTACGAGAACTTCGGCGGCGTGCATGCGCGCGGCGTGGAAGCGGCACTGGGCTATGGCTGGGACAACGGCTGGCGCATCAACGGTGCCTACACCTACAACAAGGCCGATTACCTGGGCAGCGGCGACGCCGCACGCGATACCGCGCTGGAGATCACCCCGGGCGCGCAGGTGATCGGCCAACCGCGCAACACCCTGGTGATGTCGGCGGACTGGCGCGGCCAGGCGTGGCGCTTCGGTGTGTCCGGGCGCTATCTGGGCAAGCGCTACCTGGATGCCTCCAACCGCGCCGCACTCGATGGCGTGACCACCTTCGATGCCAACCTCGGGGTGGAGCTGTCGCAGCTGTCGTCGCAGCTCAAGGGCCTGCAGCTGGCGCTCAACGTCAGCAACCTCACCGACAAACGCTACCTGGAAGGCGTGGACGGCAGCGACAGCGCCTTTATCGCCGCGCCACGCACGGTCGGGCTGACGTTGACGCTGGATCTCTAACGTCGGCGGCGCATTGCCGATCTGCGCGAGATGGGCCTGCAACGTGCGCGAGCGGATCGGGTTGAAGACACGCCGCCCGATCCGCTCCCTGCATCGCCTGCCACGCAGGTGCAAACGGAGAGGATCGGCGGTGTTGCAAGCGCAAGACAATAAACCCGCTGACGCGTCGGTTACGCTCAGCCCGCTCCAGCGCAGACAGGATGGGAACGCCAACCAGGTGACACGATGATCGACCTTCCCCGCCGCCGCGTTCTGCAGACCGGGCTTGCCAGTGCCGCCGCCGCGCTGCTGCCGCCCAGCATCGCGCGGGCCGCCGCCATCGCGCCGGACCGCCGCACCGGCACGCTGGAGGATCTGCAGCATGTGGTGATCCTGATGCAGGAAAACCGCGCCTTCGATCATTACTTCGGCAGCCTGCCCGGCGTGCGCGGGTTCGGCGATCGTTTTCCGATTCCCGCACCGCCGCTACCGGGCGCGCCCGCGCGCACGGTGTGGCTGCAGCCCAGCGAGGACGGCCTCCAATGGCTGACGCCGTTTGCGCTGGATACGGCAGCGCAATTCGGCTTCATGCGCGTGCAAGGCACGCCGCATAGTTGGGTGGATGCGCAACACGCCTGGGATCACGGCCGGCTCGGCCACTGGGCCGCCGCCAAGCACAACCATGCGCTGGGCTATTACCGGCGCGCGGATATTCCGTTCCAGTACGCGCTCGCCGACGCCTTCACCATCTGCGATGCGTACCACGCCTCAATCCAGACCGGCACCAATTCCAATCGCGTGTTCCTGTGGAGCGGCGGCAACGACCCGCAGGCGCGTGCCGGTGGCCCGGTGATCGGCAACTCGCACGACAACTTTGCGGAGCTGGGCGGTTTCCCCGACTCCTACCGCTGGACGACCTACGTCGAGCAGCTACAGAACGCCGGCGTGTCCTGGCAGATCTATCAGGACATGCGCGACAACTTCACCGACAACCCGCTGGCGGGCTTCGCGCCATTCCGGCAGGCCTTCACTGCCGCGCCCGGGCACGATGCGCAACTGCGCGCGCGTGGCGTGAGCACGCGCGGTGTCGAGCAGCTGCGCGCCGATGTGCTGGGCGGGCAACTGCCATCGGTGAGTTTCATCATTGCCGATGCGGCCAGCAGCGAACATCCTGATCCCTCCAGTCCAGCGCAAGGCGCGGCCTACACCGCACGCGTGCTGGATGCGCTCACCGCCGATCCGCAGGTATGGAGCCGCACCGCATTGCTGTTGATGTTCGACGAGAACGACGGCTTCTTCGATCACATGCCGCCGCCGGCGCCGCCGTCGCCGGACCCACGCGCGGCCGGCGGCTTTGCGGGCGCATCCAGCATTGCCACCGACGACGATTACCACCGCCACCCGGCACCGGGCGAACAGAAAGTGGATCTGCCCGAGCTGCGCGGCCGCCCCTATGGCCTGGGCCCGCGTGTGCCGCTGTACGTGATCTCGCCGTGGAGCCGCGGCGGCTGGGTGGATTCGCAGGTGTACGACCACACGTCGGTATTGCGGCTGCTGGAACGCCGCTTCGGCGTGCCCGCACCGGAGATCACGCCGTGGCGGCGCGCGGTCTGTGGCGACCTGGTCAATGCGTTCGACTTCCGCAAGGCCGATGCGCGCCCGTTCGCCGCGACGCTGCCCGATGTCAGCGCGACCGCAGCGCGCGCAGCAGCCCTGCGCGAACACGCACTGCCACCCTTGCCTGCCGCGTTGCAACCGCCGCAGCAGCCCTTCGGTACACGCCGTTCGCGGGCGCTGCCGTATCGCCCAGGCGTGGAACTGGTCCCGTTGCCCGAGCGTGGCCAGGTGAAGCTGCGCATGTCCAACGCGGGTGCTGCGGTGGTCCTGCATGTCTACGACCGCTTCGATCTTGCGGCGATTCCGCGCCGTTACACCGTAGGGAGCGGCGCAGCAGTGGACGCCACGTGGACCACCGCCGATGGCCGTTACGATCTGTGGTTGCTCGGCCCCAACGGATTCCATCGTCACTACCGTGGCGATCTGAGCGCACCGTTGCTGGTGACCGAGATCACACAGGATGCAAACGATCCTACAGCCGTGTCGTTATCGCTGCGCAATGCCGGCAGCACTGCCGTGCAGGTGGAGCTGCAACCGGCCGCATATTCAGCCGCGCAGCCGCACGAACGCCTGAGCGTTGCACCCGGCACCACCGAGCAGCGCCGTTGGAAAGCGGCGGCAACTGGCGGCTGGTACGACCTGTGGGTGCACCACGCCGGCGCAGCCCAGCGTCTGGCCGGACGTATCGAAACCGGTGCAGACAGCGTCAGTGATCCAGCCATGGGCGGGCCGGCGCGGCTGCAGCAAGATCTGCCTTTGCCGATCGGCGCACCCGGCTGAACCTTGCAGCCGGGCATGCGGTGAGCGCGCATGTGGCTGGCTGGCCCGCTTTGCTGCGCACGGTCGCGCTCAGTGCGCGTCGGCCGCATCCAGCATGCCGATCGTCCCCAACCAGGTTTCCACCAGATGCGGCCATTGCGCGATCGGCAGTGCAACTGCGCGTAGACCGAACGCATGCCAACCTTCGGCATAGAGACGCCTTTCTGCCGGTACGCCGGCTTGCTTGAGCGCCATGTAGTAGGCCAGCGATTGACTCACGCCATTCACCGCATCAGTCCTCGGCCTACGGCAAGAAGGTTGGCGGCGTCCGTGCAGTGACGGTGCTGTCTGGCCGCAGCGACAGATGGGTAGGATCGCGTGTGGCGCGGTCGTCGTGCTCGTGCGCCCACAGATGGCCCGGATAGACGGCGATGGCAATGACACCCCCTGATGCGCACGGTCGTACCTCGAACAGCTGGCAGGAAACCGCAAGCAGCTTGCGGACTCACACGCGACATAACGCGGGAGGCAGCGGGTCGTTGCGCTCACCCCACCATGCTGTCGCGCACCGCGGCCGCCACTGCCTTCAACGCCGCGTCGCGCGCATCGCTGTCGACGCTGGCGCCATTCAAGTACGCGGTGAGCAGCAATGGCGCCTTGCCTGCCGGTGGCCAGATGATGGCGATGTCGTTGCGGGTGTCGCTGCCGTTGCTGCCGGTCTTGTCGCCGATCTTCCAGCCGCGCGGCAGGCCGGCGCGCAGGCAGGTATCGCCGGTGCGGTTGTCGATCATCCAGTCGGTCAGCTGCTTGCGCGAGGCCGGTTGCAGCGCGTTGCCGAGCAGCAGGGTGCGCAAGGTGGCGGCCATTGCCGCCGGCGTGGTGGTGTCGCGCGGGTCGCCCGGGGCAAACCGGTTCATCTCCGGCTCGCGGCGGTCGCTGCGGGTGTGCGCATCGCCGATGCCGCGCAGGAACGCGGTCAGGCCGGCCGGGTTGCCGACCAGCGGAAACAGCAGGTTGGCGGCCGGGTTGTCGCTGTAGATCATCGTGGCCCGGCAGAGCTCGGCCACGCTCAGCGCCCCGCCGACATGGCGCTCGGTGACCGGGGCATGCTCGAGCATGTCGGAGGCACGGATCTTGACCCGTTGCACCAGCGTCAGCTTGCCCTGGTCCACCCGCTGCAAGACTGCCGCAGCCAATACAAATTTGAAGGTGCTGCACATCGGAAAGCGCTCGTCCTCGCGCTGGCCGAGGCGCTTGCCGGTGGCGCTGTCGAGCAGGCTGATGCCCAGGTGGCCGCCGGTGCGGCGTTCGATCTCCGCCCACTGTGCCCGCAGCACATCGTCCAGCGTCATCGCCGGCGTGAGTGCCCATGCAGGTCTGGAGGCAGCAAGCAGCACGCCCGCGCCGGTTGCGTACAAGAATTGTCGACGGTTCAACATGCAGCAGCCTCCCGGTGAGAGCCCGCAGTATCGGCGCATGCCGGCCACCGGACTATTGCGATGTTTCGATCCCTGGCATGAATTGAACTAATCTCTGTGCATGCCCCGGCCCCGTCTTCCGCTCAATGCCCTGCGCGCCTTCGAGGCCGCCGCGCGCCACCAGAACCTGACCCGCGCCGCGAGCGAGCTGTGCGTCAGCCAGGCCGCGCTCAGCCACCAGATCAAGGCGCTGGAACAGCAACTGGGCAGCAGCCTGTTCCACCGCCTGCCACGCGGCGTGGCGCTCACCGACGAGGGCGCGGCGCTGGCACCGGTGCTCGGCGAGGCCTTCGACCGCATCGCGGCGACCCTGGAGCGCTTTGCCGACGGGCGCTATCGCGAGGTGCTCAGCGTCGGCGTGGTCGGCACCTTCGCCACCGGCTGGCTGCTGCCGCGATTGCCAGCGTTTCATGCCGCGCATCCGGATATCGAATTGCGCCTTTCCACCCACAACAACCGGGTCGATCTGGCTGGCGAAGGGCTGGATCTGGCGATCCGTTTTGGCGACGGCGACTGGCAGGGCCAGATCGCCCATGCGCTGATGGAGGCGCCGTTTGCGCCGGTGTGCGCGCCCAGCATGGCGCGGGGCCTGCGCACACCGGCCGATCTGGCCCAGCTGCCGTTATTGCGCTCGTACCGTCTGGACGAATGGCCGCAGTGGTTTCGCGCGGCGGGCGTGGCCGAAGTCGCCGCACGCGGGGCGATGTTCGATTCGTCGTTGACGCTGGCCAGCGCGGCGGCCGCCGGTGCCGGCGTGGCATTGTTGCCGTTGCCGATGTTTCGCCAGGATCTGGATGCCGGGCGCCTGGTCTGCCCGTTCCCGATCCAGATCGACGCCGGACGCTATTGGCTCACCCGGCTGCGCTCGCGCCCGGAAGGCGATGCCGATGCACGATTGCGCGACTGGCTGACAACGGAGCAACAGCGCTCCGGTTGAGCGAGCCCGCCGCTGCGCTCAGCGGCGCGCGGATGCCGCGATCCCCTGCACCGCCACGCGGCGAAACGCCTCGTAGTGCGCCCTGTCGGCGAACCAGTGCGGGGCGAACAGCTCGAACAAGCGGTCGTTGTGATACAGCAGCAGCACCCGCTCGTTCTCGCGGTAGCGGATGTAATCGGACCAGGGCCGGCGCAGTCGCCCGTCTGCCCAGGTGATCTCCAGCCCGGTCTCGTCCCACGCAAAGGTGTAGGTATGCCGCAGCGCGGCCTGCTGCGCGTGCAGGCGTTTGATCTTCCGCGGCAAGCCCCAGACGTGCAACACCACCAGGCCGATCAAGCCGCCGCCTCCGGCACCGATCAGCATCGGGCCGATGATTTCGCCGGCCCCGATCAGTTGCAGCAACCCCGCCCCGATCAACAGCAGGACCACCAGGATCACGATCAACAGCTTGGCCGTCTGTCGCGCATGCAGGCGCTGCGCGGCCAGATGGTCTTCCAGACTGATGGTGGCGCTGATCATGTTGCCTACCTCCCTGTGCTTGGCCCCACGCGCATCGTAACGCCTGCGCGTTACGCGCCTTCGATCAACTCCATCCACGCCGCCTCGGCTGTGGCCAGCTGCTGCGCCGTCGCCTCGCGGTCGCGGCCCAGGACCGCCATCTTGTCGGTGTCGGCATAGTTCGCCGGGTTGGCCAGCTGGCGGTCGAGCTCTGCCAACGCGGCTTCCAGCTCGCCGACGCGCTTTTCCGCGCTGGCCAGCTTGTGCGGGTTGACGGCTTTCTTCGGCGGCAGTGGCTTGGTCGGCGGCGGCGGAGTCGGCGCCACTTCGGCCATCTTCTGCTTGGTGCCCTGGGCGGCCGGGCGGCTGCGCAGCCAGGCGGCGTATTCGTCCAGATCGCCAGCGAACGGCTCGACCACGCCATCGGCCACGCGCCAGAAACTGTCGCAGACCAGGCCGATCAGATGGCGGTCATGCGAGACCATCACGATGGCGCCCTCGAAGTCGCTCAGCGCCTCGGCCAGGGCCTCGCGCATTTCCAGGTCCAGATGGTTGGTCGGTTCGTCCAGCAGCAGCACGTTGGGCTGCTGCCAGGCGATCAGCGCCAGCGCCAGACGCGCGCGCTCGCCGCCGGAGAACCCATCCACCACTTCGAAGGCGCGGTCGCCGGCGAAGTTCCATTTGCCCAGGAAATCACGGAACGCCTGATTGGCGCCATCCGGCGACAGTTCGCGGAAGTGATCCATCGGCGACTGGCCCTCGTGCAGCGATTCCACCGTGTGCTGCGCGAAGTAGCCGATCCGCAGATCCGGATGCGCACTGCGCTCGCCCGACAGCGGCTGCAGCTCGCCCACCAGCGTCTTGACCAGCGTTGACTTACCCGCACCATTCGGCCCCAGCAACCCGATCCGGTCACCCGCCTCCAATCCGAATCCAACATCGTGCAACACGGTAATCGCATCGCTGGACCCGCGCTTTTGCGACTCCCCATTCCCGATTCCCGATTCCCGCGGCGCAGCCGCATACCCGCAAGCAGCGTGATTCAGCCGGATCAACGAAAACGGCAAGCGATTGGGCTGGGCGAACTGGATGCGGAATTCGCGCTCGGCGCGTACCGCCTCGGTGCCGGCCATCTTGGCCAGGCGCTTCATGCGGCTCTGTGCCTGGGTGGCCTTGCTGGCCTGCGCCTTGAAGCGGTCGATAAAGCTCTGCAGATGCGCGCGCTCGGCCTGTTCCTTGTCGTGGGCGATCTGCTGCTGACGCAGGTGCTCGATGCGCTGGCGCTCGAAATCGGTATAGCCGCCGACATACAGCTTGGCGGTGCCGCCGTGCAGATGCAGCGTATGCGTGGCCACGTTGTCGAGGAACTCGCGGTCATGCGAAATCAGCAGCAAGGTGCCCGGGTACTTGAGCAGCCATTGCTCCAGCCACAGCACCGCATCCATGTCCAGGTGGTTGGTCGGTTCGTCCAGCAGCAGCAGGTCGCTGGGCATCATCAGCGCGCGCGCCAGGTTCAGGCGCACCCGCCAGCCGCCGGAGAACGAGGACACCGCGCGGTGATGGGTGTCGGCCGGGAAGCCCAGGCCGTGCAGCAACTTGCCGGCACGCGCCTCGGCGTCGTAGGCGCCCAGCTCGGCCATCTTCTGGTGCGCGTTGGCGACCGCTTCCCAATCCTCGCGCGCGGTGGCTGCGGCCTCTTCCTGCAGGATCGCCGAGACCTCGATGTCGCCACCGAGCACGAACGACAGCGCCGGATCGGGCAGCGACGGGGTTTCCTGCGAGACGCTGGCGGTGCGCACCTTGCCGGGCAGGTCGACATCGCCCTTGTCCGCTTCCAGTTCGCCCTTGACCGCGGCGAACAGGCTCGACTTGCCGGTGCCATTGCGGCCCACCACACCGACGCGGTAGCCGGCATGCATGGTCAGGTCGACGTTGGACAACAGCAGACGCTCGCCGCGTCGCATGGAGAAGTTGCGCAGGGAAATCATTGATGGACAGTCCGATAGAACGAAAAGGAATGAGCAGATGAGCAGCACTCCTGCGACGCCATTCTAGCGTTAACGAATAATTAGCGCCTTCGGGCTGGCCGTCGTTCCCTTCGCATCGCCGCGACCAGACCCCGCCCAGCCTTGCTGGTCCTGCCTGGACCCCCGTTCGGAGTTGTCATGAATTACCCGTTGTCCACGCTCGCAACCGCCGTCGTTGCGGCGCTGCTCGCCTCCCCCGCCTTCGCCCAGACCGCCACCCCGGCCAGCGCGCCCGCCAATACGCTCGATACCGTCATCGTCACCGGCACCCGCGTCTCCGACCGTACCGTGGCCGAGTCGCAGTCGCCGATCGACATCATCAGCGCCGAGTCGCTGCAGGCCACCGGCACCTCGGAGCTGGCCACCGCGCTGGCCCGCGCGCTGCCGTCGCTGAACTTCCCGCGCCCGGCCCTGAGCGACGGCACCAGCGCGATCCGTCCCGCGCAGCTGCGCGGCCTGTCGCCGGACCAGGTGCTGGTGCTGGTCAACGGCAAGCGCCGCCACACCTCCTCGCTGCTCAACCTCAACGGCACCATCGGCCGTGGCGCCGCGGCAGTGGACCTGAACACCATTCCGGTGGCGGCGATCGCGCGCGTGGAAGTGCTGCGCGACGGCGCCTCGGCGCAGTACGGCTCCGATGCCATCGCCGGCGTGGTCAACATCGTGCTCAAGGGCGCGGAGAAGGGCGGCAGCCTGCAGGCCGGCTTCGGCCAGTATTCGGCCGGCGACGGCAGCAACTACGAGCTGTCCGGCGACACCGGCGTGGCCTACGGCAACGAGCGCGGCTGGCTGCACGTGGCCGCCCAGCTCAACCAGCAGGACCCCACCGACCGCGCGCGCGGCTATGCCGGCGCACCCAGCGCCTCGCAGCCGGCCGTGGGCCAGAAGGCGTTCAAGATCGGCGACCCGGACGTGAATGCGCAGGCGGTGTCGGCCAATACCGAGTTCGCCTTCAGCGACAGCATCACCGGCTACGCCTTCGCCACCGCCAGCAACCGCGACATCACCTCGTTCGCGTTCTTCCGCGCGCCGGGCAGCAGCCAGAACATCCTGTCGGTGTATCCGCAGGGCTTCCTGCCGGAAATCCAGACCTACGCCAAGGACCGCTCGCTGGTGGCCGGCGTGCGCGGCTCCACCGCCAGCGGCTGGGACTGGGATGCCAGCTACAACTACGGCTACAACAAGATCGATTTCCACACCCGCAACACGCTCAACGTGAGCCTGGGGCCGAGCTCGCCGACCTCCTTCTACGACGGCGCGCTGGAGACCACGCAGAACATCGTCAACCTGGACGTCAAGCGCGGCTTCGACTGGGGCCTGGCGTACCCGGTGACGGTGGCCTTCGGCGCCGAATACCGCAACGAGAAGTGGAATCAGTCGCCGGGCGAAGTGGGCTCGTATTTCCAGGCCGGCACGCTGGCCGGTGGCGCGCAGGGCTTTGGCGGATTCGCGCCCAGCGTGTCCGGGCGATACTCGCGTGACAGCTACGCGCTGTACGCAGATCTGGAAGCCGATTTCACCGACAAGTTCTCCGCCGGCCTGGCCGGGCGCTACGAAGACTTCAACGACTTCGGCAGCCAGGCATCGGGCAAGTTGTCCGGGCGCTATGCGTTCACCGACAAGATTGCGCTGCGCGGCACGGTGGCGTCGGGCTTCCGCGCGCCATCGCTGGCGCAGCAGTATTTCCAGTCCACCAGCACCACCTTCCTGGCCGGCAATCCGAACCCGTTCGAGATCCGCACCTTCCCGGCCGACAGCAACGTGGCGCGCGCGCTGGGCGCAGAGCCGCTGGATGCCGAGACCTCGCTGTCCTACAGCCTGGGCCTGGTGCTGCAGCCGACCGATGCGCTCTACCTCACCGTGGATGCGTACCAGATCGATGTGGACGACCGCATCGTGCTGTCGTCCAACCTCACCGGCACCGGCGTGCGTAACTTGCTCGAAGCGCAGGGCATCTTCGGCATCAACGGCGGGCGCTACTTCACCAATGCGGTGGACACGCGTACGCGCGGCGTGGACGTGGTCGGCAGCTACCGCTGGCAGCTCGCCGCCAGCAGCGTGGACCTGACCGCCGGCTACAACTATTCGGAAACCGAAGTGCGCAGCGTCGCCGCCAACCCGGCTGCGTTGTCGGCCAACGGGCTGAGCCTGGAGCGCATCGACCGCACCGAACGCGGTCGCATCGAGGAAGGCTTCCCGCGCGACAAGTTCCTGGTCAACGGTAGCTGGAACCTGGAGCACTGGACGCTGGCATTGGGTGCCACGCGCTATGGCAAGTACAGCACGCGTCCGGCCGCGGCGACCAACGACCAGACCTTCGGCGCCAAGTGGGTGGTGGATGCCTCGGCCAGCTACAAGATCGATCGCTGGACGCTGACCCTGGGTGCGGACAACCTGCTGGACGAGTACCCGGACGAGAACAACTTCGCCAACTCCACCAGCGGGCAGTTCCCGTACAGCAATCTGTCGCCGTTTGGCTTCAACGGTGCCTACGTGTACGGCCGCATCAACTATCGCTGGTAATCAAGACAGCGATCCACACTGCTGCGGTGTTGCCACGCGTTGGTTGCTGACGCATGCGGCACGGCCGCATCCTGACGCCTGACCACACGCCCCGGCCTGCCCGGGGCGTGTGCGTTTTTGCCCGTTGTCCGTGCGGCGTTCTGATGCAGCCATCCAGGCGCGGGCATCGATGCGCCGTGAAGAGCTGCCGGCGGCCGCGGTGGTATCAACACCGCTTCCACCCTGCCGGAGCACCCACCATGGACGCAGCGCAGCTCTCACGTGGCCGCCTGATCGATCACCTGCATCTGGTCGTCCACGACCTGGCAGCGAGCCGACATTTCTACCAGGCGGTGCTCGATGTGCTGGGCATTCCGATCGGTGGCGAAGGCGAGGGATTCTTCTGGGCCGACGAGCTGTTCGTGTCCGATCGCGACACGATGGCGCAAGGCCAACTCACTGGCCGCCACCATCTCGCCTTCCAGGCGCACGACGTGGCCATGGTGCATGCATTCCATCAGGCCGCCCTCGCCCACGGCGGTCGCGACCACGGCGCGCCGGGCGTGCGCCCGTATCACCCGAGCTACTACGCCGCGTTCGTGCTCGACCCGGATGGCAACAACATCGAAGCGGTGTTCCATGGTCCTGCGCAACGCAGTGTCGATGCGGTGCAGATCACGTTCTGATGCAGAAGTTTCATATCTCGTATCGATGTCCATGATGGTGCAGGCAAGCGGCTGATACCGCAGGTCTGGTGCAAACCACGCATCACTTTGGTGCACGATGACAACGATGGCAGTAGCACGTCATACATGACAGTTACTTGCGCAACGTAACCAAAATTTGACATGCGGTTACACGTGGTTAATGGTTGGGAACGCACCGCAGCTGCCGCAACGGACGCGGCCCGGGAGGGGGCCCCCTGCGATGCATCCGTTCCCCACTCGGAGTTGTCACCGCATGAATTGCAAGACCAGTCCACTCGCAGTTGCCGTTGTTCTTGCACTGTCGTTTTCCGCTTCAAACGCGTCCGCGCAGTCACAGGCTCCCACCCAGAAAACGCTCGATACCTTGATCGTGACCGGCACGCGCGTGGCCGATCGCACCGTGGCCGAATCGGCATCGCCGATCGACATCATCTCGCCACAGGCACTGGAATCGACCGGCACCACCGAGCTGGCTACCGCGCTGTCACGCGCGATCCCCTCGTTGAATTTCCCGCGCCCGGCCATCTCCGACGGCTCGGACGCAGTGCGCCCGGCGCAGCTGCGCGGCCTGTCGCCCGACCAGGTGCTGGTGCTGGTCAACGGCAAGCGCTATCACAGCACCGCGTTGATCAATCTCAACGACACCCAGGGCCGTGGTTCGTCGCCGGCCGATCTCAACACCATTCCGATCGCCGCAGTGGAGCGCATCGAAGTGCTGCGTGACGGCGCATCGGCGCAATACGGTTCGGATGCGATTGCCGGCGTGATCAACATCGTGCTCAAGGGCAGCGGCGAAGGCGGCAGCGTCAATGGCCGCTACGGCAAGTACAGCGCCGGCGATGGCGAGCAATATCAGCTGTCCGGCGATGCCGGTTTCAGCTTTGCCGGCACCGGCAAGGTGCATCTGGCCGCACAGGCGGGACATTCGGACCAGACCAACCGCGCACTGCCATTCCAGGGCCGCGTGGAGCAGCGTTACGGCGATCCGGACATCGACCAGGGCGCGATCTCCTTCAACGGCGAATACAGCCCCACCGATTACCTGACCTTCTACTCGTTCGGCATGGTCAGCCGCCGCGAAGTGCTGTCCAACGGCTACTTCCGCTTTGCCGGCGACAACCGCAACCGCCCGGAAATCTATCCGGACGGCTTTCTGCCGCAGATCTACAACGTCAGCAAGGACGTGTCGTGGGTGGGCGGCTTGAAGACCTCCACCGAAGGCGGCTTGAACATCGATCTGAGCTACAACTACGGCCAGAACAATCTCACCTTCGATGTGCGCAACAGCTTGAACAACAGCCTGGGCCTGGCCAGCCCGACCGACTTCCATGCCGGTACGCTGGAAGTGACCCAGAACGTGCTCAATGCCGACTTCACCAAGACGCTCGACTGGGGCCTGGCGTATCCGGTCACGCTGGCCTTCGGTGCGGAATGGCGCGGTGAGAAGTTCAACCAGTCGCCCGGCGATGCGGCGTCCTCGGCCAATGGCGGCATTCCCTCTGCGGCAGGCACACTGATCCCGGGCGCACAGGTGTTTCCCGGCTTCAAACTCTCCGACGCCGGCTACTACAACCGCAACAGCCATTCGGCGTACGTCGACCTGGAAGCGGATCTGACCGAAAAGCTTTCGGCCGGCCTGGCCGGGCGCTACGAGAAGTACAGCGATTTCGGCGATACCGCCACCGGCAAGCTGTCGTTGCGTTACGCGTTCACCGACAAGGTGGCCGTCCGCGCCACCGCCTCCACCGGGTTCCGTGCGCCGTCGTTGCAGCAGCAGAACTTCCAGTCGATCGCCACGCAGTTCCTCAACGTGGCCCAGCCCAACGGCACGGTCACCGCGATCCCGTTCGAGATCGGCACCTTCCGTACCGACAACCCGGCCGCGATCGCACTCGGCGCCGAGCCGTTGAAGGCCGAGGAATCCAAGAACTACGGTCTTGGCGTGGTGCTGCAGCCGATCGAAAACCTGTACATCACGGTCGATGCGTACCGCATCGATATCGATGACCGCATCGTGCTGTCGGAAAACCTCACCTCCAATGCAGCGCGCAATTACCTGCAGGCCAATGGCTTCCCGGGCATCGGTGGCGGGCGCTACTTCACCAACGCGGTGGACACCAAGACCCAGGGCGTGGATGCGGTCGGCACCTATCGCTGGAACCTGGACGGCGGCAGCGCGGAGCTGACCTCCGGCTACAACTACAACAAGACCGAAGTGGAACGGGTCGCCGACAACCCGGCAGCGCTGGAAGCGATCGATCCGGGTGCGGTGCGCATCGGCCGCGCCGAACTCGGTCGCATCACCGAAGGCACGCCGCGCGACAAGTTCTTCCTGGGCGGCACCTGGTCGCCGGGCAACTGGTCGTTCACCGGCACCGCCACGCGCTGGGGCGAGTTCAGCACCTTCGGCACCAACGCCGGCAGCGACCAGACCTATGCGGCCAAATGGACGCTGGACCTTGCCGCGTCCTACAAGTTGAACGACTGGAACTTCACCATCGGCGGCGACAACGTGCTCAACGAGTATCCCGACCGTCAGGAAGCCGGCCTGGGCACGCGCACCTACCTGCCCTACAGCAGCGCCTCGCCGTTCGGTTTCAACGGTGCGCTGGTGTACGCCAACGTGAGCTACAGGTGGTAAATCGCCGCGTGCCGGTCGGCAGCGACCGGCATGTCGATCACCTCGTCCCGCCTCGCTGAGACGAGGCAGCACGCCCGCAGCATCACTCGCCCTTTCCGATTGTCGCGAAAGGGCGAGTTCCCCCCCCTTCTTTCGCAAGGATGCGCCACGCAGCAGACGCTGCGTTGCAGTCTGCTGTCTTGCTGTGCACGTCGCCTTGCCAGCGCACACGCGCTGCGCGCAGGCAACACGGATCACGCAGTCCGCCGTCGTCTTTCCCCCGGCAATGCGCGCAGCGCATCGCTGCGTCCACCATCCCCTTTGAGTCCCCATTCCCATGCACACCTCCAACGCACTCTCGCTTGCGATCTCGGTCGCACTCACCGTCTGTACGTTCGCTGCCAGTGCGCAATCGCAGCCTGCCCAGCCGCAGAAGACCCTGGACACCCTGATCGTCACCGGTACGCGCGTCAGCGACCGCACGGTGGCCGAATCCGAATCGCCGATCGACATCATCACCGAGCAGTCACTGCAGGCCACCGGCGCCACCGACATCGCCACCGCGCTGGGCAAGCTGCTGCCGTCGCTGAACTTCCCGCGCCCGGCGATCTCCGACGGCAACGATGCCGCGCGCCCGGCCACGCTGCGCGGCCTGTCGCCGGATGCGGTGCTGGTGCTGGTGGACGGCAAGCGCTATCACACCTCCTCGCTGATCAACTACAACCCGTACGTCGGCCGCGGCTCGGCGCCGGCCGACCTGAACTCGCTGCCGATGTCGGCCATCGCACGCATCGAAGTGCTGCGTGACGGCGCCTCGGCCCAGTACGGCTCCGATGCGATCGCCGGCGTGGTCAATATCGTGCTCAAGCATGGCGCCGATGCCGGCAGCAACAGCGTGTCGGTCAATGGCGGCATCATGGACAAGGGCGATGGCGAGCAGAACGGCATCGACGGCTCGGTCGGCCTGCCGTTCGGCGGCAGCGGCGGCGACACCGCACCGGGCTGGGTGCGGCTGTCGTGGAACTACCAGAACACCATGAGCACCAACCGCGGCGAGAACACCAACCGCGCCACCACCGTGCCGGGCACGCCCAATCCGGGCGGTGTCCCCTACCAGCGCCACGGCGACCCGGCCTCCACGTTCTACCAGGGGCTGGCCGCATTCGGCTACGCGTTCTCGCCCAACCTGGAACTGTACGGCCATCTCAGCATGAGCCGTCGCGAGGTCACCTCCAACGGCTATTACCGCGCCGCCGACAACACCGCGCGCAATGTGCAGGCGATCTACCCGAACGGCTTCCTGCCGCAGATCTACAACCCCACCAACGACCGCTCGGCCGTGCTGGGTTTGAAAGGCAGCACCGAGAGCGAATGGAACTGGGACGTGTCGGCCACCTACGGCAAGAACGACATGACCTTCAACATCCTCAACAGCATCAACACCAACCTGTACTACACCACCGGCAGCTCGCCGACCAACTTCAATTCCGGTGGCTTCGAAACCGAACAGGGCACGATCAACCTGGACGTCAACAAGTCCTTCGACTGGGGCCTGGCGTATCCGGTCAATGTGGCCTTCGGTGCCGAACATCGCCAGGACCGCTACCAGATCACCGCCGGCTCGCCGGAGTCGTACTTCTTCGATCCCAATACCATCAATCCCGACGACGGCGCGCCGTATCCGGGCGGCGCACAGGTGTTCTCCGGCCTGGAGCCGACGGTGGCCGGCAAGTTCGGACGCCACAGCAATGCGGTCTACGCCAACCTGGAAGCGGACATCACCGACAAGCTGTCCGGCGGCATCGCCGGGCGCCACGAAAACTACAGCGACGCTGGCTCCACGCGTTCGGGCAAGCTGTCGGCGCGCTACGCCTTCAGCGACACCTTCTCGCTGCGCGGCACCATCTCCAACGGCTTCCGCGCACCGTCGCTGGCCCAGCAGAACTACGCCTCGGTGGTGACGCTGATCCAGAACGGCGAGCTGGTGCAGGTCGGTACCTACCGCACCTCCGACCCGGTCGCGGTGGCACTGGGCGCCGGCCCGCTGAGCCCGGAGAAATCCACCAACTACGGCCTGGGCGCTGTGTGGCAGCCGACCGCCAGCTTCACTTCCAGCCTGGACGTCTACCAGATCCGCATCTGGGACCAGATCCTGTATTCGGACCAGCTGCAGCTGGCACAGCCGATCGGTCAGGTGGCCGCGGTGCAGTTCTTCGTCAACGGCGCCACCAGCCGCACCCGTGGCGTGGACTGGATCAACAGCTATCTCGCCGACCTGGGCAGCTACGGCAAGCTCAATCTCAGTGCCAGCGCCAACTACAACAAGACCACGATCCTGGAACTGTCCAACCCCAACTTCGGGCGCGCCAGCCAGGGCCTGCTCACCGACGCCACCCCGCGCACCAAGTACATGGCGGCGGCGGACTGGACGCTGGGCGGTTTTGCGCTGAACTTCAACGCCACCCGCTACGGATCGATCAAGCGCATCAGCGACCCGGCCGATGGCAGCCAGGACCAGACCTACGACGCGCGCTGGTTGTTGAACCTGGCCGCCAGCCAGACCTGGAACGCGTTCACCTTCACCGTGGGCGCGGACAACCTCACCAATCAGTATCCGACCAAGGCGCAGCTGACCACCGCCTACGACGACCGCGCCGGCGGCCTGCAGTATTCGTCGCTGTCGCCGTTCGGCTTCAACGGCCGCTACTGGTACGGGCGGGTCACCTACCGGTTCTGATTGGCGGGTTTGAGCGGACCTGACGATCCGCGCCTGCGTCAACGCAAACACCGCCGAGTGATCGGCGGTGTTTGTCGTTGTGGCATCTCGATTCGCGTGCAGCGGCCCTGCGTCATCTGCCGCGGTGATTGCCAGCACTACGACTGCAGCAACAATGCGTGCCGACCTGGCCCGGCCCGGCACTGCGCCGCCTGGCCGCAGCTCACCAGGAGGCGAGCAGCGCGTCCACACCACGCAGGTTGGCGCGATCGTTCCAGCTCAGCGTGTCCAGCTGCTCCAGCCGAAGCGCCGGCAGACGCGCCAGCAGGCAGGCCAGCGCGGCCTCCATTTCGATCAGCGCCAGCCGGTTGCCCAGGCAGTGGTGAATGCCGCCACCGAACGACAGCGCACGGCCCTGCTGGCGGCGGATATCCAGCAGCTGCGGGTCGGTGAACTGCAGCGTGTCGTGATTGGCCGCGCCCAGCATCAGATACAGCATGGCGCCCTGGGGGACCGCCACGCCCTCGATCTCGACATCTTGCAACGCCGTGCGCGTGGCGATCTGCACCGAGCTGTCGTAGCGCATGCATTCAAGCACTGCATTGGGCAGCACGCTCGGGGTTTCCTGCAGCAGGCGCAATTGCTGCGGATGCCGATGCAGCGCGACCAGCGCATTGCAGATCATGTTGGAGGTGGTTTCGTGGCCGGCAAAGAACAGCAGGATCACGTTGGAGACGATCTCCTCGTCGCTCAGGCGGCGGCCGTTGTCCTCGGCCTGGATAAAACGCGCGATCAGATCATCGCCGCCAGCGCTGCGCCGTTGCGCGATCACGCCGTGGAAATATGTCGCCAGCTGGTCGTACGCAACGCTGGTGGCCTGCAGTTCTTCCGCCGTCATCATCGGATCGAAGACTTTTGCCAGTGCGCTGGTCGCGTGGCTCAACGCGGTGACATCGGCCGCATCGATATCCAGCATCCGGCAGATGATGGCGATCGGCAGCGGGAACGCGAACTCGGTCAGCAGATCGCAGTGGCCGTTTGCCTGGAAAGCATCGATCAACCCGGCGGCGGTATCGCTGGCCACTTCACGCATGGACTCCATCTGCCGCGCACCGAAGGCCTGTGTCATCAGTCCGCGCAACTGGGTGTGCAGCGGCGGGTTGAGCAGCAGGAACATGCGGCTCATGCCCTGAAACAGCGGCAGCTGCACCGCCGCCTCGCCGTAACGCAGACGAATGCTTTGCAGATAGTCGCGGCCGACCCGGCGATCGCTGAGCAGGCGATCGACCACGGCGTAGCGGCCAGACATCAGCCGCCCGTCTGCCACCTGCACCAACGCGCCTTCGGCGCGCAGGCGTGCATAGGTCGGATAGGGATCGTGCCGGAACTGGAGTGTTGCCAAATCGCTGAGATGCATGGCCTGGCTCGTGTGGCGTCACCCGCAACAGGGGCGATGCGTGCGTGGGCCTGCCGAACGACGCAGGCGCTCCACTGGGAGCCCGGATTGTCGGCCGGCGCCACGCTGTGGCCTTGCGCAAGCGCGAAGAGGTGTCGTCAATGTTGAATCGGCGTGCCGGACTTGCGCCCTGCGTCGCAACTCGCACGCGCAGGCGCGGGCCACAGCGGTTTACGCGCGGCGTCTGACGCATGGATCGGCCTGCGTGCATGCGCTGCGTGTCGCATCGCGTTAATCAAGCGCTGTGTACTATGGGCGTCCGGCCAACCGGACCAGCAACGCGGTCCCGGTTCCCCCGCGCCGGACTCCAGCCATGACCACGCAATGCCCGCAGGCGACGCCCGGCGCAGTGCCGTTGGCTGGTCGCGCCCGCGACGCTCTCTCGGACACTCTCACAACGGATTGGAATGCATCACGACACCAGCCTCATCGACATCATCGCAGTCGGCCTCGCGGTCGCTTTCGTGCTGGGCACGCTCGCACAGAAAGTGAAACTCTCGCCGCTGGTCGGCTATCTGCTGGCCGGCGTCTGCGTCGGGCCGTTCACGCCCGGCTTCGTGGCCGACCAGACCATGGCCAACCAGCTGTCCGAGCTGGGCGTGATGCTGCTGATGTTCGGCGTGGGCCTGCACTTCTCGCTCGACGATCTGATGGAAGTGAAATGGATCGCCATTCCGGGCGCGTTGGCGCAGATCGTGGTCGCCACGCTGCTTGGCTGGGCGCTGGCCTGGAGCATGGGCTGGCCGTTGATGCATGGGCTGGTGTTCGGTCTGGCGCTGTCGGTGGCCAGTACCGTGGTGCTGCTGCGTGCACTGGAGGAACGCCGCCTGCTGGAAACCCAGCGCGGCCGCATCGCGGTGGGCTGGCTGATCGTCGAAGATCTGGTGATGGTGATCGCGCTGGTGATGTTGCCGGCGCTGGCCGAGGTGCTGGGCACCGCCGCGCCGGCCGCGGCGCATGCCGGCGAATCCACCTCGCTGCTGGCCGCGCTGGGCCTGACGCTGTTCAAGATGGTGGCGTTCGTGGCAGTGATGCTGGTGGTCGGGCGGCGGGTGATTCCGTGGTCGCTGGAAAAGGTCGCCGCCACCGGCTCGCGCGAGCTGTTCACCCTGGCCGTGCTCGGCATCGCGCTGGGCGTGGCGTTCCTGTCGGCCACGCTGTTCGGCGTGTCGTTCGCGCTTGGCGCGTTCTTCGCCGGCATGTTGCTGAAGGAATCCGAGCTCAGCCACAAGGCCGCCAGCGATTCGCTGCCGTTGCGCGATGCATTCGCGGTGCTGTTCTTCGTCTCGGTGGGCATGCTGTTCGACCCGATGATCCTGGTCGAGCATCCGTGGCAGGTGCTGGCCACGTTCCTGACCGTGACCCTGGGCAAGTCGCTGGCCGCATTCGTGATCGTGCGTGCATTCGGCCACCCCACCGGCACCGCGCTGACCATTTCCACCAGCCTGGCGCAGATCGGCGAGTTCTCCTTCATCCTGGCCGGGCTGGGCGTGCAGCTGGCGATCCTGCCGGAAACCGGGCGCGACCTGATCCTGGCTGGCGCGCTGCTGTCGATCATCGCCAACCCGTTCCTGTTCTCGTGGCTGGACCGCTGGCAGGCCAGGCAGGCGCAGGACGCCCCAGCCGCGGTGGAGCCGGAACTGCCGCCCGGCCCGCCGCTACCGCTGGACGGCCATGCCATCGTGATCGGCTATGGCCGCGTCGGCAGCGCGCTGGCGCAGTTGCTGCGTAGCCGCGGCGTGCCGGTGCTGGTGATCGACGACAACAGCGATCATGTGGCCAAGGCGCATGCGGCCGGCATTCCCGGTATCCGCGGCAGTGCGGCGGCCGACCGCGTGCTGGCCGAAGCCCGCCCGGAGCACGCCAAGATCGCGATCCTGGCGATCCCGCAGCCGCTGGAAGCCGGCGAGGCGCTGGCCAAGCTGCGCGCGATCAACCCGTCGCTGACGCTGCTGGCGCGCGCGCACAGCGACACCGAGGTCAAGCACCTGCTCGAACACGGCGCCGACGGCGCGGTGCTGGCCGAACGCGAGCTGGCCTATTCGCTGGCCGAGATGGTGATGTCCACCCCGCCGTATCGGGCATTGCGCGTACCGGCGTCGTAACCGCAAGGCGGGGCGACGCAGCGCTGCACGACACGAAAACCCGCCGGCGGCGCCTGCGGGTTTTTTGTTGCCTGCAGGTGGTTCAGTGCGAAACGGCTTGCAGCCGTGCATTGATCGAACTGCGACCAGGGCACCGAAAAATGCCCACCAAATCCACTTGATAATCATTCCCATCCGGAGCAGGATGAGCGCCCGTTTCCTTGGCGGCCTCATCCATGACGTTTGCGGTTGGCGTTCTCAACGCAGTGCCAAGCGTGCAGTTGTGCGAGCTGCTGGGCCGCATCGGCTACGGCTTTGTGGTGCTCGACCTGGAACATGTGCTGCGCGCGCCGGACGAACTGGAACACGCCATCCGCGCCTGCGAGCTGTCCGGCTGCGAGGCTTGGGTGCGCGTGCCGGAGGTGGACGAAAAACTGATCGGCCGCGTGCTGGATGCCGGCGCGCGCGGGATCGTGATTCCACGCGCCGAATCGGCCGCGCAACTGGCCGATGCCATCGCCGCGGCACGGTTTCCGCCACTGGGCCGGCGCGGCATGACCGGCGGGCGCGTCACCGGTTTCGGCAATGTCGACCTGCCCACGTATATCGCGCAGGCCAATCGCAATATCCGCATCGTGCCGATGATCGAAAGTGCCGCCGGCATTGCGGCAGTGCCCGAGCTGCTGGCGCTGCCCGGCGTGGCGCTGGTGATGGAAGGCGCGCTGGATCTTGCGCTGGATCTGGGCCTGGGCCCGCAACCGACCCATCCACAGGTGTGGGAGCTGCTGCTGCAACTGCATGCGCACTGCGTTGCGGCCAACGTGCCGTTCTGCCCCAATCCGCGCACCGACGCGCAACGCGCGCACTGGCTGCAACAGCCGGACCTGCGCTGGCTGCTGGCCGGCGAAGACCGCGCGCTGATTCAACGTGCACTGCGCGGCCACCTGGCCAGCTTCGCCGCACCCACTCCACCACCCGCCTGCAGGAGCACGCCGTAGATGTCGACGTTCCGTTTCCACGCCCTGACCATCGCCATCGCTGCGGCCACCTGGGCCCTGCCGCCGTTTGCGTTCGCCACCGAGTCGCCGGATGCGGCAGCCACCGATGCGCAAACGCCGATCCGTGCGCTGGACACGATCCAGGTGCAAGGCAGCCTGCTCGGGCGTTCCAGGCCCGACGATGTGCAGCGCTATGCCGGCAGCCGCCAGGTGATCGACCGCGAGCAACTGCGCAATGGCGGCAACCGCTCGCTGGACGATGCCTTGCAGCGCGTGCCGGGCATCAAGATCTTCGACGAGACCGGCACCGGCGCGTTGCCGCAGCTGATGCTGCGCGGCCTGTACGAAAGCCGCAGCGGCCGCGTGCAGGTGCTGGAAGACGGCATTCCGCTGGCACTGGCGCCGTATGGGCAGACCAGCCTGTCGTTGTTTCCGGTGGGGCTGAACCAGATCGACCGCATCGACATCGTGCGCGGTGGCGCGGCCGTGCAGTACGGGCCGAACAATGTCGGCGGGGTGATCAATCTGGTCAGCAAGGAGATCCCCAGCGAGTGGAGTACCACGCTGGCGCACAAGGTCACCGCCGGCGGCCAGGGCCAGTTCCTGCAGGACAGCGCGCTCAGCAGCGGCGGCTACCTCACCGACAACCTCGGCCTGCAGGTCGATGCCGATCGCACTTACGGCGAGTACTGGCGCGCGCACAGCGATACCGACATCAGCAATCTGCGCGTGCGTGCGGAGTGGTGGCTGGATGACACCAAGTTGCTCAAGGCCAGCGTGCAACGCTATCTGGTCGACATGGATCTGGCCGGCGCGCTCAGCCCGGACGATTACCGGCGCGACCCGCGCCAGTCCACGCGCCCGCTGGACAGCTTCAATGGGCGTACCACGCGCGCATCGTTGAGCTACGAGCAATTGTTCGGAGACTGGGGTCCGTTGAAAGATGTCCGGTTGTCCTGGACCAACTTCAGCGCGCGCAGCAGCCGCAACTTCATCGTCGGCATGCGCCAGGTCGCCACCGAAACCTGGCGTTCGGACCTGCCGCCGCAACTGCGCCAGACCGCACCGCGCGACTTCCGCGTGGTCGGCAGCGAGCCGCGGCTGAGCTGGAGCATGGGCGATGCCGGTGGCGTGCGTCAGCAGTGGACCGCCGGCGTGCGTGCGGTGCACGAGGACATCGATTTTTTGGTCGGCAATCTGCGTCTGCGCGATGGCCTGTTCACCAGCGTGCGTGACTGGCAGTTCGAAGACCGCGCCCTGGCCGCCTACGTCAGCAATGCGATCACCCTGCCCGACGAACGCCTGACCATCACCCCGGGCCTGCGCTACGAGCGGCTGGATTCGCGCTATTTCAATCGCGCCACCGGCTTGCGTACGCGCAACCAGACCCGCGATGTATTGCCGGGGTTGACGATTGGTTTCCAGGCCAACGCACACTGGTTCTTCTACGCGGACGGGCAGCGCTCGCTGCGTGCGCCGCAGGTCACCCAGATCATCTTCGGCAACAACCTGGATGCCGAACTGGCATGGAATTACGAAGCCGGCACGCGTTACCAGCCCAACGACCGCACCCGCATCCAGCTAGGTGCGTATCTGATCGATTTCGATCAGCAGATCCAGCTGGACAACACCACGCGCGTGTTCCGCAACCTCGGCAAGACCCGCCATCAAGGCGGCGAGCTGGAACTGCAATGGAGCCCGGAAAACCTGCGCGCGCTCACCCTCAACGCCGGTTATGCATATCTGGATGCCAGCCAGGAATCGGGCGCATTCCGCGGGCTGCGCGTGCCCTACACCTCGCGCAACCAGATCACCCTGGGCGGCAACTACACGCTCGGTCACACCACTGTCGCACTGTCGAGCTACTACTTCAGCAAGGCCTACAGCGATGCGGCGAACACCGTGCAGGAGAACGCGATCGCCTCGGTCGGCGAGTTGCCGTCGTACTGGGTATGGAACACGCAGGTGAGCCATACCCTGTTCGAACGCGATGGACAAAAATTCAGCGCGTCGCTGGCGATCAACAATCTGTTCGATCGGCAGTACTGGTTCCGCGGTGTGGATACCAGCCCGTGGGGCCGCCAGGCCGCACCGTCACGCACCGTCACCGCCGGGCTGGAGTACACGTTTTAGGCCTCCCACCCGGCACATGCCGTAGCAACCGACGTACAGGGGCGTCGGTCGGCTGACGGCAACGGCGCTCGCGCTGGCGGGCGCCGCAGACAACACGGCGTGCATGACGCACGCCTCCCTGCCGCAGCATGCGGCATGCGATCACCGTATCGCAGGCCACCCAACGCCCCTGCGGCGCCAGGCAGCCCGTTTCAGTACCGGTTTTTCCACCGTCCTGTTGAACGAGAGCTGCCATGACTGCGACATCCGCTGCACCGTTGGTGATCCTCACCCATGTCTGCCATCCGGCCATCACCGAAGGCTTTCTTCCGGCCGCGCATGCGCTCGGCCTGCCGGTGTGGCTGCTGACCGACCACCGACTCGATCACCTCAGCCATTTCCGCGAGCATCCGGCGCATGCACCGCAACGGGTGATCGAATGCGATGTGTTCAATCCGCTCGGCGTGCTGGATGTACTGCACGACGCCGATGTGTCGCCGCGCGCGGTGTTCAGCAACAGCGATCATCTGCAGACCAGCACCGCGCTGGTCGCAGCGGGTCTCGGCCTGCCCGGCAAGGACTGGCAGGTCTGCTACGCGGCCAAGAACAAGGCGGCGATGCGTCAGCGCCTGCGTGCGCGTGAGCTGCCATCGCCGTGGTTCTGCACGCTGGCGCCGGGCGCCGCATTGCCGGCCGACATTCCGTGGCCGGTGGTGGCCAAACCGCGCGAGGGCGTGGCCAGTCTGGACGTTCGCCATTGTGCAGATGCCGCGCAGTTGCAGGCCTATCTGGACGATGTGTGGCAGCGCCATCCGCAGCGCACCGTGCTGCTGGAAGGCATGCTGGAAGGGGCGCTGTTTACGCTGGAAACGCTGGGCGACGGCCATACGTTGCAAGCGCTGGGCGGCTTCAGGGTGCGCTTGTCGCCACCGCCGCACTTCGTGGAATGCGAGGCGCAGTGGGATGCCCGCGTGGACACGCCGGTGATTGCGCAGGCGCTGCAACAGTTGCGCAGCTTCGGGGTCGGCTTCGGGCTGTGCCATAGCGAATTCATCCTCACCAGCGACGGCCCGGTGCTGGTGGAGATCAACTACCGCAGCATCGGCGACCGCCGCGAGTTCCTGCTCGACGACATGTTCGGCGGGCAGTGGTTCACCGCCGCGCTGGCACCACATCTGGGCCTGCCGCTGCCGCAGCTGCGCTGCGATCGTGCCCATGCCTTGTTGCGTTACTACGTCGCCGCGCAGGACGGCGAGCTGGTGACCGCCAGCGAAGATCGCCGCCACCACGATGCGCATAGCGATGTGCACTACCGGCGCATGCGCGCGCCCGGTGAACGCATCCGCCTGAGCCATTCCAACAAGGATTACCTGGGTGTGCTGAGCGCGGTGGCCAGTGATGCACAGGCGCTGCAACAGGCGGTGGTGCATGCCGAAGCGGGGCTGCAGTGGCGGATCGATGGCGCGGAGCTGCGCGCATGAGCAGTGCCGCCGACCAACGCTATATCGCCACCCGCATCATCGATGCCTGCCTGCGCGAGGACCTGCGCGGTATTGCCAGCCGCGGCAGCGCCGCAATACCCGAGGCAGGCGTACTGGCGGCATGGACCGACCCCAGCCCGGTGGAGGGCTGGTGGCGCATCGCGCATCTGCCCGACGGCACGCTGTGGTTGCCGATCCATCGGCAGGGCTATCTGCAGGACATCAGCGCCTGCGGCGACAGCTGGATCGTGCAGGGCGCCGATGGCGCGCATGTCGAACGCGGTGCGCAGGCCTGGCTGCAACGCATGAGCGCGCAGCTGGACAGCGAGACACAACAGCTGCATCGCGCCTACGCCGAAGAAGCCGATTGCGCTGCCGTCCACCTGGGCCTGGCGCGCCAGGCCTACGACGCGCAGGCACCTGCGCTGCTCAATGCCTTGCAGCACCCAGATGCAGCCGAGCGTGCGTATCGCTGCGATCAACTGGCCAGCTATCGCGATCATCCGTTCTATCCCACCGCACGTGCCAAGGCCGGGCTGGATGCCTCGGAACTGCGCGATTACGCACCGGAATTCGCCCCCACCTTCGCGCTGCGCTGGCTGGCGGTTCCGCGTGCGCAGGTCAGCTGCACCAGCGCGCCGCCGGCCGAGTTGTGGCCGGACTTCGCCACGCTGGGCCTGCCGCCTGCGCTGGCCGACACGCATGTCGCCTGGCCGGTGCATCCGCTGGTGTGGGCGCGGCTGGAGCAGGACGGGTTTGCACTGCCGCCAGGCACACTGCGGGCGCCGCAGGCCTGGCTGGAGGTGCGCCCCACCCTGTCGGTCCGCACGCTGGTGCCGCTGCAGCATCCGCAGCTGCATCTCAAGCTGCCGATTCCGATGCGCACGCTGGGCGCGCTCAATCTGCGCCTGATCAAGCCCTCCACGCTGTACGACGGCCACTGGCTGGAGCGCGCACTGCGGCGCATCGATGCGCTGGATCCGGCCCTGCGCGGCCGCTGCGTGTTCGTGGACGAATCGCATGGCGGGCATGTGGGACAGACCCGTCATCTGGCCTATCTGCTGCGGCGTTATCCACCGTTGGAGGACGCCACGCTGGTGCCGGTGGCCGCGCTGTGCGCGCGCTTGCCCGACGGCCGGCCGATGGCGATCCATCTGGCCGAGCGCTTTGCACAGGGCGATGTGCTCGGCTGGTGGCGCGCGTACACCGAGCTGATGCTGGCGGTGCATTTGCGCCTGTGGCTGCGCTACGGCATTGCGCTGGAAGCCAATCAGCAGAACAGCGTGCTGGTCTACGCCGATGGCCAGGCGACGCGGCTGCTGATGAAGGACAACGACGCCGCGCGCATCGCGATGCCGCAGTTGCGCGCGCAGCTGCCGGATCTGGACGCGTTGGGCCCGCTGCACGATGCGCGCATCGCGGTGGAGCAGCCGCAGGCCCTGGCGCAGATGTTCTGCACCATCGTGCTGCAGCTGGATCTGCAGGCGGTGCTGGAAGGCCTGGCCGAATGGCAGCCAGCGCTGCGCACGCCGCTGTACACGCAGTTGCAGACGCAGTTCGCCTTGACGCTGGCGCAGCTGGATGTCGATGGCATCGATACCGCTCCCGCACGTCGCCTGCTGGCCGCACCGCGGCTGCCGGTGAAATACCTGCTCAGCGCCGGCAGCCTGCTCAGCAAGCAACTCACCGGTGCGAGCGACATCAACAAGTTCTACGGCGATAGCGCGCCCAATCCTTTCGGCGACGCCTTCGCTGGCGCGCAGCACAGGCCGCGTCGGCAGGCGGGTGCTCAGCGATGAAGCGCATCCTGGGCCCGGTGCTGGCCGCGCATTACCTGGCCGCCTTCACCGCACTGGGCATGCCGTTGTTTCTGCCGCAGGTGCTGGCCGAACTGGCACCGTCTGCGGCGGTTGGCTGGAGCGGCGTGCTGTACGTGTTGCCGACGCTGTGCACCGCGTTGACGGCCGGCACCTGGGGGCGCCTGGCCGACCGCTATGGACGCAAGCGCTCGTTGCTGCGTGCGCAGCTGGGGTTGGCGCTGGGCTTTGCGATCGCCGGCTTCGCGCCGTCGCTGAGCTGGCTGGTGATCGGCCTGATCGTGCAAGGCACCTGCGGCGGCTCACTGGCGGCGGCCAATGCGTACCTGGCCAGCCAGCCGCAGGCCGGCCCGCTGGCGCGCGCGCTCGACTGGACGCAGTATTCGGCGCGCCTGGCGATGGTCAGCGCGCCCGCGTTGCTGGGCCTGGCCGTGGCGCTTGGCCCGGCGCAGTCGCTGTATCGCGCGCTTGCGCTGCTGCCGCTGCTGGCGTTCGCGCTGACCTGGCGTCTGCCCGCCGACCGGCCGGCGCCGCGGCTGACCGCGTCCCCTGCGCAGTCCGCGCCCTCCGGGCATGCGGCTGCGTCGGCGCCATCGGCGTCAGCACCGGCCAGCGCACTGTGGCCTGCGTTGCTGATCGCGCAGTTCCTGTTCTGCTTCGCGATGGTGGTGACCTTCCCCTACTTCATCCCGTATGCGCTGGCGCGCGGCGCCGGCCACGACGCGCTGGCCGGCCTGCTCTACAGCCTGCCGCACCTGGTCTATCTGGTGGTGTTGCCGTGGTGGCGGCGCGGCGATGGCGAAGCCTGGCTGGTGCCCGGCCTGGCGCTGTTCGCGCTGGCCTGCCTGTGGCAGGCGCTGCTGCACGACGCCATCGCATTGGCAGCGGCACGGCTGCTGTTTGGGTTCGGCATGTTGTTCGGCCTGCGTGGGCTCAACCGCAGCCTGGCGCTGGTCGCCAGCGGGCATGGCGCCGGGCGCCTGTTCGGCCGCTTCGATGCCTGCGGCAAATGGGCCGGCGTGTTCGCCGGTGCCGCTGCCGGCGCGCTGGCCCAGGCGGCCGGCCCTGCCACTCCCTTCCTGGCTGCCGCGCTGGCTGCGGCGGCCGCTGCGCTCACCGTTCTGGTGCGCTTCCCTTCGAGGAGATCCGCCGATGTCGCCGCACACGATGCATGACCCCTGGTACGACAGCATGGCCGACGCGCAGGCCTGCAGTTGCTGGTTGAACTGCTACCTGCGCGAGTTCGCAATTCCGCAACGCGCAGTGGACTTCGATTACCGCGGGCTGGATCGCCCCGGCCCGCGCGTGGCCGAGCAGCGCTGGCTGCGGATCGCGCTGGGCGATACCGGCACGCTGTGCGTGCGCATTGCCTATGCCGATCGCCTGGGCCGCTGCCGCTTTGCCTCCACGCCGTTTCTCAAGGGCGCCGGCCAACCGTGGCAGAGCCTGGACGCGCATGCCTTGGCGCGTTGCCTGCTGCAGGCGCTGGGCAGCACGCAGGCGGTCAACCCGGAACTGCTCGCGCAAAGCGCCAACAGCGTGGCGATCACTGCCGCACTGCTGCGCCAGGCACAGGGCACCGCCGCGACCGGCGAGGCGATGATCGACGCCGAACAATCGATGCTGTGGGGGCATGCCTTGCATCCCACGCCCAAGAGCCGCGAAGGCGTCGACCTAGCGCAGGTGCTGGCCTGCGCGCCGGAGGCGCGCGCCGCGTTCCAGCTGTTCTGGTTCCGCATCGACCCACGGCTGTTGCGCATGCAGGGCCGCGATGTACGTGCCAGCCTGCGGCAGCTCTCCGGCGGCGAGGCGCTGTATCCCTGTCATCCGTGGGAAGCGCAGCGCCTGCTCGACGACCCGCTGCTGCGCACCCTGCAGGCGCGCGGGCTGATCGAGCCTGTCGGCATGCTGGGCGAGGCACTGCGGCCCACCTCGTCGGTGCGCACGCTGTATCACCCGGAACTGGATTATTTCCTCAAGTGCTCGGTGCATGTGCGGTTGACCAACTGCGTGCGCAAGAACGCCTGGTACGAGCTGGAAAGTGCGGTCGCGCTCACCGAGCTGCTGGCACCGAGCTGGCGTGCGCTGGCCGTGCCAGGCTTCGATGTGATGCTGGAGCCGGCGGCCACCTCGCTGGAGGTCGCCCAGGTCGATCCCGCCTTGCACGACGCCGACCCGCTGGCGGCGCGTGGCCTGTCGGAGAGCTTCGGCATCCTGTACCGGCAGACCCTGCCCGCCGCGCAACGCGCGCGCTGGCAACCGCAGGTGGCCGCCGCGTTGTTCACCTGCGATGCGCAGGGCAACAGCGTGTGTGCGTCCAGGCTGCAGGCATTGGGCGGCGCGCAGATGGATTGCCACACCGCCACGCTGCTGTGGTTCCGCGCCTATGCCGGCTTGCTGCTGGACGGAGTGTGGAGTGCCTTGTTCCAGCACGGCATCGCGCTGGAACCGCACCTGCAGAACACCGTGATCGGGTTTGCCGATGGCTGGCCGACGCGGGTATGGATCCGCGACCTGGAGGGCACCAAGCTGCTCGCACATCACTGGCCCGCCACGCGCTTGCAGGGCGTGGGCGAACGCGCGCGGCAATCGCTGTACTACACACCGGAACAGGGCTGGAATCGGGTGGCGTATTGCGCGCTGGTCAACAATCTGGCCGAGGCGATCTTCCATCTGACCGAAGGCGATGCCGTGCTGGAGGCGCGCCTGTGGCAATGCGTGGGCGAGCTCGCCGCACGCTGGCAACAGCGCCATGGTCCGCAAACCGCGCTACAGGGCCTGCTCGACGGCGCGCCGCTGCCTGGCAAGAACAACCTGGGCACGCGGCTGTGGCAACGCGCCGATCGCCAATCCGATTACACCGCGCTGCCCAATCCGATTCCACGCTTCGCAGCGGCACGGCGGGTGGCGGCATGAGCCTGCGCATCGATACTGACGCAGTGATGCAGGCATTGCCGGGCATCCGCGACCAAAGCGATGGCCCGCTGTGCGCCTACGTCTACGACCTGGCCGCACTGGATGCGCATGCAGCCTGGATGCGCGCGCAACTGCCGGCCGACTGCGAGCTGTTCTACGCGGCAAAAGCCAATGCGGAGCCGCCGATCCTGCACACGCTCGCCCCGCACGTGGATGGCTTCGAGGCGGCCTCCGGCGGCGAACTGGCCTGGCTGCATCGGCAACAACCCCAGGCCGCGTTGTTGTTCGGCGGCCCTGGCAAGCTCGATGGCGAACTGGCCCAGGCCGTCGCGCTGCCCGACTGCACCGTGCATGTGGAAAGCCTGGGCGAACTGGAACGCCTGGCCGCGATCGCGGCGCAGGCCGGCCGCTGCGTGCCGGTGTTCCTGCGCATGAACATCGCCGTGCCCGGCGCGCAGAGCACGCGCCTGATGATGGGCGGGCAGCCCTCGCCGTTCGGCCTGGACCCGGACGATCTGGATGCGGCGATCCAGCGGCTGCGGGCCAGCCCTTCGCTGCGGCTGGAAGGCTTCCATTTCCATCTGATGTCGCACCAGCGCGATGCCGGCGCGCAGTTGCATCTGATCGCCGCCTACCTGCGCACCGTGCAGCAGTGGCGGCAGACCTATGCGCTTGGCCCGTTGCGGGTGAATGCAGGCGGCGGCTTCGGTGTGGATTATCTGGCGCCAGAATCGTCGTTCGACTGGGCCGGCTTCTGCGCCGGCTTGCCTGCCTTGCTACGCGAACACGACCAGGCACTGCGCCTGCGGCTGGAACCCGGGCGCTATGTCAGCGCCAGCTGCGGCTGGTATCTGATGGACGTGCTGGACCTCAAGCGCAGCCACGGCGCGTGGTTTGCGATCGCCCGCGGCGGCACCCATCACTTCCGCACCCCGGCCGCGCAAGGCCACGATCATCCGTTCCGTGTGTTGCGTGGCAGGCATGCGCCGGTGCTGCGCGACACCCCGGTCACCCTGGTCGGGCAGCTGTGCACGCCCAAGGACGTGCTGGCGCGCAACCAACCTGTCGCAGCGCTGGCACCCGGCGACTGCCTGGCCTTCCCGCTGGCCGGCGCGTATGCGTGGAATATCTCGCACCAGCAGTTCCTGATGCATCCGCCGCCGCAGATGGTGTTCCTTACGCAGGGGCATTGACGTACCGATTGCGGACGAACAAAGCTTAGGCCTGGGTCAGCAGGCCCACATGCAGATGTGCTGTTGCCGCAATTTCCTGAGGTGACTCGAAGTAGCTGTGCAGAAATTTCGTAGAAGTTAGCCAAGCGGATTGTTGCCCAGTGACAACTCTCCTAGGGAAGGTCTGAACGACCCACCAAACCTCTCAAATTCCAGCTTCTTGCATGTCAGTGACGAGCAACATGTCGTGTTTGGTGCGATTTCTGCAACTTTCTAGCGTTTTAGCTGCCGCCAGGCAGCATTACCCCCGGGCCGGCAGCAATTGCCGGCGCACCATCCATCAGTTGGCCTATGGCTCGGCTCTTGCCTGTGCCCTCAGACCCCGAAAAAGGATGGGATCGCGGCATGATTGAGTTCGACCCGCACCATCGTATAGATCTGACCGGCCCTCGGACCGGTTCTATTTCCTCGGTGATCGCCTGACCGCTCCCGGAAGGTCGCGAGCTGCTCCCGGAAGATTTGGCGTGGCTATCGCTCACCGCCTGCCAGGCGCAGGAATGGTTCCGGATGCTGGAAGCTGCACGCTCGGAACCATTGCTCAACCGCACCGCGCTTGAACTCGGCACTGAACTTCCTATGCTTTGACATGAATACTCATCATGGCCTGGACCTTCTTGTAAGTGTCCGTGAAAACGGGGTAGAACCCCCACTGCAATCCTGGAAGGCTAAGCTATGGCTTGTAGCCGCTTGCATAGGGTCACGACAAGAATTGCACGAAACCGTATGTCAAAGACCAACGAATGGAGAACGATTTTAGATGAAGAATTGGCTGATCGGCTTAGTAATCACCATGGCATGGACTAGCCCCTGCGTTGCTCAAATCGCCCCTGAGTTGCTCGGGGGCGCGGATCCGGATAAGCCGATGTTTAGCGAATCCTTCTACAAGGGGATCGAGGGCAATTGGGTGCTGGTACGCGAACCCGTCAACACCGGGTACCACTGCTCGGTTAATTTCATCACGCCAGATTCCACCTTGTCGTTTCGCGGTCCCGCCGACGCTGGGATGGCGAGAAAGGGTCATGGCAGTCTTTGGTTCATCAGCGAGGCAATCCCCCCGGTGACAAAGCCCGAGATCGCTCCGATCACGTTGTCATCTACCAACCACCCTACGCAGAATGTTCAGGCCGCCCATGTGAGCATGCCTGGCCAGAGCAGTGGGGCGTTGTTGCTGACCATCGACGTGCAGAAATCGGTACAGGAAAAGCCGGACAGTAATGAGCTCGCCATCCAGCTTCAGGGGAAAGAGGTGTTCCGGTCAAAAGTTGTCCAGTTGCAGCTGGCGTATCGCCAGCTTTCGGCTTGCATGAGCGCGGCTCGAAAATAGACCATGATTTCAGCCGTTTGGCACGTTCAAGATGTCGGCGCAGGCGCGACCCATCCCGCTTGTGTCGCCACTTGAATCAACGAAGATATTCACATCGGCAACCCTCAGCATCCCGGCGCTGTCCGGGATCAGCGCATAGCGAACGTTGCAACTTTTATAGCCGCCGCCAGTGTAAGTCGCGCCGGTCACGAGATTCTGCCACATGACGCGATTGTCAAAGGCCTGCCCATAAGAGAGCGTCCGCGCGATCCCGGCCTGACGGACAGCGGGGTTGCCGTTCGCGGCGACGACCTCTTGCTCAGTCTTACCCAGCCACACCTGGATCAGGAGCGATTCACTGCGCGATAAACGCCTTTTCCCACGGTATTCAGCGGCGATCTGAGTAAAGTCCATATCGGCCTTCATTGCCGCCAGGTTGCCCTGTACCCTCCCCTGCGCTTCGGTTACTTGTTGCTGCATTTGGGCCAATTTTGCCGTGAGCGCTGCCGATTCTGCTGGCGTCAGCTTGCGGCCGCGATTGATCGCAGGCTTCGGCACGTCAGACCACAGCGTTTCCCAGGTAAAATCGGCAAGCGAACTCATCGACAGTCCGGCGGGGACCAGTTCCAGTCCATTCAAGCCGATGGCTGCCAGTTTCGCTCGCAATGTATCGGACTTAACCACACGATCGACCGCCGCAGCTTGTTTGGCATCGCCAATGCTGGCACTGTTGCAGGCTACATTCCATGCCTGTCGCATCGTGTAGCTGGTCGTGCTTTGCCAATCGGTGGGCTGCAGATCAATGATCGCCGGATCCTGTTTCATGGTCTTTGCGCCGCTGGCCACCCGGAATTCTACGGAATCCGGCGTGTCTAATATGCCGGTTGAATCAGCCTTGTGCTTGGGTGCGCCACGGCCGCGCCGAATCGATTTGGGGCATTTGAACTGAAGTTGATATTCCAACCATAGGGGTTGGTCGACCGCTTCATAGACCATCGTCAAATCAATCTGAATGACACGGTTTGAGTCAGGATTTGCGAGATCATCATTGATCGGCGTGTGGTCCATAATTGCGTCACTGGCGTAGACGTTGACACGCTTTCCGGCTGCACCTTGCATATCGATCAGAAACTCGCTGGCCCCGACTTGCGTTGCGATGGCCATAATGCCCGCGCCGATTACGAGTTTTGTGATTTGTCGTGTCATGAGCGCTTCCTTACCCGTTATGTCAACTCGCGCTCTACCGCGCACGTATATTACTGATATCAAGACGTTCTCAAAATTTGAGTACGCAATTTTGAAGCTTCTGCCGGAACCTGGCGTTTCCAGGTCGATTGTGCTGCAGCGACGTCGGAAATGCTAAGCCTTGTTGCGGAACGCTCTCGTTAGCCTTGTAGACCAAGCGAGGGACTTCTCTGAGTGCCGGGAAGCCACGAGCGACGCTGGCGTTGCACCTGCACCGGAGAACTCAGCAGATGACGCACGCTGACGGATGCCGTTGGTCGCAGCGCCCACGGCCGCTACGCAGGCGCAGACGATGCGCGGGCTGGGGCATCAGTCGTGAGGACGATTACGTCAGCTGCAGCGCCTGCCTGTTCAAGCCGACCACAGCGCCAGCGTCACCAGCAAGGCCGTTTCGGTCAGTTCTACCAATGCGCCGCAGGTATCGCCGGTCATGCCGCCAAGGCGCTGCAGGCAGCCGCGGCGCCAGAGTGCGAACACCAGTGCGGTGATACCAACGCACAACGCCGCGGTGGCCAGCCCGGCAACGATGCACACCGCGGTGCCGGCGCTCAGCGCCAGCCACAGGCCTGCACGTGGGGCGCCCGACAGTGCGCTGCCCAGCCCGCCGGCGCGCACATACGGCGTACTTAGGAACGCGGCAACCAGCGCGCTGCGCGCCAGTAGCGGCGCCAGCCATAGCGTGGTGGGCGCCTGCGCCAGCAGGCTGGCCAATGCGGCGCATTTGAGCAGCAACACCAGCACCAGCGCAGTCACCGCCATCGGGCCGCTGGTGGGGTCCTTCATGATCGCCAGCGTGCGTGCGCGGTCGCCCATGCCGCCGACCCAGGCGTCGGTCGTGTCGGCCAACCCGTCCCGGTGCAGGGCGCCGGTCAGCCAAGTCCATGCACTCAACAACACTGCCGCGCCCAGCAGTGGCGCCACATCGCGCAGGCACCCTGTCAGGCCGCACAGCAGCGCACCGAGCAGCAGGCCGACCGCCGGATACCACGGCAACGAACGCGCCTGCGCGCCCGGCCGAGCGAACACCGCGCCGGGCACCGGAATGCGGGTCAGGAAGCCGATCGCCGCGAGCAGCCCGTTGATCATCCGGCGTCGCGTGCCGACTGCGGCGCTGCCGACGGCTCCGACGGCTCCGACGGCTCCGACGGCAGCGCCGCAGCGACGCCGTTGGCCGGTGGCCAGGCCAGCGGATGCAGCGAGGCGTGCGGCACCGCCAGCTCGGTCATGCGGGCGAATCCGTTGCCGGCCACCATGCAGCGCAGCGCGGATCGCACCGCCGTGGGTGACCACCAAGACACGTCGGTTCGGATGGGCGCCAATGATCGCATCGAGTGCGGCAGACAGGCGCGCGCAGAAATCGGCAAACGGCTCGGCCTGCGGCGGCGGGTAGCGCAGCGGGTCGGCCCAGAAGCGGCCGAGCGCTTGTCCTTCGTCGCGATCGATCTCGGCCACCGGCACGCCCTGCCAGCGGGCGAAGTGATATTCGCGCAGCCGCGCGTTCAGCTGCAACGGCACCCCACGCGCGTGGGCCAGTTCGGTGGCGAAGGCCGCGCAGCGCTGCAAGCTGGACGACACCACCACGTCCCATTCGCCTGCGGCGATGGCTACGCGCAATTGCTGCCATCCCAACGCGGTGAGGGGTCGTCGAGCTAACCGCGGTCGCTGCGCTGGCCGGTGCCGTGCCGCAGCAGGCTGATCTGCACACTCATGCGTCGGACACGCCGGCTTCGGCAAAGGTGGCCATGCCGTTGTGCAAGGCGCAGGCGTGACGCAGCAGCGGAATCGCCACCGCTGCGCCGCTGGCCTCGCCCAGACGCAGGTCCAGCTGCAGCAAGGGTTCGGCATCCAGCGCGCGCAGCAAGGCGGCGTGGCCGCGCTCCTGCGAGCGATGCCCGAACAACAGCCATTCGCGCACGCCGCCATTGAGATGGGTGGCGACCAGCGCTGCAGCAGTGCTGATGAAGCCATCCACCAGCACCGGAATCCCGGCCTGCGCAGCGGCGATGTAGGCACCGACCAGGGCGGCGATCTCGAAACCGCCCAGCCGGCGCAACCGCTCCAGCGGAGTCGCAGCATCGGCATGCAGGGCCAGCGCACGGGTGATCACGGTGGCCTTGTGGGCGATGCCCTCGGCATCCAGCCCGGTCCCGGCGCCAGCCATCGCCTGCGGAAACTGCGACAGCAGCGCGCAGCCCAACGCCGCGGCCGAGGTGGTGTTGCCGATGCCCATTTCGCCGCCGACAAACAGCTGCGTGTCGCAACTCTTTGCCTGCGCGACGCTTTCGGCGCCCGCGGCAAGCGCGTCGCGCAGCTGGGTGGAGCTCATCGCCGGCTGCTCGCAGATGTTGGCACTGGCCGGGGCGATCCAGGCACGCCGCACCCGCGGCAACTCGCCCGGGTCGTTGACAACGCCGAGATTGACCACTTCCAGGCGCGCACCGAGCTCGCGCGCCAGCACCGCAATGGCGGCGCCACCGCGGGCGAAATTGCGCACCATCTCGCCGGTGACCGCCTGCGGAAACGCAGACACGCCCTCGGCGGCGACGCCATGGTCGGCGGCATACACCGCGATCCAGACCCGCTGCACGGTGGGGTGCTCATTGCGCTGCCAGGCCGCCAGCTGCACTGCCAGCTGTTCCAGCCGGCCCAGCGCGCCGTGCGGCTTGGTCAGTTGCTCCTGCCGCGCCAGCGCAGCCGCGCGCACGCGCGCGTCCGGCACCGCACAGGCACCATGGATCCAATCGCTTGTCACACCGCCTCTCCCGTCAGAACCATCGGCAAACCTGCCATCACCAGCACCACACGCTCGCACTGTAGCGCCAATGCCTGGTGCAGCCGGCCTGTCGACAAATCGAGGCGTGAGTTCGCCCAGCGGCACGGCGCCCTGCCCCGCTTCGTTGCGCGCTCACCCCACAGTGCGCATGCCCGGCGCAACAGCCGCGCTTACTGCGCGGCCTGATAACGCAACGTCAGCAGATAATTGCGCCCGGGCTGCGCGTACCAGCGTGCGGTTTCGTACTGGCGATCGAACACGTTGTTGGCGGTGAGCGAGACCTTCCAGTCCGCAGTCACGGCATAGCTCACGCGCAGATCCAGCAACCCGTAACCGGCCAGCTGCTCGGTGTTGGCCAGATCGTCGAAGCGCTTGCCGGACCCGAACAGGCTCGCGCCGACGCCGAATGCACCGAAGCTGCGGTCCGCATCGATGCGCCCGCTCTGCCGCGCGCGCCGCGGCAACCAGTTGCCGTTGTTGACCTCGCCATCGGCTTGCGGCTGCAGCCAGGTCAAGGCGCTGCGTACGGTCCAGCCGGCCAGCTCGGTGTCGTAGCCGGCTTCCACGCCGCGGATGCGCGCCTGATCGATATTGTTCGGCTGCCCGAACGGATGCGCCGCATCCACCAACGACGCGTCGTAGGCGATCAGATCGTCGATGCGGGTCTGGAACGCGCTCAGCGTCCAGGTGCCCCAGCCGTAGCTGCCGCGCAGGCCGAGCTCGGCGCTCTTGGAGGTTTCCGGCCCCAGCAACGGATTGCCGAAATCGGGGTAATACAACTCGTTGAAGGTCGGTGCCTTGAACGCGGTGCCGTAGCTGGCGGTCAGGCGCAGATGCTCGGCAACATCCCAGCCCCACAGCAGGCTGCCGGTGGTCTTGCCGCCGAACTGGCTGTTGTCGTTGCGACGCAGGCTGGCCTGCAAGGACTGCGCACCGAAGCTCTGTTGCCACTGCGCGAATGCGGCGCGGTCGATGCGGCTGTCGGCATCGTAATTGTCGCTGCTGGCGATGGCGTCACGCTGCCAGTCGAAGCCGACCGTGAACAGGCCCGCGCCGGCAGCGATATCGGCCTGCAACGTGCCCTGCTTGCGGCGGGTGTCATAGGTGGACAGATACGCACCATCGTAATACGCATCGCTGAAGTCGGAACTGCTGCCGACGCTGGCAGTGAGCTTGACCGCATCGGTGGGCGCGTAACGCACACGGCCACCGACCGCCTGCTGCACGCCCTTGGACAGGTTGCCGCCGAAGGCCGAGCCGTCGTATTCGTTGCGGCTTTGCGCGCGCAAGGCATGCACGTCGGCATCCCACTGGCGATTGAAGCGCCAGCCACCCTGCATGCTCAGCGAATCGTTGCGGTAGCCATCGCGATCCGGGTCGTAGTCGCTGGAGCTGGTGTCCAGATACGCGTTGATGCCGTCGGTTTCGTCATGCACCGCGTTGGCCGAATACCAGCCACCGCTTTCGCTCAGATCGCCTGCACTGCGCCCGGCCAGGCCCGCGCTATAGCGGCGCGCATTGTCGCTGCCGGCCGCCGCGCTGAAGGTGGGTACGAAGCGGCCTTGCGGGCGCCGGGTAAAGATCTGGATCACCCCGCCCAGCGCCTCGGAACCGTACAGGCTGGAGAACGGACCACGCACGATCTCGATGCGCTCGATCTGCTCGATCGGCAGATCCTGCAACGCCGCCCCGCCCGAGGTGGCCGAACCGATGCGCACGCCATCGATCAGCACCACCACCTGATCGGACTCGGTGCCGCGCAGGAACAGCGAGGTCGGCTTGCCCGGGCCGCCGTTGTTGGCCAGCGCCACCCCGGCTTCGCCACGCAGCAGGTCCTGCAGCGAATTCACCTGGCGACGCTCGATCTGCGCGCGGTCGATCACGGTGACCGGCGCCAGCGTCTGGTCCTGGGTCTGCGCAGTACGCGAGGCGGTGACCACGACCTGGTCGAGATCGATGGCGGCCTCGGCACGGGCCAGGGTGGCCACGCACAGCGACAGCCCCACGGCCAGCACCGCACGACGCGGCAAAACGGAAGAAAGGGACATCGACTGCTGCTCCTGGAACCGCGCCTACCCGCGCGGGGGCAATGGGGACGGCAGGCAGCAACGGGCCAGCCGTCCAACGCGGCAGCGCCAGACGATCAAGGCCACGCCCACCGCGTGCCGGTTCAATCCCTCAGGCCGGTCTCCGGGCTCGCGAGTGGAAGCCTGCGCCTCCGATGCCGCGCCTTCCCATGCGACTGCACAGTGGCGTGTTGCGGCATCTGACCTCGCCCACCGTTGCGGGGGCAGCTCCGGCATTGCAGTTCGCCAAGGCGATCCGCGCACCGGATTCCCGTTTAAACCACCGCAACTCCGGCAGTCACCTCAGGGGCGCGCATGGTAGCAGGATTGGCCCAGGGCGCCTCCGAGGTCTGCGACAGGCGGCCAGGCGCAACGCGTCGCCACGCGTCTGGATGGCGAATGGCCGATTCCTTCTCCCACCGGGAGAAGGTGCCCCGAAGGGGCGGATGAGGATACGGAGCGAGGCCTCATGCAATGGATGGAAGCAGCATGCCGGGGCTGCCGGCATGGCCGCATGCCTGCCACCGAGCGTCATCTCGCACATGCGAGTGGGCTTCGCCCCCGTACCCTCACCCCAACCCCCGCTCCACGCGCCAGCCCGCGCTTGCGGCGCGGGCGCTCCCTGGCACGCGCGCCATGGCGCGCCAGCTGTGCATCCTCTCCCCGACGGGAGAGGGGCTTCGGGCAACTTCGTCATGACCGCGTTCAGCACTTTTCGAAGTCGCGGCAACAACGTGCCGAGGCGGCAGCGTGGCCGGGGATTGGCGGAGAGCGGCACAGGGATGTGCCGCGACGGCGAGTCAGACAGGATGTCTGCCGAGCCGAAGAGCCGATCCCCGGCCGCGCTGACGCCCTGACCGAAGCCAGAGACAGACGGCGTACTTGGCGGTGCCTGGAGAACCCGTACCCTCACCCCAACTCCCGCTCCGCGCCCCGGCCCGCGCTTGCAGCGCGGGCGCTCCAAGGCACGCGCGACCATGGCGCGCCAGCTGTGCCTCCTCGCCCCGACGAGAGAGAGGCTAGCTCGTGTCTTCCCGCACTCCTGCTCAGGTCACGGCTATCAAACTTCACGCCCCCTGCAGCGCCTGCTCCAGATCCGCCAGCAGGTCGTCGATGTGCTCGATGCCGATCGACAGCCGCACCGTGTCTTCGCTGACCCCGGCATGTTCCAGTTCGGCCGGGCCCAACTGACGGTGCGTGGTCGATGCCGGATGCGTTGCCAGCGACTTCGCATCGCCGATGTTCACCAACCGCGTGAACAACTGCAACGCATCCAGAAAACGCGCGCCGGCCACGCGTCCGCCGGGCAGGCCGAAGGTCAGCACGCCCGAACCATGCCCGCCCAGGTACTTCTGCGCCAACGCATGCTCCGGATGATCCGGCAGCGCGGCGTAATTGACCCAGGCAACCCGCGGGTGCTGCTGCAGATACGTCGCAGTCGCCAGCGTGTTGGCATTGATGCGCTCCATCCGCAACGGCAGCGTTTCGATGCCTTGCAGGATCAGGAATGCGTTGAACGGCGACAGCGCCGCGCCGGTATTGCGCAGCGGCACCACGCGCGCACGGCCGATGTACGCCGCCTCGCCCAGCGCTTCGGTGTAGACCACGCCGTGATAGCTCACGTCCGGCTCGTTGAGCCGTGCAAACCGCTGTTTGTGCGCCGCCCACGGGAAGCGCCCGCTGTCCACGATCGCCCCGCCGATGCTATTGCCATGGCCGCCCAGATACTTGGTCAGCGAGTGCACCACGATGTCGGCGCCGAAGTCGATCGGCCGCAGCAGCGACGGCGTGGCCACGGTGTTGTCCACGATCAGCGGCACGCCATGCGCATGCGCCACCGTGGCCACGGCCTCGATATCGGTGATGTTGCCGCGCGGATTGCCGATCGACTCGACGAATACCGCCTTGGTACGTTCATCGATCAAGCCGGCAAACGCCTGCGGATCGCGATAATCGGCAAAACGCGTGCCGATGCCGAACTGCGGCAAGGTATGCGCGAACAGATTGTAGGTGCCGCCGTACAACGCACTGGAGGAGACGATGTTGTCGCCGGCCTCGGCGATGGTCTGGATCGCATAGGTCACCGCGGCCTGCCCGGAGGCCAGCGCCAATGCACCGATGCCGCCTTCCAGCGCAGCCACGCGCTGCTCCAGCACGGCGTTGGTTGGGTTCATGATGCGGCTGTAGATATTGCCCTGCACCTTGAGGTCGAACAGGTCCGCGCCATGCTGGGTATCGTCGAAGGCGTAGGCGACGGTCTGGTAGATCGGCACCGCCACCGCCCGCGTGGTGGGATCGGGCTGGTAGCCGCCGTGCACGGCGATGGTTTCGGGCTTCCACTGCGGATCGGTCATGGCGCGGCTCGCTCGGACAGGAGTGCCGACCATAGCCGGCCCTGCACGCGTGTCTGCAAACCAGCGGTGATGACCTTATGCCGCCGCGTTGTGAGCACGGACGATACGCCGCATGCGCCATCCCCCTCATGCAAACGGGCACTGCCTGCGCAGTGCCCGTTGCTTGCTTCAACCGCTGCCAGCGATGCGGCGCACAACCGGCGCCGCGTCTCAGCCCTTGCCAAACACCAGCCGCCCACCCTCGGCACGCACGCGCACGGTGTCGCCGCCGAGGTACTGGCCGGACAGGATCTGCTGGGCCAGCGGGTTTTCCACCTGCGACTGGATCGCACGCTTGAGCGGGCGGGCTCCATACACCGGATCAAAACCGACATTGCCCAGCAATTCCAGCGCGGCATCGTCCAGGTCCAGCTTGAGGCCGCGCTCGGACAGGCGTTTTTCCAGGCCATGCAACTGGATGCGCGCGATCGACTTGATCTGCGCCTTGTCCAGCGGATGGAACACCACGATGTCGTCGAGCCGGTTGATGAACTCCGGGCGGAAATGCGCTTGCACCACGCCCATCACCGCTGCCTTCATCTGCGTATAGGCCTCGGCGCTGCCGTCGCCGGACAGCTCCTGGATCTGGTGCGAGCCCAGGTTGGAGGTCATCACGATGACGGTGTTGCGGAAGTCCACCGTGCGGCCTTGGCCATCGGTCAGGCGGCCGTCGTCGAGCACCTGCAGCAGGATGTTGAAGACATCGGCATGCGCCTTTTCCACCTCGTCCAGCAGGATCAGCGAATACGGGCGCCGCCGCACTGCCTCGGTCAGATAGCCGCCCTCCTCATAGCCCACATAGCCCGGAGGCGCGCCGATCAACCGCGAGACCGAGTGCTTCTCCATGAACTCGCTCATGTCGATGCGAATCATCGCCTCGGTGCTGTCGAACAGGAAATCCGCCAGCGCCTTGCACAACTCGGTCTTGCCCACGCCGGTCGGGCCCAGGAACAGGAACGAGCCGCTCGGACGATTGGGATCGGACAGGCCGGCGCGCGAACGCCGCACCGCGTCGGAGACGACCTTGATCGCCTCGTTCTGGCCGACCACGCGCTGATGCAGCTCGTCTTCCATGCGCAGCAGCTTGTCGCGTTCGCCCTCGAGCATCTTGTTGACCGGGATACCGGTCCAGCGCGACACCACCTCGGCAATTTCCTCGGCGGTCACCCGGTCCTGCACCAGCTTGAAGTCGTGATGTTCGACCTCGTTGGCCAGCGCCATCTGCTTTTCCAGCTGCGGCAGCACGCCGTACTGGATCTCGCTCATCTTGGCGTAGTCCTGGCGCCGTTGCGCGGCCTCCAGTTCCAGCTTGGCGTGCTCGATCTGCTCCTTGACCTTGGTGGTGCCCTGCAGTGCGGCCTTTTCCGACTTCCACAACTCGTTGAGGTCGTAGAACTCGCGCTCGAGCTTGTCGATGTCGGTTTCCAGATCGGCCAGGCGCTGACGCGAGGCGTCGTCCTTTTCCTTCTTCAGCATCTCGCGCTGGATCTTGAGCTGGATCAGGCGACGCTCCAGGCGATCGAGTTCCTCCGGCTTGGAGTCGATCTCCATGCGGATGCGCGATGCCGCCTCGTCCATCAGATCGATCGCCTTGTCCGGCAGCTGGCGGTCGGTGATGTAGCGGTTGGACAAGGTGGCGGCGGCAACGATCGCCGGGTCGGTGATCTCCACGCCGTGATGCACCGCGTAGCGCTCCTTCAGCCCACGCAGGATCGCGATGGTGTCTTCCACCGTCGGTTCGCCCACGAACACCTTCTGGAAGCGCCGCTCCAGCGCCGCGTCCTTTTCGATGTACTTGCGGTATTCGTCCAGCGTGGTGGCGCCGATGCAATGCAGCTCGCCGCGCGCCAGCGCCGGCTTGAGCATGTTGCCGGCGTCCATCGCGCCATCGGCCTTGCCGGCGCCGACCATGGTGTGCAGCTCGTCGATGAACAGGATGATCTGGCCTTCGTTCTTGGACAGGTCGCTGAGCACCGCCTTTAGCCGCTCTTCGAACTCGCCGCGGAACTTGGCGCCAGCGATCAGCGCGCCCATGTCCAGCGACAGCACGCGCTTGCCGCGCAGGCCTTCGGGCACTTCGCCGTTGATGATGCGTTGCGCCAGGCCTTCGACAATGGCGGTCTTGCCCACGCCGGGTTCGCCGATCAGCACCGGGTTGTTCTTGGTGCGCCGCTGCAACACCTGAATGGTGCGGCGGATTTCTTCGTCGCGGCCGATCACCGGATCGAGCTTGCCGCTCTCGGCACGTGCGGTCAGGTCGATGGTGTATTTTTCCAGCGCCTGGCGTTGTTCCTCGGCGTTTTCCGATTGCACGGTCTCGCCGCCGCGCAACTTGTCGATGGCGGCTTCGATCTTCTTCTTGTCGCCGCCGGCCGCGCGCAGGGCCACGCCCAGCGGGCTGGCATCGTCGGCGGCGGCCAGCACGAACCACTCGCTGGCGATGAAGGCGTCGCCATGTTGCTGGGCCAGCTTGTCGGTCTGGTTGAGCAGGCGGTTGAGATCGTTGCCGATCGACAGGTTGCCTTCCTGCCCGGAGACCTTGGGCAGCGTGTCCAGCGCCTCGCCCAGCCGCTCGCGCAGCAGCGGCACGTTGACGCCGGCCTGCGACAGCAGCGGGCGTGTGCTGCCGCCACTCTGGTCGAGCAATGCGGCGAGCACGTGCACCGGCTCGATGATGTTGTGGTCGCGGCCCACGGCCAGCGACTGCGCGTCGGCCAGCGCCTGCTGGAACCGCGAGGTGAGCTTGTCCATCCGCATGGGGATAATCCTCTGAACTGGTGGCCGGCGACGCCGACGATACCGTGCAGATGCGGCTGCCGTGCGGGGTTTCAAGGTTTGGCGGCTGCGCAGGTGCCGATGCGGGGCAGCAGGACCGGCTCACACACGGTGGCGCCTGGGCTGGGCGGTGTTGGTTCGCCCACTGACCTGGATTACCCCAGGCCGACGGACACGTCGTTACACGATCCGCCGCAGCGGCAGCGACGCAGGCGCCACGGCAGGATTCTCCGCAGCCGCTGGCGCCGGCACGTGCGACGCCCCCAGCAGACGCGACAGCACCTGCGCCTGGATTGCCGCCAGGGCCGGCGCGCCGGGGGCACGCGGATGCGGCACCGGCACCGGCAGGTCCAGGCCGACCTGGCCATGCTCGATCAGCACGATGCGATCGGCCAGCGCACTCGCCTCGGCCACATCGTGGGTGACCAGCACCAGGGTGAAGCCGTACTGCCGCCACAACTGCACGATCAGCTGCTGCATCTCGATGCGCGTCAACGCATCCAGTGCGCCCAGCGGTTCGTCCAGCAACAGCAGCCGCGGCCGGTGTACCAGTGCGCGCGCCAGGGCCACGCGCTGGCGTTGACCGCCGGACAGCGCCGCCGGCCACTCGCCACCGCGTGCACCCAGCCCCACCGCATCCAGCGCCGCCTGTGCCTGCGCACGCCCGGCACGCCCCAGGCCCAGCGCCACGTTGTCGATCACGCGCTTCCACGGCAGCAGCCGCGCGTCCTGGAACATCAGCCGCACCGCATCGCGCTGCGCAGCCAGCGCTGCATGACCGCTGTCGACGGTGCCGGTATCGGCCGCTTCCAGCCCGGCGATCACGCGCAGCAAGGTGCTCTTGCCGCAGCCGCTGCGCCCGACCACCGCCACGCAGGCGCCAGGCGCGATCTCAAGGTCGACGCCACGCAAGACCTCGCTGTCGCCGTAGCGCTTACCGATGCCGCGCAGGCTCAGCGGCAGGCCGGTGTCGGCCGCGCTCACCGGCGCAGCTCCGCACGCTGTTGCTGCGCCGGATGCCAGCCCAGCCACCAGGCTTCCAGCCCGCGTGCGGCCAGATCGGCCAGCTTGCCGAGCAGCGCGTACAGCACGATGGCCACCAACACGATGTCGGTCTGCAGAAACTCGCGTGCGTTGGTGGCCAGATAGCCGATGCCGGAACTGGCGGAAATGGTTTCGGCCACGATCAGGGTCAGCCACATCAGGCCCAACGCAAAGCGCAAGCCGACCAGAATCGACGGCAATGCGCCGGGCAACAACACATCGACAAACAGCTGCGGGCCGCGCAAGCCGTAATTGCGCGCCATCTCGATCAAGGCCGGGTCCACGCTGCGGATACCGTGATAGGTATTGAGATAGATCGGGAAGAATGTGCCCAGCGCCACCAGGAACAGCTTGGCGCCCTCGTCGATCCCGAACCACAGGATCACCAGCGGAATCAGCGCCAGATGCGGCACGTTGCGCAGCATCTGCAAGGTGCTGTCGAGCAGGCGTTCGGCCATACGCGACACGCCGGTGAGCAGGCCCAGCGCAAACCCGATGCTACCGCCGATGGCCAGGCCCACCGCCGCACGCCAGCTGCTGATCGCCAGGTGTTGCCACAACTCGCCGGTTTGTACCAACGTCACTGCGGCACGCAATACCGCATCCGGTGCGGGCAGGATGCGCTGCGGCAACCAGCCGCCGGAGGCCGCGACCTGCCAGGCCACCAGCAAGGCCAGCGGCACTAGCCAGGGCACCAGCACGTTGCCTAGACGCTGCGAGCGGCGACTCATCGCACGGCCTTGCTGGTTGGGCGATGCAGCGAAACAACGGCGTGCGTCTGCCCGCTCACGGATGCTCGGCATGCGTTCCGGCCTGCGCATGCGCTCCTGCTTGCGAGTGTATTCCTGCTTCCATGCATCACTTGCCCGCCGCCTGCTTGCCTGCCGCTTGCACCGCGGCAACTGCGGGCGCCCGCCATACCGCCGGGGCCACCAGCACGCGTTTGGGCAGCAGGCGCTGCGCGTAGAACAGATCGGCGGTGGCCTGCTGCGCCTTGATGACCTCGGCGCTGAGCGGTTGCACGCTGGCCGGCGGGCGATGCGTCAGCGTGCGCTCGACCACCGCAGGCGACAGCCCGCTGACCTGCGCCAGCACCTTGATGCTGCCGGCGCGGTCGCGCTCCAGCAAGCCATCGGCCTGGTTGAGCTGCAGCATCACCTGCTGCACGAACGGACCCCACGCGGTGGCGTAACGCCGCGAGGATAGAAAGAACCCGCCGGTCAATCCCAGCCCTTCGCCATTGGCGAGCAGGCGTGCGCTGCCATCCAGCGTCAATGCCGAATACCACGGGTCCCAGATCGCCCAGGCATCCACCTGCCCGGCCGCGAATGCCGCACGTGCGTTGGCCGGCGACAGATACAACGGCGTGATGTCGCGCATGCTCAGGCCGGACTTGGCCAACAACCGCAGCAGCAGGTTGTGCGCGCTGGAACCCTTCTGGAAGGCCACCCGCTTGCCCTTGAGGTCGGCCACCCGCCGCAGCGTGCTGCTGGCCGGCACCAGAATGGTCTCGGCCTTGGGCGTGGGCGGGACCCAGCCCACGTACAGCAGATCGGCACCGGCGGCCTGCGCGAACAATGGCGGAATATCGCCCGCACCGCCCAGGTCGATGCTGCCCACGTTCAAGGCTTCCAGCAGCTGCGGGCCGGCCGGAAACTCGACCCAGCTGATTCTGGTGCGCGGGAAGCGCTGCTCCAGCAACCGATGCTGCTTGGCCAGCACCAGGCTGGACACCGCTTTCTGATAGCCGATACGCAACTGCGCCGGCTCGGCCGCCGCTGCGGGTTGCAGCCACGCGATGCCGGACAACAGCAATGCAGCAATCAAAAAGCGGTAGCGCATCGGAGCGTTCCTCATTGCCAATCGGTGGACGGTTTTTCCCAGAGGTTGACGCCACCCTCGACCGCAAAGCGGTCGATCTCGGCCAACTCGTCCGCACTGAACCCGGGCGTCTGCAGGGCCGCGACGTTTTCGATCAACTGCTCCGGGCGGCTGGCGCCCAGCAATGCCGAGCTCACCCGTGAGTCGCGCAACACCCAGGCCAGGGCCAGCTGCGCCAGGCTCTGCCCACGCCGCTGCGCGATCGCATCCAGCCCGCGTGCGCGCTGCAGGTTGGCCTCGGACAGATGTTCCGGCCGCAGCGAGTCGCCACCGGGACGATTCACGCGCGCGTCGCCGGGTACGCCATTGAGGTACTTGCCGGTCAACAGGCCCTGCGCCAGTGGCGTGAATGCAATCACCCCCGCGCCGACGTCGTCGGTCGCATCGAACAGCTCATGCTCGGCCCAGCGATTGAACAGGTTGTAGGCCGGCTGGTGGATCAGCAGCGGCACCTTCCACTCGCGCAGCAACGCGGCGATCTCGCGCGTGCGCGCCGCCGAATACGACGACACGCCCACATACAGCGCCTTGCCCTGCTGCACTGCGCTGGCTAATGCGCCGGCGGTCTCTTCCAGCGGCGTGTCCGCATCGAAGCGGTGCGAGTAGAAGATGTCCACGTAGTCCACGCCCAGCCGCTGCAGGCTCTGATCCAGGCTGGACAGCAGGTATTTGCGCGAACTGCCGCCCTGCCCGTACGGACCCGGCCACATGTCCCAGCCGGCCTTGGTGGAGAGGATCAATTCATCGCGATACGGCTTGAAGTCTTCACGCAGCAGGCGGCCGAAGTTGATTTCCGCGCTGCCATACGGCGGGCCGTAGTTGTTGGCCAGATCGAAATGGGTGATGCCCAGATCGAAGGCGGTCCGCAGCAATGCGCGCTGCGTGTCGATCGGTGTGCTGTCGCCGAAGTTGTGCCACAGGCCCAGCGACAGCGCAGGCAGGACAAGGCCGCTGCGGCCGACACGGCGGTAGGCGATACGGTCGTAACGATCGGGATGTGCGAGATAGGTCATCAGGGTATCCGGTGAGTCAGCGTGCGCTGAAGCGATTGACGGGGCGTGCCAGCCCCAGATGATCGCGCAGGGTGCGCCCTGCATATTCACGCCGGAACAGTCCACGCCGCTGCAGCTCGGGCACCACGTGCGTGGCCACATCGGCCAGGCCGCCGGGCAGATGCGGCACCAGCACGTTGAAACCGTCCGCGGCCCCGCCTTCGAACCAGGCCTGCAGCTCGTCGGCAATCTGTGTCGGCGTGCCGATCAGGCTGTAGTGCCCGCGTCCGCCTGCGATGCGCCGACCGAGCTGGGCAATGCTCAGCTGCTCCTGTCCGGCCAGCTCGGTGAACAACTGCTGGCGGCTGCGCTGGCCGGTTTCGGTGAGCGGCAATTCCGGCAACGGGCCATCGGGCGGATAGCCGGACAGGTCGAAGTTGCCCAGCATGCGCGACAGCAGCGCGATGCCGACCTCCGGCTCCACCAACTCCTGGAACTGCGCAAACTTGTCCTGCGCCTCGGCCTGGCTCTGCCCGACCACGATGAACACACCCGGCATCACTTTCAACGCATCGCGCGCGCGCCCGAACTGTTCCAGCCGCCCCTTGATGTCGGCATAGAACGCCTGCGCCTTGGCCAGCGACGATTGCGCGGTGAACACCACCTCGGCGGTTTCCGCAGCCAGCGCGCGCCCGGGCTCGGACGAGCCGGCCTGCACCAGCACCGGATGCCCCTGCGGCGCACGCGCGATGTTGAGCGGGCCGCGGACCTGGAAGTGCGCGCCGCGATGATCCAGCACATGCAGCCGCGCCGGATCGTAGTGCACGCCTGCAGCGGTGTCGGCGATGAAGGCATCGTCGTCCCAGCTGTCCCACAGCCCCGCGACCACCTGCTGGAATTCGCGCGCCCGCGCATAGCGCTCCGCATGCACGTAATGCGCGTCGCGGTTGAAGTTCAATGCTTCGTCGGCGGCATCGGAGGTGACCAGATTCCAGCCGGCACGCCCACCGGACAGATGATCCAGCGAGGCGAACTTGCGCGCCACGTGATACGGCTCGTTGTAGCTGGTGGTCATGGTGGCGATCAGGCCGATGCGCTCGCTCACCACCGCCAACGCACTCAGCAGCGTGAGCGGTTCGAACAGGCTGGAACGCGCCATCCGCGACGCCACCGGCCCACCAGCTGCAGCCAGGCTGTCGGCGACAAACACCGCATCGAACTTGGCGGCTTCGGCGATGCGCACCATCTCGCGATAATGGTCGAACACCAGCGGGTCGGCACTGGCCTGCGGGTGCCGCCATGCGGCCACGTGATGGCCGGTGGCCATCAGGAACGCACCGAGCGAGAGCTGTCGTGCAGCGCTCATGGCAGCCCACCGTGCGGTGCGCCTGCATTGCTCGAATCAGCATCGAAGAACATCACGGACATCGTCAAAAATCCTTGTGCAGTTGCAGCCCGACATAGCGCTGGTCGTCGCGCGGCACCAGCCGGAACACGTTGCCGGTGGCATTGGCCAGCAGCGGGGCGTATGAGCGGTCGCCGAGATTGCGGCCGAGCACCGCCACCCGCCAGCCATGCACATCGTCGGCCAGTGCGATGCTGGCATTCCAGATCGCGTACGGGCCCTGGATGGTCTGCGGGGTCTGGCTGAGGTCGTACTGCACGCTGTCCTGCCAGCTCACGTCGCCATTGAATTCCAGCGCCAGGCTGCCGCGCAACGGCACCCGGTAACCGGCGCGCAGATTGCCCTTCCAGTCCGGCGAAAACGGCAACGGCCGGCCGTCGACATTGCAGTTGGCCGCCGCTGCGGTGGGGCAGGCAAACCGTTGGATGCGCGCCTGCGTGTAGGCCAGCGAGGCGGCCAGGCTGAGCCGCTCGGTGGGCCGGTAGTCCAGATCCAGTTCCAGGCCCTGCGTGCGCACCTGCCCGGCGTTGATCAGGCGCGTCACCACCTGCCCGGCCACGGTGTCGAAGAAGTTAGCCTGATAGTTGGCGTAGTCGGTATGGAACAGCGCCACGTTCGCACTGAGGCGATCGTCCAGGGCGCGCGCCTTCAGGCCCAGCTCCCAGGCATTGGAGGTCTCCGGTTTCAGCGCCGGCGTATCGCGCGGCTGCATGTTGAAGAACACGTTGTAGGCGGGGCCCTTGTAGCCGCGCGAATAGGTCAGGTAACCGGTGGTCCGCGCGTCGAAATCGTATTGCAGGCCGGTGCGGCCGGACACGCCGTTTTCTGCGGTGCTGCCGCTGCTTGCGGTGGACGGCTGGATGCCGGTGACTGCGGTTGCCGAGCTGGACAGGCGCTGATGCTGGTAGTCGAGCGTGTCGCGGGTGAAGCGCGCGCCCAGCAGCGCACGCAGATCCGGGCGCCAATGCCAGGTGGCCTCGCCGAAGGCGGCATAGGTTTTCGCGCGGGTGGCGTAATCGGCCACGCCCACGTTGCTGGCGGTGGGCGTCGTCACCGTGCGGCGGTAGGTTTCGTCATTGCGCGCATGCAGGTAATACAGCCCGGCGACCGCCTCCACCGCACGATCGCGCGGGGTCTGGATGCGCAACTCCTGCGAATACTGCGTGTAGCCCAGGTCGCCACGGTCGTGCGAGGACGGAAACGCCGCGCTGCGTTGCGCGGTGCGATCGCCATCCTGAAACTGGGTGTTGTCCCATTGCCGCCACGCGCTGATCGAGGTCAGCAGCGCATCGCCGAGCTGCTGGTCCAGCTGCAGCGAGGCGCCCTTGTTGATGTCGTCCAGATACGTGCGGTAATCGCTGTTGATCTGGCGGTTGTCGTCCCTGGCGACGACCGGTGCCAGCGCCGCGGCGAAGTCGGCGCGCGTGCTGTCCACCACCACACCGCTGGGCGCGTCGCTGTGCGATTGCAGGTAGTCGGCCAGCAGCGTCGCGTTCAAGCCAGGGTTCGGGCTCAGGTCCAGCCGCAAGCGCGCGCCGGCGCGCCGGTAGCCGTTGACGGTCTGGCCGTCGGCCACGTTGCGCACGTTGCCGCCGTACTCGGCCCACACTGCCGACACGCTGGCCTTGAGCAGCTCCGGCACCAGCGTGCCGCCGACACTGGCACGCACGCGGTCTTCGTCGCCGCCACCGAAGTGCGAGTAATCCACATAGCCGCCGAACAGCTCCGGCGCCGGCCTGCTGACGATATTGAGCACGCCGGCGGAGGCGTTCTTGCCGAACAAGGTGCCCTGCGGCCCGCGCAGGACTTCGATGCGTTCGACATCGAGCAGGTCCAGCGTGGCCTGGCCCGGACGCCCCAGCACCACGCCGTCGATCACCGTCGCCACGCTGGGCTCGACGCCTGGCGAGGTGGAGATGGTGCCCACGCCACGCAGGAACAACGAGGTGTCCTTGTTGGAGGCACCGTTGCGAAAGCTCAGGCTGGGCACCAGCGCCGGCAGGTCGGCCACGCTGTTGCGGTTTTCGCGCTCCAGCGTCTCGCCCTGCACCACCGACACCGCCACCGGCACCTGCTGCAAGGTGGTTTCGCGACGCGTGGCGGTCACGGTGACCGCGCCCAGGGTCTGCGCGGCGTGCTCCGGCGTCGCAGCAGCCTCGCTCACTTCATCGGCCAGCACCGGCGCACATGCCCACACCAGACTCCACGCCAGCACCTGCGGCCTGGCCAACCATCTCGAAGCAGCGAGGATCCTTGCAGGGGTCCGGTGTCGCGCAGGCATGTACGTCCTTTCGTGGCGTCGGCTGTCGTGCAGCAGCGTGGGGAGATTTCTTGCGAATTGGCCAGCGCCATGCATGCACGGCGACCCGGCCGCAGTGCAGACCGACACGGCGCTGCAACGCAGTAGCGCATGCTGTTTGCAGCGGCCGCGAGCGTCAAATAACCAATGTTTAGGTGGTTATTCACTCACGCGCCGCCGCGTGTCGACCGTCCGTGCCCAGCGCTCGCCAAGACCATCGCTGCACGACACCAGGCCAATGGCGATAATGGGCCCATGGATGCACCCAAGCCCTGGCACCTCTATCTGCTGCTGTGTCGCAACGGCAGCTATTACGCCGGCATCACCAACGATCTGGAGCGGCGCTTCCAGGCGCATCAGCGCGGCACCGGCGCGCGCTATACCCGTGCAAACCCGCCGCTGGAGCTGCTTGCCAGCCATCCGTATGCGGACCGCGCCGCCGCCTCGCGCGCAGAGTGGCAGCTCAAGCAGCAACCGCGGGCGCGCAAGCTGGCCTGGTTGCTGGCGCAACCGCACGACGATATCGGGTCACAGCCCGCTGACGCTTCGCTCACGCCCGCCTAGCCGCGCGGTTTCTACGCTGTAGCGCCATCGATCGCGGAGCAGCGCATGCACTATCAGCTCTATTACTGGACCGGCCTGCAAGGCCGCGGCGAATTCGTCCGGCTCGCACTGGAAGACGCCGGCGCCGACTACACCGACGTGGCGCGCGTCGAAGGCGATGAGGTGATGAATGCCTTTCTGGAAGGCCACCAGGCCGGCGCGCAGCCGTTCGCACCACCCTTCCTCAGGGCCGGCGACACGGTGGTTGCGCAGGTGGCGGCGATCCTGCATGTCATCGGACCGCAACTGCAGCTGGTGCCGGATTCGGACGCACAGCGCATCCAGGCATTGCAGTTGCAGCTGACCATCGCCGATCTGGTGGCCGAGGTGCACGACAGCCATCATCCTATTGCCACTGGGCTGTATTACGAAGACCAGAAAGCCGAGGCAGCAAAGCGCGCCAAGGATCTACGCGACAACCGCCTGCCCAAGTTCCTGGGCCACTTCGAGCAGGTGCTGCAACAGGCCGGCGGCACGCATGTGCTTGGCACGCATTCCTATGTGGATCTGTCGTTGTTCCAGCTGATCAGCGGGCTGGAATACATGTTCCCCAAGCGCATGAAGACACTGTCAGCCGATCTTCCCGGCCTGAAGGCCTTGCAGGAGCGCGTGGCCGCCCGCCCACGCATCGCGGCCTATCTCGCCTCCGAACGACGCGTGGCGTTCAATACCAACGGCATCTTCCGCCACTATCCGGAGCTGGATGCGGCGTAAGCGATGGCGGCGTGTGATGCACCGCGTGCCGCCGAAGTTGCGTTGTTTCCCTGCTGGGCTGGCGCACGACGCTGCATCCATGCATGCAAGGCCGCATTCGGGCGGCCTTCTCCTCACGTCATCACACGCTGCGTCAGCGTCCCTGCAGCAACGCCGTCCGGATCCGCTGCAACTGCGCCTTCACTGCAGCCGCTTGCGCTGGCCCCAACCGCAGCAGCGCTTTTTGACCGACCGACAGCGACTCCAACGCGGGATCGACAAAACGATAACGGCCACGCTCGTCGCGCTGCACCTTGATCGGCTGTACCGGGTCGGGCGTGCGCAGCAGATGATCGATCACGTCGATCACGCGGTCGTTGAAGTAGCGGTCCGGCGCGCCCAGGTCGGCATAGGCCTGCTGGAACAGCGGATAGAAACGCGCATAACTGCGCACCAGCGCCTGCGCATCCACCTGGGTGAACGCCGCCACATAAGGCGCATACCGCGCCGCATTGGCCTGATCGATCACCACACTGCCGCTGGCATCGGACACTGCCAACTCGCCCGCCACCGGCTGCAGCACCGAGGCGCGACGGCTGATGCTGGGCTGGGTGAGATTGTCGATCATCACCACCACGCGTTCGATCAGGTGCTTGCGCAGCACGATCGACAAGGCGCCATCGTCCTGCACCAACTCCACCAAGGCCTGCCACGCAGCGGCATCGCTCTGTGCCAGCGCAGGAATCGCGGCGTCGGCGGCATCGGCCGAGGGCTGCTGCACCGGATGGCGCGGCCCGGCCGGTGCCGGCGGCGCGGGGGTCACCGCCGCTGCCACGGCGCTGGCGGTCTGGCTGATCGGCGCAGGCAATGCGCCCGGTGCAGTGGGTGACCCGCTGAATAGCCACCAGGCGGCGCCAGCCACCACCGGCACCGCCAGCAGCCACGGCCAACGCGAAGACTTGGATTGCATCGTGGAACTCCTTACATCGACGACATCCATGGTGTGACAACGAGATATCGCGGTGGTTCCATCGATGTGCGGCGATGACGCCATCAAGCAGACCATGTGCATCGCACAAGAGCGATTGGCCGCGAGGATGCCTGCCTCTGGCAGGAAACGCTGGCTGCAGCGCTAGAACTGGCAACGACATACCTGTGACCACCCTTCTCATTGCGAACCGATCACGCGCGCAGCGAAGTCCGATGCAGTCACAACTCAGTGATCGAGGGGCGCGATGCCCTCACCGCTTGCGGGACACGCCGTGAATCCGTCCGTGGAGGCTCCTTGGCTGCATCCATGCCGCCAAGGGTCCCGCAACCGGCAAGGACACCGCGCCAGGAGGTTGGTTGGTGGTCGAATGAAAAGCTGCCTGTTGCGATTGCAAGTCTTGCGTCGGGACGCTGAAAAGTTTGCAGGTTGCTTTGTTGAGCCGCTGCCGTTACTCGGTTTGCGCTGGAAAGCTGATCGAACACACGGTGATCCGAACAACGCACACCATGCTTTGCTTGCAACCAAACCACCGACCATCTCGACAGGTCCTTGCCGGCCCACCGTCGCGGGACCTTACGCGGCATGGATGCCGCGTAAGAGCCTACATGGACGTACTTGCGGCGTGTCCTGCGAGGGTGGGCGGGCAAGGGCCCCGCAGCCATCCGCAGATCACATGCTCTGGCTCTGGCTCTAGCTCTGGCTTTGACTCTCGCTCACCTACATCGCCAACGCTCGAACCAGAACGACCAGCGTTGCCGCATCAAGCAACAACGCCGCCCGCCCGATGGCCGCGAGTGGCAATGTCCGCCGCTCTCAGCTTGCGAAATCCAGCCGCGCGTTCACCCAGGCCGCCACGATGGCGGCGGCCGCCTGCTCGGCCTGCTTCGCAGGCAGGCGCTTCTCGCGCACCAGCCATGCGGCCGTGTCGGCGCGCACCTTCGGCAGTAACGCGCGCACGGCCTTGCGCTGTGCCGCCGGCCAGTCGCTGTCTTCCCCGGTCCAGGCGGCAATCGCCTTGTCCGGATCGTCGCCGTAGCGCTTGCGCAATGCCGGGGTCAGGTACAGCAATGGCGATACCGACGCGCGTAACGCGATGATTTTCCACTCGGCGTAACTGGCGTAGCGAATGGTGCCGGCGTCCTTGCTCAGGGCCTCGATCAACCCGTCGAAGCCGGCATCCAGCTGCTTCCAGCTGGCCAATGCAAACAGACCGCCCGGCGGCTCGCAGATCGGCGCGAACCCGTCGCGTGTCGAGCCATACAGCGACCCGAACGCCTCATACGCCGGCTCGCCCACTGCAGCAAAGATGAAGCAATGCACGTAAGGACGATGATCGCTGTTGTCGCGTTCGATCCACATCCGCAGCAATGTCAGCACGCGTTCCTGCGCCTGCATGGCGGGCATGCCATCCACATCGTCGAGCAAGGATGCGGCGAAGTCGTCGACCTTGCGCAGCGCCTTGCGCGCACTTTCAAACCGCGCACTCGCCAGCTTCGCATCCACGCCCGCGGCGGGGACAAACTGATGCAGATACGCCAGCCACGCCGAAGCCAGCGGCGTGTCGTAGCCCTGCAACTGGCGCGCGGCGTCGGCAGGCGCAGTGGGAATCAAGGCGATGATGCGATCCAGCGCCTGTTGCTGCACAGTCAGCGCCTTGGCCAGCACATCGGCCCTGGCCTTCAATGTGCGTTGCAGGCAGTCGTCCAGTTTGGCGTCCTGCGCGCAGGCATTGCGCTGCCGCAGCCAGGCGCGTTGCTGATCACGCACGCCTGCGACCGCGCCACGCGGCGTGGTGTCCAGCAGCGCCCGATAGGACTCGTCCAGCTGATCGTCCAGATGGCCCAGCGCCGGCACCGCGCACAGCCGTTTTTCGACCGCCGTGCCGGCCTGCTTGCAATCGAACGAGGCCGCCCAGGCACCGCCGGCGCCAAGCAACAGTGCGCCACCGATGATCACCCGCAACACGCTGGAGCAGGATGTCATTGCACTGCCTCCTTGCGTGCGGGCAGCAGCGAGAGCAGCAGCAGGGTCACCGCCAGCGCGACATAGGCACCCACGAACTGCCAGCTGATCACGCGCGCCAGGCCGTGCAGCGACCATGGCAGATAGATGCCGCCGCGCGGGTCCACCGAATGGATCAGGCCGAACAGCGTCAGCCCCGCGGCCACCAGCAGGAAGACCGCACCACGGCGCAGGCGGCCATCGATCATCGCCGCCACGGCGGCGATCCACAGCATCGCGGTGATGATGAAGCCATTGCCCAACGCGAAGATCACCGCCAGCTCCGGCAGGCCATGCCCATCGAGTTTGGTGGTGAGTGCGACCAGTTGATCCGGCGCAATCCAGCCTGGTGCCTTGATGGTCAGCAGGTACGCCACCGATGGCAGAAAGCCCAGCACCATCGCACCGGCGTGCTGCCTGGGCGTGGCCTGGAACGCCTGCGTGGTGATGTCGATCGACACGTACACGATGATCGGCGCCAGCACCGCCAGCGGCAGCCATTGCACCAAGCCGGAGATCACGCCGAGCATGCCACCGATGCCGACGAACAGGCCGGTCAGCAGCGTGTAACCGGAGCGCGCGCCCATGTGCTTGTAGGCCGGCTGGCCGATGTAGGGCGTGGTCTGCGCCACCCCGCCGCAGACGCCTGCGACCAGCGTCGCCAGGGCTTCCACCAGCAGGATGTCGCGGGTGCGGTAGTCATCGCCCGCGGCACGTGCGCTCTCGCTGACATTGATGCCGCCCACCACCATCAACAGGCCGAACGGCAGCAGCAGCGGCAGGTACGCCAGCGTGGCGGGCAGACCGTCGATGAAGCCCAGATTCGGCAACGGCAACACGATCTGCGGCGGCGTCCATTCCGGCACCGCGAAGCCCGGTGCGCCCAATCCGGCCAGTCCCAGCCCGTAGTACAACGCCGTGCCAATCACGAACGCCACCAGCACGCCGGGCAACTTGGTCGGCAGCCGGCCCTTGGCCAGCAGCACGTACAGCAGCAGGCCCAGGGTGACGAAGCCGGCCACCGGCGAACGCAGGGTTTCCAGCAGTGGCAGCAAGCCCATCAACACCAGCGCGATGCCGGCGATGGAACCCAGCAAGGCCGCGCGCGGCAGCGCGCGCGTGACCGCCTCGCCGACGAACGACAGCACCAGCTTGAGCAGGCCCATCACCACCAGCGCGGCCATGCCGAGTTTCCAGGTGGCGATGGCAGCCGCCTGCGGGTCCAGCCCCTGTGCCTTGAAGCCGACGAATGCCGGGCCCAGCACCAACAGCGCCATGCCGATGCTGGTCGGCGCATCCAGGCCCAGCGGCATCGCGGTGACGTCGTCGCGCCCGGTGCGTGCAGCCAGCCGCCGCGCCATCAAGGTGTAGAGCAGGTTGCCCACCAGCACGCCGAACGCGGTGCCGGGAAACATGCGCCCGAACACCACCTCGGCCGGGAACTGGAACATCCCGACCAACGCCATCGCGATGAAACCAAGGATGGAGAGATTGTCGACGACCAGGCCGAAGAAGCCATTGAGGTCGCCGGCGACGAACCAGCGCGGCGATGCCGCAGTACGCGAGGAAGGGGCCGACATGGGAGCCAGGAAGCGTGGGGATCGACCGATGGTAGCCGCTGCTCCGCACGCGCGACAGCGGCGCGGTGGATCAGAGCGTGTCGCCGCGATTGCGCCGGTCTGTTCCATGCCAGGCGGCTGCGTGGCAGCAACGGCCCTACTTCATTGCCGCAGCGACCTCGATCCAGCCGACGATGTCGCCACGGCCGGCACTGCGATAGCGCACCTGCACGCGCGTGGCATCGGCGCTGACATCCAGCGCGTCGGCCCGATCGCCTTGCACCAGATAGCGCTTGGTGCCGGTCGCCGTAGGGGTGGCGTAGAGCGGCAGACGCGCCACCTGCACGCGCAGCTGGACCGGCATCGGCGCGTCCAGGGTGGTGCCGATCTCGCTTGAAAGCTTCGCCCCGCGCGCGTCGTAACTGGGCCACACCGAGAGCGGCATGCCATCGCCGGTGCCTGGATCCAGCAAGGTCTGGATGTCGGGCGAGGCGATCGGCTGCTGCGTCCTGGCCACATACAACCGCCCATCGGCCGCGTAGCGATACACATCGGCGTACCACATCGGCCCGCTGCGGCAGGAGCTGGTCAGGCTGCGCTGCTGCTTGTCGGGCGTCAGATTGAAGAAGCCCTCGCACTGCACTGCCGGGCGCGTGGGCGCGGTCAGCGCACGAAAGCGCCGTTGCGCCGGATCGAACACAAAGACCAGCACCGCTTCGTTGACCTGGCCAAGCATCGCCGACACCGCAAGATCCGCATGTCCGTCGAAGTTGTAGTCGTCGCTGTCCACACCGGCGCCGCCTTCGCCCTCGTCCAGGTTCGCGTCGAACCATTGCTCCTTGCCGCCCGGGCCCAACACCACATGCAGGCGTGCGCCGACCAGTGTGGCGGTCGCCTGCGTGTTTGCGTCCAGCGTCACCTGCACGCTGGTGTCGCGCGCAAAGCACGCAAACGACAGCCCGCCCAGTGCGGCGAACAACAGCTTGCGTGCAGCGCTCACGCGCAGTCGCTGCAGATGTTCAAGCCGCATGGTCGCCAGACTCAGAACGACACCTCCACCGCCTGCCGCGACCACAGCACCGACTGGTGGCCGGTGGCCTGCTTCCAGGCCAGGCGAATCGCCTCGATGTCGTTGCGCCGCTGCGGGGTGTCCTCGTGCAGGATCACCAGCACCTTGGTGCCCAGCCGGTTCGGCTCCTTGGCACCGCGGAACAGCCACTGGCCATAGGCGTCGAACACGGTTAGGCCATCGGGAAAGCGCGGGGTCACTTCCTTGTCCAGAAACGCCCGCCATTGGGTTTCGTCGATGGTACGGGTTTGCGGGCGATCGGCCGGGCCGGTTTCCTCGCCCACGCCGAAGTACAGCTCGCTGCGTACCCAGCCGCGCGCCGCCGCCGGCCGCGCCGCATCGCCTTGGAGGCTGGCAGTGGTCGGGCCCGGCGCGCCGCCGGGGATGGTGGCGCAGGCGGACAGCGCCAGCATGGCGGCAAGCAGGCAGGACGGCAGCAACTTCATCGACTTCTCCACAACGGGTACGTTTACGACGGATCGGGGGCGGGCTCATGCAGGGCCGGCATCAGCTGATGCCGGCGTGCGCGCACTGTGCCATCTCGCACGCGCCTGAACAACGCGATAATATCTCTCCATCCGGATGAATGTGGACGATCCGAACCCCTTTGCGCCCCTGCCCGGCCGGATGCCGTCCGCGCGGCGCGTTCGCAGTTGCTGTCGCAGGAGAGAGAGATGACCCGCCCCACCCTTTCGGCTATCGGCCTGGCCGTGGCCGCCGTGTTGAGCGCCAACGCCCAGGCCCAGCAGGCCGCCCCCGGCGCCACCACGCTGGACACCGTGATCGTCACCGGCACCCGCGCCAGCGACCGCACCGTGCTGGAATCGACCGTGCCGGTGGACGTGCTCACCGCCGAGGACATCCGCAAGGCCGGCGTGGTCAACGGCGAGCTGGGCAGCGCGCTGCAGGCGCTGCTGCCCTCGTTCAACTTCCCGCGCCAGTCCAACTCCGGTGGTGCCGACCATATTCGCGCCGCGCAGCTGCGTGGGCTCTCGCCCGACCAGGTGCTGGTGCTGGTCAACGGCAAGCGCCGCCACACCTCGGCGCTGGTCAATACCGACAGCAAGATCGGCAAGGGCACCACGCCGGTGGATTTCAATTCCATCCCGATCAATGCGATCAAGCGCATCGAAGTGCTGCGCGATGGTGCCGGCGCGCAGTACGGCTCGGACGCGATCGCCGGCGTGATCAACGTGATCCTGGACGACAACCCCGAGCGTGGCGAGCTGGAAGCCAGCTTCGGCGCCTACAACACCGACGTGGAGCCGATCAATCGCCGCGTCACCGACGGCCAGACCAGCTACGCCAGCGCCAAGGTCGGCAGCCTGCTCGGCGATGACGGCGGCTTCTTCAAGGTCGGCCTGGAGCTGAAGAATCGCGAGGCGACCAACCGCGCCGGCTTCGACCAGATTCCGTCGTTCGAGGAGCAGACCCCGGCCAACCTGGCGCTGGCCGGCAAGCGCAATTACGTGCTCGGGGATGGCGCCACCAAGGGCCTGAACGCCTGGCTCAACACCAAGGTGCCCTTCAGTGCCACCGGCGAGTTCTACGCCTTCGGCACCTACAACCAGCGCGACACCGAAGGCGCCAATTACTTCCGTTACCCGGATGGCAGCGCCAACTGGCGTGAGATCTATCCCAACGGCTACCGCCCGATTTCCGAAGGCGAGAACCGCGACCTGCAGGTCGTCGCCGGCGCACGTGGGCAGCTCGGCAGCTGGGACTACGACGCCAGCGTCAACTACGGCCGCAACGACTTCACCTACCGGCTGCGCAACTCGCTCAACGCCTCGCTCGGCCCGGGCAGCACCACCCGCTTCAAGACCGGCGATTTCGCCTTTGCGCAGACCGTGGGCAATCTGGATCTGACCCGCGTGTTCGATGCGGCCGGCGCCACCCACACCTTCGGCACCGGTGCCGAATTCCGCCGCGAGCAATACCGCACCCATGCCGGCGACCCGGCCAGCTATGCGGCCGGCCCGTTCACCGATCGCCCCACCGGCTCGCAGGCTGGCGGCGGCCTGACCCCACAGGACGAGGCCGACCTGTCCCGCAACGTGGCCAGCGCCTATGCCAACGTGTCCAGCCAGTTCGGCGACAAGTTCTCCACCGACCTGGCCGGCCGTTACGAGCATTACCAGGATTTCGGCAGCCAGTGGACCGGCAAGCTGGCCGCGCGCTATGCCTTCGCCCCGGCGTTCGCGCTGCGCGGCGCAGTCTCCAACAACGTGCGTGCGCCCTCGCTCAGCCAGATCGGCTACGAAGCCACGTCCACCGGTTATGACGCCGCCGGCCGCCTCACCCAGGGCCGCCTGCTGTCGGTCAACAACCCGATCGCACGCGCGCTCGGTGCCACCGACCTGAAGCCGGAAAAGTCGCTCAATTACAGCCTGGGCTTCACCAGCCAGCTGGGCGATCACTTCGACCTGTCGCTGGACTTCTTCCAGATCGATATCGACGACCGCATCGCGCTGTCCGAAGACATCACCGGCACCACGCTGACCGACTTCGTACAGCAGAACTTCGCCGTTGCCGGCGTGCAGAGCGCCAGCTATTTCCTCAACGCCGCCGACACCCGCACCCGCGGCGCCGAGCTGGTCGGCAACTGGCGCCAGTACGCCTTCGGCGGCGACCTGCTGCTGACCGGCACCTACAGCTACGCCAAGACCGAGTTGAAGAACGTCATCGGCACCCCGGCGCAGCTGCTCGCGCTGGACCCGGACTACGTGCTGTTCGGTGTCGAGGAGAGCAACACGCTCACCGATGCCGCACCACGCACGCGCGCCGCGCTGGCCGCCAACTGGAACAACGAACACTGGAACCTGCAGACCCGGGTCAATCGCTACGGCAGCGCCACGCGCGTGTTCGACTTCGGCGGCGGTTTCGTGCCACGCCAGACCTATGGCGCGGAATGGCAGCTGGACCTGGAAGCCGAGTACCACCTGGGCACGCAGTGGACGCTGGCGGTCGGCGGCCAGAACATTCTCGACAACTACTCGGACCGCTCCATCGACGACATCGCCTACTTCGGCAACCTGCCGTACGACGTGCTCTCGCCAATCGGCAGCAATGGCGCGTATTGGTATGGGCGGGTGCGCTACTCGTTCTGACGCCGGCATGGGTGGATCGGGGATTCGGGATTGGCAAGTGGGGCGCATCGCGAAACCCCACCCCCGAATCCCCACTCCCCGCTGTTGCATAACCTGAATATCACATCGCCTTGCGCACACTAGCGCGATGGCAGACGTGCACTCCCCCCTTCCGTCGCCGCCATTGCTGGACGATGCCTGCGCATTGTTTCTGGACGTGGACGGTACCCTCATTGACTTTGCCGACAGCCCTGAGGCTGTGCGGCTCCTGCCCGAGGTCCGCGCGGCCATCGGCCAGCTAAGTGACCGCCTGCAGGGCGCCGTGGCACTGGTCAGCGGCCGACCGCTGTCGCAGCTGGACGCCTTGTTCGCGCCATTGCTGCTTCCGGCCGCCGGCCTGCACGGACACGAACTGCGCAGCGACATCGCCGCACGCGCGGCGATGCCGCAGGACACCTCCGAGTGGCTGCATGGCCTGCATCAGCGTGCCGCCGCACTCACGCACCGGCACCCCGGCGTGCTGGTCGAAGACAAGGGCGTCAGCGTCGCGCTGCATTGGCGCGCACAGCCGCTGGCCGGCCCCGACGTGCTCGCCTTTGCGCAGCAGGAAATCGCCCAGCTTTCCGGGTACCGCCTGCAACCGGGCGACCACGTGGTCGAATTCGTCCCCGAAGGCAGCAACAAGGGCCTGGCGGTCGAACAACTGATGCAGCAGGGCGCATTCGCCGGCCGCACGCCGGTGTTCGTCGGCGACGACCTCACCGACGAATTCGGTTTCGAAGCGGCCAACCGCCTCGGCGGCTGGAGCGTACTGGTCGGCGATCGCGCCCAGACCAGCGCGCGCTTCCGCGTCGACGGTACCGCCGACGTGCATGCGTGGCTGCAACGCAATGCGCGCCAGGCCTGAGCGCAGCGCGCCTTCCCCTCTTTTCTTCAAAAGGATCGTTCGCACTCCATGACCGAGCCAAACCTGGATCTGGGCGTCATCGGCAACTGCAGCTTTGGGGCATTGGTCGATCGGCAGGCACGCGTGGTGTGGAGTTGCCTGCCGGCCTTCGACGGCGACCCGGCGTTCTGTTCGCTGCTCTCGCCCAAGCGCGAAGGCGGTGACTTTGCCGTGGAGCTGGAGGACTTCGCCAGCAGCGAGCAACACTATCTGCCCAATACCGCTGTGCTGCGCACCGTGTTGCGCGACCACCACGGCGGCGAAGTGGAAGTCATCGACTTCGCACCGCGCTGGCGCAATAACGGGCGTTTCTACCGGCCCGTCAGCATCATCCGGCAGATCCGCCCGCTGGCCGGCAACCCGCGCATCATCGTGCGCGCCCGCCCGCTGGCCGACTGGGGCGGGCGCAGCCCGGAAACCACCTGGGGCAGCAATCACATCCGCTGGGTGCTGCCCGAATTCACCCTGCGCCTGACCACCGACGTGCCGGTACGCTTCGTGCGCGACGGCCTGCCGTTCGTGCTCAGCCACCCGGTCAACCTGGTGCTGGGCGTGGACGAATCGCTGACCCGCTCGCTCACCGGCTACGTGCAGGAAGCGCAGGAACGCACCGAAGAATACTGGCGCGAATGGGTGCGCTACCTGTCGATTCCGCTCGACTGGCAGGAAGCGGTGATCCGCAGCGCAATCACGCTCAAGCTGTGCCAGTACGAAGACAGCGGCGCCATCATCGCGGCGATGACCACCTCGATCCCGGAAGCACCCAATACCCCGCGCAACTGGGATTACCGCTATTGCTGGCTGCGCGACGCCGCATTCGTGGTGCGTGCGCTGAATCGCCTGGGCGCCACCCGCACGATGGAGCAGTTCATCGGCTACATCTTCAACATCGCCACCGCCGACGGCACCATGCAGCCGCTGTACGGCATCGGTTTCGAATCGCAGCTGGAAGAGCACGAAGTCGAAACGATGGACGGCTACCGCGGCATGGGCCCGGTACGCCGCGGCAACCTGGCCTGGATCCAGCAGCAGCACGATGTCTACGGCAGCGTGGTGCTGGCGTCCACCCAACTGTTCTTCGATCTTCGCCTGAAGGATCAGGGCGATGCGGACACCTTCCGCCGCCTGGAGCCACTGGGCGAGCGCGCGTTCGCGCTGCACAACGTGCCCGATGCCGGCCTGTGGGAATTCCGCGGCCGCGCTGAAGTGCATACCTATACCGCCGCGATGTGCTGGGCCGCCTGCGATCGCCTCTCCAAGATCGCCGACCGGCTGGTGCTGCCCGAGCGCAGCGTGTACTGGCGCGAGCGCGCCGACACCATCCGCGAACGCGTGCTGGGCGAGGCCTGGAGCGAAGAGCGCGGCCATTTCACCGATACGCTGGGCGGTCATCGCCTGGACGCATCGCTGTTGCTGCTGGCCGATATCGGCATCGTCGCCAACGACGACAGCCGCTTCGTGCGCACGGTCGAAGCGGTCGGCCGCGTGCTCAAGCATGGCGATGCGCTGTATCGCTACATCGCACCGGATGACTTCGGTGAGCCGGAAACCAGCTTCACCATCTGTACGTTCTGGTACATCGACGCGCTGGCCGCGATCGGCCGCAAGGAGGAAGCGCGTGAATTGTTCGAGCGCATCCTCTCGCGCCGCAATCACCTCGGCTTGCTGTCGGAGGACCTATCGTTTGAAGACGGCGAAGCCTGGGGGAATTTCCCCCAGACCTATTCGCATGTGGGCTTGATCATCGCAGCGATGCGCTTGTCGCGGAGCTGGCAGGAGGCGTCATGAGTCGTTTGGTGGTGGTATCCAACCGCGTTGCAGTGCCCGGCGAAAACCGCGCCGGCGGGCTGGCGGTTGGTCTGTTGGCTGCGCTCAAGGAGCGCGGCGGTGTGTGGTTCGGCTGGAGCGGCAAGACCGTCCGCGGCGACAGCGGCGGCATGCACGAACAGACCGAGGGCGACATCAAGTTCGTCACCATGGACCTCAACAAGCGCGACATCGATTCGTACTACAACGGGTTCGCCAATCGCACGCTGTGGCCGCTGCTGCACTTCCGCCTGGACCTGGTCGATTACGACCGCGCCACCCGCGAAGGCTATATGCGCGTCAACCGGCTGTTCGCCGAGAAGCTGGCGCCGTTGCTGAAAGACAGCGACACGCTGTGGATCCACGATTACCACATGATTCCGCTGGGCGCGATGCTGCGCGAGCTGGGTGTGGGCTGCAAGATGGGCTTCTTCCTGCACGTGCCGATGCCTTCGGCCGACCTGATGCAGGCGATGCCGGATCACGCGCGCTTGTTCAGCACGTTCTATGCGTACGACCTGGTTGGCTTCCAGACCCAGCGCGATGCCGAGCGCTTCAAGGCCTATGTGCGTCTGTTCGGCGGTGGCCGCATTCTCGACGGCGACATCGTCGAAGGCCCCGGCGGGCGTCGCTTCAGTGCCGCGGCGTTCCCGATCGGGATCGATACCGACCTGATCGCCAACCAGGCCAAGGCCTCGGTCGGCAAGCAGGCGGTGCGCGACCTGCGCGAAAGCCTGCGCGGCCGGCAACTGGCGATCGGCGTGGACCGGCTGGATTATTCCAAGGGCCTGCCGGAACGCTTCCAGGGTTTCGAGCGCTATCTGGAGCGTTATCCGGACCAATCCGGCAGCCTGACCTATCTGCAGATCGCGCCGGTATCGCGCGGCGACGTCAACGAGTATCGCCAGTTGCGCGGGCAGCTGGAGCAGATCGCCGGCCACATCAACGGTGGACATGCCGAGCCGGATTGGACGCCGCTGCGTTACGTCAATCAGAACTTCAGCCATGCGACGTTGACCGGTTTCTATCGCGCAGCCTCGGTCGGCCTGGTCACGCCACTGCGCGATGGCATGAACCTGGTCGCCAAGGAATTCGTCGCGGCGCAGGATCCGCAGAATCCGGGCGTCCTGGTGCTGTCGTTGCTGGCCGGTGCAGCGGACGAAATGAAAGAGGCACTGCTGGTCAATCCGCACGATCTGGACGGCGTAGCCGACGCGATCGCCACTGCGGCAAGCATGCCGCTGGCAACACGCATCGAACGCTGGAGCGCGATGATGGATCATCTGCGCAAGAACAACATCAATCACTGGCGCCAGCGCTACCTGCAGGCACTTGCAGATATCTGACTCCGGTGTCCGCAACGCAGGCTGCCAGCACCACGCTATCAGCACAGACGCGCTGCGCACCGGCAGCGCCCCCCTTCTCCCCTCGGGAGAAGGGGGCCGAAGGGCGGATGAGGGTACGCGTGCACGTACAAGTGGAAATGTCCGAAGCGCAAATTCCCAGCTTCTACAAATCTTCACTCCCGAATGCCACATCCCCGCCTCACCACTTGAGTCAATAACTCTATAGAACTACTGCAGGATCCTGCATTTGTCGCGGCGCACGAATGCACCAAACACCGACTGACGCCTGCAGCAATCTCCAGCCATATCGAATTTGAGCAATTTCAGCGCCTCAACCGCATGGCCTGGAACGTTGGTTCTCATTCCATCACGGACACAAGCGTCATTGCGGTCTAAAATATCCGCATGAGTAGCGCTGAGGACCCTGGGAGGGGCTGCGCGTTCATATCCGGACGTTCTGCTTTAGGACGTTTTTGTTGGATCCAAGGCCGCCCTTTGCCAGCCTGTGATCTTGCTCCCTCCACGACTCGCCACCGCCTGCCGGTGCCTGGGTCCTTCCTGACATCTCAAAATGACTGATCAATCCTCAAAACGTGGACTAGGCACCTGGTTGCTGGTGGTCTATGCCGTGGTGATCGCCGTGCTCGGTGCGGTGCTTGCCTACGAGGGCGGCCGCCTGGTCGCCGTCGGTGGCTCCTGGTATTACCTGCTGGCAGGCATCGGCCTGTTCCTGGCCGGCGTGTTGCTGGCGCTGGGCAAGCGTGCCGGCCTGTGGCTGTTCGGCGCCACGCTGGCGGCCACCATCGCCTGGGCGCTGTGGGAAGTGGGCCTGGATGGCTGGGGCCTGGTCCCGCGTCTGGCCTGGATGTCGGTGCTGGGTCTGGTGCTGCTGCCGTTCTGGGGCGTGGCCCGCCGCCGTATGCAGCCGCTGTCGGGACTGGGCTATGTGCTGGTGACCGGCGTGCTGCCGATTCTGGGCGCGACGCTGATCCTGTGGCCGCTGCTGGTGCCGCGCAATGTCGAACTGGCCGATGCCTCCAAGCTGCCGGCCGAGAACGCGACGCCGTTCAGCCGCGCCAACGTGCCCAGCCCGGACGGCAACGTCGCGGCCAATCACGATGCCAGCAACTGGACCTCGTACGCCGGCTCCAACCTGTCCAACCACTACACCCCCGGTGCGCAGATCACCCCGGAAAACGCCAAGAACCTGAAGGTGGCCTGGGAATTCCATACCGGCGATCTGAAGCCGGCCGGCTCCAAGCTGGGCTACGCCTTCCAGAACACCCCGCTCAAGGTCGGCGAACTGCTCTACATCTGCACCCCGACCCAGAAGGTGATCGCGGTGGAAGCGGCCAACGGCAAGGAGCGCTGGCGCTTCGACCCGCAGACCAATCCGAAGGCGATGGCCGGCGTTGCCGCCACCACCTGCCGCGGCGTGTCGTACTACCAGGCGCCGCAAGGCACCGCCGAGTGCCCGACGCGGATCTTCTGGCCGATGGTCGATGGCCGCCTCGGCGCGCTGGACGCGCAGACCGGCAAGCTGTGCACCAGCTTCGGCAACAACGGCTTTGTCGATCTCAATGCCGGCACCGGCAACACCAAGCCGGGCTTTGTCGGCCCGACCTCGCCACCGGTAGTGATGCGCGGCGTGGTAATCCAGCCCACCGGCCAGGTGCGCGACGGCCAGGAAGGCGATGCGCCGTCGGGCGTGGTGCGCGGCTTCGATGCGCTCACCGGCCAGCTGCGTTGGGCCTGGGACCTGGGCAACCCGGCGATCACCGCCGAGCCGCCGGCCGGGCAGACCTATACCCGTTCCACCCCGAACGTGTGGTCGCTGATGGCCGCCGACGACGAGCTGGGCCTGGTCTATCTGCCGACCGGTAATGCCTCGGGCGATTTCTTCGGCAAGGGCCGTACCCCGCAGGATGAGGAATACACCGCCTCGCTGGTTGCCGTGGATGCGGCCACCGGCAAGGAGCGTTGGCACTTCCGCACCGTCAACCACGACCTGTGGGATTACGACATCGGCCCGCAGCCGAACCTGGTCGACTGGCCGGTCGCCGGCGGCGCTACCCGTCCTGCGGTGATCCAGGCCACCAAGTCCGGCCAGGTGTTCGTGCTGGACCGCGCCACCGGTGCGCCGCTCATGCCGGTCAAGCAGATCGCCGTGCCGCAGGGCACCGATCACGGCGACTGGACCGCGGCCACGCAGCCGATCTCGCCGGGCATGCCCAATACCGTGGGCGCACCGAGCCGCGAGTATGAAACCATCGTCGAATCCGACGCCTGGGGCATGACCCCGTTCGACCAGCTGGCCTGCCGCATCCAGTTCAAGCAGCTGCGCTACGAAGGCATGTTCACCCCGCCGACCCTGCAGGGCTCGCTGGCCTTTACCGGCAATCACGGCGGCATCAACTGGGGCGGCGTCTCGGTCGATCTGCAGCGCGGCATCATGGTGATGAACAGCAATCGCCTGCCCTACACCCTGCAGGTCTACACCCGCGAAAAGATGAATGAGCTGGGCGTGGTGTCGGTGTTCGACGGCAAGAGCAAGACGCCCGGCTACATGGCGCAGAAGGGCCTGGCCTACGGCGCCCGCAAGGAGCCGTGGATGTCGCCGCTCAACACGCCGTGCGTGGCACCGCCGTGGGGCTACATCTCCGGCGTGGACCTGCGCACCCAGCAGGTGATCTGGCGGCGTCCGCTGGGCACCGGTTACGACCAGGGCCCGATGGGTATCCCGTCCAAGACCAAGTTCGAGATCGGCACGCCCAACAACAGCGGCTCGCTGGCCACCGCCGGCGGCGTGACCTTCATCGGCGCGACCCTGGACGACTTCATGCGCGGCTTCGACACCCGCACCGGCAAGCAGGTCTGGGAGACCCGCGTGCCGGCCGGCCCGCAGGCCGCTCCGCTGAGCTACACCATCGACGGCAAGCAGTACATCGTGGCCGCCGTGGGTGGACACGACCGCATGGAAACCAAGTCGGGCGACAGCGTGATCGCCTGGGCGCTGCCCGACGACGCGGGCGCCAAGCCGGCGAAGTAAGCCGGTGTAGCGTCAGCTAGTTAGGTATCGATAGACCGGTCATCGTGAGATGGCCGGTTTTTTTTTGGGGAATCGGGAATCGGGATTCGGGAATGGGAAAAGCGCTTTTCTGTCGTCTTTCAGGGCTGGGCTGGATTGATGGCGCGCCCGATTCCCCAATCCCCACTCCCGATTCCCCGCGCTTCGATGCGTGTTCGTCGCGTTGCACCGATGGCGCCGCTGGCCAGTCTTGGTGGCGTGCATGCGATCGGACTGCGTGGCGTCGAGGTCTACGAAGTGTTTACGAAGCCCGCCAATATTTCACGTGAAATTTACAATTGCAAGACCGGTATCCGGCTGCAAATCACGGTTTCGCAGCACATCGGGACGTACTGAAACCGCTTCCAAATCAACTACATCGGTGTTTTCGGGGGTCTGGTCGGCAGATTCCGACGAACGGTGATTTCACGCCGTCATGATTCGGGCTCGGCCGCCGATACCCCATAGCAGCCCATGCAGCGCAGGACGCCGCTCCCCACTCCGAATCACTCAGTTGGACTCAGCCTATGTCGCCCTCACCCGATGCCACCGCCGTCTCCCGCCCGCCTTCCGGCCGGAACCTTGCGCGTGCCAGCACGGCCGCATGGCTGCCTGCCGCTGCACAGATCGGGCTGCTGGGCTTGCTGACGCTCTACGCCGCCACGCTGCTGCCCGGCGGTGTCTGGACCGGCTTGGGCCGCTTGCTGCCGGCGCTGCTGGTACTGGGCGCGGCAAGTGCCGGGCTGTGGTGGTGGGCACGCCGTCGCGGTGTGGCGCAACTGCAACAGGCGATCGGCACGGTGACCGCCATCGGTGAAGGGCGCTTTCAGCGCCTGGATCTGCGCACCGCCTCCGGCGAACTCGCGCCGTTGCTGCACGCCCTGCAGGCGACCCAGGACAAGCTGGCCATCCGTCTCGATGTGATGGAACAGGGGCTGCGCCACGGCCAGTTCGTGATCAAGGCGCTGGACGATCTGGACACCATGATCCGCATCGCCGACGACGACGGCCAGGTGCTGTTCGCCAACCGCAAACTGCTGGCGATGCTCAAGCTGATCGAGCCGGATGTGCAGAGCTTCCGCCCCAGCTTCCATGCCGAAGGCTTCGTCGGCGGCAGCATCGGCGACATCTATCCCGACAGCCAGGCCGCGATCGACCGCATGCGTGCGCTGACCGCCTCCAAGGCGGTGCGCGCACCGTTCTTCGGCCGCCAGATCGACTTCGTCTACAGCCCGATCATTGCCGCCGACGGCACCAAGCTGGGCACCATCGCGCAGTGGATGGACGTCACCGCGCAGGTCAACGCCGAGCAGGCGCTGATCCAGATCATCGATGCCGCCGCGGCCGGCGATTTCAGCCGGCGCATGCAGATCGACGGCATGGACGGCGTGCTGCTGTCGCTGGCGCAGGGCATCAACCGCATCTACGACTCGGTGGAAACCCACCTGGCCGCCTTGGCGCGGGTGATCGGTGCACTGGCCGAAGGCGACCTCACCCAACGCGTGGAGGGTGATGCGCACGGCATCTTCGCGCGCCTGCGCGACGACACCAACCAGACCGTGACCCGGCTGACCGAGATCATCGGCGACATCCAGATCGCATCGGACACGATCCGCCGCGCGGCGGTGGAAATCGCCGCCGGTAACGCCGACCTGTCCGAGCGCACCGAGCAACAGGCCGCCAATCTCGAAGAAACCGCCAGCTCCATGGAGGAGCTCACCTCCACCGTGAAGCAGAACGCCGACAGCGCGCTGCAGGCCAACCGGCTGGTAGTGGGCACCGGCGAAGTCGCGCACAACGGCGGCCAGGTGATGGACGATGTGGTGTCCACCATGGGGCAGATCAGCACCGCCTCGCGCAAGATCGGCGAGATCATCGGCGTCATCGACGGCATCGCCTTCCAGACCAATATCCTGGCGCTCAACGCTGCGGTGGAAGCCGCACGCGCCGGCGAACAGGGCCGCGGCTTTGCGGTGGTCGCCTCGGAAGTGCGCGCGCTGGCGCGGCGCTCGGCCGATGCGGCCAAGGAGATCAAGACGCTGATCGCCGACTCCACCGACAAGGTCGAACTGGGCTCGGGCCTGGTGCACCGCGCCGGCGCGACCATGCGCGAGATCGTCGGCTCGGTCAAACACGTCACCGACATCATGAGCGAGATCACCGCCGCCAGCGCCGAGCAATCCAGCGGCATCGAACAGGTCAACCGCACCGTCGCGCAACTGGACGAAGTCACCCAACGCAACGCCGCGCTGGTGGAAGAAGCCACCGCCGCCGCGCGCAGCCTGGAAGAACAGGCCGTGGAACTGGCCGATGCGGTGTCGATCTTCCGCCTGCAGCCTGCGCACAGCGGCAACCCGAGAGCAGCGCCCGCAAGCTTCAAAAACGCAGCCGCGTAAGCCGCCGTCACGGATCACCGTAGGAGCGCACCCGGGCGCGACGAAGCTTTATCGGTAACGCCCCATCGCGCCCAGGTGCGCTCCTACACCGAGCAGGCGTGCCTGTCCGCCACCTCAGATCCAGCACACGCGGCCGAACAGTACTCCGTATCGACAAGCCATCAGAGAAATCAGCGCGCAGTCGTAGGAGCGCACCTGGGCGCGACGAAGCTTTCCCGGTAACGCCCATCGCGCCCAGGTGCGCTCCTACACAAAGCAGGCGTGCCTGTCCGCCACCACAGATCCAGCGCACGCGGCCGAACAGCACTCCGTATCGACAAGCCATCATAGAAATCAGCGCGCAGTCGTAGGAGCGCACCTGGGCGCGACGAAGCTTTCCCGGTAACGCCCTATCGCGCCCAGGTGCGCTCCTACACCGAGCAGGCGTGCCTGTCCGCCACCACAGATCCAGCGCACGCGGCCGAACAGCACTCCGTATCGACAAGCCATCATAGAAATCAACGCGCAGTCGTAGGAGCGCACCTGGGCGCGACGAAGCTTTATCGGTAACGCCCCATCGCGCCCAGGTGCGCTCCTACGTCTAGCTGGGGCGCTAGTCGAGAAACCGCTCGCGCTGCTCCGGTGTCGGCAGCATGCAATGCTCGGTGCGACCGAACCAGCGGTAGCGATGGCGTGCGATCAGGCGATAGCCGATGTCGCGCACGCGACGCGGCACCACGCGCAACACCGTGGCCAGCCGCCAGAAGCCGCCCAACCCGGCCAGCACCCGCACGATCGCGTCGCTGTCGGTCCACGCACCGCGGTCATCCACCAGCAGAAACGACAACGGGTCGTCCGGATCCAGCCCATGCTGCTGCAACAGCGCACGTCCGGCCTGGCCCTGCATTGCGGCAAAGCGATAACGCCCGCGTCGATCATGACGCAGCAGGAACCTGACCCAGCCATTGCACAGCAGGCACACGCCATCGAACACGATGGTCGCGGGCACAGCACCTGGCTGACGGCCGGGCGGCTCCACGCGCGACGGCTTCGAGTGAGCAGGCTCCAACCGAGACGACTCCAGCTGAGACACGTCAGCGAGCGGTGGATCAACGTGGTTCAAGCCAGCCCTCGTAGCGAATGAACGGGCCGACCAGCGGCAAGTGCACGTCGACCAGAAATCCGTAACGCCCGGCGTCGGCATGCTCGCGGCAACGCACCTGCTCGAACCAGCGCGCAGGCAACCGGATCCAGCCCAATGCCCACACCCGCGTGGCCTGCCAGTACAGCGATTGCGCGTCGGCGCGCAGCGCGAATTCGAACCGCACCGCGCCCAGATGTTCGCGCAGGCGCGTGCCCTCGCGCCACAGGCGCGAATGCATCGGCAGGCCGCCGAACCGCCGATGCCAGCGCTCGCCCGCCGCGTCTGCAAGAAACTCCACTTCGACCTCCACCTCGCCACTGCGCGGCAAGCGGCTCAACAGCGCCAGTAACGGGACCAGCGCATGCGTGCCGCGTTGAATCCTTGCCCGGCCGGCGAAGGTCTGCCGCTGCTGCACCGAATGCAGCGCGCGCACCGGCGCAGGCAGCTGCGCGAACGCGTCCTGCCCCAACACCTGCGCAAACAACGGCACGCTCAGGGCGCGATCCATGCCAGCGTGGCCATGCGTCCGCTGCGGCGGTCGCGACGATGCGAGAAGAAGCGTTGCGGCTCGGAAATGGTGCACAGCCCGCCGCCATGGATGGCGCTGGCCGGCACACCGGCATGCTGCAGGCGTTGACGCGCCAACGCATACAGGTCCACCCGCCAATGCCCCGGACGGGTCGCAACAAACGCGCGTTGCGCCTGCGCATCGTGCGCGACGAAGGCGTTGAACACGTCTTCACCGATTTCATAGGCCTGCGGCCCCGCTGCCGGCCCCAACCATGCCAACACCTGCTGCGGCGGCGTGCGCATCGCCGCCACGCTGCGCTCCAGCATGCCGTCGGCCAGGCCGCGCCACCCTGCATGCGCGGCGGCCACTTCGCTGCCATCGGCAGCGGCGAGCACGACCGGCAGGCAGTCGGCGGTGAGGATCGCCAGCACCACGCCGGGCACAGCGGTCACCGCTGCATCGGCGACCGGTTCCTGCGCGCCTGGCGCGACAGTGCCCGCTGCAGGCGGCTGTTCGCCGGGCGCGAGCACGGGCGCGTCGACACGCAACACCTCCACCCCATGCACCTGACGCAGCCACTGCGGGGTACCGGGCAGTGCCAGCGCCTCGACCAGCAGCGCCCGGTTGCGTTCCACCTGCTCCGGCACGTCGCCATCGGCACTGTGGCGGTTGCCGAGGTTGAGCGTGTCGAACGGCGCCAGCGAGCCGCCCAGGCCGTGACGCAGCGTGGTCAGCGCATGGATGCGTGGTGGCGCCGGCCAGTCGGCCGGCAGCACGAAGGGTGCGGCGGCGGCCACGTCAGCGGCGTGCCAGCTCGGCGGCGCGTGCGCTGTCTTCGCGCAGGGCCGTCATCAGCCGCTGCAGGTCGGCCGGCACCGGCGCGCTGGCGCGCACCGGCTCGCCGCTGACGGGGTGCAGGAATTCCAGGGTTTCGGCATGCAGCGCCTGACGCTTGAAGGTGCGCAGCTCGTGCACCAGTTCGTCGGTGGCCCCCTTGGGCAGCTTGAGCGCGCCGCCGTACAGCGGGTCGCCGACGATCGGCGACTTCAGATGCGCCATGTGCACGCGGATCTGGTGGGTACGCCCGGTTTCCAGCCGGCATTCCAGCGCGGTGTGTGCGCGGAAGCGCTCGCGCAGGCGGTAATGGGTGACCGCATCGCGGCCGTCGTCGCGCACCGCCATCTTCAGCCGATCGCGCGGATGGCGGTCGATCGGCGCGTTGGCGGTGCCGCCGGAGACCAGCGCGCCCACCACCACCGCCAGATACTGGCGATGCACATCGCGTGCGGACAGCTGTTCCACCAGCGCGGTCTGCGCCTGCACGGTACGCGCCACCACCATCACCCCACTGGTGTCCTTGTCCAGCCGGTGCACCACGCCTGCGCGCGGCACTGCCGCCAGCGCCGGGTCGCGGAACAGCAAGGCGTTGACCAGGGTACCGTCCGGATTGCCCGCGCCCGGGTGCACCACCAGCCCGGCCGGCTTGTCGATCACCAGTACCTGGTCGTCTTCGTACAGCACGCTCAGCGGGATGTCCTGCGGCGCGGCGTGGGTCTGGGTTTCCAGCACCACCTGCACCTGCACGCTCTCGCCGCCGCGCAAGGTGTCGCGCGGGCGCGCCATTTCCCCGTTCAGCAGCGCATCGCCGGACTTGATCCACTCCGACAAGCGCGAGCGCGAGAATTCGGGGAACAGCTCGGCCAGCACCGCGTCGAAACGGCGTCCAGCGGCGTTGTCGGGCACGATGGCCTGGCGGATGGACGGGTCGAGGGGGTCGGCAGATGGGTCGGACATGGACACGGGCACTCAGGCAAAAGCGGGAATTTGGCGGTCCGGGCGGCGGGAGTCAGTCGCCGGACAGGCCACTAGGCTATCATCGCGCTCTCGTTTTCCTGATGCGTCCTGCCCAGACCCATGATCCGACGGTCCACGTTTTCCGCGCCTGCGCGCCTGATTGCCCTCATGCTGGTCATGGCGTTCGTCGTCACCGGCTGCCACCGCGGCGCCAAGGACAAGAATCCCGATGAGGGCATGCCGGTCGAGCAGCTCTACGGCAAGGGCCACGGCCTGATGGAGAAAGGCAACTGGGCCGGCGCCGAAGCCAGCTACAAGCGCCTGATCGCCCAGTACCCGTACGGCCCGTACACCGAGCAGGCGATGATCGAAACCGCCTATGCCCAGTACAAGGCCGGCAAGCACGACGACACCGTCTCCAGCGTCGACCGCTTCATCCGGACCTATCCGACCCATCGCAACATCTCGTATCTGTACTACCTGCGCGGGCTGGCCAACAGCAACCGCGATACGGTGTTCCTGCGCCGCGTGTGGTCGCTGGATCCGAGCCGTCGCGACCTGTCCTCGCCGCAGCAGGCCTACAACGACTTCAACACCGTCACCGACCGCTATCCGAACAGCCGATACGCGCCGGATGCGCGCAAGCGCATGATCGAGCTGCGCGACGTGTTCGCCCAGCATGAACTGGACAACGCGCTGTACTACCTGCGGCGCAACGCCTGGGTCTCGGCGGCCGGTCGTGCCAACTACCTGCTGGAAACCTATCCGCAGAGCGCCTACCAATACGACGCGGTCGCGGTGCTGGCCGAGGCCTACACCCACCTGGGCAACAAGACCCTGGCCGCCGACGCACGCCGCGTGCTGGAGCTCAACAGCCCGCAGCACCCGTGGCTGACCGGCGACTGGCCGAAGTATCCCTGGGCCATTCGCAAGCTCAATCCGTTCGCCGGCGAGAAGTCTGCCGCCACCGGTCAGCGCAATGCACAGATGAGCCGCGACTGAGACATCAGTCGCCGGCGTGATGAGAAGGGGCCGCAAGGCCCCTTTTTTATTGCGGTAACGCGCCTGCGGCGGTGACGGCGCGCCGGCTGCCGCAGGCACTCGCGATGCCTGGCGACAATGACGCCTGATCGACCGGGAGATCGGCCGTCCCGCATTCCGCGCCCGCGCCCCACCCTCTCCCGCAACGCGGGGCGCGCCTGCCCGCGACAGCTGCAGGCACCTCGCCAGACCCGGCACCAGGTCACCGAACCGCGCCTGTGCGCTGCCTATACTCGGCCCTGAAGAAGACCCGACTCCCCGCTGGCGCCCGCCCAGGAGGCCGCATGTCCCGCTGCATCGTCCCGTTCCTGCTCGCCCTGTTGCTGGCGGCGATGACCAACACCGCCACCGCGGCGCCGATCGTCTACGGCGTCAACGCTCACGACAATCGCCCCGGCTATTCCATGGCCCAGGCCGAGGCCCGCTTCCAGCTGCTGGCCGCACGCAATCTGCGCAGCTACCGCTTCGATGTGGACCCGCGCGATTACGCAACGCTGGATGCGCTGGTCCCGCTGGCGCGCAAGTACGGCATCACGCTGCGCCCGATGGTCTACCCGATGTCGCGCGAGATCGGCTACCAGCTGGCACGCCGCTATGCGGCCGACATCAAGGTCTGGGAGATCGGCAACGAACAGGACCTGGTGCGCGCCGAGGCCGATGCGCGCATCGCGGCAATGACCACGATGTACCTGGGCATGCGCCAGGCCTCCAACGAACTGGGCGCCGGCCTGCGTTTCACCATCAACATCACCGCCTGCAACAGCGACGACCGCAGCGCCAGCGCACGCTGCCCCGGCGATCGCAATGGCTCGCTATGGTTCCTGGCCAAGGCCAAGGCGGCCGGCTTCAATTTCGACCACATCAGCTTCCACTACTACGCCTTCCACCAGGATGCCGGCTACTGGAGCGCGTTGTACCTGGGCCAGCTGCGCACCGCGGCGCAGACCTACAAGACCCCGGTGTTCTTCAACGAACTCAACTGTGCGGAGATCTACACCGGCAACACCACCGGCGGTGCGGAAGGCGACCGCGGCTGCTACGACAGCCTGGCGCAGCTGCTGCGCAACGTGCGCGACAACTATGCCGACGTGGTGTCCGAGGTGAACGTCTACGAATTGCTGGACCAGACCAGCATCCAGGGCGCCGAAGGCCATTTCGGCCTGATGTACGACCTGACCCGGCCCAAGCCGACCCTGGACCTGCTCACCCGCTTTGCCCAAGCACCGGCCACCGCAGCGGTGGCTGGTGCGCCGGACGACCGACCGCAATAGCCGTCGGGCTACTGGCCGGAATAACCATTGGTGATCGGGTAACGCCGCTCGCGGCCGAACGCGCGCCGCGACACCTTGGGCCCGGGCGCGGCCTGGTGGCGCTTCCATTCGTTGAGCCGCACCAGCCGCAGCACGTGTTCCACCGTGTCGGCGGCATAGCCGGCCGCGACGATGTCATCGCGCGACTGTTCCTGGTCGACGTAGCGGTACAGGATGCCGTCAAGCACATCGTACGGCGGCAGCGAATCCTGGTCGGTCTGGTTGTCGCGCAACTCGGCCGAGGGCGGGCGCGAAATCACGGCCGGCGGTATCACCGGCGCCCCGCCCACGGTATTGCGCCACTTGGCAAGGCCGAACACTTCGGTCTTGTATAGATCCTTGAGCGGGGCGTAGCCGCCGCACATGTCGCCGTAGATGGTGGCGTAACCCACCGCGTACTCGCTCTTGTTGCCGGTGGTCAGCAGCAGCCCGCCAAACTTGTTGGACAGCGCCATCAGGATCACCCCGCGGCTGCGCGACTGCAGGTTCTCTTCGGTGATGTCCGGCTGGGTGCCTTCGAACATCGGCCCCAGCGCGGCGAGCAGGCCTTCGAACGCCGGCTCGATCGCGATGGTTTCCAGCTTGACGCCCAGCGCGCGGCATTGCTCGTCGGCCAGATCGTTGGACAGGTTGGCGGTGTAGCGCGACGGCAACCGCACCGCGGTGACGTTGTCGCCGCCCAGCGCATCGACCGCCATCGCCAGTACCAACGCCGAATCGATGCCGCCGGACAGGCCCAGCCAGACTTTGGTAAAGCCGTTCTTGCGGCAATAGTCCTGCAGCCCGCGCACCACGGCGCGCCAGGCCAGCGCATCCATGCTCTCGTCGCCATCGTCCACCCACACCACCGGGGTGAAACTGCGCTCGCCGGCGGCGTAGTCCACCACCAGCCACTGATCGACGAAGGCGGCAGCGGCCGGATGCACGGTACCGTCGCCATCGGCCACCACCGATGCGCCGTCGAACACCAGCGCATCCTGGCCGCCGACCACGTTGAGGTAGGCAATCGCCGCCCCGCTCTCGCGTGTGCGCTCGGCCAGCAGGGCATCGCGCTGCGCATGCTTGCCGCGCTCGTAGGGCGAGGCATTGGGCACCAGCACCAGCTCGGCGCCGGCCTGCACGGTCCTGGCCAACGGTTCGGCAAACCACAGGTCCTCGCAGATCACCACGCCCACCTGCACACCCTTGACCGTGACCACGCAGTTGTCGCCATCCGGGTCCACGTCGAAGTAGCGGCGCTCGTCGAACACTGCGTAATTGGGCAATTCGCGCTTGCGATACGTCGCCTCGATACGCCCGTCGCGCAACACGCTGGCGGCGTTGTAGACCACGCTGCCGGCACTCTGCGGCCAGCCGACCACCGCCACGATGCCGCGCGTACTGGCGGCGATGCGCGCCAGCGCTTCCTGGCAATGGGCGAGAAAACCGGGCCGCAGCAGCAAATCTTCCGGCGGGTAGCCGCTGATCGCCAGCTCGGGAAACAGCACGATGTCCGCATCGAACTCGTCGCGCGCTGCCGCGATGAAGTCGATGATGCGATCGGTATTGCGCGTCACGGCGCCGACCGGGAAGTCGAACTGCGCCATGGCGATGCGGAGCGTCTGGGACATTGGAAGGCCTATGCGAATGCAGCGGGGAAGGCGTGGCTGCGCCGCATCCCGCAACAGACCGGGATGCAGACCGGCGTCGCCGCCAAGCCTGCATTATTCCAGAAGCGCAGCGGCGTGCAGGGATCTGGCGCTGCGTCGGTGTTGCGCGTCCACTGCATGCACGGCGCCTGCGCGGATGGTGTCCGGCTGCGCCGTCATCGCATCAGCCCCACTGCATCTCGCCGGTGGCGACCTTGGCGCCGATCTGCAATGCCACCGTCATGCCGGCATCGGGGTAGCGCGCGGTCATGGCCTTGATCAGGTCGGCACTGTTGCTGTGCCTGGCCAGCTCTTGCTCGAAAGCCAGCAGATAATCGCGCGTGTAGGCGATGGCCGAGGCATCGGTGGGCGCGCCCGGCAGCAAATGGCCGGCCACCACCACCGATGGCAAACGCGCCGCCATGCGCTCCAGCGTCTTGCGCCAGGCTGCACGGCCTTCGGCGCCGTGCGTATCGGCGGTCCACACATGCGTGCCGGAGAACACCAGCACGCCACCGAAGATCGCCTTCAGCGCAGGCACCCAGATATAGCGTCGGTTGGCCAGACCGTCGGCCTCCACGATCTCCAGCGCGTGGCCTTCACGTGTGAGTGCAGGGCCATCGAAGGGTTCCGGCATCACGATGTCGGCCAGGCGCTGCGGGCCGTTTTCCTTTAGCTGCGGGCCCCAGGTGGCCAGTTTCTTTTCGACATTGCCCTTGATCGCCGCAATGGTGGCCGAGGCGGCGATGACGCGCGCCTCGGGGAAGGCAGCCTTGATCGGCGCCAGGCTGAAGTAGTAGTCCGGGTCGCTCTGGCTGATGTAGATGGTGGTCAGCGTCTTGCCGCTGGCGCGGATCGCCTCGACCAGCGCCTTGCCGTCGGGCAGGGTGAAGCCACCATCGATCAGCACCGCATCGTGCGTGCCGGAAATCAGCACCGGCGCGCGGAAGAACCCATGTTCACCGGCGGGGAAATGTTGATACGTCAGTGTGGTCGGTGCAGCCATGGCGGTATTCGCTCCAGGGAAGGCGGTTGCGACACTCGCAACGGCCAGGGTTTTGATGACGTCTCGTCGGGTTGGCATTGGTTTGGCCTTTGGGGATGGCGACGGTTGGGGTGAGGGTGCGGCGGAAGACAGCCAAGTCACTGGAGACGTGTGTGGGGAAAGGTCCGCTGCAAGAAAGCCAACCCCATGGCGAGAAACCCGTCACCCAGATGCCAAAAAATGCCCAGCATCCAACTGCCGCAGGACGACATCGGGGTTCCCATAACCCGCCCCGACATCCAGCAACCACCGCTTGCCGGACGACTGCGCAACCAGCGTCGGCACGCCGCGTACATCGAATTCCTGCAACAGCTCCAGCGCCTGGTCGATGCGCGCCTGTGTCAGCGCAAGCAGCTGCGCATCCGGCGCGGCGATCTGCTTCGCGGCCTGCTCCAGCCCGAGCGATTGCAGCAGGCCCACCAGCGTGTCCAGCGCGGTCACATCGTCGCCCTCGACATAGCGCGCCCGCTGGATGGCCCCCAGCACCTGCACTTCGCGCGACGGAGCGACACGCGCCACCGCCGTCAGTGCCAACGTCGCCGGAGCGCTATCGAAGCGCTGCTGACGATTGCCGAGCACGCGCTGCCGATACTGGGCGCTGAAATCCTGGCCGGTCAGCTGTGCGATGCGTTGGTCGTTGGACCAGGCGTAGCCGGCGAAGGTGTCGTCCATTGCCCTGGCGCCCGCGCCCAGAAACAGCCCGGCTGGCAGCAGTTGCAGCGCGACATCGGCCCGTGCCTGCAGCGCCGACACCACCGCGCTGGCGCCATAGCACCAGCCGCACAGCGGGTCGTAAATGTAGTGAACGGTAGTGGACATGGCAGCGGCATCCGGTGGCGAGGAAGGCATCCTAGGCCCGCGCCGTTGACTCTTAAATCCATCCGCCATAAACATACCGTATGCCAAAGACACACAATCGAAGCGAGACCGGACCAGGCGGCCTGGGCAATCTGCGCCGCCTGGCCTACTTCGTCGCAGTGGTGGACACCGGCTCCTTCACGGCGGCCGCCGAGCGCCTGGGCATCACCAAGGCGGTGGTGAGCCAGCAGGTCGCCCGCCTGGAGCGCGAATGCCGCACCTCGTTATTGGTGCGCACGACCCGCAGGGTGCGCACCACCGAACTCGGGCAGGCGTTCTACCAGCGCTGCGCGGCCATCCTGCGCGATACCGACGACGCCTTCGACGCACTCACCGACACCGCCGCCGAACCGTCCGGCCTGCTCCGGCTCACCGCCCCGCTGGACTACGGCGTGCGCGTGGTGGTGCCGGCGATCGCGGCCTTCACCCGGCGCCATCCGGCCTGCAAGGTCGACGCAATCCTCAGCGACCAGACCCTGGACCTGATGACGGCCAACATCGAGCTTGCGATCCGCGTCGGCTGGCTGGCCGAAAGCAGCCTGCAGGCACGCAAGATCGGCGCGTTTCGCCAGTTGCTGGTCGCGCCTTCCGCGATGGCCGCGCAGCTGGCCCGAATCGCATCGCCGCAGGACGTCGCCACCCTGCCCTTCGTGGCGAACACTGCATTGCGCGATCACCAGCGCTGGCAATTCGCGCACGCCACGCATGCGCCGCAGAGTGTGGACGTGCAGCCGGGCATCTTTCTCGACGCCACCCTCGCCGTGCGCGAGGCGGTGTGCCAGGGTGCAGGCATCTCGGTGCTGCCCGATTATGTGGTCGCCGACGATCTGGCCGCCGGTCGCTTGCTGCATGTGCTGCCGCAGTGGCAGTTGCCGTCCGGCGGCATCCACACCGTGTTCCCGGCAACGCGCTTTCGACCGGCCAAGGTGCGCGCGTTCGTGGAGCTGTTGCTTGAGCTCAATGCGCAACAGCACGAGCTTTGAATCGAACGCTGCAAGCCGCTCGAATCCGCCGCCAAGCCGCGGCAGGCAACGGCGGCCGGCGAAGACGCTGGCACCAGCCAGCCATTGGCCAGCGGAAATGGCCACGTCGGCCATTGCAACAAATGACTCGCCACAGACCGCTGGCTAAAGTGGCTAGCCACAAAAAAGGCCGCCCGAAGGCGGCCTCTCCGACGCTACGCGCTTGCGCGCGCGGCGTGCTTACTTCACCAGCGCAGCAATCGCCGCACCCAGATCGCCCGGCGAACGGACGGTCTTGACGCCGGCAGCTTCCATCGCCGCGAACTTGCCTTCGGCAGTGCCCTTGCCGCCCGATGCGATCGCACCGGCGTGGCCCATGCGCTTGCCGGCCGGCGCCGACGCACCGGCGATGAAGCCGACCACCGGCTTCTTCACGAACTGCTTGATGTACTCGGCGCCGGCTTCCTCGGCGTCGCCACCGATTTCGCCAACCATGATGATGCCTTCGGTCTGCGGATCTTCGTTGAACAGCTTGAGGCAGTCGACGAAGTTCAGGCCGTTGATCGGGTCGCCACCGATACCGATGCAGGTGCTCTGGCCCAGGCCCACTTCGGTGGTCTGCTTGACCGCTTCATAGGTCAGGGTGCCCGAACGCGACACGATGCCGATCTTGCCCGGCTTGTGGATGTGGCCCGGCATGATGCCGATCTTGCACTCGCCCGGGGTGATCACGCCGGGGCAGTTCGGCCCGATCAGCACGGTGTCCGGATGCGAGCGGGTCAGCACGTTCTTGACGCGCAGCATGTCCAGCACCGGGATGCCTTCGGTGATGCAGACGATGACCTTGATGCCGGCCGCGGCCGCTTCCAGGATCGCATCGGCCGCGTACGGCGGCGGCACGTAGATCACCGACGCATCGGCGCCGGTGCTCTGCACGGCATCGGCCACGGTGTTGAACACCGGCAGGTCGATATGCGTGGTGCCGCCCTTGCCCGGCGTCACGCCGCCGACGACCTGGGTGCCGTACTCGATCATCTGAGTGGCGTGGAAGGTGCCCTGCTGGCCGGTGAAGCCCTGCACGATCACCTTGGTGTTCTTATTAATCAAAACGGACATGGATAGTTCCTTCGGTGTCGTGGATCAGGCGGCGTTCTTGACAGCTTCGACGACCTTCTTGGCACCGTCGTTGATGTTGTCGGCCGGGATGATGGCCATGCCGCTGTCGCGCAGCAGCTGCTTGCCTTCTTCCACATTGGTGCCTTCCAGGCGCACCACGACCGGGACCTTGACGCCCACTTCCTTGACCGCAGCGATGATGCCCTCGGCAATCATGTCGCAACGGACGATGCCGCCGAAGATGTTGACGAAGATGCCTTCGACCTTGTCCGAGGACAGGATCAGCTTGAATGCCTCGATGACGCGCTGCTTGTTGGCGCCGCCGCCCACGTCCAGGAAGTTCGCCGGCTCGCCGCCGTTGAGCTTGATCACGTCCATGGTGGCCATGGCCAGGCCTGCGCCGTTGACCATGCAACCGATGTTGCCGTCCATGGTGACGTAGTTGATGTCCAGCTCCGAGGCGGTCACTTCGGTCTCGTCTTCCTGCGTCTTGTCGCGCATGGCGACCAGCTGCTTCTGACGGAACGCGGCGTTGTCGTCGCTGTCGAACTTGCCGTCCAGCGCGTACAGGTTGCCGTCGTCCAGGATCGCCAGCGGGTTGATTTCAACCAGCGCCAGATCCTTTTCGTTGAACAGGCGATACAGGTTCACCATGATGCTGGCGAACTGGCCGGCCTGCTTGGCGGTCAGGCCGAGCTTGAAGCCGAAATCGCGGCCGTGGTAGCCCTGCACGCCTTCGACGAAATCGACGTTGAGCGAGTGAATCAGCTCCGGCGTCTCGGCGGCGACCTGCTCGATCTCCACGCCACCCTCGCTGGAGGCGATGTAGGTGATGGTCTTGGTGCCGCGGTCGACCAGGATCGACAGGTACAGCTCCTTGACGATCTCGCCGGCGGTGGTCACCAGCACCAGATTGATCGGCAGCTCGACGCCGGCGGTCTGGTAGGTGGACATCTTGGTGCCGAGCATCTTGGCCGCTGCGGCCTTCACGTCGTCGGTGGTCTTGCAGAACTTGACGCCGCCAGCCTTACCGCGACCGCCCGCGTGGATCTGCGCCTTCACCATCCAGGGGCCCTTGCCCAGGGAATTGGCGACTTCAACCGCTTCGTCCGGGGTCGCCGCGACCTTGCCGGCCGGAACGGGGATGCCGTACTCGGCAAGCAGCTGTTTTGACTGGTATTCGTGGAAATTCATGCGTCACCGTGGGAAAAGGAAACGACCGCTGCGTGCAACGCAGACCGCCTGGGCGGCACGTCAAGAGACGCGAACGGGCCGCCTATTGTGGCCGACCACGCCGTGCGGCGCAAAAGTCGGCGCGGGTGGCCCGCCGTTTGCGGCGCTTGCGTGCAGCCCGGCACTGTGCACAAGCGCTGCGCGGGCCGCCCACCTGCCTATACTCGCGGCTTGCTCCAGCGGGGAATCGGCTTGCCATCCAGCCCATCGCTTATCGACCGGATCCAGTCCGCGCCGCAGCGCGAGCTGTACTTCTTTTCGCTGTACCGGGTGCTGGTGGCCGGGCTGATCGCCGCCCTGGTGTTCAGCCCCCTGTCCGACGCGATCCCGGAGCCGCGTTACCCGCGCCTTGCGGCCGGCGTGGCGATCGGCTATCTGTCGGTGGCGATCCCGCTGCTGTTCTGGGGCCGCAGCGAGCGCCGGCTGACCACCACCGTGTTCTGTTCGGTGCTGGCCGACATCGCCGCGGCGACCCTGGCCACGCATGCGCTGCCCGGCGCCAGCGCCGGCATCGCGATGATGCTGCTGTTCAATGTCGCAGCTGCCTCGATCCTGCTGCGCCTGCGTTACGGCATGAGCATCGCGGTACTCGCCAGCGGCGCCATCGTGCTGGAATACCTGTGGACCCTGCTCGAAGGTGGCGGCGCCGCCCGCCCGGTCGCGGAGCTGGCGATGTTCGCCACTAGCTACGTCGCGGTGGCCTTCATCTGCGAACAGATCGGCTCGCGTGCGCGCCGCAATCAGGTACTGGCCGAAGAACGCGGCGCGCAGGTCGCCAACCTCTACGAGATCAACGAACTGATCATCCGCCGCATGCGCACCGGCGTGCTGGTGGTCGATACGCACAACCGCATCACCCTGGCCAACGAGGCGGCGCTGGCGCTGCTCGGCGACGGCGACCAGCGCAACGCCCCGGTCGACCTGTCGCTGGCGGCGCTCACGCCCGAACTGTCGCGCCGCCTGCAGCGCTGGCGCAGCGGCTGGCGCGAGGAAGAGGCCCCGCTGCAACTGGGCGCCGATCGCCCGGAAGTGCAGCCGCGCTTCGTGCGGCTGCTCGCCGACAGCGACCTGGTGCTGGTGTTTCTGGACGATGCCAGCGTGGTGTCGCGGCGCGCCGAATCGCTCACGCTGTCGGCGATGGGGCGCTTTTCGGCCAGCCTGGCGCACGAGATCCGCAACCCGCTGGCGGCGATCAGCTACGCCTCGCAGCTGCTGGAAGAATCCCCGGACATCGGCGATGCCGACCGCCGCCTGCTGCAGATCATCCACCAGCAATGCCAGCGCACCAACGGCATTGTCGAGAGCGTGCTCGCGCTGGCCCGCCGCGAGCGCGCAAGCCCGGACAACCTGGATCTGGCCGCCTTCGTGCGCCGCTTCGTGGTCGAGTACCGGCAGACCCTGTCGATGGAGACCGACATCCTGGAGGCCAGCATCCAGGGCAATGCCGTGCATGCCTTGATCGACCCCAAGCACCTGCACCAGATCCTGACCGCGCTGGTGCACAACGCGCTCAAGTACGGCCGGGTCATGGACGAACCAGCGCGGGTGAAACTGCGCGTGGAGCGCATGGAGCGCATGGCAGTGATCGACGTGGTCGACCGCGGCCCCGGCATCCCGGAGACGGTGGCCGCGCAATTGTTCCGCCCGTTCTATACCACCTCCGAGCACGGCACCGGGCTGGGCCTGTATATCGCCCAGGAACTGTGCCGCGCCAACCAGGCGCAACTGGACTACGTGTCGGTGCCGGGCGGCGGCGCCTGTTTCCGGATCCTGTTGCAGGGGCCCAATAGCCTGCTCGGGAAATGAGCGAGAGCGCTGCGTCATGCCAGCAGCAAGCCAATGGCGCTGCGGCCTGCGCTGGCACTGCGATCGTGCCCGTGCGGCCAGCCACTGCGCATCGTGCTGCGCCCGCGCACCATCGTGTGATCGCGTGAATCGTTACGCCCGGACCCGGCCGGCAATTGTCGACGGTCATCGCCGTGGGCTATCGTGCGCCACATGAACGAACCGAAAAGTGCCTTGGTTGTCGATGACGAGCGTGACATTCGCGAACTGCTTGTTCTCACCCTGGGCCGGATGGGCCTGCGCATCAGCACCGCCGCCAACCTGGCCGAAGCGCGCGAGCTGCTGGCCAACAATCCCTACGACCTGTGCCTGACCGACATGCGGTTGCCCGACGGCAACGGCATCGAGCTGGTCACCGAAATCGCCAAGCACTATCCGCAGACCCCGGTGGCGATGATCACCGCGTTCGGCAGCATGGACCTGGCGGTGGAAGCCTTGAAGGCCGGTGCCTTCGACTTCGTCAGCAAGCCGGTGGATATCAGCGTGCTGCGCGGCCTGGTCAAGCACGCGCTGGAACTGAATAACCGCGACCGCCCTGCCCCGCCACCGCCACCGCCGGAACAGGCCAGCCGCCTGCTCGGCGATTCCAGTGCGATGGAAAGCCTGCGCGCCACCATCGGCAAGGTCGCGCGCAGCCAGGCGCCGGTCTACATCGTCGGCGAATCGGGCGTAGGCAAGGAACTGGTCGCCCGCACCATCCACGAACAGGGCGCACGCGCGGCCGGCCCGTTCGTGCCGGTCAACTGCGGCGCCATCCCCGCCGAACTGATGGAAAGCGAATTCTTCGGCCACAAGAAGGGCAGCTTCACCGGCGCACATGCCGACAAGCCAGGCCTGTTCCAGGCCGCGCACGGCGGCACGCTGTTTCTGGACGAAGTGGCCGAATTGCCGCTGCAGATGCAGGTCAAGCTGTTGCGCGCGATCCAGGAAAAATCGGTGCGCCCGGTGGGCGCGTCCAGCGAGTCGCTGGTGGACGTGCGCATTCTCTCGGCCACCCACAAGAACCTGGGCGACCTGGTCTCCGACGGCCGTTTTCGCCACGACCTGTACTACCGCATCAACGTCATCGAACTGCGCGTGCCGCCGCTGCGCGAACGCGGCGGCGACCTGCCGCAACTGGCCGCGGCCATCATCGCGCGCCTGGCACATAGCCACGGCCGGCCGATTCCGCTGCTGACCCAGTCCGCGCTCGACGCGCTGGACCAGTACGGCTTCCCGGGCAACGTGCGCGAGTTGGAAAACATCCTCGAACGCGCCCTGGCCCTGGCCGAAGACGACCAGATCAGCGCCAGCGACCTGCGCCTGCCCGCCCACGGCGGCCATCGCCTGGCCGCCACCCCCGGCAGCGCCGCCGTCGAACCCCGCGAAGCGGTGGTGGACATCGACCCGGCCTCGGCCGCCCTGCCTTCCTACATCGAGCAACTGGAGCGCGCCGCGATCCAGAAGGCGCTGGAAGAAAACCGCTGGAACAAGACCAAGACCGCCGCGCAGCTGGGCATCACGTTTCGGGCGTTGCGTTATAAATTGAAGAAGTTGGGGATGGAGTAAAAGGCCGGGAGTCGGGATTGGGGAATCGGGAATCGTAACAGCGGGTTGCCGTGTTTAGTTGCTTTGACGGCTCTGTTCTGGCTTCTACGTCTCGAGAACCTTAGAGGACGGCATTCATGGCCGGATGCTGTTCTCCTAATAAAAACGGCGCTCCCCTTACGAGGAAGCGCCGTTTTTTTGGGGGCTTCGCAACTTTGCCAAGTCTCGCCAAAACCGGTGAGCAGAAGCTTGGGTGAAAAGGATTCCCCCCGTAGCCAGCTTCTCCGATTCCCCAATCCCGATTCCCTATTCCCGGCCCTTAGTCCTTCGTCACCCGATTGATCTCGGCCAGGCTGATCACCCGTGCGACCTTCATCCAGTCCACCTGATGCAGGTCGCCAGTAACGATCCAAGACAGACAGCTGCCCAGCCCGCCGGTCGGGGGCTCTTGCGAATCCCCAATCCCGAATCCCCAAATCCCAGCCCTTAGTCCTTCGTCACCCGATTGATCTCGGCCAGGCTGGTCACACCGTGCGCGGCCTTGACCAACGCCGACTGACGCAGGTCGCGGATGCCGATACTCTGTGCCGCCTCGGCGATCTGCATCGCGTTACCGCCTTCCAGCACGATCGCGCCGATCTCGTCGGTCATCGGCATCACCTGGTAGATACCGGTACGGCCCTTGTAGCCTTCGGTGCACTCGTCGCAACCGACCGCCTCATACAGCTCGATCCCGGCAGCGATCTGCGCAGGCGTGAAGCCTTCCGCCAGCAACGCATGCTCGGGCAAGGTCGATTTGCGCTTGCAGTTGTTGCACAGGCGCCGCGCCAGACGCTGCGCGATCACCAAGGTCACCGACGAAGTAATGTTGTAAGGCGCGATGCCCATGTTCATCAAACGCGCGATGGTCTGCGGCGCATCGTTGGTGTGCAGCGTGGACAGCACCATGTGACCGGTCTGCGCGGCCTTGATCGCAATCTCGGCCGTCTCCAGGTCGCGGATTTCGCCGACCATGATGATGTCCGGGTCCTGGCGCAGGAACGAACGCAGCGCCGCGGCAAAGGTCATGCCGCGCTTGTTGTTCTGCTGCACCTGATTGACGCCGGGCAGGCGGATTTCCACCGGGTCCTCGGCGGTGGAGATATTGCGCGTCTCGTCGTTGAGGATGCCCAGTGCCGTGTACAACGACACCGTCTTGCCCGAACCGGTCGGCCCGGTCACCAGCACCATCCCGTACGGCTTGTGAATCGCATCCAGGAACAGCTTCTGCTGGTCAGCCTCGTAGCCCAGCTTCTCGATGCCCAGCTTGGCCGCGCTGCCGTCCAGGATACGCAGCACCACCTTTTCGCCGAACAGGGTCGGCAAAGTGCTCACACGGAAGTCGATCTGCTTGGTCTTGGACAGGTTGAGCTTGATGCGCCCGTCCTGCGGCACCCGCTTCTCGGCGATATCCAGCTGCGACATCACCTTCAGGCGTGCCGCGATACGCTGGCTCAACTTCACCGGCGCCTTGGCCACGTTCTTCAGCAGCCCATCGATCCGCAGCCGCACCCGGTAGTCGTCTTCATAGGGCTCGAAATGGATGTCGGAGGCTCCCCGCCGGATCGCATCCACCAGCACCTTGTTGACGAACTTCACTACCGGCGTGTCGTCGCCCTTGGCATCGACCCCGGAATCCCCGCCGGCGCCCATGTCCTCGTCCCCGGCCGACACGTCCAGGTCGCCCATCCCCTCATCATCGTCCCCGAGCGACGAGCCCAACGATGCGTTGCTGGCCTGCCACTGCTCCAAGGTACGACGGATCTGGTCCTCGTCGACCAGGATCGGCTCGACCACCAAATTGGTATGAAACTTGATGTCGTCCAGCGCCCTGGTCTGGGTCGGGTTGCTCACCCCCACGAACAACCGGTTGCCGCGCTTGAACAGCGGCAGCACCTGGTACTTCTGGAGCAACTCCTCACTGACCAGTTTGACCGCGTTCTGATTGGCGTCGAAGACCGACACGTCCATCAGTGGCATACCGAATTCGACCGCGTTAGCGGCGGCAAGTTGAGACGCGGTTACCAATTTTTTCTCAGCAAACCATTGGGGCAGAGGCACCTTGGCAGCGCTAGCCTGATCCATCGCCAGCCTTGCCGCTGACTCATCTAAAGCCCCGTCTTGGACAAGCCGACGAGCAATGCCGGTAATGCCGACCAGATTGGCAATGACTACGTTCATCTTGTCGCTCCGAAAGCGGGGATATAAATGTACAACACACTCCCCAAGCCAAAAACCCTACCAATTCAGAGAAACCCGGCAACAAATACAAAAAGCTTGCGCCGCACATACCCCGACAGCACTTGCATGCTGATAAAAGAAAAGGCCCATACAGGGCCTTTTCAAGACTCAAAGCTTACAACGATCAGGTGCAGCCAGCCGGCTTGTGCTTGGCAACTACGGCGCCGCCACTGATACCGCACGTCCAAACACCTGCGTTACGAGTCAACGTCAAAGTCGCACCGGCAACGATGTCATTGCCCTTAATATTGACGCACGTAAGCGTAGTAGCGGTTGCACCAAAGCTCGTGCAGCGCGGGGATGTAGTCTGAAGACCAACCTCCTGCGCGTCTGCAGGAACATACAGGCTGTTTTCTTGAAGCTTGGATTCCAGCATGGTCTTGGCGGGACTCACTTCCGCAAGGGCAGCGGTCAGCTGGGACTTGGCCACATAGTCACGGTACATCGGCAGTGCGATAGCGGCCAGGATGGCGATGATCGCGATAACGATCATCAATTCGATCAGGGTAAAGCCCTGCTGCTTCTTCATTGTGAATCCCCTAGAGATAAGTTGAGTAGGTTGACGGACACTCAGCTCTCAAGGCTACTGATCCCCTTGAGCGCCTCGGCGGCGCAGAGCGCCCCGTGCGGGTGATACAAGCAGATTACGTGCCAACTTCATGAACAATGACCTGCCTCCCCGGTAGCAAGTCTATCTGCGTAGCGCCGTAGGGCACATGGTGAAAAGTGATATCTGCGACAGGGCTAACCCTCTGCCGGACAAGGCCAGAAAGTGACTCTGCGCGTCACATTGTTTGAGTACCGATATGCGTGCAACGCTCCTGTTCGAACGAGTGTCATACGCCTTAGAACCAGATAAGATAAGACAGTGTCCACCTGGGGATGGCTGGACGGGGAGCAGAGCTAATGTCAGCAATACGTAGCGCAATCAAGAAAGAGGCCGTGTCCCGCTCAATCGACCAGCAGTTGCAATTCATCTGGGAGGGTAAGGACAAGCGCGGCGTCAAGATGAAGGGGGAACAGACCTCCAAGAGTGCTAACTTGCTGCGCGCAGAATTGCGTCGCCAAGGCATCACGCCAACGGTAGTGAAGGTCAAACCCAAGCCGTTATTCGGCGCGGCGGGCAAGACGGTCACACCTAAAGATATCGCTTTTTTCAGCCGTCAAATGGCGACGATGATGAAGTCAGGCGTCCCAATTGTGGGTGCCCTCGAAATTATTGGCAGTGGCCACAAGAACCCCCGTATGCGGAACATGGTTGGCCAGATCCGCACGGATATTGAGGGGGGCTCCTCGTTGCACGAAGCAATTAGCAAGCATCCCGTGCAATTTGACGAGCTCTACCGAAATCTCGTCCGTGCAGGCGAAGGCGCGGGCGTACTTGAGACCGTTCTTGATACGGTGGCGAATTACAAAGAAAACATCGAAGCACTTAAGGGAAAGATCAAAAAAGCGATGTTTTACCCGGCAATGGTGATGGCCGTCGCACTGATTGTCAGCTCCATCCTCCTTGTCTGGGTGGTACCCCAATTTGAAGACGTTTTCAAAGGTTTTGGCGCGGAGCTTCCTGCATTTACACAGATGATTGTCAACGCTTCGCGATTCATGGTTGCGTGGTGGTGGCTCCTTTTGATTGTATTAGCAGGAAGTATCACTGGCTTTATATTCGCTTATAAACGGTCGCCTGCTATGCAACACGGCATGGACCGCCTGATCTTGAAGGCCCCCGTCCTAGGCCAAATAATGCATAACAGCTCGATAGCCCGATTTGCCCGTACGACGGCGGTGACATTCAAGGCTGGCGTGCCCTTGGTAGAGGCGCTGAGCATCGTTGCAGGTGCGACAGGCAATTCGGTCTATGAGAAGGCTGTGTTACGTATGCGCGATGACGTTTCAGTCGGCTATCCAGTCAACGTGGCAATGAAACAGGTCAATCTGTTCCCGCATATGGTTGTACAGATGACTTCAATCGGTGAGGAGGCCGGCGCATTGGATGCGATGCTATTCAAGGTAGCCGAATACTTCGAACAAGAAGTCAACAATGCTGTCGATGCATTGAGCAGCTTGCTAGAACCCATCATCATGGTATTCATTGGTACCATCGTCGGCGGCATGGTCATCGGCATGTACCTGCCCATCTTCAAGCTCGCTTCGGTGGTTGGATAAGACGTAATGGCATTTCTCGACCAGCATCCCGGTCTCGGCTTTCCTGCCGCGGCCGGACTGGGACTGCTGATCGGCAGCTTCCTGAACGTGGTGATCCTGCGCTTGCCCAAGCGCATGGAGTGGCAGTGGCGGCGCGACGCGCGCGAGATCCTGGAGCTGCCGGACATCTATGAACCGCCGCCGCCGGGCATCGTGGTGGAGCCGTCGCACGACCCGGTCACCGGCGACAAGCTCAAGTGGTGGGAGAACATCCCGCTCTTCAGCTGGCTGATGCTGCGCGGCAAGTCGCGCTACAGCGGCAAGCCAATCTCCATCCAGTACCCGCTGGTTGAGCTGTTGACCTCGATCCTGTGTGTAGCCAGCGTCTGGCGCTTCGGCTTCGGCTGGCAGGGCTTCGGCGCAATCGTGCTGAGCTGCTTTCTGGTGGCGATGTCCGGCATCGACCTGCGCCACAAGCTGCTGCCGGACCAGCTGACCTTGCCGTTGATGTGGCTGGGCCTGGTCGGCTCGATGGACAACCTCTACATGCCGGCCAAGCCCGCCCTGCTGGGCGCGGCGGTTGGCTATGTCTCGCTGTGGACGGTGTGGTGGCTGTTTAAGCAGCTCACCGGCAAGGAAGGCATGGGCCACGGCGACTTCAAGCTGTTGGCCGCGCTCGGTGCCTGGTGCGGGCTGAAAGGCATCCTGCCGATCATCCTGATCTCCTCGCTGGTCGGTGCCATCCTCGGCTCGATCTGGCTGGTGGCCAAGGGCCGCGACCGCGCCACCCCGATTCCGTTTGGCCCCTACCTGGCCATCGCCGGCTGGGTGGTGTTCTTCTGGGGCAACGATCTTGTGGACGGCTACCTGCACTTCGCAGGCCTGCGTTGATCAGGGCACGGCGATGAGCGACTTCATCGTCGGCCTCACGGGTGGCATCGCCTCCGGCAAGAGCGCCCTGACCGCCGAGTTCGAGAAGCTTGGTGTGCCGGTCATTGACGCGGATGTTGTTGCGCGGCGGGTTGTGGCGCCTGGCTCCATTCTCGACGCCATTACCGAGCAGTTCGGCCGCGAGATTCTGTTACCGGATGGAACGCTGGACCGCCAAGCGCTGCGCAAGATCGTCTTCGCCGATCCAGTCCAACGGAAAGCGCTGGAAGCGATCACCCACCCGGCCATTCGCGCAGAACTGCAGCGCGCCGCGCTGGCAGCCGTGGGCCCTTATACGATCGTCGCGATTCCCCTGCTGACCGAAGCGGGCGGACGAGCGACCTATGCCTGGCTAAACCGCATTCTCGTCGTCGATGTGCCGGTGTCGCTCCAACATGCTCGCCTGATGCAACGCGACGGGAGCACATCGGTGCTTGCCGATCAGATGATTGCCGCGCAAGCGTCTCGCGAACAACGATTGGCCATTGCCGATGACGTAGTCAGCAACGAAGGCGACACGGACCGATTGGCGCAACAAGCGCGAAGCCTGGATGCGAGCTACAGGGCAGTTTTACAAACGCATCCAATCGGGCGCTGACATCTACGGGTGCGCACTCAAAATACTGCCATGGACAGTCGGCTGCCGTTACCGCCGGCGAGATCGTTAGCACACGAAGCGTGGCATCCATTACTCCCTTACTACGATGCAGAATCTGGCCGGCCGCACAGCCAGCGGATTCCCAGCGTGCGCTTGCGCGGGATTTGGCTGGAGCAGTTGGAGTTTGCGATTGGGTGCAAGCTGCAGATCACTGCGCGTGCGGGCGAGTTGGTGGTGACGGTGGTGGAGCGCTGAGCTGGGTTTTGGGTGCGGATGTTGTTTGGATGCCCTGCAGTGGGAAGGACGATACGTGTAAAGCCCTCGCGCCCGGGTGCGCTCCTACGGGAGTGTGGGTGGTGGTTAGCGGTGGAAGGCTAGTGTTGCGATGACGCCGCGCTGCTGGCCTGGGCGCACGCTGACGCGCCAGCCGTAGAGGTCGCACAGCCGGCTGACGATCGACAGGCCGATGCCGCCGCCTTGCGAGTGGCCGGCGTGGGTGCCGCGGTAGCCGCGCTGGAACAGTTTGGCGGCGTCTTCCTCGCTCAGGCCGGGGCCGGAGTCGATCACTTCCACCGCATCGCCAAGCACGCGCACGCGTACCTGGCCGTCCTGGGTGTACTTGACCGCGTTGCCGATCAGGTTGCCCAGCGCCACCGACAAGGCAGATTCGGGCGCGTCGATGACCAGGTCGCGCTCGCCCTCCAGCAGCAGCTCCAGCTGTTTGCCGCCGAGCTGGGCGCGGTGCGCGTCGATCAGTTGCTCGGCCACCTTGGCGACATTGCTGCTGCCCTGCCCGCGTTCATTGCGCGAGAGCAGCAGCAGCGAGCCGATCAGGTCGCTGCATTGCAGTTCGGCGCGCTGGATGCGCTGCAGGCGCTGCAGCATCTTTTCGTCAAGATTGGGCTTGGTGAGCAGCAGTTCGGTGGCGCCGCGGATCACCGCCAGCGGGGTGCGCAGTTCGTGGCTGACGTCGGCATTGAATTCGCGGTCGCGCTGTACCACTTCGGTGAGGCGGGCCGAGTAATCGTCCAGCGCTTCGGCCAGCTGGCCAACTTCGTCGTCCGGGAAGTGCGCGGCCAGCGGCTTGGGCTCGCTGGTGCCGCCGCGGTAGGCGCGCAGGCGTGCGGCCAGGTCCGACACCGGGCGCATGACCTTGGACGCCGACCACCAGCCAATCAGCAGCGAGAAGCCGCTGAACACCAGCACCGAAAGCATCAAGGTGCGCTTGAGCTGGATCTCACCCTTGATGGTCTGGGTCATGTCGTAGGCGAGGAAGAACCACTCGCTCGGCGTCTTGCGCACCGCCAGCTTGTACGAATACGCGTTGCCGTTCTCGTCCACGCCGGAGATGGTGTGGATGCCGTCCGGGAACTGATACCACTCCGGCTGTTCCAGCCGCAGCGCTTCGAACTTGTCGCTTTTGACCACCCGCCCACGCATCTGCTGCACCGGCAGGTCGGGGTTGCGCAGCGGGTCGGAATAGAAGCGCTGCGCAAAGGCGTCGATGTTGCGGTTCATCACGTCTTCCACTAACTGGTTTTCCACGCGAGAGCGCGCCCAGTTGGTGGCGAAGGCGAACAGCGTGGTCAGGCAGAAGCCCAACAACACGAACGACAGGATGATGCGGCTGCGCAGACGCCGCCGGTAGCGGCCGCGCCTGCGGGCGGGCCGCGCGCCGTTATTGCTTTCAGGCATCGGGCGAGGCGATGCGATAGCCGATGCCGTGACGGGTCTGGATCATCGGCACATCGAAAGGTTTGTCGACCACCGCACGCAGGCCGTGGATATGCACGCGCAGCGAGTCCGAATCCGGCAGTTCTTCGCCCCAGACGCGGGTTTCCAGCTCCTGGCGGGTGACCACGGCCGGCGAGGCCTCCATCAGCGACTGCAGGATCTTCAAGGCAGTGGGGTTGAGCTGCAACAGCTTGCCGCGGCGACGCACTTCCAGCGTGTCCAGGTTGTATTCCAGATCGCCGGTTTCCAGCACGCGGGTGTGCACACCCTTGCCACGACGCGACAGCGCGTTGAGCCGCACTTCCACTTCCTGCAGCGCGAACGGCTTGATCAGGTAGTCGTCCGCGCCGGAGTCGAAACCGGCCAACTTGTTGTCCAGCGAATCGCGTGCGGTGAGCATCAGCACCGGTGTCTGTTTGCGCGCTTCGTTGCGCAGCTTGCGACACACCTCGATGCCATCCATGCCGGGCAGGTTGAGGTCGAGCACGATGGCGTCGAACTCGTGCACCACGGCCAGGTGCAGACCGGTCACGCCGTCGGCGGCAAAGTCCACCGTGTGGCCGCGGTCTTCGAGATAGTCGCCCAGATTGGCGGCGATATCGCTGTTGTCTTCGATTACTAGAATTCGCACTGAAACCTCAATAACTATGGTCGGGGTGGACTTAGGAGCCCGGGTCGGTGGCCTTGTGTCTCCGCTGCATGGAGCTCACGTCACGCTCGCCGCTGTCACGCAAGCGTCTGCGTTCGGCAACGGTTTTGCAGATCGAAGTGGTGTGATGAGAACCCGTCGCCTTTTCACGCGTACAAACCAGGCGACTTTCCTCACCCGCCCTCGTCAAAATTGTATTGATGAGCTCTTGGTCGTTGTAGACCGCTGCCTTTCGGTCCGGCGTCAACGCCTGTGCATCACCATTTTCTGCCACTGCAATTTCTATTCTCGTGAGCGCAGAAAGCACCTTAGCGCGGTCTTCCTGACTGATCTCGGAGTACTTGGTGCCGCCATCCAGCTCGTTGCGCACTTGAGCGGCCTGCTGGGCGAAAGGCTTCTTGACGTCTACTGTTGCCGAGGCATCCGCAGCACTGACTAGCAAGAGCACAGACAAAGATGCCGTATAACAGAAAGCCTTGAGCATGATCGTTCCTTGTTCCATCGTCCGTTTAACATTTCCTCACTTTAGACTCGACGTCGCTGGTGGAGCAAGCGTGCCTAAGTAAAAAGGCCTAAGTGCGACAACGCACTTGGGCCAAAAGTTCATCCCGATCACCGTCACTGCCGAGAGCGGAGCTACGGTCGGGTGAGGCTAGCGAGGAAAGGATTAGATTTTCGTTAAATTTTTGCTAACAACACTCCCGGCCCGATCAACGGATCGACTGCTCCAGGTGCTGGATGATCGCCGCCGCCACGTCCACCTCGCAGACCCCTTCCACGCCCTCCAGTCCGGGAGTCGAGTTGACCTCGAGCACCAACGGCCCGCGCCTGGAACGGATCAGGTCCACACCGGCCACGGCCAGGCCCAGCGCGCGCGCCGAGCGTACCGCGACCTCCTGCTCCTGCTCGGTGGCCTGGGCCACCGCAGCGCTGCCGCCCAGATGCAGGTTGGAACGGAAGTCGCCCTCGGCCGCCTGCCGGCGCATCGCGGCAACCACCCGGTCGCCGACCACGAAGCAGCGCAGGTCCGCGCCCTCGGCCTCGCCGATGAATTCCTGCACGATGAAGTTGGCATAGAGCCCGCGCAGCGCCTCGACTACGCCGCGCGAGGCGCTGGCTTTCTCGGTGAGGATCACCCCGGCGCCCTGCGCGCCCTCGTTCAACTTCACCACATGCGGCGGCGGGCCCAGCATCGACAGCAGATCCTGGGTGTCGTCCGGGTTGTCGCCGAACACGGTCACCGGCATGTCGATGCCTTGCGCGGCCAGCAACTGATGCGCACGCAACTTGTCGCGCGAGCGCAGGATGGCGTCGGACGGGTTGGGCGTGTAGGTGCCCATGAATTCGAGCTGGCGCAACACGGCGGTGGCATAGCGCGTGACCGAGGCGCCGATGCGCGGGATCACCGCATCGAAGCCGGTGATCGGCTTGCCCTTGTAGTGCAGGCTGAAACCGTCGGCGGCGATGCGCATGTAGCAGCGCAGCGGGTCGAGGATGCGCACGGTATGACCACGCTTGCGCCCGGCCTCGATGAGCCGCCGGGTCGAATACAGCTTGCTGTTGCGGGAAAGAATGGCGATTTTCATCGCGGCAGGTGTACGGCGGGGCCTGGACATGGTCGGAGTCTGATGACGGAGTGACCCAAGTCCGTAGGTCTGCCAGCCGACTGCACGCGCGGGCAGCTTCCCTGCCCTTGCACGTTGCGCTCGACGGGTGTGCGACGGCCCCGAGAATGGGAGGTGGAAGTGACGCAGCAAGGCAGCTGTAAGACTGCACGCGCGGCGTGGCTGCGACGGCCCGGATGCTAGCAGGGCGGCTGCGCAGCGCTCAAGCGCGCTGACGTACCTCGGCACAGGTGATGCACGGCGCAGGTTTGCCCGCGACAGTCGCGCAGACAACGCAGCAGACATGCGCGACTCAACGTCTCAGCTCCATCCGCGTCAGCGCGCGCTTCCGTCACCTCGGTCGGAATGACCGGCCGCCGCGCGCCGTATCGACCGCCCTCACGCCGCCCCCCTGTCGTCGTGACGCAGTTTGCACAGCGCAACCCGCAATGCTTGAGTTCCCTCAATGCCGGCATGCCGGCGCACCCGAGACTCTCAATGCGACGTCCAGCAAGCGCGGCTTACGCCAACCCCTCCCGCATCCGTCAAGGACGCCCGTTTCCGCGCGGTGCCGTCTTCGATGGCCAGGGCACCAATTTTGCGTTGTTTTCCGCGCATGCCACGCGCGTGGAGCTGTGCCTGTTCGACGAACAGGGCACCGAAGTGCGGGTGGATCTTCCGGAATACACCAACGAGATCTGGCACGGCTACCTACCCGACGTCAAACCCGGCCAGCGCTACGGCTACCGCGTGCATGGCCCGTATGAGCCGACCGAAGGCCACCGCTTCAACCACAACAAGCTGTTGATGGACCCGTATGCACGCGAGATGGATGGCGACCTGATCTGGGCAGACGAACTGTACGGCTATACCGTGGGTCACCCGGACGGCGATCTGAGTTTCGACGAGCGCGACAGCGCGCCGTTCATGCCCAAGTGTGTGGTGGTTGAAGACACCTACGACTGGGAAGACGATGCGCGCCTGCTCAAGCCGTGGAACGAGACGGTGATCTACGAGACCCATGTGCGTGGCTATACCATGCGCAACCCGCAGGTACCGGAGGCCGTACGCGGCACCTTCGCCGGCCTGGCGCAGCCGCAGGTGCTGCAATACATCAAGGACCTGGGCATCACCGCAGTGGAGCTGTTGCCGGTACATGCGTATCTGGACGACCAGCATCTGCTGGACAAGGACCTGCGCAATTACTGGGGCTACAACACCATCGGCTTCTTCGCGCTGAAGTCGCGCTACCTGTCCAGCGGACATCGCGATGAGTTCCGCGACATGGTCAAGGCCATGCACAAGCAGGGCCTGGAAGTGATCCTGGACGTGGTCTACAACCACACCGCCGAAGGCAGCGAGCTGGGCCCGACGCTGTCGTTCAAGGGCATCGACAACGCCAGCTATTATCGCCTTGCCGAAGACAAGCGTTACTACATCAACGATACCGGCACCGGCAATACGCTCAATCTGAGCAACTCGCGGGTGATCCAGTTCGTCAACGACTCGCTGCGCTATTGGGCCGGCGAGATGCATGTGGACGGCTTCCGCTTCGACCTGGCCACGATCCTGGGACGCGAGCCCAGTGGCTTCGACCAGCGTGGCGGTTTCCTGGATGCGTGCAACCAGGATCCGTTGCTGTCGGAGGTCAAGTTGATTGCCGAACCCTGGGACTGCGGCCCCGGCGGCTACCAGGTCGGTCATTTCCCGCCGGGCTGGTCGGAATGGAACGACAAGTTCCGCGACAACGCGCGCGAGTTCTGGAAGGGCGAGGATGGCAAGCTCGCCGAGTTCGCCACGCGCTTCACCGGTTCGGCCGATCTGTTCGATCGTCGCGGTCGCCGTCCATGGGCGTCGGTCAACTTCATCACCGCGCATGATGGATTCACCCTGCGCGACCTGGTGAGCTACAACGAAAAGCACAACATCGCCAATGGCGAGGACAATCGCGACGGTTCGTCCAACGACGGTTCCTGCAACTATGGCGAGGAAGGCGATACCGACAACGCGGACGTGCTGCAGATCCGCGAGCGGCAGATGAAGAACCTGCTCGCCACGCTGCTGCTCTCGCAAGGGACGCCGATGATGCTTGCCGGTGACGAGCGTGCGCAGTCGCAGGGCGGCAACAACAACACCTATTGCCAGGACAACGAGATCACCTGGCTGGACTGGGAAAACGACCCGACCGATGGCCGCCTGACCGACTTCGTCAAGGCACTGACACAGTTGCGCAAGCGCTATCCGATCCTGTCGCGCGGCCGCTTCCTCAACGGCCAGTACAACGAGGAGGCAGGCCTGCGCGATCTCACCTGGCTCAATCCGGGTGGCACCGAAATGGACGACGCGCACTGGACCGATGCCGGCGCGCGCTCGGTGGGACTGCTGCTGGAAGGCAAGGCACAGACCTCCGGTGTCAAGGAGCTGGCCAACGACGCCACGTTGTTGATCGTCATCAATGCCTACCACGAAGGCGTGACCTTCACCCTGCCCTCGGCCGACGAACCGGTGCACTGGAAGCTGGCGCTCTCGACCGACGAAGCGCTGGAAGTGGACATGATGCCGGCCGGCGCCAGCGAATTCCTGGCCCCGCCGCGCAGCGTGTCGGTGTTTGAGTGCAAGAACGATCAGTAACACTGATGCGGTAACACGAACTCGCGGCCTGCCGGAAACCCGGTAGGCCGCGAGTTTTTTATTGCTTCGACATCGGCGACGGAGGCTACGGCTTTAACAGGATCTGCGCTATCGATTCATGGATGTCGATGCAGCAGTGCAACTCTGAAAGTGACAGCCAGACTCTGCGTCGAGCGCGGGGAAGCAGAATCGCTGCCGGCGCGCCGCAATCGCAGATAGAGCTGCAATGGCTTTGCTTGCCAAAGCGCTTGGAGCAGTGGCTTGGTCTCTAGTGACGCGCGTGGCGATGCGGCCTGGTGCAGTATTTATCGAGTTACCGCTCGCCTTTATCGATAGCCGATCAACCAACTTAAAAAAAACGAAACAGCCGCACCCGGCAATCACGCATTTCGAGTACATCTATCGAAAAACCCGCCGCTTATCGCGACGCACTGTGCTTAAACAATTACATCGCCACAGCAAGCTGGACGCGCAATTCGCTGGCTCCGGCCTAAAGCACGGCGACATCGGCAAGCATCACCACACCCAGACGTGATTGCACGATCCGGCAGCGTCTCGAATGCGGCAATGACGGCGATAACACCAAAGTGCACGACGGCCGTGGATCGCTAAGCGTTACGCGCCCTAGCCAGACCTTGAAGACGCAAAACTCAGCCCGGATATAGCGGAAATCGCTTGTCCGGATGATTGGCCTTCCATTCCTTGTAGGAGCTGGTGCCTTCCCAGGCCTTGAACGCACGCGGCGTGCGACCACGCCCGGACCAGGTCTCGCCGGAATGCGGAATCCAGTACTTGGCCACCACTTCGCCTGTGGACGACAACGGCCCCTTGGATTTGCCAGTCATTGCCAGCGAGGCAATCTGGGACTTCTGCTTGGCATTGAAGCGGCTGCCGAATTGGGTCAGCACCTCGACCACCTGGTCGAAGGCTTCCAGCGTCTGGGCATACTTCAGCTGGGCTTCTTCCTGCTCGAGCTTGCGCAGCTCTTCCAGCAATTGGGCTTTGGCGGCGGCAGAGGGTGAAGCGGGCGGAACCTGGCGCATTGGCAAAACTGAGGTTGGACGGGTCAGCGAGTATTGCCGCTGCGCCGGCTAGCGTAAAGCGGCAGGACGCGCCCGAGTCTGGCTGCGCTCAGCGATGGCGCAGCAAGGCATGCTCGCGGGCCATGGTCAGCACCGGCCCGATGCGCCCGGCCCGGATCAGCTCACCGCAGTGCTTGCCAACAAACTCGACCCTGGGCGCAGAAAACCACTGCACCACCCGATCCAGCTCGCCGGCGTTGATGGACCAGGCATGGCAGACCGCTTCGCCCAGCTCTTCCACCCCCACCAGCCCCAGCTCGCGAATCTGCTCGGAATCCAGCGCGAACATCTCCAGCACCTTGCCAGCATCGTCCGGCGTGCCGTAACCAAAACGCATCTGCTCGGCGCGGTGAGCAACCGAGGCTGCCCGCGCGGATTCGGCGCGGCGTATGCCCTTGAGAAGTGCGCCGATGAGTTGAGGATGCGTGGCGGTCATGGTGCTCGCTCGATGATGGCTGCCACTATGCCCATCGCCGCGAGCCCGCTCAATCAGGAGGTTCCTGACCATGGGCAAGGAAATAGCGAAGCGCGCAACTGGCGTTATTCGCCGCGGCGCGCTGCAATCAATGCCGGTCCAAACACTAAATGTTATGTCCGGCGGCACCGTCGCAATCGGTTGTAGCCGACGAAAACCCCCGATCCGCAGTTAAAAAGCCGACGGCTGAAAACCAATCGTTACCATCGACTGCGGAGGCTTGAGCTGCGCCCTGAAATTGCATGTCAGGGAGTAAGTGCAATCGCGCAGCGACCGGCCCAGAAGGTAAGCAATTCAGTTAGGACGGATCAGATATCGAGCAATCCGCGCTGGCCTAGTGGACAAGATCGTCAGAGGCCACTGCCGGACATGGAGCGGGCGATGGGAATCGAACCCACGTCAGTAGCTTGGGAAGCTACAGCTCTACCATTGAGCTACGCCCGCACGGCGTTGCGAGAGTTTAGGCGGGTGCGGGGGCCGGGCGCAATGCGTAGATGTGACGAGGGCCGGTTGCCCGGCCCTCGCTTGCAACGCGTGTGGCGCGTGGATCAGAAGTTGCCGCTGAAATTCACGAACAGCGTCGCGTCGCGGGCGCTGCGCTGGGCGGTGGTGGTGCTCAGGCCGATGTTGCTCTGCAGGCCCCACAGGCCGGTGCGGGCGCCCAGCACGACGGTCGCGTAGTTGCGATCGAAGTTCTGCCCGGGGACGGTGTACATGCCCACGTCCGGCATCGACTGCAGCCAGGCGCTGGCTTCGATGCCGTCCTTGAACTCGTGGTCGTAGGTCGCCTGCAGGTACGGCTTGACCATTGCACCGTCCAGGCGCACCTGGAAGCCGATGCGGCCGACCATCGAGTCGATGTCCTGATCGGCGTAGCCCAGTGCGGTGGAGCTTTCGTTGCTCTCGGTGTAGCCGTCGAGCTTGAGCTTCTGCCAGGTCAGGCCGACCACCGGGCCGTACTTGACGTTACCTTCGCCCAGCGAATAGCCCGCGTTGACCGCGGCGGTGAGGTTGCTGCCATCCGGCGAGCCGCTGTGCACGCGGGTGGCCGGCCCCAGCTGCACTTCGCGGTCGACGTCGTAGCTCAGCCAGCTGTAGCTGACCTGCGCGTTGACCCAGACCGGGCCGGTGTACCAGCCGAAGAAGCCGCCCAACGTGGTGTCGTCCTGCTTGAAGCTGCCGTTACGGTTGCCGAAGTCGGCGTCCATGCTGCCGAAGCCGGCAAAGCCGCCGAACACCAGGTCGCCCGCAGTCCAGTCCACACCGAACAAGCCGGCCGGGGCCATGCCGTCGTACAGATCGGCGTGGTCGTAACGCTGCATGTCGCCACGCACGCTGCCCCACCAACGCAGGCCATCGGCGTCCGGCTTGCCGTCCAGATGCCAGGCCACCTGGTCGGCGCGCGCGCGGCCGATCGCCTGCGCCGAATGCGTGAGCACCTGCTGCAGACGCGGGGCTTCCAGCAGCGAGATGGCGTACTCGCCCAGGATCTGGTGGGTGGCGGTGGTCGGGTGGATGCCATCGGCGAACACATAGGTGTTGGGCGCGTTGGCGGCGACCAGGCTGGTCGGGTTGCAGGCCGGCAGCGGCACGGCCGGGTTGCAGGCGGTGCTGGTGACGTTGCTGAAGCCGTAGGTGCCAGGATTGGCAACCACTTCCTGCAGGATGTGGAAGGTGTCGACCGGGATCACGCGCAGGCCGGCCGACCGCAGGCCATTGAACAATGCGGTGTTGTAGGCGGTTGCCGCAGCAGTGCCCTGCGCCATCGCAGCGGCACCGCCGGCGCGGAAGCGCGGGGTGATGCCCACGTCCGGAATGGTCGGCACCATCACGTAGCGCGCGCCGGCGGCCTGCAAGGCGCCGACCGCACCGACCTGCGCGGTGACCGCGTTGCCGATGATGGCCTGCGCCTGGGCCGGCACGGCGGCAGCGGCGAGCAGATCGTTGGCGCCGCCCCATACGGTGTAGAGCGCGTTCGGATTGGCCTGGCCGCCGTTGGCGCTCAGGTAGGTATTGATCTGGCTGGTCACCGAAGGCGCGGCACCGAGCACGCTGGTCGAACCGGCCTGGATGCGGGCACCGCCGGCGGCGTAGTTGTCGCCGGTCTGGCCATTGCCGTTGGGCGCGGCATTGGTGCCGTAGTGATCGGCGACGTACTCGGCCCAGACCCAGCCCGGGTTGGTGGTGAACTTGCCGGTGACCGCGCGCGAGGCGGCCGGCAGCAACGGGTTGTAGTAGCCGCTGTCGGTGAGGCTGTCACCGAAGAACACGGTCTGGTCGAACGCAGACGCGGCCATGGCCGGGGTGGCCGCAATGGCGATGGCCACGGCCATCAGGGAACGGATCGGGCGAAGGGTTGAAGCCATGGGAGTGCCTGCTCAAGGTAGTGTGGAACTGGACCGGACCTGCTGACGTACGCCGGCGAATGGCACATGGTTTCACCCTCGCCGCCCGCGCTCACGCTGCATTGCCGCATAACGCAAAAACGCGCGCCCTGGCGGCACGCGATGCCACAATGATGACATGAACATTCAACTCAACGGCACCCCGCGCGACATTCCCGACGACCTGCTGCTGGCCACCCTGCTGGAGCAGGAAGGTCTTGCACAACGGCGCGTGGCGGTGGAGATCAATGGCGAAATCGTGTCGCGCGGGCGGCATGCCACGCACCGGTTGCGTGCCGGCGATGTGGTGGAGATCGTGCACGCGCTGGGCGGCGGTTGATGCGGCACACAGGCCGGCGCAGCTGCGCGCGATCGGTGATAATTGCCCGATGACCAATACCGCCCCCTCTGATGCGCTGATCATCGCCGGCAAGCCGTACCGTTCGCGCCTGCTGACCGGCACCGGCAAGTTCAAGGACCTGGACGAAACCCGCCTGGCCACCGAAGCGGCCGCCGCGCAGATCGTCACCGTGGCGATCCGCCGGGTGAACATCGGCCAGGACCCCAACGCGCCCAGCCTGCTCGATGTGCTGCCGCCGGATCGCTACACGCTGCTGCCCAACACGGCCGGCTGCTATACCGCCGAAGACGCGGTGCGCACCTGCCGGCTGGCGCGCGAGCTGCTGGACGGCCACAACCTGACCAAGCTGGAAGTGCTCGGCGACGAGCGCACGCTGTATCCGGATGTGGTGCAAACGCTCAAGGCTGCCGAGCAGTTGGTGGCCGACGGCTTCGACGTCATGGTCTATACCTCCGACGATCCGATCCTGGCCAAGCGCCTGGAAGAGATCGGCTGCGTGGCGGTGATGCCACTGGCCGCGCCGATCGGCTCCGGGCTGGGCATCCAGAACAAGTACAACCTGCTGGAAATCATCGAAAACGCCAAGGTGCCGATCATTGTCGATGCCGGCGTGGGCACGGCATCGGATGCGGCGATCGCGATGGAGCTGGGCTGCGACGGCGTGCTGATGAACACCGCCATCGCCGGTGCGCGCGATCCGATCCTGATGGCGAGCGCGATGCGCAAGGCGATCGAGGCCGGACGCGAAGCCTTCCTGGCCGGGCGGATTCCGCGCAAGCGGTATGCCTCGGCGTCGAGTCCGGTGGATGGCGTGATTGGATGAGTGGGTGGGCTGCGTTGACATTGCCGTCGATGCGCACCGCTTGGCCGTGTGACATGCCGGATGTGGCCGTTGCTGGATCGCGCGTCGCTGCACGTGCTCCCTTACGCCGTACCCTCACCCCAACCCCTCTCCCCAAGGTAGAGGGGCTTTTGTTTTTTGATGTGACTTAACTCATGACTGATCCTTTCACCAGCGACGGCGCCAAGATGCCGCCCAAGCCCTTCACCATCGAAGAGGGCCGCCGGCAGGTGCGCAGCTTCGTGCTGCGCCAGGGCCGCTTCACCCCGGCGCAGCAGCGCGCGTTCGACGAGTTGTGGCCGCGCTTCGGCCTGGACTACAGCGGTGCGCCGCGCGATCTCGATGCGGCCTTCGGCCGTCCCGCACCCAAGGTGCTGGAGATCGGGTTTGGCAATGGCGCGGCATTGCGCTTTGCCGCGCAGCAGGACCCCAGCCGCGATTACATCGGCATCGAGGTGCATGCGCCCGGCGTCGGTCGCCTGCTCAATGCGCTGGACGAGGATGGCAGCACGCATGTGCGCCTGTATCACCACGACGCAGTGGAAGTGCTCGAACACGAGATCGCCGATGGCGCGCTTGACGAGGTGCGCATCTACTTCCCCGATCCGTGGCACAAGAAGCGCCACAACAAGCGCCGCCTGATCCAGCCGGCGTTCGCGCAGCTGGTGGTGCGCAAGCTACGCGATGGTGGCCGCCTGCATGCGGCCACCGACTGGGCCGATTACGCCGAACAGATGTGGGACGTGCTCGACGCCACCCCGGGCCTGGTCAATCGCGCCGGCCCGCGCGGCCACGTCGAACGCCCCGCCTGGCGCCCGCAGACCCACTTCGAAACCCGCGGCCAGAAGCTCGGCCACGGCGTGTGGGATCTGGTTTATGACCGGGATTCGGGAGCGGGGATTGGGGATTCGTAACAGCGCTACCCCGCATACTCGACGCCGCAGTCGCCTGACCAATCCCCACTCCCGAATCCCGAATCCCTGCCCCGATGGACACCGCGCTGACACTGACCAACGATATGAAGCTCGTCCTCGGGCTGGTCGGTTTCACGATGGCGATGTTTTTGTTCGAGCGCATCCGCGCCGACGTGGTGGCCTTGATCGTGCTGGTGGTGCTGGGCGTCACCGGGCTGGTGGCGCCGGAAGAACTGTTCGGTGGTTTTTCCGGTAACGCGGTGATGAGCATCATCGCCACCACCATTCTTGGTGCGGGGCTGGAGCGCACCGGTGCGTTGAATCGCCTGGCGACCTGGTTGCTGCGGCGCTCGCACGGCAGCGAACAACGCCTGATGATGATGACGCTGGCCATCTCCGGCTTGAATTCGTCCTTCATGCAGAACCCGTCGGTGATGGCCTTGTACCTGCCGGTCGCCTCGCGGCTGGCCACGCGCACCGGGCTGACCCTGCAACGCATGCTGCTGCCGATCGCCGCGGCCATCGTGATGGGCGGCGCGCTGACCATGGTGGGCAATTCACCGCTGATCCTGCTCAACGATCTATTGGTCTCCGCCAACAACAACCTGCCCTCGGGCATGGCCAGCATCGAGCCGTTGACGATGTTCGCGCCGCTGCCGATCGGCGTGGCCTTGCTGATCGCCGCACTGCTGTACTTCCGCTTCTACGGCGACCGCAAGCTGATCGAAGAAGAACGCCTGATCAACGAAGGCGTCACGCCCTCGCGCACCGAAAGCTATTTCGCCAAGACCTACGGCATCGACGGCGACGTGTTCGAGCTCACCGTCAGCGCCGAAAGCCCATTGGTGGGCATGACCCTTGGCGAGGCCGAAGCGCTGCACGACGCGCCGTTGCTGCTGGCCCTGAAGACCGGCAACGACACCCGCCTGGCGCCGCCGGCCGACATGCGCATCTGGGTCGGCAGCGTGCTCGGTGCGATGGGGCCGCGCCAGGAAGTGACCGACTTCGCGCAGAACCAGTTCCTGCGCATGTCCTCGCGCCTGCGCAACCTGGGCGATCTGTTCAACCCCAGCCTGGCCGGCATTTCCGAAGCATTGATTCCGCCCAACTCGCGACTGATCGGCAAGACCGCGGCCGAGTTGCGCCTGCGCAAGCAGAGCGGCATCAGCCTGCTGGCGATCAACCGCGACAAGCAGGTGATCCGCGAGGACGTGCGCAACGTGCCGCTGCGTGGCGGCGACATGCTGGTGTTCCACAGCATCTGGCAGGACCTGGCGCAGGCGGCGGAAAGCCGCGATTTCGTGCCGGTGACCGACTTCCCCAAGGGCGAGCAGCGCCCGCACAAGTTCAAGATCGCCATGGCGATCTTCGCCTTCACCATCCTGATCGCGCTGACCTCGCGCTTGCCGGTGGCACTGACCTTGATGACCGGCGTGGCCTGCATGCTGGTCAGCGGCGTGCTGCGCATGGACGAGGCCTATGCCTCGATCAACTGGAAGACCATCTTCATGATGGCCGGCCTGATTCCACTCGGCTGGGCGATGGACAGCAGCGGCACCGCGGCCTGGGTGGCGGGCCATACCATCGACCGCCTGCCCGAAGGCATTCCGGTATGGGCGCTGGAAATCAGCCTGGCGCTGCTGACCACCGCGTTTTCGCTGGTAATCAGCCATGTCGGCGCCACCATCGTGATGGTGCCGATTGCGGTCAACCTGGCGCTGGCCGCCAACGGCAACCCCACCGCATTCGCGCTGATCGTGGCGCTGTCGGCGTCCAACAATCTGATGACGGCCTCCAACCCGGTGATCTCGATGGTGGCCGGCCCGGCCAACTATCAGCCGCGCGAGCTGTGGCGCGTGGGCGCACCGCTGTCGCTGATCTACATCGTGGTGATGGTGTCGATGATCAACCTGATGTTCTGGTGGGCAGCGCGCTGAGCCGCACCACCTTCAGCAGTCACCCAAGCACCACCTGCTCACCCTCGATGCGCACCGGCACCGCCAGCAGCGACTGACCGCGGCACGGGCCGCTGATGCATTCGCCGCCGGTGAGCTCGAACGCTGCGCCATGCGCTGCGCACACCAGGTGGCCGTCCTTGGTCTTGAGGAACTGGCCCGGCGCCCAGTCCAGCCGGCGGCCGGCGTGCGGGCAGACGTTCAACCAGGCACGCACCTGGGCGCCGTCGCGATACAGCACCAGCGACTCCGGGCCGCCGTCCCAGACCGCTTCGACTTCCAGAAATCCGGCGTCGGGAATCTGCGCCAGTTCGACAAGCGTGGTGGGCGATGACGAAGACATGCAGTCTGCTGTTCGAGAACGGACTGCGATTGTGGCATGCGCCTGCATCGCCCCGACGCCACGCGGCGGGCTGCAATTCGCCCGCTTGCCGGCCCGTACGGGCGGCGCTCCGGGCTGCCAAAGCGACAATCGCCCAGCACACCCGATGTGATGAACTTAACAAAACGAGCGAACGTTTAACGAAGTTTTCACTCAATGACATGAAACCGCAACGATACTGCCTGCCTGTTTCCTGCCCGGCAGCCCACCGCCATGCCTGCACGCATCTTCCAACTCGGTAACCTCCATCACCTGTTTGCCCCGCGCAAGCCGCGTCACCCGCTGGTGCGCGTGGCCGCCGGCCTGGCTGGTCTGGTCATCCTTGCGGTGCTGATCTTCTTCAGCGTGTTCGTGGGCGCGGCGATGATCCTGGGCGGCATTGCCTGGAAGCTGCTGAGCAAATCGAACCGTCGCACGCCGCAGCACACCCGCGTGGTCGAGGCCGAATACCGCGTGGTGCGCAAGCCTGCGCTGCCGTTGTCGCACTGAGGCACCAGTCCACCGCCTCCAGCGCGGTGAGCATCCAATCCCGAATCAGTCGCGCAGGTATTGACCGGTCTGCGCGAGTTTGCGTGCGCCGATGCAAGCCGTGATCGCAGACCTGCCAACCAGACGTTTCGCCGCACTGCACGCTGCAGCGCGGCGGTTCCGTCATGCACGGGCAAACGGCTAGACTCACGTGCCCCGTTCCCCAAGGATGCGTGCATGACCCACGATGTGATTCCCGCCGCCGATGTTCCGCGCATTCCGGTGGTTGGTGGCGGCAACTTTCCGGTGCACCGCATCTACTGCGTCGGCCGCAACTTTGCCGATCACGCGCGCGAGATGGGCGCCACTGCGCCTGCCTCCAAGGCCGAGCGTGGCCAGCCGACCTTTTTCATGAAGCCTGCCGATGCGATCGTGGTCGGCCACGGCGACCACATTCCGTACCCGCCGGGCACCAAGGAACTGCACCACGAAGTGGAACTGGTGGTGGCACTGGGCAGCGATGCGCCGGCCGGCGAGTTGCCGGTGGAGCAGGCAGAGGCGCTGATCTATGGCTACGGCGTGGGCCTGGACCTGACCCGACGCGATCTGCAGGCAGCGGCCAAGGCCAAGGGCCTGCCGTGGGACATCGCCAAAGGCTTCGACCACTCCGCGCCGATCAGCGAGCTGGTGCATGCCGGCGAAGTGGGCGCGCTGGAGGCCTTGAACCTGTCGCTGGAGGTCAACGGCCAGGTGCGTCAGCAGTCGTTGCTGGATCAGATGATCTGGAACGTGCCGGAGATTTTGCATGAGCTCTCCAAACTCTACGCATTGCGCGCGGGTGACCTGATCTTCATGGGCACGCCGGCCGGTGTCGGTCCGCTGCTGCCCGGCGATCAGTTCAGTGCGCGCCTGGAAAACGTTGCCGAGCGCCACGGCATCATCGCGGGCTGACACGCGGCCCGCTACGATCACCCTGCGGCAGTTGGTCCGCGACCGCATCTGGAGTGCGCTATGGGAATGGTCAGCGAATTCAAGCAATTCGCGATGCGTGGCAATGTCATCGACCTGGCGGTCGGTGTGGTCATCGGTGCAGCGTTCGGCAAGATCGTCACTGCACTGGTGGAAAAGATCATCATGCCGCCGATCGGCTGGGCCATCGGCAATGTGGATTTCTCGCGCCTGGCCTGGGTGCTCAAGCCGGCCGGCGTCGATGCCACCGGCAAGGAAATTCCGGCAGTGGCGATAGGCTACGGCGATTTCATCAACACCGTCGTGCAGTTCGTGATCATCGCCTTTGCGATCTTCATGGTGGTCAAGCTGATCAACCGCCTGACCCACCGCAAGCCGGATGCCCCCAAGGGCCCGAGCGAAGAAGTGCTGTTGCTGCGCGAGATCCGCGATTCGTTGAAGAACGACACACTGAAGACACCGGGCGTGCCGTAAGCGGACACATCCGCTGCGCAACTTCGCGCAGGAGGATGACCTTTCGCACGCAGACGGGGGACCTCGCGCTGATAAGCTCGGGGTCCCCTTGTCGTTGGAGCCGCCCTGCATGCGTCGCCTCGCTGTTGCCATCTCTGCCCTACTCGCCTGCACACCCGCGCTTGCCGCACAGACCACCATCGCCGATGGCGCGCTGCGCACCGCCGCGCAGCTGCGCGAGCAGGCCTTGGCCGACACCACCGGCTTTGCGGTGGTGGAATCGTTGACCACCGAAGTGGGCCCACGCATCGCCGGTGGCGAGGCCGATCCGCGCGCGGTGGCCTGGGCCAAGGCCAAGTTCCAGTCGCTGGGCTTCGACAAGGTGTGGACCGAGCCGGTGAGCTTTCCCAAATGGCAGCGGCGCAGCGAGCAGGCGGCGGTGATCGGTGCACATGCGCAGCCCCTGCACATCACTGCACTGGGCGGCAGCCCGGGCGGCACCGTCGAAGGCGAGGTGGTGCGCTTCGAAAACCTGGCCGCACTGCAGGCCGCACCGGCCGGCTCGCTGGCCGGCAAGATCGCGTTCGTCGATTACCAGATGACCAAGGCGCGCGACGGCAAGGATTACGGCAATGGCGGCGCGGTGCGCAGCAAGGGCCCGTCGGAAGCGATCCGCAAGGGCGCGATCGGCTTCGTGATGCGCTCGGCCGGCACCGACTCGCACCGCGTGCCGCATACCGGCATCACCCGCTTCGATGAAGGCGTGACGCCGGTACCGGCGGCGGCGTTGTCGGTGCCCGATGCCAACCAGCTCGCGCGCCTGACCGCGCTGGGCAGCACGCGTGTGCGGCTGGCGCTGGATTGCGGCTGGGACGGCACCGCGACCTCCTACAACGTGATCGGCGAAATCACCGGACGCAGCAAGCCGAAGGAAGTGGTGGTGATCGGCGGGCATCTGGATTCGTGGGATCTGGGCACCGGCGCGATCGACGATGGTGCCGGCGTGGCGATCACCATGGCCGCGGGCCACCTGATCGGCCAACTCAAGCAGGCGCCCAAGCGCAGCATCCGCGTGGTGGCCTTCGCCAACGAGGAGCAAGGCCTGTACGGCGGCAAGGCGTATGCGGCCGCGCACGGCAAGGATGCCAAGGACATGGCGCTGCATCAGATCGGCGCGGAGAGCGACTTCGGTGCCGGGCGCATCTATGCGTTCAACACCGGCTCGGCGGCACCGGACGCGTCGCGCGCAGCGACCAGACAGATTGCCGAGGTACTCGCGCCGTTGGGCATCGCGTATGAGCCGAGCAAGGGCGGCCCCGGCCCGGATGTCGGGCCGATTTCCGCCAAGGGTGGCGCCTGGGCATGGCTTGCGCAGGATGGCACCGACTACTTCGATCTGCACCACACCGCCGACGACACGCTGGACAAGATCGACCCCAAGGCGCTTGCGCAAAACGTCGCGGCCTACACGGTGTTTGCGTACCTGGCGGCCGAAGCCGATGGCGATTTCGGCAGCCGCGCAAAAAGCGTGCAGCCGCCGAGCGAATAACTGCATTTGCAGACGTCGCGGGCACTCCTCGGTTGAGTGCGCGCGGCACAGGGCACGCGCACGCTGCGCGTTGTCTGTGCCGATACCGACATCGCAGCGACGATCGCCAGCGGCCAGGCACGTCCTGGTCGCTGCAGGCCTCAAGCACGCCACCTGCCTTTCGCTTCCACTCCAGGACGAGCACACACAATGGCGGCCAAGCGCCAACGCAGTGCGAACAACGCGGCAACCCTGCTGGATGTCGCCAAGCACGCCGGCGTCTCGCCGATGACCGCTTCGCGCGTCATCAACCGCCACCCGCATGTCGGCGAGGAGATGCGCGTGCGGGTGGAAGCCTCGGTCCAGGCATTGGGGTATCGCCCCAACCTGGCCGGCCGTTCGTTGCGCACCAGCGGCCTGTTGCGCATCGGCGTGCTGTACAGCAATCCCAGCGCGGCCTATCTCAACCAATTCATGCTCGGGCTGCTCGAACAGAGCAGCCTCAATGGCAGCCAGGTACTGGTGGAAAAATGCGGCGCCATCCGCAGCCAGCGTGCCGCCACCGAGCGTTTGCTGGCGGCCGGTGTGGACGGCGTGATCCTGCCGCCCCCGCTATGCGATTCGCGCCAGACCATTGCCGAACTCGATGCACGCGGCATCCCAGTCGTGGCGGTGGCGAGCGGTGCACCGATGGCGCAGATCAGCTCGGTGCGCATCGACGATTACCAGGCCGCGCGCGCCATCGTCGATCACCTGATCGAACTGGGCCATCGCCGCATCGCCTTGATCAAGGGCGACCCCAAGCACACGCCCAGTGCATTACGTGCCAATGGCTATCTCGACAGCCTGCAGGCTGCCGGCCTGCCTGTGGCCGAAGAGTTGATGGCAGACGGTCTGTTCACCTATCACTCCGGCCTGCTCGCCGCGCGCAGCCTGCTCGCGCAGGCGCAACCGCCTACCGCCCTGTTCTGCAGCAACGACGATATGGCGGCAGCCGCCGTTGCGGTCGCACACGGCCTGGGCCTGCGCGTGCCCGAAGATGTATCGGTCGCCGGCTTCGACGACACCCCGGTTGCCACCACCATCTGGCCCGAACTCACCACCGTGCATCAACCGGTCACCGCGATGGGCCGCGCGGCGGTGTCGCTGCTGGCCGATGCGATCCGCCAGCGACGCAAGGGCGCTCCCGCGCAGGGCGTGCATCAGGTGATGAAGTACACCGTGGTCAAGCGCGGCTCGACGGCCGGGCCACCGGCGCGGTAAGCGCCGCATCGATCGGCATCGGGTAACGCCTGCGGCATCACGCTAAAAAAACGGCCACATCGCTTCCCGACGATGCGGCCGAATGGGAGGGTGCCCGACGTTGCCGTCAGGCGTACTGCAGCGCCGCACTCAGCGGCGACGGGAAGAAAGCGCAATGACCGCTTGGAGAGCGACAACAGCGAAACATGCGCGACCCAGCGCGGGGGTGCGCTGGGTCGCACAACGGTGCAGCCGGATCAGAAGCGCAGACGCAAGCCCGCGTAGTAACGACGCTCGAAGATGTTCTGGTCGTAGTAGTGGTTGGTCCACTGCGCGTAGCGACGCTCGCTTTCGCCGGTCAGATTGGTGGCCTGGGCGTACAGGGTCAGGTGATCGTTGACGTCGTAGCTGAAGGACGCATCGAGATAGCCCACGTCGTCGTTCCAGATCGCCAGCTCGTCGCCCCAGGCACCGCTGTTGACCTGGCTGAAGCGCTTGCTGCGCCAGTTGTAGGCCACACGCGCCTGCAGCCTGTCCTTCTGGTACCACAGCACCGCGTTGGCCTGGTGCTTGGAGTTGTCGCCGATCGGCAAGGTGTTGCCGTCGATATCGGTGTTGTCGGTGTCGGCGTCGGAGAAGGTGTAGTTGATGTTGGTACCGAAGCCGCTCAACCAGCCGGGCAGGAAGTCGAAGGCCTGCTGATACCCCACTTCAAAGCCCTTGATCTTGCCGCCACCGCCATTGACGATGCGCTCAACCGGGCCACCCAGCCGCGCCACGCCATCGGCGTCGGGCAACAGCTCGATATTGGTCACCGTGGTGGGGAACGACTTCACATCGATCAGGAACGCACCCACGCTGACCAACGACGCATCGGAGAAATACCATTCCCACGAGGCGTTGTAGTTGGTGGCGCGATACGGATCAAGATCCGGATTGCCGGAGCGGCCATTGAGGAACAGCACCGCATCCGAAGGCAACGCGGGGTTGCGCGGTGGCGTGCCGTTGACCGCATAGAAGCTCACCAACCCGCGCCCGAGATCGGGCAGGTCCTGGCGCGCCACCGCCTTGTTGTAGGCAAAGCGCAGCTTCTGCGCGTCGGTGATGTCCAGCGACAGGTTGGCGGTGGGCAGCACGTCGGTGTATTGGCGATTCAATCGATTGGTACCGATCGCCGGGCTGACGCCGTTCCATTCGACATTGCCGATGAACACATTGCCGCTGCTCAGGTACTGGTCGATCGCCAGCTTGGTCTGCACGATGCGCGCGCCGATGTTGGCCGTCCACGGGACCGCGCTGCCGGTACCGCCTTCCAGATTGGCCAGAAAATACGCCGCGGTGCTCTTTTCGGTGACCTTGTAGGAGTCGGCGGCCTGTTGGTAGGCCACGTTGCCGGGGTACAGGCTGTTGAGATAGCCCACCGGGTCCTTCATGACCTGCGGGTTGATCGCCGGCAGGCCCTGGCTGCCCAGGCCGGTGACCTTGAGCGGATCGAAGTCGTTGAAATACGCCCAGTAACCGGGAATCGAATTGAACGGCAGCAGGCGCGCTTCGGACACGCCGCTGCAGGTGTCCACGATCAGCGGATCCTTGAAGTAATACAGCGAGCGGTTCGGGTCGGCGCAGCTGGTCGATACCGGCGACAGATAGCGATAGGTATCCAGCTTGACCTCGCGCTCACCGTAACGGATGCCGAACTGGAAGCCGCGCACCACGCCCTCGTCGAACTCGAAGGTGCCATCGGCGCGGAACGCGTCCATCGTCGCTTCGATCTTGTTGCCCTGCGCCCAGGTCGACATCAGCTGCCAGTTGTCCGGGTTGGACACGTCGGTGCCGAGGTTGACCGCCGGATAGGTGCCACGGAAATCCACCGAGGCATCCACTGTCGGCAAGCCGTTGGCGTTCGCCCACTGCGTGATGCCGCCGGCGCGCGTGATCTGGTCGCCACGCGTCACCACCGCATCGGCACGCGCTTCGTCGTAGGTGCGCTGCGCATCGCCATGCACCCAGCGGAACGACGCACGGAAGGGGCCACCATCATCGAAGCGCAGCTCCAGATTGGTGTTGAGCGCGTCCGAGTCGGCAACGCCGGCCATCGAGTGGGCCTGGAAGCGGTTGTAGCGGAACTGGCCGTATTCCAGCACGCCGTTGGAATCGACCACCGACCCGGGCTGCAACTGGTTGGTGGCCCAGCCGGTGTGCAGCTGCGCGGCCACCGAGGTGTCCTGGTCTTCGAGCTTGGTGTAGGCCGCATCGGCCAACACCGTCCACGAATCGTTGATGTTGAACTGGAACGAGCCGTTGATGCCGGTGCGCTGGCGATCGGTGCTGCGGTTGTCCAGTTCGGTGGCGACCCAGTTATAGAAATAATCGCGCGGCAGATTGCTGGGGTCGGTGTTGCTGCCGATGCGCCCGTCGCCGTTGAAATCGAATCCCACATTCTGCTCGGTGGATTTCTGCGCGCCGTTGGAATACACGCTGGGGTGCTTGTTCTCCAGCGTGGCATCCGAATAAGACACGGCCAGCAACGCGCCCCAGCGCTCGGTGCGGAAACTGGCCAGCCCCGAGTACAGCTCGTTGAGTTCCTGCACGCGGTCGCCGTAGGAGCCTTCGGCCTGGCCGCTGAAGGTCCAGCCTTCCGGCAGGTCGAACGGGCGCCGCGTCTTCAGCGAGACGGTACCGCTGATGCCGCCATCCAGATCGGCGGCGGTCGGCGACTTGATCACGTCCACGCCACTGAACAGCGTCGGCGGGATATCGACGAAATCCGGCTGCGCGCGGCCGATGTTCGGCTGGCCGTATTGGTCGCCGCCACCGGCGCTCAGGTACAACTCGCCGTTCATGGTGGTCTGCACCTGCGGCATGCCGCGGATATTGAGCTGCGAGCCCTCGCCGGCCGAACGCCGGATCTGCACGCCTGGCACGCGCTGCAGCGAATCGGTGATGGTGACGTCGGGCAACTTGCCGATGTCTTCGGCAGAGATCGAGTCGATGATCTGCGCGGCGGTGCGCTTGTTCTCGATGGCCTCGGCCTGCGCGCCGCGCACGCCCTTGACCATGACCTTGTCCAGGTCGGTGACCCCGGCGGCGTTGCCGGCGTCCTGTGCGCCTGCGCTGCCGGCAAGCAGGGTGAGTGCAGCCGCGAGTGCGGCGGCCAGTGGGGTGTGGCGGGTGTTCGAATGCAGCTTGTTCATGGTCCCCTCCCAGGGATGACGACAATCCACGACCGTTTCGAATGGCATTGCAGCAACGGCAATGCGGTATTGGCTGACGCGCAATCGGCGCGTCAGTGCGAACGCCGTGCGGGGGCACGGCGCGGCAACGCGCTGGCGCCGCTACGGAAGTCCGTTGGCGACGCCTGTTGATGGTTCGACATTCCAGCCGCGCACCTGCAGCGTGGCGTTGCGCAGGCTCGCCGCGGACGGGCCGCGGATCTCGATCTCGCGCTGCTCGCCCGGCACCAGGCTGAGATAGTTATCGCTGTAGTACGCCGGCAGGATGCGTTGGCCTTGCGCATCCACCAGGGTCAGCTTGGTGTTGAGCGCAACCTGCTGCGAGGCATTGCGCACGCTGGCGCGCAGCACCGGTTCGGCGCCCTCCTGCAGCTGCGTGCTGAGCTGCACCGGCACTGCCGCCAGCGCATCCAGACCGCGCATGGCCGCCGCATCGCGCGCCACCCAGTAGAAATTGCGCGAACGCACGACCGCGTCGCGATCGAGCAGTTGCAGCCGCACAAAGCCCAACCCATTGGTGTCCTTGAGCAACGGCGCCAGTTGCAGCACCGGTGCCGACACCGCAACCGCCGCGGCCTCCAGCGCTTGCTCGCGCTGCTGCAGCAACTTTCCGTCGGCGGCATAGACGTCTGCGCGCACGCGCAGGCCGCTCACCGGCTCGGCCGCATTGTTGACCACCACCACCTCGTAGCCGGGCAGGTTCATCTGCACATGCAGCATCTCTGCCGCATTGCGCACACCATAGTAGGCCGCGTGGGTGTCGTAGTCGTGGCTGTAGATCTGCCACATGTTGCTGGGCCAGGCCGGATGGCTCATCCATAGCAGCCGCCCGCTGTTCTTGCTCCACAGCTGGGCGTTGAAGCCCTCGAAGATGGCGCGATGCGTTTCGTAGTTGAGCAGCTGCGCCTTGCGTTCGAAGTCGGCCAGGCTGGTCGGCGCGCCGAGCTTGTCGGTCAGCGAGCGCATGAAGCTGGCGGTGTCGCCGTTACCGGACTGGTGCCAGTCGTGATATGCCCAGGCATCGCCGATCGGCCACTGGTCCTGCACCGCAGGTACCGATGCCTGGAACGCCTCCAGGGTGGAGAACGAGGGCGTGCCCACCTCCACCGAAAAGCCCTGCGCCAGCTTGTTGAAGTACGCCACCGGCTCGCGGTAGTTGTACGGGCCGCTGCCCTGCAGATTGATCTCGTTGGAACTGCCGGTATACCAGCGCGTGCCATCGAGTTCGGCCACCAGCTGGTCCAGGCCTTCGTTGAGAATCGGCGCCGGCACGCCTTCGTTGCGTCCGAACCACAGCACGATGGAAGGATGATTGCGGAAGCGCTTGATCACCTCGGCGGCATTGTCCAGAAACAGCGCCGCGTCGGCCGGCTCCATGTTGTAGTTCTGGGTTGACTGCCAGAAGTCGTTGAGCACCAGCATGCCGTATTCGTCGGCCAGCTCGAAGAAGCTGGCTTCGGTGTTCTGCCCCACCCAGTTGCGCACCACATTGAAATGCGCATCGCGCTGCAGGCGGAAGTATGGCTCCAGCCGCTCGCGCGAGACCCGCTTGCGCCAGTCGTCCATGCCCCAGTTGCCGCCCTTCACCGCAATACGCACACCATTGATGCGCAGTGCCAGATGCGGGGCCAGGCTGTTGTCGTCGAGCTGCTGCACCGCCGGCGAGGACAAGGCGCCGGGATACAAGGATTGCGCATTGCCGCCGGGTACCGGACGGATCGCTGCATGCCGCACGTCGACGATGCGCTCGCCGCGTTGCCGGGCCTGATTGAGATCGACCAGGACGCGGCGCAACGCGCCATCGTCGTCGAACAACGAGAGTTCGTAGGTCACCTGACGAATGCCGAAGCGCAGCTGCTGCGCGTCCGACGGCGTACCGGCCACTTCGACGCTGACCTGCAAGGTATACAGCGCAGGCTCGCCATAACCGTTTGGCCACCACAGACGCGGATTGGCGACGACCAACTGCGGCGTATCCGCAGCAGTGAGCTTGAGCGTGCTGCCACCGGCCGGCACGTTGACCTCGCGCCGGATGCGTACATCGCCAAAGGCCAGCTGCACCGTGCCCTGCACTGCTGCGGCAGTGTCGTTGCGCAATGGCACGTTGATTTCGAGTTCCGCGCGGTGATGATCCGGTGCCAGCTTCGCGGTGATCACTTGCGTATCACCGAGCGCCACTGGACCGGTGGCATGCAGCTGCACGTCCTGCCACAGACCGGCATTGCGATCGCGCACCGCCGGAATCCAGTCCCAGCCTTCGCTGGCGATGAAGGTCGGCCCGTCCAACGCCTGCATGCCGCCATTTTCGCCGACACCGGCCGTCATCGACTGTTCGTGCGCGATGCCGGGATGCGGTGGTGGCGACACCCGTACCGCGACGACGTTCCTGCCCGGCTTGAGCTGCTTGCTGACATCGAAGCGACCGCGTGCGAATGCGCCGCGGGTACGGCCGACCTGGGTGCCATTGACCCAGATCTCGCCGGCATAGTTGATGCCGTTTAATAGCAGCTCCAATCGCTTGCCTTGCAGTGCTGCAGGCAGATCGAAACTGCTGCGGTACCACCAGTCCTGCCGGCTCAGCGATTCGGGAATCGCCATGTTGTTGAGGCCGATATCCGGATCCGGATACACACCACGATCGACCAGCGTGGTGAGTACCGTGCCCGGCACGGTCGCGGCGCGCCAGCGGGTCTTGCCGGCAGCGTAATCGCTACGCGACAGCGTCGCACCGCTGGCCTGACCGAGCTCTGGTGCCGCAGCGAGTTGCCATGCACCGAGCCGCCATGCGGCGGCATCCAACGGCTGCAGCGCAGGCGCTTCCGACACCGGCCTGGCGACCGGCGCCGGGAAGGGCGCAGCACTCCGCGGCAGGGTCGCCGCCGCTTGCGGTGCGAGTTGCCCTGCCATCTGCTTGACCTGCACACGCCAGCCTGGCGATGCGTCTTCAAAGCGCTGCAGTGCAGGATCTGGCGCCTGTCCGGCAAGCCGTGCGATGGCTGCCGCATCCAGGGCACCGGCCTGTGCGGTGAAGCCTGCAATCTCGCCGCCGAAGTGCTGCGTATACGCCGCCGGTTGCTGGCGCGGACCGAACACCAGCGTGGGCGCGACCGCAGTTTGCTGCACGTTGCCGCTGGCCACCTGGCGGCCATTGGCATACAGGCTCAGGCGCGTGCCCTGCGCAATCGCGGCAACCTGCGTCCAGACGCCGGCGCGCAGCGGCTGCTTGCTGCGCAGCACATGCTCGGCGCCTTGGGCAAAGCCCAGCAGGCCGTTGTCGATGACGAAGAAACGGCCAGCCGCCTGCGGATCACCGAGCCCGGCAATCAAGGCCGGGCCGGTGGTCCCGCTGGAGGGCCGCACCCAGGCGGACAGGCTCCAATCCGCATCGGCGGCCAGCAGCGGGGTTCCGGCAGCGAGCTTCTTGCTCAGCCCGAGACCGCCCGCGAGCACGCGCACGTCGTAGGGACCGGGCGGATCGGCATCGGCAGGTGCAGCCTCCACTGCAGTCCAGGCGATGCAAGCACACAACAACCACAGCGCTCCACGGCGGAACGCCTTGCGAACCATCAGCATTAGAGGCCTCTCCCAAGCTCTACTGCCAAGCAACGGTGCACACCACCTGGACGCAACCGCCAAGGCGACGCGTCGTCGCCTTGTCATTGCATCTGTCGTGATGCCGCCCGTGGCTGCCGCCCCTGTTTCAGCGGCCATGGTGCGAGGTAACGTTACCCCAGGTGGATATCGACGACAACCGTTCTGCGTTAGGGTTGGCGCTCCCAGGAGGAGGGGCTCATGCGAAACCTGATCCAGTCCGCATTACCGGCGGCGTGCGCGCTGCTGTGTTCGATCGCGTTACCTGCAGCTGCGCAGCGTTTGCAGGTGCAGTCGCCCGACGCACGTACGCAGGTGGAATTCACGCTGCGCGCGGGCGGCGTGCCGACCTATCGCGTGCTGTATCGCAACAAAGTCGTGCTCGACGACGCTCCGCTCGGACTGGATCTGGGCCGCGCCGACACGCTCGGCAAGGCGATGACGTTGCAGGGCAGCACCACCGAAACGCATGACAGCCGCTTCGCCCTGGCCGTGGGCAAGACGCGTCAGGCACGCGATCACTACCGCCAATTGCGCGTGCAGTTGTCGGACCCCAAACAGCGACGCCTGACAGTGGAATTGCGCGCCTACGACGACGGCGTTGCGCTGCGTTATGTGCTGCCCGACGCCGGTGAGGTGCGGATTCGCAATGAGCTCACCGGCTTTGCATTCCCCAGCGATTACGCATGCTGGAGCTTGAACCTGGGCCGCTTCGGCACCAGCCATGAGGGCGAATACGATGCGATCGCCGCATCCAGGCTGCGCCCGCACAATCTGCTCGAGTTGCCGCTGGTGTGCCAGACCGATGCAGGCGGCACCACGCTGGCAATTGCCGAGGCGAACCTGCGCGATTACGCCGGCCTGTATCTCACCGGCCGCGAGGATGGCAGCCTGGGCGTATCGGCGAAATTATCGCCACGCCTGGACGACCCCACGCTGGCCGTCAGCCTTGATGCCAAGGGCCGCGATTTCGCCACGCCGTGGCGGGTGATCATGCTGGGCGACAGCCCGGCCAGCCTGATTGAATCCAATCTGATTTCCGCACTCAACCCACCGCCGGCCTTCGATGCGAGCTGGGTGCGCGCGGGCAAATCGGCATGGGATTGGTGGTCCGGCTCACTGGCCAGCGGCGTGGCACAGCCGGGCATGAATACCGCCACGATTGAGCGCTACATCGATCACGCGCAGCAATTGAAACTGCAATACATGCTGATCGACGATGGCTGGTATTTCGGCAGCACCGGCGATGGCCAGTACAACGTCGATGCCGATATCCGCCGCCCGGTGGAGCAGCTCGACCTGCCGGGTCTGGTGGCCTACGCACGGCAGCGCGATGTCGGGCTGTGGCTATGGGCGCATTGGCGCGCGCTGGATGCGCACATGGACGAAGCACTCGCCTGGTATCAGCAACTCGGCATCAAGGGCATCAAGGTCGACTTTATGGACCGCGACGACCAGCAGATGGTGGATTTCTATCACCGCCTGCTAGCCAAGGCCGCCGAGCACAAACTGCTGGTGGATCTGCATGGCGCCTATCACCCGACCGGCCTGACCCGCACCTATCCCAACTACCTCACGCAGGAAGGCGTGCTCGGCGCCGAGTACAACAAGTGGACCACCCGCATCACCGCCACCCACAACCTCACGCTGCCGTTCACGCGCATGTTGCTCGGGCCGATGGATTACACACCGGGTGGCTTCCGCAATGTGCGTCCGGCCGAGTTCAAGATGCAGCACATCGCGCCGCAGGTGATGACCACGCGTGCGCAGCAACTGGCGATGTATGTGGTCTACGAAAGCCCGTTCGCGGTGGTCGCCGACAGCCCGGAACAATACGAAAACGTACCGGCAGCGCAGTTCCTGCGCGATGTGCCGGCGAGCTGGGATGAGACGCGCGCACTCGATGGCGCCATCGGCGAGCACATCGCGCTGGCGCGGCGCAGCGGCAAGGACTGGTACGTGGGCGCGATGACCAACGAGCAGGCGCGCACGCTGACCTTGCCGCTGGCATTCCTGGGCAAGGGCAGCTGGACCGCCACCATCTATGCCGACGGCGCGGCCCCGACGGAGGTGCGTATCGATACGCGCAAACTCACCTCCAACGACAGCCTGCAGCTGCCATTGGCTGCAAACGGCGGCGCCGCCGTGCGACTGCAAAAAAAATAAGCTCGGCGGACGGGCTGCGTCCGCTGAGTTGAGCCAAGTCGAATTGAGTCAAGCGCGCGTACCGTGGCGGTACGCGCGATCGATTACGGCAGGTCCACGCCTGCGCACACCGCCGGGCGTGCATCCTTAAGCGGGCGCACGCCACTGGCGGCGAACTGCAATGCCGCATGCTTGGGCGCAAATGCCGGCCAGGCCGGCAAGCCCTTGGTGTTGGGATTGCCACGCTGCACGAACGCGGCCCAATAGCGCTGCAGACTCACCGGCGGCTGGCCGATCGGCAGACCCTTGAACAGGAACGGCAGCTCGGCGCTATGCGTGACCCGCCCGCCCGGTGCGGCGGTATCGAACACGTAATGCCACACCGGCACGCCGAGCGCGGCCTGATGCTGGGCCACGGTCACTGCCGGGCAACGGAAGGTCAGATCGGTGGACAGCTGCATCGCTGCGTCGCCCTGCCGTGCGGCACGCTGCGCCGCATGCGTGCGTTGCGCCTGCAGCACGGCATCGGCCTGCGCCGGATAGTCGCGACGCAGCCGCGCCTGTGCACCCTGTTTGCCGCCGTATTCCAGCTCCTGCACCACATAGCCGATCAACAGCGGCACCTTGGCCTGTGCACCGTCGGCCAGCAACGCGGCCGGCGCACGCGGCAGCACGCGCCCATCGACGATCGCCTGCAGCCAGATGTAGCCATCGTCATCCAGTGCCGGCACGTCGACACCCTGCCCGGCCTTGATCAGCTGCTCCACCGGCAGCGCGCGCAGTTGCGCCAGACGCGTGGTGGGGTCATCGATACCTGCACGCTTGGCGATCTCCACGCCCAGGGCGCGATTGTCTTCCAGCGAACGCGCCGGCAATCCGAACCCGGCGGTGCCGCTTTGCTCGATCGCCGCCGAAAACAGACCACGTGCCAACGGGCTGAGCATCAGCAAGCCCACATCCTGGCCACCGGCCGACTGCCCGGCGATGGTGACCCGCGCAGGGTCGCCACCGAACTGCGCGATGTTGTCGCGCACCCACTGCAGCGCGGCGATCTGGTCGAGCAAGGCGTAGTTGCCGGCGGCTTGATGGTCGCCATCGCGCAGTTCCGGCAGCGACAGGAAGCCGAGCGCACCGAGCCGGTACTGCAGCGTCACCACCAGCATGTCCTGTGCGACCAGGTTGGTCGGCAGATGGCCATCGGCGCCACCGGCCACATTGGCGCCGCCGTGGATCCAGACGAACACCGGCAGCGGCTTGGCCGGCTGCAGCGTGGGCGTCTGCACCTCGACGTAAAGACAATCTTCCGTACCGCGTCTGGCCATGGCGTCGTTCCAGCCCAGCGCCGGTTGCACGCACGGGGTGGCGGCCTGGGTCGCATCGCGCACGCCCGACCAGGCAGCAGCCGGTTGCGGCGGCTGCCAACGCAGCGCGCCCAGCGGTGGCGCGGCAAACGGAATCGCGCGAAACACCGCACTGCCGTCGTCCTGCCACTGCCCGCGCACCAGGCCGTGATCAGTGCGCACCTGCGGCGGTGCGGCAGGCGTGGAGGCCGCTGCGGCATGCGCGCTGACGCCCAACGCACAAGCGGCGGCAAGCAGACCGGCACACAGGCGCATCACGACTCTCCACCCAACGCACGGGCACGCCAGGCGGCCTGGAACACGGCGGTGGCCGAGGCCACGTTGAGGCTTTCGACCTTGCCGCTGCCGCGGATCGACAACTGCAGGTCGCAATCGCGCGCGAACTGGCGGTCCATGCCCTCGCTCTCCGCGCCCATCACATACACCAGCCGTTGCGGCAGCGCGGCGGCGAACACGTCCTGGCCGCCCTCCACCAGGGTGGCCGCCACTGCGAAACCGGCCTGACGCAGCTGCGCCATCGCCATTGCGGTGTCGGGCAGCTGCACCAGCGGCACCGCTTCGGCGCCACCTTCGGCCACGCGCGCGGCTGCGCCGGACAGACCCAGCGTGGAGCCGGCAGGCAGCAGCAGACCGGCCACCCCGAAGTGCGCGGACGAGCGCAGGATCGCGCCGAAGTTGTGCGGGTTGCCCACGCCATCCAGCCACAGCGCCAGCACTGGCCCCTGCGGCAACGCAGCCAGCCAGTCCTGCAACGGCTGCGGGGCGACGCGCAGCACATCGGCCACCACACCCTCGTGGTGGGTGCTGGCAGCGAGCTTGCTGAGATCGGCTTCCTCGACCACGCGGTAACCGATGCGCTGGGCCACGCACCAGGCCAGCAAGGCCTTGAACTGCGGGATGCGCGCCTCGCTCAGGTACAGCTTGCGCACCGCCTCCGGGCGCGCCTTGAACACGGCCTGCACTGCGTTGATGCCGTACAGCCGCAGCTCGCGCGCATTGCCGCCGGACGACGAAGCCGCGGACTGCGCAGCAGCAGGCGTGTACGCCGTTGGCGCCTGTCGTGCCGGCGGGCGCGCTGCCGGTGTACGCGGCGCGGCGCGGCCCCAGGGATTGTGCGAGGCGCCGGAACTGCTGCCATCGCGCGGCGGTCGTCCGCCGCGTCCATCATGCTGTGTCATCGTCGTATCCAGGGTTCGTGTTACTTGCCGGCTGCGGGGACCGTATCGCCCCTTCCGCCACCAGCGGTGTTCGTCATCCTGCAGGCCGGCATAGCCGGCGGTGCAGACGCATTGGCGACGATGGTAAGCCACTGGCGCAACGAGCCGTATACGAGGTAGCCGAGGCGCTGCTTTCGAGGCCCTGCAACACAGGGACTTAGGTTGACGTTGACGCTATGCAGGACACGCGGGATCGGTGCCGATGCCGGTGACGGATCTGCGCCAACCCGCCGCGTGCAAATGCGCCTGGCCCACGCGTTCGCCAGCGCACGTGGCCAGGATCAGTCCAGATCGGCCGGCAACTCCACCCGCGCGAACACGCGCAAATCGTGCAGCCCATCCGGCCGCATGATCGCGCAGCGGCTGCAGCCTTCTTCGACGAAGCCGTTGCGCAGCAGCACCCTGGCCGATGCCGGGTTAGTGTCGAGCACGGTGGCCTGGACGCGATAGAGCGGCAAGGTCTGCATTGCCCAGGGCACGTATGTGCCCACGATGCGCGTCATCCAGCCACGGCCCCAGTACGCACTGCCGATCCAGTAGCCCAGCTCGGCCGAAAAGCGTCGCTCACCCTGCCCCGGACGCACCGCGATCGTGCCGCAGGCCTGGCCGTCGATCTCGATGGCCAGCACCGGATGCTGCAGGTCGACCACGCGTCCGGCCAGGAAGGCCTCGCCATCGGCGCGCGTATACGGATGCGGGAAGCGCTCGCTCAATCCACGCGGCACCAGCGGGTCGTTGGCATGCCGCAGCAAGGCGTCCAGGTCGTCCTGGCGCCAGCGACGCAGCACGAAACCGTCCCCGTGCAGTGTCAGTGATTCGTCCATCGCTTCGGCCCTGTAATGGCTGATGACACCTGGCGAGCAGGTGCCAGATGGTTGCGGACGGCGCGCCCAGAACCGAAGTGCGCGCGTGGCACATGCCGATTGCGGGCAGTGGGCGCGCGCCTGGCGGTGCACGCTGTCGTCTTGTCAGCTGCTCCGATATGCGCGGTATCGCCACTGCCAATACCGCGCACCCGGGCCGCAGGCCGCGGCTCAGCGCTTGGTGGTTTGCGCCTGCTTGAGCGCGGCGCACAGGCGGATGGTCTCGCCGGTCTGCGCCATGCCTCGGTCGGCGCCACTGAGCGTGGCCAGGCGCGGCTTGAAGAACGCATCCAGGCGGTCGGCTTCTTCCACGCTGCAACCGCCGGACGCACCCAGCGCCGGCAATCCGCCGCCGTCGAACGAACCACTGCGCTGCACGATACGGTCGAAGTTGGCGGTGAACCACGGCCACATCGACGCGTGCGAGGCCTCATAACTGTGACCGCGCATCAGCAGGCTCTTCATCTCGCCCACCTTGATCGCATCGGTCAGCGCGAAATCACGCACCTGCTTGAGCAGCGCCGGGTCCTGCAGCGTGCCCAGGGCGGCGATCATGGCGTTGCGCTGCGCCGGGTCGGCATGCGTGCGCAATGCGTCGATCAGGCTCTGCACCGCCGGTGCGCCGCGCTCCTGCGCGGTCACTGCCAGTGCGGTGCCGAGCAGATCCGGATTGGCTTTGGAGAAGTCCAGCGCGCCGTTGCCGCCGGCCAGGACCGCATCGCCCTGCGCCAGCAGTGCCTTGCGTACTTCCGCATTCTGCAGGCGCAGCGCGAACAGCCCGGCCAGCGCCGAGCGCAGGCTGGTGTCGTCGATCGACTCGCCGCTACGCCGCGTGTAACCCAGCTGACGCAGACGCGGCAGATACGCCTGTTCGGCCACCTTGCGCAGTGCGTCGCGCTGGGCCTGGCTGGTGGCCTGGTAGCGCCAGATCCACACGAAGCGGTTCAGCAGCGCGGTGGACACATCGGCCGATTCGGACGGCGCCAACTGCTTGAGCGCTGCCAGCACGGCGTCGCCGTCGGTATCGCCGTGGCGGTAGGCCGCATCGATCGCATCGGCATAGGCCAGTTGTTCGTTGTCGTCGAGCTGGCCGACCTGCTTGCCCAGTTCAGCCAGCTGCTTCTTGGGCAGGCTGAAACGGTAGTAGCCGGCGCCACGCGCGTTCGGGAACACCCAGGTGTTCTTGCCTGCGCCATCCAGCACGATGCTGCCGCTGCCGTCGGCGAGCATCTGGCAGGCGGTGCCGACCTGGTTCTTGCCCTTGCCGTACTTGACGCACACCGGCACGCCCCATTGCTGCGCAGTGGAGCCGGTGGAACCGAGCGGCAGATAGCGCTGCTGCTGCAGCTTGACCACGGTCTTGCCGCCTTCGCGGGCGAGCTGGGTCTGCAGATACGGCACGCCCGGCTGATTGAGGAAGCTGCGGAAGGCGGCCTTGAACTCCTCGCCCTTGCCGGCGGCATCGGCGATCGCATCGACCAGATCGTCGGCGGTGGCGCTGCCGAACTTGTGCTTGGCGATGTAGGCGCGCATGCCCTGGCGGAACACGTCTTCGCCGACGAAAGCCTCGAACATCGCCAGCACCGCCGCACCCTTCTGGTAGGTGATGCCGTCGAAGGCGGTCTCGATATCGCCGTTGCCGGTGATCGGCTGACGGATCTTGCGCGCGCTGACCAGGCTGTCGTTGTCCATCGCGTACTGCGCGCCGCCGATGCGGTCCAGATTGGCGCGGTATTCCGGGTGCAGCTGCATGGTGATCTTCTGCTGCATCCAGGTGGCGAACGCCTCGTTCAACCACAGGTCGTCCCACCATTCCATGGTGACGGCGTCGCCGGTCCACTGGTGGGCCAGCTCATGCGCATTGGTGTTGAAGGAGCGCTGCACGTTCTCGGCCGGCGAGTCCTTGTCCAGCAACAGCAGCCAGTCGCGGAAGGTGACGAACCCGGGGTTTTCCATCGCACCGGCGCTGAAGTCCGGCGCGGCGACCAGATCGAGCTTGTCGAACGGATAGCCGAAGGCGTAATAGTCCTCCAGCGCGGCGATGATTGCCGGGGTCTGGTCCAGCGCCGGGGTGATGCGCGGGCCCTGGCCCTTGGCGGCGATGCCGCGCAACGGGGTCGGGTTGGGGCGCTGCGGGGTGGCCGGCATGGCCGGCACGTCCACCACATCCCAGGGGCCGGCGGCATAGGCGACCAGATAGGTCGGCAGCGGCACGGTCGGGGCGAAGGTCACCGTCTTCCAGCCCTTGCCGGCCGGCTTGGTCGAGGTGGCGATGGTGTTGGCCAGCGCCTGGTCGTCGGTGGGCACGGTCAGGCTGAGGTCGAACGGAGTCTTGAATGCGGGTTCGTCGAAACCGGGGAACGCGTAGCGCGCGCTGATCGGCTCCATCTGCGTCATCGCATAGGCCTGGCCCTGGTACTTCACCTGATACAGGCCCTGCAGCTGCTGATTGAGCGGCGCGCTGTAGACGATGTCCACGGTGAGCGTCTGCGGCTGCAGCGTGCGGCCGAAATCCAGGCGCACCACACCGGCCTGCGCATCGGCTTGCACGTAGCGTGCGGTCAGCGCCTTGCCCTTGACCGGCTTGACCGTGACCTTGCTGACCTTCAGTTCCTTGCCGTGCAGCCAGAGGTGATCGGAGGGCTGCTTGAGCTGCACGCGGATGCTGGTGCGGCCGCTGAACTCGCTCTGGTCCGGATCGATCTTGAACGACAGGCTGTAGCGCTCGGGCACTGCCCAGGTCGGCAGGCGGCCATTGGGCACCGGCTCGCCGGAGGACTGCGCCAGCGCGGTGCCGCAGCACAGCGCAAGGAGAGAGGGAGCAAGCAGGCAGGCAAGACGACGCATTGGCGATTCCGGTCAGGGCAACTGCGGGAGTCGACCACAGCCGGGCATGACTGTCATGTGACCTTAGTCATTGCACGACCGATGCGGTGAGCGCGCCGCCCGCAAAGGCAACCGGCCGCGCTGCGGCGTCGCATAGATCGCGCTGGCCTGGCGCTGCCGCGCTCGATGGACACAGCCTGCGCCCCGATGTTTGGGTTTTGTTTGCGATGCAGCCAGATGCAAACGCCGCGATCAACGCCGATGCCGCAGCATCCCCGCTCATTGACCACCGGCAGCAGCGCACCGCTGCCGGTATCACTCAGGCGTGACCGCCTACCGACGGCGTCTGCGCCTCCAGGGTTTCCAGCTCGCGCGCCACCGCTTCGGGCGACTTGGTGAATGGCGCAATCAGGCTGTAGAACGCCGGCACCACGTACAGCGACAGCAAGGTGGACAGCGACACGCCGAAGATCACCACCACGCCGATCGTGGCGCGACTGGCCGAGCCGGGCCCGCCGGCCACCACCAGCGGAATTGCGCCGACCACGGTGGCGATCGAGGTCATCAGGATCGGACGCAGGCGCACCGATGCCGATTCCACGATCGCCTCATGCACGCTGCGGCCTTCGTCGCGCAACTGATTGGCGAACTCCACGATCAGGATGCCGTTCTTGGCCGCCAGCCCCACCAGCATCACGATGCCGATCTGACTGAACAGGTTGAGCGTGCCGCCGGTGACCCACAACCCGACCAGCGCGCCCAGCACCGCCAACGGCACCGTGAGCATGATCACCAGCGGATGGGCGAAGCTTTCGAACTGCGCGGCCAGCACCAGATACACCACCAGCAAGGCCATGCCGAAGGTCAGCAGCACCGCACTGCCGGACTGCTGGTATTCGCGCGATTCGCCCTTCCAGTCCACCTGCGCATACTCGGGCAATTCCTCGCGTGCGGTCTGCTGCGCCCAGGCGATCGCCTCGCCGAGCGGGTAGCCAGGCGCCAGGCCGGCACTGATGGTGATCGCACGCAGGCGGTTGAAGCGATTCAGGGTGCCGGCTTCGGCCACTTCGCTGAGCGTGACCAGGTTGGACAGCGGAATCAGCTCGCCACGTGTGGAACGCACGCGGATGGCGGTGAGGTCTTCCGGCGCCATGCGGCCTTCGCGGCCGGCCTGCAGCATCACGTCGTATTCCTCGCCGTTGTCCACGAACGTGGTCACGCGGCGCGAGCCCATCATCGCCTCCAGCGCGCCACCGATCGCGGTGACCGGCACGCCCAGATCGGCCGCACGCAGGCGGTCGATGTTGACGCGCATCTGTGGGCGGGTTTCCTTGTAGTCCGAGTCCGGGCCGACCAGGCCGGGATTGGCTTCCATGCGCTGCAGGATGCGATCGCGCCACTGCGCGATCTCCGCATAATCCGGCCCGCCCAGCACCAGCTGGAACGGCTGGCCGCGGCTGCGCACCAGGCCGCCGCTCACCTGCGTGCGTGCGCGCACGCCGCTGAGCACGTTGAGCTTCTGCTGCAGTTCGTCGGCCACTTCGGTGGTCGGGCGCGTGCGTTTTTCCCAGTCCTGCAGGAACACGCTGACCCGGCCGGTGTGCATTTCCTCGCTGCTGCCGAAGCCGCCGGGCACGCGCGGGTTGGCCCGCACGATGGGCTTGTCCGGGCCCACGTAGGGGCCAAGGATTGCCTCGACCTGATGCATCTGCCCCACGGTGTAATCGAAGCCGGCGCCTTCGGGCCCGTCGATCATGATCTGGAAATTGCCGCGGTCCTCGGCTGGCGCCAGCTCGGAGGGAATCCGCCCCATCAACCACGCGCTGGCACCCAGTGCCAACAGCATCAGCAGCGCGAAGATCCAGGTGCGATGCACATGCCGCTCCAGCGAGCGCCCGTACGCCCCGGACACGGCCTGCATGCGGCCATCGAACCAGCGATGGAAGCGGTTGGGCCTGGCCTGCCCGTGCGAGCGCAACAGCTTGGACGACATCATCGGCGTCAGCGTCAGCGCCACGAAGGCCGAGATCGCCACCGCCGCGGCCAATGCCACCGCCAGCTCGCGGAACAGGCGCCCGGTATTGCCTTCCAGAAAGCCCACCGGCAGGAACACCGCCACCAGCACCGCGGTGGTGGCGATCACCGCGAAGGCGACCTGGCCGGTACCGCGCTTGGCCGCCACCAGTGGCGGCTCGCCCAGGTCGATGCGGCGCTGGATGTTCTCCACCACCACGATGGCATCGTCCACCACCAGGCCGATACACAGCACCAGCGCGAGCAAGGTCAGCAGGTTGATCGAAAAATCGAACGCGTACAGCGCGATGAATGCGGCGATCAGGCACACCGGCACCGTCACCGCAGGAATCAGCGCCGCGCGTGCGCTGCCCAGAAACACCCAGATCACCACCAGCACCAGCACCACCGCTTCGATCAGCGTGTGATACACGCGCTCCACCGCCGCATCGATGAAGGTCGTGGTGTCGAAGGCGACGAAGATGTTGGTGCCCTGCGGCAGCGATTTCTGCACTTCCTCGGCCTGCGCGCGCGCCTCGCGTGCAACGTCCAGCGCGTTGGCAGTGGAGTTGCGCACGATGCCCAGGCCCACATTGGGCACGCCGTTGCTCTGGAAGTAGGCGCGGCGCTCGGCCGAGGTCAGCTCGACCCTGGCCACGTCGCCCAGGCGCACCACATAGCCGCCCTCGCCCTTGCTGAGCGGCAGCTTGGCGAAGTCCTCGGGCTTGAGATAACTGCGCTCCACGCGCAAGGTGAAATCGCGCTGCGCCGATTCGATGCTGCCGGCCGGCAGTTCCACGTTCTCGTTCTGCAGCGCCGCTTCCACGTCGGCCACGGTCAGTTCGCGCGCGGCCAGTTGATCGCGGTCCAGCCAGATCCGCATCGCATAGCGCTGGCGCCCGCCGATACGCACCTGCGCCACGCCGTCCAGGCTGGAGAAGCGGTCCACCACATAGCGCTCGGCGTAGTCGGACAGCTGCAGCGTATCCATCGTGCTGGAGCTCATGTTGAGCCACAGGATGGGGTCGGCGTCGGCCTCGACCTTGGAAATCTCCGGCGGGCGCGCCTGGTCGGGCATGCGGTCGGAGACGCGGCTGACCGCATCGCGCACGTCGTTGGCGGCGGCTTCCACATCACGCGACTGCACGAATTCGATACTGATATCGGAAGAGCCGTTGCGGCTGCGCGCCTCGATGGTCTCGATGCCTTCGATGCCGGCCAGCGCGTCTTCCAGCACCTGGGTGATGCGGCTTTCCACCACCGCCGCCGAGGCGCCGGTGTATTCCACGTCCACCGACACGATCGGCGGGTCGATCGCCGGCAACTCGCGCAAGGTCAGCCGGGTGAACGACATCACCCCCAGCACGATCAGCAGCAGGCTCATCACCACCGCCATCACCGGGCGGGTAATGGACAGGTCGGAGAGTTTCATCGTGCTGCCTGCGGGCGCGCCGCTGCAGATGCAGGCGCGGCCTGATCGACCACCTTCAGGCCCGGACGCAGCTTGCCGGTGCCGTCGACCACGATGCGCTCACCGGCCTTGACCCCGTCGAGAATTTCCACCTTGCCGTCGCGGCGCTCGCCCAGGCGCACGTCGGCGCGCTCCACGCTGCTGTCGGGCTTGACCCGGAACACGTAGGACTCGCGCCCCACCTGCACCACCGCAATCTCCGGGATCACCACCGCCTGCCGCGCCGGCTGGAACAGGCGCACATCCAGCAACATGCCCGGACGCAGCCGGCGGTCGCCGTTGGGGAAGTCGGCCCGCACCGTCACCGAGCGTGTGGTCTCGTCGATGCGCGAATCGATCGCCGCCACCACGCCTTCGAACTGCTCCCCCGGATACGCCGCCGCGGTGCCATTGACGGTATTGCCGAGCTGCACCAGGCCGAACTGCGACTCGGGCACCTGGAAGTCCACGTACATGCGCGCCACATCGTCCAGCGTGGCGATCACCGTGCTGGAGGTGATCAACGAGCCCGGGCTGATCTGGCGGATGCCGAGCACACCGGAGAACGGCGCGCGCACCTCGCGGTCGGTGATCTCCGCGCGCATCTGCTGCACGCGTGCCTGCGCTGCATCGCGCAGCGCGCGTTGCGTATCGACAGTGGATTTGGCCACCAGTTGCTGGCCAACCAGACTCAACTGGCGCCGGTACAGCTGATCGGTTTCCTCGAAGGTGGCCTGCGCGGCCGTCAGTGCCGCCTGCTGCGAATTGCCGCGCAGCCGCAGCAGCAGCTGCCCGGCCTTGACCTCGTCGCCGCTGTCGAAATTGACCTGCTCCACCACATCGCTCACCGCCGCGGTCAGCGCCACCGATTCGCGCGCACGCACGGTGGCGATCGACTGCACGGTCGAGTTCCAGGGCTGAGTGGTCACCGCCTGCACAGAGACCGGGATGGGTTTGGCGGCGGCCGGCGCGGCGGCCTCACGGCTACAACCGGCCAGCGCGACGGCCAACAAGAGCGCTGCGCCGAAACGCGCGCTGGGTCGAACAAGCATCAGAACATCCTGGCGGGGTACGTCGAAAGTTTAACGACCTAGCCGCCATGGAGTTGACAGAAAGGGCGTGCTTTGCACCATGACCAAAGACCCTTGCTGTCGTCGGCGCGATGCGCTGGCCAGCGCAGCCACCGACACGACGGCGTGGATGCCGGACGGACGCGGCCACCGCTCGGCCGCTGCATGCACGCATTCATGCATGACGGCTTCGCGTTGCCCACACCCACCTGACGCCTGCCGCTATGTCCTGTCAGCCCCGCTCAGCGTTCCAGCCCGAGAAACTCGAGCACATGACGCGCCAGCGCCTCTACGTTCTCACCATCGGCGTGAAGATGGACCTCCGGCGCCTCCGGCGCCTCGTAGGGCGAATCGATGCCGGTGAAATTGGGAATCTGCCCGGCCCGCGCCTTGCGGTACAGCCCCTTCACATCGCGCGCTTCGGCGACCGCCAGCGGCACGTCCACGAACACCTCGACGAACTCCCAGGCATCGAAGCGCTCGCGCGCCAGCTGCCGCTCGGCGCGGAACGGCGAGATGAAGCTCACCAGCACGATCAGGCCGGCATCGGCCATCAGCCGCGCCACCTCGGCCACGCGACGAATGTTCTCCACGCGGTCTTCGTCGGTGAAGCCCAGGTCGCGGTTGAGCCCGTGGCGCACGTTGTCGCCGTCCAGGATGAAGGTGTGATAGCCCAGCGCATGCAGGCGCTTGTCGACCAGGTTGGCGACGGTGGACTTGCCCGCGCCCGACAGGCCGGTGAACCACAGCACGCGCGGGGTCTGGCCCTTGATGCGCGCGCGCGCGGCGCGGTCCACGTCCAGATGCTGCCAGTGCACGTTGCCGGCGCGGCGTAGCGCAAACTCCAACGTGCCGGCGGCCACGGTGGCATTGCTCTGCCTGTCGATCAGGATGAAGCCGCCCAGCACGCGGTTGCGTGCATACGGCGAGAACGCGATCGGCTCGTCCAGCGCCAGATTGCAGTAGCCCACCTCATTGAGCTCCAGCCGCTTGGCGGCCAGCCGCTCCTGCGTGTTCACATCGACCTTGTGCTTGATCTCGCTGATGCTCGCAGTGACCGTGCGCGTGCCGATCTTGAGCCAGTACGGGCGCCCCGGCAGCAAGGCGGCATCGTCCATCCACAGCAGATGCGCGGCGAACTGGTCGGCCACTTCCGGCGGATCGTCGACGGCGGCAATGATGTCGCCGCGGCTGATATCGATCTCCTCGCGCAAGGTCAGCGTGACCGCCTGGCCGGCGCGTGCGCTGTCCACCTGGCCGTTGGCATCCAGCACCGATGCCACCTGCGTGCGGCGCCCGGACGGCACCACCACCACGGCATCGCCCACCCGCACCTGCCCGGCCGCGATGGTGCCGGCGTAGCCACGGAAGTGCTGATGGGGGCGATTGACCCACTGCACCGGCAAGCGGAAGCCGCTGCCGGCTTCCGGCGTCTCCACGTGCACGGTGTCGAGATGCTGCAGCAGATGCGGGCCGCGGTACCACGGCATCCGCGCCGATGGGCTGGACAGATTTTCGCCAGCCAGGGCCGACAACGGAATGCATTGCACATCGGCGATGCCCAGCTGCGCGGCCAGCGCGCGGTAGCCCTCGGCGATGTCGGCGAAGACCTGCGCGTCGTAGTCCACCAGGTCCATCTTGTTGACCGCCAGCACCACGTGGCCGATGCCAAGCAACGACACGATGTAACTGTGCCGGCGCGTCTGCGCCAGCAAGCCCTTGCGCGCGTCCACCAGCACCACCGCAACATCGGCAGTGGATGCGCCTGTGGCCATGTTGCGCGTGTACTGCTCATGTCCGGGGCAGTCGGCGACGATGAACTTGCGCTGGTCGGTATCGAAATAGCGGTACGCCACATCGATGGTGATGCCCTGCTCGCGCTCGGCGGCCAGCCCATCCATCAACAACGCATAGTCGATACCCTCGCCCTGCGTGCCGTGCCGCCGGCTATCGCTCTCCAGTGCGGCAAGCTGATCGTCGAACAGCCGCTTGCTGTCGTACAGCAGGCGCCCGATCAAGGTGCTCTTGCCATCGTCCACGCTGCCGCAGGTGATGAAGCGCAGCAGCGGCTTGGCTTCGTGTTGATGCAGATAGGCGCTGATCGCGCCGGGATTGGGGAGTGGGGATTGGGGATTGGCAAAGGCAGCTGCTTCCTCCGTTCCGTCCACGGCGAACCGCTGTTGCGAATCCCCAATCCCGAATCCCGATTCCCTGCCCATCAAAAATACCCCTCAAGCTTCTTCTGCTCCATCGACGCGCCTGGCGCATGATCGATCATGCGGCCCTGGCGTTCGGAGCTGGTGCTGACCAGCATTTCGGCGATCACCGCTTCCAGCGTGTCTGCAGTCGATTCGATCGCGCCGGTGAGCGGATAGCAGCCCAGCGTGCGGAAGCGCACCGAGCGCAGTTGCGGCGTCTCGCCGTCGTGCAATGGCAGGCGGTGGTCGTCGACCATGATCCAGGCACCGTCGCGCTGCACCACCGGGCGCGGCGCGGCGAAATACAGCGGCACCACCGGTATCCGTTCGCGGTAGATGTACAGCCAGATATCCAGCTCGGTCCAGTTGGACAGCGGAAACACGCGCACGCTTTCGCCGGGTTTGGTGCGCGCGTTGTACAGATTCCACAATTCCGGGCGCTGGTTCTTGGGGTCCCAGCGATGACGCGCGTTGCGGAACGAGAACACGCGCTCCTTGGCGCGCGATTTCTCCTCGTCGCGGCGCGCCCCGCCGATCGCCGCGTCGAAGCCGCCCTGCTCCAGCGCCTGCTTCAGGCCCTGGGTCTTCATGATGTCGGTATGCACCGCCGCGCCGTGGCTGATCGGGCCGACGTCCTGGGCGATGCCGTCGGGGTTGATGTGCACGCGCAGGTCCACGCCGGTCTCGGCCGCGCGGCGGTCGCGGAAGGCGATCATCTCGCCGAACTTCCAGCGCGTGTCCACATGCAGCAGCGGGATCGGTGGCGGCGACGGCGCGAACGCCTTGAGCAGCAGATGCAGCAGCACCGAGCTGTCCTTGCCCACCGAATACAGCATCACCGGGGCCCGGAATTCGGCGGCGACCTCGCGCAGGATGTGGATGCTTTCGGCCTCGAGCCGATCCAGGTGTGACAGGGGCAGCAGAGTCATCAAGGTGTCGTGGGCGTCGGCGGGCAGACCAGCCGATGGTAGGGCAAGGCGCCGCAGTGTGTGGCGCGGGCCGCCCACACCCAAATAAGCGGCCGGCATAACGCGATAACGGCTCATCCTTTCTGGCCACGGCAACGCTTCCCTAACATCGCTGGTCTCATCAACCGCCCTGGATCCGAATGACCGCCGCCAGTTCCGCGCTTCCGCCCAGCCCCTTGCCCGACGAGCGCAAGGCGCTGCTGGAACGGTTGGTCGACGGCCTGGATGCCGCATCGCTGTGGTGGCTGTCCGGCTACACCGCCGGGCTGGCACAAGGCCAGCCGCCGCGCTCGCTGGCGGTGTTGCCAGGCGGCCAGCCGCACGCGCCGGCACAGGAAAGCCAGCGCCTGACCGTGCTGTACGGCAGCCAGACCGGCAATGCACGCCGGGAGGCCGAGCAGCTGGCAGCTGAGGCCGAGGCCGCCGGCCTGAGCGTGCGTCTGCTGCGTGCCGATCAGTACCCCACCCGCGAGCTGGCAAGCGAGCGACTGCTCTACGTGGTCATCAGCACCCAGGGCGAAGGCGACCCGCCGGACGACGCGATCGGGCTGGTGGAATTCCTGGCCAGCCGCCGCGCGCCCAAGCTGCCCGAGCTCAAGTACGCGGTGCTCGGCCTGGGCGACTCCAGTTACGCCGATTTCTGCGGCATCGCACGCGGCATCGACGATCGCCTGGCCGAACTTGGCGGCAGCCGCGTGCAGCCACGCGGCGAAGCCGATCTGGATATCGACAGCGTCGCTGCACCCTGGCGCACGCAGGCGCTCAAGCATGCACGCGAGCAGCTCAGGAGCGGCCCGCCATCGGCCACCATCACGCCGTTGCGCAGCAGTGCAGCCGCACCGGTGTGGTCGCATCAGCAGCCCTTCCCCGCCGAAGTGCTGGCCAACCAGATCGTCAGCGGGCGCGACTTCAAGGGCCCGCAGTTCCGCGTCTACGCCTTGCCGAGCAAGCGCGTGCGCCATCTGGAATTTTCGCTGGAAGGCAGCGGGCTGAGCTACGAGCCCGGCGATGCGCTGGGCATCCGCCATCGCAATCCGCCTGCGCTGGTCGATGCGGTGCTCGAAACGCTGCGCCTGGACGGTCATGCCGCGGTCACCGTCGGCGAAGAGACTCTGGCCCTGCACGAGTGGCTGGCCACCCGGCGCGAATTGACCAAGCTGTCGCGGCCGCTGCTGGCCGCCCATGCCGAGCGTGCGCGCGCCGACGAGCTGCAAGCGCTGCTCGCCCCGACCCAGACCGCCGGCCTGGCGTCATTGCTTGCCGATCACCAGTTGATCGACGTGCTGCGACGCTGGCCGGCGGATTGGGACCATGCAGGCCTGCTGGCCGCGCTGCGCCCGCTCACCCCGCGCCTGTACTCGATCGCCTCCAGCCGCAAGCGCGTGGACGAGGAAGTGCACCTGGTGGTGGACGAACTCACCTACCAGGCGCACGGGCATGCGCATCTGGGCTCGGCCAGCGGCTTTCTGGCCGCATTGCGCGAAGGCGATACCGCACCGGTCTACATCGAGCCGAATGCGCGCTTCCGGCTGCCGGCCGATACCGATCGCGACATCCTGATGATCGGCCCGGGCACCGGCGTGGCGCCGTTCCGCGGCTTCGTCCAGGAACGCGCCGAAACCGGCGCCAAGGGCCGCAACTGGCTGTTCTTCGGCGCGCAGCATTTCAATACCGATTTCCTGTATCAGGCCGAATGGCAACAGGCCTTGCAACGCGGCGAACTGCACGCGCTGGAAGTCGCGTTCTCGCGCGACCAGGCCGAAAAGATCTACGTGCAACATCGCCTGCGCGCACGCGGCGCCGAGGTCTACGCCTGGCTGCAAGGCGGTGCGCATCTGTACGTGTGCGGCGCCATCGGCATGGGCAAGGACGTGCACGCCGCCCTGCTCGACATCGTCGCCACCCACGGCGCCGTGGATGCAGAAGCCGCCGCGGCGTATCTCACCCGTCTGCAGGTGGAGGGGCGGTATGCGCGTGATGTCTATTAGTGCCGGGAATCGGGATTGGGGATTGGGGATTCGTAACTGCGGGTTCCCCGGGTCTGGTTGTTGTCGTGCTGCTGCTTGTTTGTTTTTGCCAATCCCCAATCACGAATGCCGAATCCCGTCATGAGCCACTCCGTCGAAGACATCAAATCCGAAAGTCGCCGTCTGCGCGGGTCGCTGGAACAGAGCCTGGCCGATGCGGTGACCGGTGCGTTGCGCGAGGATGATCAGACTCTGATCAAGTACCACGGCAGCTACCAGCAGGACGATCGCGACATCCGCGATGAGCGGCGTCGGCAGAAGCTCGAACCGGCGTACCAGTTCATGATCCGCACCCGTACGCCGGGTGGGGTGATCTCGCCCACGCAGTGGCTGGCGCTGGATGGCATCGCCACGCGGTACGCCAATCATTCGCTGCGCATCACCACGCGCCAGGCGTTCCAGTTCCATGGCGTGATCAAGCGCGAGCTCAAGGCGACCATGCAGGCGATCAATGCCACCTTGATCGATACGCTGGCCGCCTGCGGCGATGTCAATCGCAATGTGCAGGTCGCCGCCAATCCGCTGCTGTCGCAGGCGCATGCCACGTTGTATGCCGATGCCGCGCGGGTGTCCGAGCATCTGTTGCCCAACACCCGTGCGTATTACGAGATCTGGCTGGACGAAGAGCGCGTGTCCGGCTCCGGCAACGAAGAAGAGCCGATCTACGGCGACCGTTATCTGCCGCGCAAGTTCAAGATCGGTTTCGCCGCGCCGCCGCTCAACGATGTGGACGTGTTCGCCAACGACCTGGGCTTCATCGCGATCCTGCACGACGGCGAGTTGCTGGGCTATAACGTCAGCATCGGCGGCGGCATGGGCGCCAGCCATGGCGATGCGGAAACCTGGCCGCGTGTGGCCAATGTCGTCGGGTTCGTCACCCGCGATCAGTTGCTGGAGGTGGCCACCGCCGTGGTCACCACCCAGCGCGACTTCGGCAACCGTGCGGTGCGCAAGCGCGCGCGCTTCAAGTACACCATCGACGATCACGGCCTGGACACCATCGTGGCCGAGATCGAACGCCGTGCCGGCTTTGCGTTGCAACCCGCCAGGCAGTTCGCGTTCGAGCACAACGGCGATCGCTACGGTTGGGTCGAGGGCGACGATGGTCTGTCGCATCTGACCCTGGCCCTGCCTGCCGGGCGCATCGCCGATACCGACACCGCTGCGCATCTAAGCGGCCTGCGCGCGATTGCGCAATTGAACGTCGGCCAGTTCCGCATGACACCCAACCAGAACCTGGTCATCGCCGGCGTGCTGGCCAGCGAGCGAGCGCGCGTCGATGCCCTGGTCGCGCAGTACGGCCTGGATGCCGGCAATCGCGCGCCCACCGCGCTGGCACGCGGCGCAATGGCCTGCGTGTCGCTGCCGACCTGCGGGCTGGCGATGGCCGAGGCCGAACGCTACCTGCCCGACTTCAGCGCGGCCCTGCAGCCGGTGCTGGAGCAACACGGGCTGGCCGACACCCCGATCGTGCTGCGCCTGTCCGGCTGCCCGAATGGCTGCTCGCGCCCGTATCTGGCCGAGATCGCGTTGGTGGGCAAGGCGCCCGGCCGCTACAACCTGATGCTGGGCGGCGACCGCCGCGGCCAGCGCCTGAACACGCTGTACCGCGAAAACATCACCGAAGCGGACATTCTCGCCGCACTGGAACCGCTGCTGGCGCGCTATGCGGCAGAACGCGATCAGGCCGGCGACGAAGGCTTCGGCGATTTCCTGCATCGCAGCGGCCTGATCGCGCTGCCGCCCTACCCCACACACCGTCACCTCGACCTGGAATTGCTCGCATGACCGCGCTGCCCGCTGCATCGATCACTGCGTCCGCGCTGGACGACCTGGACGCGCTCAACGCGCAGCTGGAAGGCCTGCGCGCCGACGAGCGCGTGGCCTGGGCACTGCAACACGGCCCGCAGGAGGCGGCACTGTCGTCCAGCTTCGGCGCGCAGTCGGCGGTCACGCTGCATCTGCTCACCCAGCAGCGCCCGGACATTCCGGTGATCCTGATCGATACCGGTTACCTGTTCCCGGAAACCTACCGGTTTGCCGACGCGCTGGCCGACCGGCTCAAGCTCAACCTCAAGGTCTACCGCCCGCTGGTCAGCCGCGCCTGGATGGAGGCGCGCCACGGCCGCCTGTGGGAACAGGGCATGGTCGGCATCGACCAGTACAACAACCTGCGCAAGGTCGAGCCGATGCGCCGCGCATTGGACGAGCTCAACGTAGGCACCTGGTTCACCGGCCTGCGCCGCAGCCAGTCCGGTGGCCGCGCGCAGACGCCGATCGTGCAGAAGCGCGGTGAGCGCTACAAGGTCAGCCCGATCGCCGACTGGACCGACCGCGACGTGTGGCAATACCTGCAGGCGCACGACCTGCCCTACCACCCGCTATGGGAACAAGGCTACGTGTCCATCGGCGACTTCCACACCACACGCCGCTGGGAACCGGGCATGCGCGAGGAGGACACGCGCTTCTTCGGGTTGAAGCGCGAATGCGGCATCCACGAGGACATCTGAGCGCGGCGCAGCGCGCGCTCGTTACGAAGCTTGCCTGCACCACTACGCGTCGAGTTTGCCGGTGGGCACACCGCCAAGCGCATCCCTGACTCGGCGCGTCCGCAGCGCATTGAGGTGACGCGCACGTACTCATGCCGCGGGAACACGTGCCTGACTGCGCTGCATCCAGTAGCGGTCGAACAGCCACATCAGCAACAACGACACCCCGACCAGCGGGAAGATCAGCCCGCAGATCACCAGCAGCGCCAGCAGACCGCGCAGCGTGCGCGGATCGGCCGGCAACGGCGGCACGCCCAGGCCGCCGACCGGGCGACGCTTCCACCACATCACCGCCGCGCTCACGCACAGCAGCACGATCGCCGCGCAGGCCAGCAACAGGATCACCTGATTGGCAGTGCCGTATTGCTGGCCCAGATGCACGTTGATGCCCCATTCCAGCGCGCGCGCCAGTGGCCCGTAATCGCGGTAGCGCATGTCCAGCAGCACCGCACCGCTGTACTGATCCAGATGGATCACGCGCTGGCGCTGCAGGTCGGCCGGATAGACCGAGGCGGTATACACCCCGGTGGCGCCACGCGGTGGCGAGACGCTGTAGCCCGGCACGATGCCGAGCGCATCGAACCGCGCCATCGCCGCATCCAGCCCGATGGCACCGTGACCGGGCGCAGCGACGTTGCCGGTGCCGCCGTGTGCGGCATGTTCCGACTGCACCGCATGTTCTGACCGGCTTGGCTGTTCCGCGTGTTCCGCGTGTTCCGAATGTTCCGAATGTTCCGCACCCGACAGCGTCACACCCACCCGCCCGTCATGCAGACCCTCATCCCCCCCCGCGGCTCCACGCCCAGGCACCGCTGACTCCGGCACACGCGCCTGCCGCAACGACCACGCCGGATCGGTCGTCTCGGACAAGCGCTGTTGCGACATCGGCAGCTGCACCCGCACACCGGCCGGATATCCGAAGTCCTGCCCATTGACCCAGCGATTGACCTGCGCGCCCCACAGCCACGACCACGGCATCCCGGTCAGCGCCAGGAACAGCAATACCGCACCGACGCCGGCACCGGTGACCGCATGCAGATCGCGCCAGAACAGCCGCTGCCCCGGCGTGCCGCGCACGCTGACCACCCCGCCGCGGCGCCCACGCGGCCACCACAGATACACACCAGTCAGCACCAGCACGATCGCCCAGCCCGCCGCCATTTCGATCAAGCCGCGCGCAAACGGCCCGATCAACTCGAGACTGTGCAGCCGGCGGATCGTCCAGGCCAGGGTGCCGTGCTCGGGCAGCACGCCGAGCACGCGTGCGCGATACGGGTCGACATACACCACCTGCCGCACAGCGTGCGTGTCGACCAGCCCAATCTCGGCACTGGCATCGGCGCGTGCGGGCGTGGTGTAACGAAACAAGCTGCCGCCGACCCTGCGCTGCGCCGCATCGACCAGGCGTTGCGCCGACACCCGCCGCTCGCCCACCGGCACGACCTTCAAGCCATGGTGCACGCTGCGGTCGATCGTATCCTGGTACAGGAACGCCGCACCTGTCAGCGCCAGCCAGACGATGAAGGGCAGCACCAGCAAACCGGCATAGAAGTGCCAGCGCCACACCGCGCGATAAAAGCGCCAGCGGCCATCCCGGCGCGGATCGGTGACGCGGCCATCGCCCATGATTGCGCGCATCAGAAGCTCCAGTCCCAGGACAGCGACAACGCACGTCCATCGCCCGGCGAATAGCCGGAACTACCGGTGTCGTACCACGCATACACGTACGCGCGATCGGTGACATTGCGCAGCTGCAGGCTGAGCGCGTTGCGTGCGTCCAGATTCCAGCGCGCGCCCAGATTGAGCAGGGCGTAACCACCGGTGCGCCCCAGCGTATTGCTGCGCTCCAGATAATAATCGCCTTGCGCATTGCCCCAGGCGCTCAGCTGCACCGCCGCGGTGAGCTGCCATTCCAGCCCGGCGGTGGCCAGCCAGTGCGGCACGTTTTCGATCTCCTTGCCGCGCGTGGTCGGCGCACTCGGGTCCGGCGTGGCAATGCTGGCCTTCTGCCGCGAATACGACATCCAGGCCCGCCAGTGCTCGGCCGGCTGCAGGTTCAGTTGCGCATCCCAGCCGCGCCGCAGCGTGCGCCCGACATTGGCCACATCGCCGACACCGGGCACGCCATTGACGCCCAGGATGGTGGCGACTTCGCCGGAAGCGCGTTGCTCCCAATACGCCAGGCGGCCGTCCATCAGCGCCGATGGCGCGAACTTGAAACCGGCCTCCCAGCCGTCGTTGATCGACGGGCCGAGATTTGCCGGCTGGCGCCGATACGCGCCATCGCCGCTGCCGATCTGGAAGCTGCGCCCCCAGTTCGCGTACACGCTGCTTTGCCCGGCCAGCCGGTAGCTGGCACTGAACTTGGGCTGCTTGATGGTGCCGTAGTCGTACGTCGGTGCGTAAATGCCGGCACGCACATCGTGCAGCTGCCCATCGACACGGTCGATGCGATAGCCCGGCACCAGCTGCAGCCGCTCGACCGGGGTCAGCACCGCCTGTACGTAGGCCCCGCGCGTGCGCAGGTCGTAATCCCAATCGCGCAATTGCGCGCCGCGCACCCGTGCCACGGTGCGGTAGCGCTGCGACTGGTTGTCCTGCCACTGCGCATCCACGCCGGCTTCCAGATTGGCCGCCAGCGCGCCGCAATCCGGCTGCCAGTTGCCGCGCAACAGCAGGCCGCGATGGGTTTCATCGGTATCGCGTTCCTGCTGCAGGCCGGCTGCGGAAAAGCGTACCCAGCGCCGATTGCGGTAATCGTTCTGGTAGGCCTTGGCGCTCCACTGCGCAGCGGCGCCCAGCGTGCCGTCCGCGTGCAACGCGGTCTGCCGCAGCTGGCGTTCGCTGCGATCGTCCTGCGCATACGCCGGCGAACTGCCTGGCGCCGCGCGTGCGCTGGCCGCATCCAGATAACCGGCTTCCAGCGCGTGATTGTCGTAGTAACGCGTGGTGAGCCCGGCACGGAAGCCGCCATCGGGGTCGGTATAGAACCACTTGCCGGCCACACTGCGTTTGCGCGCGTCGGCGTGCTCGCGATAACCATCGGAATCGCGCCAGGCCAACACATAGTTCTGGCTCCATGCGCCATGTTCGAAGCCCTTGCCCAACTGCACCTCGCGCGCACCGAAACTGCCCGCCGTCACGCTCAGGCGGCCATCGTTGCCGCCGGTACGGGTCAGCACATCCACGCTGCCGGCGATCGCATGCAGACCGTAGCGTGCATCGTTGGTGCCGCGCACGATCTCGATCGCGCTGATGTCCTGCGCAAACACCGCATCCAGATATGGCATGCCGCCGGCATTGTCGTTGCTGGGGATGCCGTCGATCAGCAGCTTCACCGCATTGATGCGCCCCTCGCCATTGAAACCACGGAACGAGAACCGCCCCGCATCGGTGCCCATGCGGAACTGGGTGACCTGCACGCCCGGCGCACGCATCAACAGCTCCCAGCTGTAGTCCACGTGTTGATCGTGCAGCAGCTCGCCACCGATCACATCCACCGAACTCAGCACGCGTGCCGTGCTCGGGCTGCGCTGGGTCTGCGCGCTCACCTGCACCTTGCCCAGGGTCAATGCCGCATCCTGCGCCTGCACAGTGCAGGCAGGCCCCCACACCAGCGCCAACGATGGCGCGTACCACAGCGTTTTCAATAATCGCAACCGCATGACCAACCCTTCGCCGTGCCGGCACGGCAACACCGCCGTGCGCCGCGGCAACACGGCGGGCACAGGCATCACGTCAGGAGAGCAGGTCGTCCATGCAACTGCGTGCGGGCGCGCCGGAAGGTCGGGCACGCAATCGCTACAACGCAGCGGACGCCCGCGATGGGGCCAGACTCACGCGTGCAGCGGCGGCCCACGTGCCCCGAGTGCGGCCCAGCGCACCGTCGATGTTGCGCGCGCCTGCCTGTGCACCGGCGCCGGCGCCGGCCGCGCTTGCAGCAGGCACAGCACCAGCAACGCCAGCCACGGCAGCAGGCGCGCGGCCAGCACGCAGTAATCGCAGGCTTCACCATGCGCGCCTGCGTGTTGGCCGGTGTCCGGCTTGGCGGGCGATGCAGCGGCGGCGTGATGGTGCGCGGCCGTCTGCGCCGGCAGGGCCTGGTCCGCATGCAGCGACCCGCCCGCGTCCAGCGCCGGCCCGCTCATGCACATCGGCTCGGGCGACTGCGCCTGGCTCCAACGGCTGACCAGCGGCGCCACCAGCATCAGCAGCACCGCCAGACAGGCAAGCAAGTGCAGGCAAGGGTGGCGGCGGAGCGAAGGCATTGCGCGAGTGTAAGCCGCCGCATGCCGCAGGGGCGATGGTGGCGGCCGGTGCGCGACCGCATGTCGCACCCGTCGGCAACGGCCGCCTTGCCCGCCAGACTGAGCAGTGGCGGAATCTGACGATCAGGCACCCTGCAGGCGCGCAGACGCGAGTACAGACGAAGTCCTGAAGGGTCGATGCACGGCCGTTGTCGAGGTCGGTAGTCACAGTTCCAGCAGTGGACGTGACAGCGCGCACATGGCAGGCCCTGGCATGCCCTATGCTTATACGTCATCCATCCACCTGCGCGCGCATGAGCACCGTCCTGTCCGACCCAGCGGCCGAGCCCCTTCCCTGTGCTGCCAAGCCGCCGAGCGAGGCATTGCGCCTTCAGGCGCTGCGCAGTTACGGCATCCTCGACACGCCGCGCGAGGCCGCCTTCGAAGACATCACCAGGCTGGCCTCGATCATCTGCCAGACGCCGATCGCGCTGATCAGCCTGGTGGATGCCGAGCGGCAGTGGTTCAAGAGCGAACGCGGCATGGGCGAGCGCGAGACGCCGCTATTCAAGTCGATGTGCGCGCATGCGCTGCTCGACAGCGACGTGCTGGTGGTGCCGGACACCCGCGAGGACGTCCGCTTCGCGCGCAATCCGTTGGTGACCGGCGAGGCGCCGTTGCATTTCTATGCCGGCGCCGTGCTCAAGACCAGCGAAGGTCTGCCGCTGGGCACGGTTTGCGTGCTCGACCGCCAGCCGCGCCAGCTCAGTGCCGAACAGGTCGATGCGCTGCGCGCACTCGCACGCCAGACCATGGCACAGCTGGAACTGCGCCGCGCGCTGCAGGTGGCCGAAGAATCCGACCGCTACCGCAGTCGCCTGATGGCCATCGCCGGGCACGACCTGAAGACCCCGCTGCGCACCGCCGCCTACGCCATCGACAAGATGCGCCGGCATGCCAATGTCGATTCGGTGCCGACCCTGGTCACCGCGCGCGATGCGATCAATCTGGTGGCGCGCAACCTCGACGAGCTGGCCACCCTGGCGGCCGCCAGCGAGACCGCCACGCCGGATCTGCAGCCGCTGGCGCTGGAAGATGTGCTGCATTCGGTGCTGGGTGTGTGGCGGCAACCGGCGATCGACAAGTGCCTGGCCTTGCGCCACGTGCCCACCTCGCTACGCGTGCGCAGCCATCCCACGCTGCTGACCACCTTGCTCGGCAATCTGATCGGCAACGCGGTCAAGTACACCGAACGTGGACGCGTGCTGGTCGGCGTCCGGCGTCGCCCCGGCCACGCGGTGGTGGAAATCATCGACAGCGGCATCGGCCTGAACCTGGACCACCCCGAACAGGTGTTCCAGGCCTTCCGCCAGGCCGACCCGCGCAGCGACGGGCTGGGCATCGGCCTGTGGATCGTGCACCGCACCGCCGAGACCCTGGGCTGCGAAGTGGATGTGCGCCCACGCCCGGGCGGCGGCACCTGCTTTTCGGTACGCATCCCGCTGGCCTGACCACCACTCGGTAGCGCCGGGCCAGACTGAGTCAGCGCAGCAGGTGGGCGCTGCTTGCCGGCATTGCGCAGACCGGCAACGCCATGCAGCCGATGCCACGCAAAAAAAGGCGGACCCGGGCTCCCGACCCGGATCCGCCGCCAAGCACGCCAGGTCTCTCCCCAGGGACCCGGGTGCGCCAGTCGCTCCATTGCGCAGCCTCGCGCAATGGTGATGCGACAGCGCTAGCAACCGCTTGACGACACCGACAAACAAACCAGCGATGCGATGTGCCGCATCGCCGGTCCTGCGCCGTCCACCCCTAGACGTCCGAGAGTGTCGCGTGATGGTTGCTATAAGGATTTACGACAGCGCAGGGCGCAACTTGATGCGGCCAGACCACCCCGCCGCCACGGCCCTGACAGCTGTAGGGAGAATCACCGACAGTGCGCATTTTGGCGAGCGCCCACCGCTCCTCAAGTGATTGATAGAAGAAAGGTTTTCTAGAAAGCGGACGCTGCAGCGCACCATTCCGATGTGCGTTCGCGGGCTGTCTCAGAACCCGGAATCGGCCGCATCCTGGCGCGCGAACCAGTCCGCCGAATGCACCTCTTCCGCCGCAACCTCCAGCAGCTGGCGCAGCACCGCCAGCGGAATCTGCACCTGGGTGCCATCGGCCTGCAGTTCCACCCACAACGATTCGTCCCGGGAATCGGCCAGCACCGTCAGTACCGCATGCTCGCGGCCCTCGACGCGTGCCGACAGCTGCAAGGCCATGCCGCCGTCCTGGTCGGGCGACCACAGCCGGCTGTGGGGCGGACGCAGTGGCTCGGTCATCGGTGGCAGTGCCTCACAGTGGCGAACAGGGACCGCGCGCGCAGCCAAGGGGAATCGGTACGCCCGGCGTACAGGTCGCAGTGTACGGACAGTCGTCATCGATTCCGCACACTGACCGCCAGCATGACGCAGTTGCACAGTTGCTACGTGGACGTACTTGCGGCGTGTCCCATGCCGGTACGCGTGCAGGCGCCCCCTCAGTGACCGAAGCATTCCCCCGGACACAGCAGACGTCGACAGCAGACGTCGCGAGCAAGCGTGCTCGATGCGCGCTGCAGTCTTCGACAGCCAGCTCAGCTGGTAATGGTCTGGGTCAGCGATTCCCAGGTCGGCGGCAGCGGCCAGGCCGGGGCCTGGTTGCCGTCCAGCACGCGGCGCAGGTCGCGCTTGTCGATCTGCGGTGCCAGCACGTGCACCAGATCCAGGGCGTAGTCACGCAACACGCGGTCGCGCGGCAGCACTGCCCAGGCGATGCACTCGGCGATCGGCGCCGGCGCCGGCCAGGCGCGCAGGTCCTCGTCGCTGGCGCTCACCGCCATCTCAGCCACCAGCCCGACGCCCAGCCCGGCACGCACATAGGTCTTGATCAGGTCTGCGTCCAGCGCGGTCAGCGCGATGCTCGGCTCCAGCCCGACCTGGGCGAATGCGCGCTGCAGCGACGAGCCCGGCCGCGTGGAGGATTCGTAGCTGATCAACGGGTGCTGCGACAACGCCTGCATGTCCGGCGCGGTGCGTGCCTGATCCAGCGCATGGCCGCGCGGCACGATCACCAGCCGCCGCCAGCGATACAGCGGCACCGCGATGCCGGCGCTCGGTTCGCCGCCGGCGGTGCTGACCACTGCGATATCCGCATCGCCCTGGCTGAGCAGATCCAGCGCCGCACTTTCGGCGGCCTGCTGCAGATGCACGCTGACCTGTGGATAGGCATGCTTGATCTGCGCCACCGCCGGCGGCAGCACGAAACGCGCCTGGGTGTGGGTGGTGGTCAGGGTCAGCTGGCCCTGGCTCTCGCGGCGCTGGTTGGCCGCGTAGGTGCGGATGTTGTTGGCTTCCGACAGCACCGAGCGCGCGCGCTCGATCACTTCCACGCCGGCCGGCGTCACCGCATCCAGGCTGCGTCCCTTGCGCACGAACAGCAGAAAGCCCAGTTCGTCCTCCAGCTGCTTGAGCTGCTTGGACAGACCGGGCTGGGTCGCATGCACACGCGCGGCGGCGAGCGTGATGTTGAGCTCGGCATCGGCGATGGCGACCAGATAGCGAAGTTGGGTCAGCGTCATGGGCTTATATCCAAAAAAGCGCGAGGCGCCACGAAGGACTCGACTGTAGAGGAGTTCTGCGGGCCAGCTTATAACCGAACGCTATTTTCAGGGTGTATGAAGTCATTTCCGACCGCTATATGCCGGCGTTACGGTCTGGCCCTCCCCTCTCGATGCGCTGGCCGTGCCCTCTGTTTTCCCGCTTCTTGCCGACCTGCGTGGCCGTGCCGTCCTGGTGATCGGCGGCGGCGCCGAGGCCGAGCACGCCACCGCCGCGCTGCTGCAGGCCGGCGCCGTCCCCTTGGTCGGCGCGCCGGAATTGAGCCCGCAACTGCGCGACTGGGCGCAGGCCGGGCGGCTGCGTTGGCTGGTGGGACGGTTCGAGCCGGCATGGCTGGAGCTGCCCGACCAACCGGTCTGGCTCACCATCGCCGCCAGCACCGCGCCGGACCTCAACGATGCCTTGCGTACCGCGGCCAGCGCACGCCGCCTGCTTACCCACGACGCCACGCCCGCCGCGTCGGCAGCGCCACCTGCACGGCCCCCGGCGCCACGCACCGCGGTCGGCCGGCTATTGCCCGGCAGCGTGACCCTGGTCGGTGCCGGCCCCGGCGACCCCGGCCTGCTCACCCGGCATGCCTTGCGCGCGCTACGGCAGGCCGATGTGCTGCTCTACGATCGCCTGGTCAGCCCGCAGATCCTGCAACTGGCCCGACGCGACGCGCTGCGCGTGGAAGTCGGCAAGGCCGCCCAGGGCCACAGCACGCGCCAGGAGCAGATCCACGTACTGATGCGCGAGCACACGCGCGCCGGGCGCCGCGTGGTGCGGCTCAAGGGCGGCGACCCGTTCGTGTTCGGCCGCGGCGGCGAAGAGCTGGAATTCCTGCGCGACCACGGCATCGGCTTCCAGGTCATTCCCGGCATCACCGCCGCGATCGCCTGCGCCGCCTATGCCGGCATTCCGCTCACCCACCGCGACCATGCGCAATCGCTGCGGCTGATCACCGCGCACTGCAAGGATTCGCTGGACACGCTGGACTGGCAGGCGCTTGGCCAGGAACGCCAGACCCTGGCCTTCTACATGGGCGTGGCCGGCCTGGACGGCATCCAGCAACGCCTGCTGCAGGCCGGCCGCGCACCCACCACCCCGTTCGCGCTGGTGGAAAACGGCTCGCGCCCGCAGCAACGCGTGATCACCGGCACCCTCGCCAGCCTGGCGGCCACCGCGCAGCAGCACGCCGTGCGCGCCCCGGCGTTGCTGATCCTGGGCGAGGTCGCCGGGCTGGCCGCCAGCCTGCACTGGTTCGGCGCAGCGCCGTTGACCGCGCAGCCGCCCCCGCACTCACCCATCGCAACGCCCGACGCGCCCACACTCGCCCACGCAGCCTGATTCCGACGGAGACCCCATGGCCCTGTACGACAACATCCTCGACACCATCGGCCGTACCCCGGTGGTCAAACTCAACCGGCTCGCGCCCGAGCACGTGACCCTGTACGTCAAGGTCGAGTCGTTCAATCCGGGCGGCTCGGTCAAGGACCGCCTGGCGCTGGCGATCATCCTCGATGCCGAACAACGCGGCCTGCTCAAGCCCGGCGACACCATTGTCGAAGCCACCTCCGGCAATACCGGCGTGGCGCTGGCGATGGTGGCCGCCGCGCGCGGCTACAAGTTCGTCGCCACCATGGTGGAAACCTTCTCGATCGAGCGCCGCAAGCTGATGCGCGCCTACGGCGCCAAGGTGATCCTGACCCCGGCCGCCGAGCGCGGCAGCGGCATGGTGCGCAAGGCCAGGGAGCTGGCCGAGCAGCATGGCTGGTTCCTGGCCAGCCAGTTCGCCAACCCGGCCAATCCGGCCTACCACCGCAACACCACCGCGGCCGAAATCCTGCGCGACTTCGCCGGCCACCGGCTGGACCATTTCGTCACCGGCTGGGGCACCGGCGGCACGCTCACCGGCGTGGGTGAAGTGCTGCGCGTGGCCCGCCCGGAAGTGCGCATCACCGCCACCGAACCGGCCGGCGCTGCGCTATTGCAGGGCCAGGACTGGAAGCCGCACAAGATCCAGGGCTGGACCCCGGACTTCGTGCCGGAGGTGCTCAACCGCGAGGTCGCCCACGAAGTGCTCAGCGTGGAAGACACCGACGCGATCAGCGTGGCCCGCCGTCTGGCCGCCGAAGAAGGCATCTTCACCGGCATCTCCGGCGGTGCCACCGTCGCCACCGCCTTGCGCGTGGCCGAAAGCGCGGTGCCCGGTGCGGTCGTGCTGGCGATGCTGCCGGATACCGGCGAGCGCTATTTCTCCACGCCGCTGTTTGCCGACATCAACGAAGGCTCCGACGACGACTGGCTGGCCGGTCTGCCCTGACCGATCACACAGCGTTGGTTTGCACACACAGGCCGCGCCCACAGCGCGGCCTGTGTGTTTGTGGTCGTCCAGTCATTGCGCAGCTGCTCGTTGTGCTCCCGCGTGCCGGCGCGGACATGCCAATGTCGCAGCACTACGCCTGCGTGGATTTTCGTTCGCGTGCGGCGGACTCCGGCGTGCGCATACTCCCCTCCGCGTCAAGGAAACGTTAGGATGGCGGCCGACACAGGGAGAACCGTCGTGAGCAACCGGCCGTATGGATACAGCGACACCCGCGTGTGGCGGGCGCCATGGCTCGTCAAGATCACCTCGCCTGCGCACTTCGCGCTTGCCCTGGGCGTGGGCGCCTGGCTGCAGAGCGCACTGCAGCTGCCATTGCCTGCACCGACGCCACTGGCCTGGATCGAGCTGACCGGCGGTGTGATCGCCTGTCTGGGGCTGGCGCTGGCGGTGAGCTGCTTCATCCTGTTCGCGCGCCGGCGCACCACCATCATGCCCAGCGGCCATCCCTCACGGCTGGTGCTGGATGGCCCGTATCGCTTCACCCGCAACCCGATGTACCTGGCGCTGGTGCTCAGCTATGTGGGCCTGTGCCTGCAGCTAGGCCTGCTGTGGGCAGTCGTCTTGCTGCCGCTGCCCTGGCTGGCCCTGCAGCGGTATGTGATTCCATTCGAAGAGGCGCGTCTGCGCAACGAATTCGGCCGCCAATACAGCGCCTATTGCGCACGCGTGCGGCGCTGGCTGTAAGTCGCCAATCGTGGCGACATTGCTGCTCGGCGATTGAGCGGATTGATCGCAGCTTGCGGGTTCGCATGCTTCCCGCCGCACGACCGCCACAGCCGTTCCCGGCAATCGCAGCAGATGAGATGAATGGGCGCTAGCGTGCCTGTTCCGCAACGCGCGCCCCATCACGCGTTCCTCATGCAAATCCCATAATTATCTGGCCATGAAGATCGAAGTCTGGCAAGGCGACATCACCGAACTCGACGTTGACGTCATCGTCAACGCCGCCAACGAATCATTGCTGGGCGGTGGCGGCGTGGATGGTGCCATCCATCGCGCTGCCGGCCCGCGCCTGCTGCAGGCCTGCGAGGCATTACCGCAGGTGCGTCCAGGCGTGCGCTGCCCCACCGGCGAAATCCGCATCACCGACGGGTTCGATCTCAAGGCGCGGCACGTCTTCCATACCGTCGGCCCGGTGTGGCGCGACGGCAAGCACAACGAGCCGGAGCAACTGGCCAACTGCTACTGGCAGTCGTTGAAGCTGGCTGAGCAGATGATGCTGCATTCGATCGCATTCCCGGCCATCAGCTGCGGCATCTATGGCTATCCGCTGTACCAGGCCGCGCGCATCGCCGTGACCGAAACGCGCGACTGGCAGCGCTCGCACAAGGTGCCCAAGCACATCGTGCTGGTGGCCTACAACGAGGCCACGTTCAAGGCCTACCAGCAGGCGCTGGCTGCGCAGGAAACCGCTGCCGCCTGACGCCTGTGCAAGGCAGAGGTTGGAGATGACGAGCGCCGCAAGGCGCTCGTTGCGTTTAGAAAGTCGTGCGGGCGCGTGGCAACCCACACAAACAAAAACGCCGGCATCGCTGCCGGCGTTTTCGCTAGGTGTGCTCCGGCCATGAAGCGGCCGGCATGCCGATCAACCCTTCCACTTGCCCAGCGCGGCCAGGCCGTTTTCCTTGGCGCGCTCATAGATGACCTGCTGCGCCTTGGCGAAGTTGCCGGTCATGTCCTTGGCCCACAGCTTCAGTGCAGCCTGCTGCATCGCGCGGCCGTACGAGAAGCTCAGCGGCCACGGCAGGTTGCCGAGCTGGTGCATCTCGTTGAGGTGCGCGGTGGACTGCTCGTCGGTCTGGCCGCCGGACAGGAACACGATGCCCGGCAGGATCGCCGGCACGGTCGACTTCAGGCACATCACGGTGGACTCGGCCACTTCCTCGACGCTGGCCTGCTCTTCGCAGCCCTTGCCGGAGATGACCATCGAGGCCTTCAGGATGGTGCCTTCGAGCACGACATTCTGCTCATACAGTGCGCCGAACAGCGAACGCAGCGTGGCTTCGGTGACCTCGTAGCAGGTCTCGATGTCGTGGTTGCCGTCCATGATCACTTCCGGCTCGACCATCGGCACCAGGCCCTGCTCCTGGCACAGCGCGGCATAACGCGCCAGCGCATGCGAGTTGGCCTCGATGCAGGTGCCGGACGGGATGTCCTCGCCGATGTTGATGACCGCACGCCACTTGGCGAAGCGTGCGCCCAGCGTGTAGTACTCCTCCAGACGCGCGCGCAGCCCGTCCAGGCCTTCGGTGACCAGCTCGCCCGGCATGCCGGCCAGCGGCTGCGCACCCTTGTCGACCTTGATGCCCGGGATGATGCCGTGGGCGGTCATGTACTCGGCGAACGGCACGCCGTCCTTGGTCTTCTGACGGATGGTCTCGTCGAACAGGATCGCGCCGGAGATGTAGTCGCTCAGCTTGGGCGTGGTCAGCAGCAGTTCGCGGTAGGCGCGACGGTTTTCTTCGATGTTCTCGATGCCGACGCTGGCAAAACGCTTGGCGATCGTGCTGGTCGATTCGTCGATGGCGATGATGCCCTTGCCCGGGGCGACCATGGCCTGGGCGGTTTCGGCAAGCTGTTCGATGCTCATGTAGTTCCTGTGGCAGCTGCGGGGGAGAACGAAAGTATAGCGACGAAAGTTGCAGACATTCCTTCACGGAATGCCTGCAACCGATTACACGTGTCCGGCATGGCGGATGTGTGGCGCGGCTCGCAGCGTGATGCGCGTTGCGGGCTGCGCGCTCCGCGGGCGCACTCGCACCGCAGACCCTGTCCCGCACAACACAACGGCGACCCGCAGGCCGCCGCTGTGTCTGTACGCAACGATGTGGATGCAGCGCGCGTGTCGACCGACGACGCACGCGCTGCGCAGGGCGTGCGTTACAGCTCGCCCAGACCGCTGGCGCGGCCGTCTTCGCCCACTTCCAGCAGACGCAGCGTGTTGGTGGCACCGTGGGTTTCCATATGCTCGCCGCTGGTGAACACCACGCGGTCGCCGGGCCCCATGCGCTCGTTCTCCACCAGCAGGCGGATCGCCGCACGTGCGGCCTCGCGCGGGGTCAGGCCACGGCTGTCGAAGCTGATCGGGAACACGCCACGCATCATCGCCATGTGGCGGCGCGCGCCATCGTGACGGGTGAAGGCGTAGATCGGCATGTTGGAACGGAAGCGCGACAGATACCGCGGCGTGCCGCCGGACTCGGTCAACGCGACCACGCCAGCCAGACCGATGTGCTCGGACAGGAACATGGTCGCCATCGCGATCGCCTGGTCGGCGCGCTGCAGATTGCGTTGCGCCGCTTCGAAGTCGGTGTCGAACTCGAACTGACGCTCGGCACCCAGACAGATGCGCGCCATCGCTTCCACCGCACGCACCGGGTAGGCACCGGCCGCGGTCTCGGCCGAGAGCATCACCGCGTCGGTACCGTCGATGACCGCATTGGCCACGTCCAGCACTTCGGCACGGGTCGGGATCGGGCTTTCCACCATCGACTGCAGCATCTGCGTGGCGGTGATCACCACTTTGTTCTGCGCCAGCGACTCGCGGATGATCTTCTTCTGCAGGCCCGGCAATTCGGCATCGCCGATTTCCACGCCCAGATCGCCACGCGCCACCATCACCACGTCGGAGGCTTCGACGATCTCGACCAGGTTCTCGATCGCTTCGGTGCGCTCGATCTTGGACACCAGCGCGGCATCGCAGCCGTGCTGACGGGCAATGCGGCGCGCGTCATTCATGTCTTCGGCGTTCCGGCAGAACGACACCGCGATGAAGTCCACGCCGATCTTGGCGACGATGCCGATCAGCTCCTTGTCGCGCTCGGTCAGCGCGCCCAGCGACAGGCCGCCACCCTGCTTGTTCAGGCCCTTGCGATCGGACAGCACGCCGTCGTTGAGCACGGTGGTGACGATGCGCTGCCCCTGCACTTCGGCCACCTGCAGCTGCACCAGGCCATCGTCCAGCAGCAGCACGTCGCCGGCGGCCACGTCCTGCGGCAGGCCGAGGTAGCTGACGCCGACCTGGTGCTGGTCGCCGGCAGGCGCATTGGGGTCGGCCACCAGGTCGAAACGCTCGCCGGTGGTCAGCTTGACCTTGCCTTCGGCAAAGCGTTCGACGCGGATCTTCGGGCCCGGCAGGTCGGCCAGGATGCCGACTTCGGCACCGACGCGCACGGCCGCCGCGCGCACTTCGGCCGCGCGCTTGGCCTGGCCGGACGGGTCGCCATGGCTGAAGTTGAGGCGCACCACGTTGACGCCCGCCTTGAACAAGGCTTCCAGCACACCGGGCGGATCCGTCGCCGGTCCGAGCGTGGCGAGGATCTTGGTGCGGCGTTGACGTTCTTTCATGATGGCCTCCCTGTAAAAGCCGCGAAACTTAACACACGCGTCACCTACCGAGGATGGCATTGCGGCATAGCCACCCTCGTATTCCGGCATGTCCTAAAGACAGTGCGGGACAGTACGTACGCTTTCCGCAGCGCGCTGACGCACCGCGGGATGTTGCTGTGGGCTGCCACCCTAACGCGGCAGCGGTGAAGGCCCTACGGGTTGCAGCGGCGGTCGGATGACAACGAGCGGTCGTCGCAGCGCGGATGCTGCAAGACCCTCACCGCATCCGCGTGCCGCTATCCAACGACGAGCGCCGGCTGCGCTCGCCTGGCGACGCGCGCAGCTGCTCTGTTTGTCACTCCTACGACTGGATCAAGGCGCGCAATTCGGCAGGCGTGTGCGCGATCGCACCGGCACCGGCGGCGCGCAGCTCGGCTTCGTCGCCGAAGCCCCACAGCACGCCGATGCTGTGGATGCCGTGGTGGTTGGCGCCATCGATGTCCATCCGACGGTCGCCGATCATCACGCAGCCGGTCTTGGCGATGTCCAACCGCCGCAGCGCTTCGGCGATCAGGTCCGGCTTGAAGCGGCGTTCGCCGTCTTCGCTGGCCCCGATCACGTTCTCGAAGCAGGCCCCGAACGGCAGATGCTCGACGATGCGGCGCGCGTAACGCTCGTTCTTGGAGGTCACCACCGCCAGGCGATGGCCGGCGCGGTGCAGGTCGACGACGACCTCACCGATACCGTCGAACACGCTCAGTTCGGTCCAGCCGACCGCGTCGTAACGCCCGCGATACGCCGCCAGTGCGCGCTGCACCAGCTCCGGATCGTCGGGAAAGCAGTCGGTGAAGCTGTCGCGCAGCGGCGGGCCGATCCACGCGCGCAGGGTCTGCGGCGACGGACGCGGCTGGCCCACCGCGTCGAAGGCGTGCACGATGCTGGCGACGATGCCCGGCTCCGAATCGACCAGGGTGCCGTCCAGATCGAAGAACAGCGTGGCTGCACTCACTTGCCGCGCGCCTCGAGCGCGGCCACCGCCGGCAAGGTCTTGCCTTCCAGGAATTCCAGGAAGGCGCCGCCGCCGGTGGAGATGTAGGTGACGTCCTTGGCGATGTCGTACTTGTCCACGGCCGCCAGGGTGTCGCCGCCACCGGCGATCGAGAACGCCTTGGAGCTGGCGATCGCACGCGCCAGCGTCTCGGTGCCATGACTGAAGGGCTCGAACTCGAATACGCCGACCGGCCCGTTCCACACCACGGTGCCGGCGCTGGCGATCAGCTCGGCGTAGCGCGCGGCGGTCTGCGGGCCAATGTCCAGGATCAGGTCGTCGGCCTCCACGGCGTCGAGCGCCTTCACCGTCGCTTCGGCATCGGGCAGGAACTGCTTGGCAACGACCACATCGGTCGGCAACGGAATCTCCGCACCGCGCAGCTTCGCATCGGCGACGATCTGGTTGGCGGTGGGAATCAGATCCGGCTCGCTCAGCGACTTGCCGACGCCATGCCCGGCTGCGGCGATGAAGGTGTTGGCGATGCCGCCGCCGACGATCAGTTGGTCCACCTTGTTGACCAGGTTGGACAGCAGCTCCAGCTTGGTGGACACCTTGCTGCCGGCCACGATCGCCAGCAGCGGCTTGGCGGGGTTGTCCAGCGCCTTGGCCAGCGCATCGAGTTCGGCCATCAACAGCGGGCCACCGGCAGCCACCGGCGCAAAGCGAATCACCCCATGCGTGGAGGCCTGCGCGCGATGCGCGGTGCCGAAGGCGTCCATGACGAACACATCGCACAGCGCCGCGTACTTGCGTGCCAGCGTCTCGTCGTCCTTGCCCTCGCCGACATTCATACGGCAGTTCTCCAGCAACACCACCTGGCCCGGCGCGACGTCGACGCCGTCGACCCAGTCGCGCACCAGCGGCACGTCCACGCCCAGCAGCGCAGTCAGGCGCGCGGCTACCGGCGCCAGCGAATCTTCTTCGGTCCAGCTGCCTTCCTTGGGCCGGCCCAGGTGCGAGGTGACCATCACCGCAGCGCCTTTTTCCAGCGCCAGCTTGATGGTGGGCACCGACGCGGTGATGCGTTGCTCGGAGGTGATCTGGCCGTTGTCGATCGGCACGTTGAGATCCTGGCGGATCAGCACGCGCTTGCCGGAGAGATCGAGGTCGGTCATGCGGACGATGGACATGGGGTCAGCTCGCTAGGTCTGGGGATTGGGGAATCGGGATTGGGGAATCGAAAAAGCAGCCGGTGGACGTGGCGCCGATGCCTGGGCGCTGCGCGGATGGATGGCTTGGCGCAGCCGTTGCACGCTGGCGTTGCGCCCGCGTGCAGGTCGCGGAGATTGCAGCTTGCCTGTCGCGCATGTCGCTGCCCATACGGCTGGCGATGCGGGGGATGCTCGGTCGAAGACGACGGGCAATGCGGCTGCCTTTGCGACGGGGGATGCCCATTGTCGGACCTTCGCGCCGCAGCGGCAAACCGCGTTGCAACGCGAAGGGTCGTCAGGGGCTGCGGTCGGTCGCCGAATTGCGCAGCAGACTCACTGCAAAACCACCGACCAGCAAGGCGCCGCCGACCAGCAGCGCCCATAGCAACCAGCGCTTCCAGTCACGCGGTGTGGCGGCCGGCTGCAGCGCGGCATCACCGGCCAGCGGCTGTGCCTGCGCGGCGATGTTGGCCTGCGCCGGTTGCCATTGCGCTCCGCGTTCGCGGCGCAGTGCCTGCAGCATCGAGGCCAGCGGCGCATCGCCACGTTGCTGCCGCGCGCTGCCGGCGACCACCGCATACGGCGGCTGCCCCTGGGCGAGAAACATCATCCGCTCCGGCTGGTAGCCCACGCGCAGCGTCGGCAGCGCGGTGCTGCGTCCTTGTGCGGCGAGCAATCGCCACTGACGGTCGCGCACAGGCGCTGACAGCTGTTGCGGTGGCGACGCGGCGGCGGTGCCAGTACCCAGGCGATACGCCAACCATGGCCCGGCACGTTGCAGCCACGGTGCGTCATCGGCATCGCGGCTTGCCACGGTCCATTCGACCGCCTCGGCCTGACCGCCGCTGACATCGACCTGGGTGATCGGAAAGCGCCCAGGCAAGGCATACACCACTGCCTTGTCCTGCGCGGTGCCCGGCAATTCCAGCCACTGCGATTGCGGCGGCGTCGAGACGCCGTCCAGTTCCGCATCGACCACGCGCAAGGCCGGCAACTCGCCGGACACCGGCACGATGCGCAGATAGCGCGCGCCCGCCTCCAACGCGATGCGGCGCTGCTGCAGACGCTGCGCCTGGTTGTCCAGCGCCATCACGGTGGCATCTGCGGCGAGCAGGTGCCAGTCGCGCAGATCGTCGCTGCCTTCCACGCGCAGCCGGGCCTGCACCGGCGTGTTGCCGTCCCAGTCCAGCCACAGCGCGCGCGGACGATCGCGCAACGCGCTGGCATCGATCAGCCAGCTGCCACCGGCGCCTGCAACGGCAGCGGTGCCGGTGGCGAAACGGCCTTCCAGCCGACGCACCGCGCCACTGGCATCGCGTTCGGCGATCAGCTGCAGATCGCCGTTGGCGGGCGCCGCACCGGCCGGCAGCGCGAACAAGGGCAGGCGTTGCCGACGCGGCGCGGCAGCCGGCGCGGCATCCACCGGCAAGAGCGCGGCCGGCATCTCCTCGCCACGCGCATCGATCACCGTGACATCGCGCAGCCCCGGGTCATGGGCGCTGCGATAGATCGCCGCATTCAAACGCAGCTGATACATGCCGGCGTCCGCGCCGGTTACCTGCAGCGGCCACTGTTGACGATAGTCCTGGCGCACATCGGCTGCCTGCGCCAGCAGCGGCACCAACAGCAGCCATCCCCATTGCCTCGATTTCATGCCTGATCCTTGTCCACGCCATCGTCTCCGCCAGTCTGCTCTTCGGCCACCGGCTGGCGCGGCGGCGCCGGTGCCAGATAGCCCACCACGGTGCACAACAGGCCATAGGCCATGAACGAGCCGATGCCGAGCAGATTGCCCAGATGCTGGCGGTCGACCAGCACCAGCTTGGCCAGCACCAGGCCCATCAACAGCGCACCACCCAGCCACAGTCCACGCTGACCGCGCCGCGAGCCGATCACCCAGCCCAGCACGCCCAGCACGCTCCACACGATGGTCAGGCTGGTCTGCGACAGGGTCGCGCCGATCAAGCCGGCATCCCACGCCACGCCACCCCAGTGATGCACGCTGTGCAAGGTGCTGCCGGTGATCAAGGCCCAGCCCGACACGCCCAGCGCAGTCACCCGCCACCGTTGCACGGCCAACGGCGCCTGCGCAGACCAGGCCCAACGCGCCAGCAAGGCCAGCACCGCCAGTTGCGCCAGCTCGGCCGGGTTGAGCACGGGCAGCCATGGCAATGGCGCCGCGCTCACCGGGTCCAGCAGCACGATCAACCAACCGATGCCCAGCACCGCGAACACACAGCCCAGCAAGGCATTGCGTGCCCGATCGAAACCGGCACCCTGCGGCCACGCCAGCCATGGCCAGCGCAACAGCCCCACTGCCGCCACGATCAGCCAGGGCGCGGCCAGCAAGGCGCAACGCCAGCCATTTGCCAGCACGAACGTATCGGCCAGCCAGGACACGCCCAACGACACCACCAGCGGCCACAGCAGCCACCAGATGAACTGTGCGGCCACCGCGCCGGCGCCGTGCTGCCTGCGCAGGCACCACAGCGCGCGCGTGCCGGCCACGGCGAACGCCAGCCAGGCCAGCGCCCCCCAATGTGCGAACGGTTGCGTATGCGCATGGCTCTGCCACAGCGCCAACGGCGCGGCCAGCGCCAGCCCGAACATCGCCGTCCACACCAGCGCCGTTGCCGGGCGACGCCGATGCACCTCGGCTGCCAGCCACACGCTGAGTGCGACAAAGCCCAGCAGCAGATCCGGCTCGCTGCGCAGATCGCCGGCAAAGCGCAAGATCTCGTGCACACCGCACAGCGCCCACCAGCCCAGCCCCCACAGATACGCCACCAGCGCGCGGCGCGGCTGCCCTGCATCGCGTAGGAACCAGGCACTGGCCCAGCCGGCCAATGCAAGCAGCAAGGTACTCATGCAGGTGGCGTTGGCAACGGCCACCGTGTCGTGGCGCCACGCATCCACACCGAAGGCGACCCCGACCGCCGCCAGCAACTGCAACGCCACCCCGCTGAACTGCGGGATGCGACGCTGCTGCCGCAGTCCCAGCCACAGCAAGCCGGCGCCTTCGAGCGCGAAGACGCTGGCGGTGGCACGCGCCGACAATGCCAGCGGCACCGCCAGGGTCGCAAAACCGACCGCCAGCATCGCGTGCGCCTGACCCAGCAGGCGCGTGGAGGCACGTCGCAGCAACCAGCTGGCCAGGCCCGCGTACAGCGCCGCCACCGCCAGCGCACACAGCGCCAACGGCAGGCGATCGCCATCCAGCAGGCGCGCCTGCAACGCGAAGGCCACTAGCGGGGTGCCGAACAACAGGCTGCCGTCGATGAGCTTGCCCGCGCTGCCATCGCCACGCCGCGCGTGCAGTACCGGAATCGCCACATACATGGCGAAGAACAACAGCAGGAACGGCTCGGTCGTGGCGAATTTCGCCGGGGTGTATTGCAGCGCACCCCACAGCGTGCCGATGCCGAAGGTAAAGGCGAATCCGAGCAGGTTCAGCACCCGCCACGGACGCGTCCAGGCGATTGCCACGATGCCGGCGTTGAGCACCGCGTAGTACGAAAACAACGCGACATGATTGCCGCTGCCGGTGGACAGCCAGATCGGCGCGAGAAAGCCGGCCAGCACGCCCAGTACGGCCAGCGTGCGCGAATCCTGCACCACCGCCAGCACGCACATGCCGGCAATCAGCACCACGCTGATGCCCATCGCAAGACCTGCGCCGAGCAGCCCGTACAGCTTGAACGCGGCAAAGACCGTCAGCAGCAAGCCGCCGATGGCGCCGCCCTGCAACGCCAGCGCAAAGCCCGGCCGCTGCAGCCGTTGCTTCCAGCCGAAGACCAGGCCGACCAGCGCCAGCACACTGATGCCGGCCAGCCGCAGCTCGATCGGCATGCGCATCCAGCCCTGGTCGCTGGCGTACTTCAACAGCGACGCCACGCCGGCCAGCAACACCAGCATGCCGACCTTGACCGGCACATTGCCCTCGGTGAACCAGCGCTTCGCTGCGCTGGCCACGCGCGCCAGCGGGCCCGGCCCGGAGGGCACGTGCGCTGGCTGCTCGAACTCGGCAGGCGCAGCGGTCAGGGGCGGCGCTTGCACTGCGCTGCGCGCCGCAGACGATGCGGGAGCTTCTGCCGGCAATGCTGGCGGCACTGGCAGTGGTGCGACCGGCGTCGGCGCCGGCGCGGCTTGCAGATCTGCTGCGAGAGGCAGCTCAGGCTCGCCATACGCAGGCATGCCGACGTTGGACGCCTCTTGCGGCTCCCACGCCCCGGCAGGCGATGGCGTTGGCGCTGACCTGTGCACCGCCGCCGCGTCCGCACCTGCTGCGCCGCTGGCCTGCCATTGCGCAAGCCGCTGTTCCAGCGCATCCACGCGCCGCCGCAGCCCGGCGATCCACACCAGGGCGATCACCAGCCCTACCGGCACCGCAAGCAGCAACAGCACCACCGTCACAATCATCGTTTCCAACGCACAACCCCTGAGTCGGCATCCGGCCGAATGCGCGAACCATACAGGCTCAGGCCGCGTCTGGGCAGCCAATCACTGGCTGAAGCGCAGCGACGCGATGCCGTCGGCGCCACCTAGCCACACTGGCCATAGGCACGAACATGCACTCCAAAAAAACGCCCGGAAGAACCGGGCGTCTGACACTTATTCGCGGTAGCCGCTGTCGTTCTTGTTATGGATGATCCAGATCAGGTTGCCGCCGGTGTCCATCGACTTGCCAGCGAACACCAGGCGCCCCTGGCCCTTGTAGGCCATCTCGTAACGGTAACGGTCGCCGCCGAAGAAGAACGGGATAAACGCCTTGCCGGTCACGTAGGAGCCCTGATCATTCGGCTGACCAATCAGGTCGGTGACCTGCTTCATCGGCATACCGATCTTCAGCTGGGTGAACTTGCTGTCAGGCGCCGGCTTGCCGGTGATCTCACCTTCGTAATCGTTGATGCCCTTGACCGTTTCGCCATAGCCCGCCTCGACATCGGCCGACTTGATCACCTCGCCATCGGCATTCATCCAGGCCGGCGTACCGGTCTGCTTCTTTGCCATTGCCTGCGGCGCCAGCCCTGCCAGCACCATCGTCAGCACCATGGTTCCCATCCACATACGATTGATCTGCACGTTGTCTCTCCTTGAATTCATTGGGTGCCCCTGTACGTCCTCTGTGGTCCCAGCGCAGGAACAATCACTGGCCAGCAGGTTATTAGCGCACGCGCCTGGGTCGATGTCCACGCTGAGCCGTCTTGCAGATCCAGTAATTCGCTACTTGCCGAGCTTTACCTCTAGTGCTACAAACGCGCCAGCGCACGGGTGAGCACCCGATTCGCAAGGACCAACGGCATCACTGCCCTGCACGGACGTATCACAATGCACACCCTCTTCCGCTCTTACTCACTCTCCGCACTTTGCGCACTCGTCCTGCTGACGACCGCACCGCAGGCCTCTGCCGACATATTCGGCACCGCTGAAGATGTCGCCCGAAGCTGGATTGGCCACGACGCCAGCGAACTGATGATGCAATGGCCGGTAGGGAAAGGGCTCTATACGTCCGAAAACACCGAGACGCAGGAGACTGCCTACACTTACAACTTCGGCATAGAGGCGCACTACCGCACCAATTACTGGACCACGCAGGGAGGGATTATCGGCACGGTCGGCGGAGGCAATGGCGTGGCCGCCACCCCGATTTTTCAGGAAAACCAGCATAGCGAGGAAGTCTTCGTTCCCGCCGAACATCATTGCGAAATCACCTTCGTCGCCGATTCGGACGGAATCATCACCCGATACGATTTCGCTGGCAGCAAGTGCAACGACCATGTGCGTAGCTGGGGGCGCCCAAAACAAAAAAAGTAGCGCCATCCCTGATCGACATCAATCTATCAAACAAGGAACGCTCCGAATGAAACCACGGAATTGGATTAGTCGTACTGCATGGCTGGCGCTCGCACTGGCGCATTTCATGCTTGCTGTACCTGTCATGGCCGAATCGGCAAGGCACGGGACCATTGCAGCGATGGAACCCATCGAGAACAAAGGCGAAAACGTTCCAGAACGTACCAAGCGCCTGAAGAATGCAGCCTCGAACTTCGGCGGCATGGCGGGCAGCTTTCTCGGCCTGAAATCCAACAGTCCACTTGGTGCGGAGGCTGGAGCGGCGGCAGGCACGTATGCCGGCAAGCAGGTTGGCGACAAAGTTGTCAGCAATGGTGCAGCCTCGCACTACATGTTGAAGATCCGTTTCGACAACAAGTCGCAGGTAATCGTGACAAAGCCGAGTGCCGAAGTTTCCGGCTTGGCAGTTGGTAGCCGAGTCGCCGTCACAGGCAAGGGCGAAGACATGCGCATCACTGCAGAATGAGTGTTTACCAAGGATCAGGACTTCAAATAAAAAAGCGCCATAAGGCGCTTTTTTATTCAATGAAAGCAGCGCTTACTTCGCGACAACCCGCACCATTTCCAGGCACTTGTTGGAATAGCCCCACTCGTTGTCGTACCAGGACACCAGCTTGACGAAGGTCGAGTCCAGCGCGATGCCGGCGTCGGCGTCGAACACCGAGGTGCAGGTTTCGCCGCGGAAGTCGGTGGCCACGACCTTGTCTTCGGTGTAACCCAGCACGCCCTTCAAGGCGCCTTCGCTCTGCGCCTTCACTTCGGCACAGATCTCGGCGTAGGTGGCCGGCTTTTCCAGTTCGACGGTGAGGTCGACCACCGACACGTCCGAGGTCGGCACGCGGAAGCTCATGCCGGTCAGCTTCTTGTTGAGCTCGGGGATCACCACGCCCACGGCCTTGGCGGCACCGGTGGAGGACGGGATGATGTTCTCCAGGATGCCGCGCCCACCGCGCCAATCCTTGTTCGACGGGCCGTCCACGGTCTTCTGCGTCGCCGTGGCCGCGTGCACGGTGGTCATCAGGCCGCGCTTGATGCCCCACTTGTCGTTGATCACCTTGGCCAACGGCGCCAGGCAGTTGGTGGTGCACGAGGCGTTGGAGACGATCGCTTCGCCCTTGTAGGTGTTGTCGTTGACGCCGAACACGAACATCGGCGTGTCGTCCTTGGACGGTGCCGACAGGATCACCTTCTTGGCGCCCGCGTCGAGATGCTTCTGCGCCGTTTCCTTGGTCAGGAACAGGCCGGTGGACTCGATCACCACGTCGGCGCCGACTGCATCCCACTTGAGGTTGGCCGGGTCGCGTTCCTGGGTCAGGCGGATCTTGTTGCCGTTGACGATCAGCGTGTTGCCGTCGACCGACACATCGGCCTTGAAGCGGCCATGCACCGAGTCGTACTGCAGCATGTAGGCGAGGTAATCGGGCTCGAGCAGGTCATTGATGGCCACGATCTCGATGTCATTGGCGAAGTTCTGCACCGCAGAGCGCAGCACGTTGCGGCCGATGCGACCGAATCCGTTGATGCCAACCTTGATTGCCATGTTCACTAGCTCCTGCGGCCGCGATGGCGCGGCGGATGGAAAGGGACCGCCATTCTAGCAGCGTCGCACTCGTGCAGCCGTGCTGCCGCCAGCGCTGCAGCATGTGGCGCTAGGACGTTGTGCCTTGGTGCATGCGTGGTGGGGATTGGGAATCGGGAATCGGGAATCGGGAATCGAAAGGTGGGCACGCTGTGTGGGTGCCGTCAATCGACAAGGTGATGAGCATCGGTGCTGCCGGAGCGATGCGGTGGGGCTGACGCCTGCCTGACTTGAGGGCCCGTGACGATCTGAGTTGCGGCACGGGCGCGGCAATCGGAACTACGCCTGATTTTTCGATATATCCATTCCAATTCAATTACTTAAGTTTTATATCGATATGCTGAAAGGCGTATCGATGCATATGCCGAACAGCAGCATTTCGGCGCTCCGTGGATTTCGATACTGGCCCTGCCTGCTGAGGCACCCATCCATCACAACGGAGATTCCCCATGCGTCGCACCCTTCTCTCTCTGGTTCTGGCCCTGGCCGCCACCCCGGCGCTGGCTGGCGGCGTGATGCACTACACCGACAAGGCCGCGCTGCCCGCCGATGGCGAAGCGCGCGAAGTCGCTGCGCTGTTCGACACCTGGAACGCGGCGCTGGCCACCGGCAACCCGCACAAGGTGGCCGACCTGTACGCGCCGGACGGTGTGTTGCTGCCGACCGTCTCCAACGAAGTGCGCGCCTCGCGTGCGCAGATCGAAAAGTACTTCGAGATGTTCCTGACCAAGAAGCCGCAAGGCGTCGTCAACTACCGCACCGTGCGCGTGCTCGATGACGACAGCGCGGTGGATGCCGGTGTCTACACCTTCACGCTGACCGACAAGGACGGCAAGAAGAGCAAGGTGCAGGCGCGCTACACCTTCGTGTATGAAAAGCGCGACGACAAGTGGCTGATCATCAACCACCACAGCTCGGCGATGCCGGAAGTGGATGCGCCCACGCTCGCCAAGGTCAAGTAAGTGCGCGAGCGCTGCAGCCATCCGCTCGCTGCCTGCTCCACCGCGCACGCAGGCGTCGGCGTTCCTCCCCCGCCGCCGCCTGCGCCAGGCGCATCGCGTTGCAGACCGGACGCGATGCGCCGGCGCGATCACCGGCATGGCGCAGATCGCTGCTGCCGCTGCCGGTGCCTGCTCGCGTCCGCGCATGACCCGCAACGTCATTACACGGACGGATTGATCAGGATCAAGGCATCCAGCGGGCAAACCATCAAGACTTCTTCCATCCCCTGCACACAACGAGAGTTTCCATGCGCATGCGCTCTACCCTTCTGCTCGCCGGCCTGGCCGCCGGCTTCGCCAGCGTCCCCGCACTGGCTCAATCCAAAGGCGACTGGACCGTTGCCGTCGGTGCCCACCAGGTCGCTCCCAAGTCCGATAACGGCCGCCTGGTCGGCGGCACGCTGGAGGCGGACGTCGGCAAGGACATCAAGCCGACCTTCACCGCCGAATACTTCATTGCCGACAACCTGGGCATCGAAGTACTGGCTGCGCTGCCGTTCGAGCACGACATCGCGCTCCGTGGCCTGGGGCGTGTCGGCAGCACCAAGCATCTGCCGCCGGTGATCTCGCTGCAGTACCACTTCAGCAGCCAGGGCAGGCTCTCGCCGTTCGTTGGCGCGGGCATCAACTACACCCGTTTCTTCAGCACCGACACGCGCGGCGCGCTGGCCGGCAGCGAGCTGGAACTGGACGATTCCTGGGGTGTGGCACTGCACGCGGGCGTGGACTACAAGCTCAGCGACCGCGGCGCGCTGCGGGTAAACCTGCGCTGGATCGACATCGACACCGAAGCGCGCCTCGACGGCAACCGCATCGGCACGGTCAACATCGACCCGCTGGTCTACGGCGTGGCCTACGTGCACCGCTTCTGAGCCCGGCAGCGTGCGCGATGCATCTCTGGCACACTTGGCGTCCAGGGACGTGAATCCACCGCCGGAGTTGCGGACAGGTTGGTCACGTCGACCGCCTGTCCGACCTATCCGGGGATTCCATGAGCATGCTGATCCGTACCGCCCTCGCCATCGCACTGGCCGCCTCGGCCGCGCCCGCCCTTGCACAATCGGCCGGTCACTGGACCACGGGCTACGGCGCCGGCTATGTCTCGCCCAAGTCCGACAGCGGCAGCTTCGGTGGCACGCGTGCCGAGATCAAGGGCGCCCCGGCGCTCTCGTTCACCTACGAATACTTCCTGCGCAACAACCTCGGCATCGAGGTGCATGCCGCGGTGTCGGGCAAGCACGATCTGGAGCTCGAGGGCGTCGGCAAGGTGGGCAGCTACTGGTCGGTGCCGCCGAGCGTGCTGTTGCAGTACCACATCAATGGCTACGGCACGGTGTCGCCGTTCGTGGGTGTCGGCATCAACTACACCACGTTTGTCGGTGAGGACGTCGATGACGCCTTCGGCAATGGCGACCTGAGCTTCGACGACTCGGTGGGCGCCACCGCGCATGTCGGTGTGGACTTCATCTTCAACGATCGCAGCGGCCTGCGGGTGGATGCGCGCTGGACGAATTCGCGCAGCAACGTCGACTTCAATGGCAGCCGGCTGGGCAAGGCGCGGATCGATCCGCTGACCTATGGCGTGTCGTACCTGGTGTACTTCTGAGCATGCCGCAGACGCCACGCTGAGCCGTGGCTGTGCTTCGCCCGGGGACGGCCATCAAACCGTCCCGGACCGATGCGTACAATTGCCGGATGAAGACCTTCTCTCCTCGCATCCTCCTTCTTGCCGCAACCGTGGTCGCGGCCCTTCAGCCCATCAGCGCGTTCGCCTGGGGGCCGCAAGGCCACCGCCTGGTGGCGCGCATTGCCGAGACCGAACTGAGCCCGCAGGCGCAAGCGCAGGTGGCGCAATTGCTCAAGGGCGAAGCCAACCCGACATTGGCCGGTGTCGCCAGCTGGGCCGACGAGCTGCGCGAGCACGACCCGGAGTTGGGCAAGCGCTCCGGGCCCTGGCACTACGTCAATCTTGGCGAGCATGACTGCACGTATGCGCCGCCGCGCGACTGCCCGGACGGCAACTGCGTGATCGCCGCGCTCGACCGGCAGACCGCGCTGCTTGCCGACCGTAGCCAGCCGCTGGACGTGCGCCGGCAGGCCCTGAAGTTCGTGGTGCATTTTGTCGGCGACATCCATCAGCCGATGCATGCCGGCTACGCGCACGACAAGGGCGGCAATGAATTCCAGCTGCAGGTCGCCGGCAAGGGCAGCAATCTGCATGCGCTGTGGGACAGCGGCATGCTCAACGACCGCCATCTTGATGACGATGCGTATCTGCAACGCCTGCTGGCGTTGCCGGCGACCGCTGCGACATCGCCGGTGCTGCCACCGCCGGCTGCGGCATGGGCGCAGGCCTCCTGCAAGATCGCGGTCACGCCCGGTGTCTATCCGAGCAAGCACGTGTTGCCGGACGACTACATCGCGACCTATCGTCCGCTTGCCGAGACCCAATTGCGCGAGGCTGGCGACCGACTGGCCGCCGTGCTCAATGCGGCGCTGGCCGCGCCCTGAGATGGAGACGCCGATGCAGCCCGAGGTGCTTGCGTTCTTTCACGCCGACAGCAACACCTTCACCTATGTGGTCGCCGACGCGGCGACCGGGGCGGCAGCGGTGATCGATCCGGCGCTGGACTATGCGGCCGACACCGGCAAGGTCGGCACGCGTGCCGCGCAAGCCATCGTCGATGCCGTCGCCCACCACCGCTGGCAGGTGCAGTGGTTGCTGGAAACCCATGCGCATGCCGATCACCTGTCTGCCGCGCAGTGGCTGAAGCAGCACTGGCCACAGGCACGCATCGGCATCGGTGACGGCATCCGCGATGTGCAGCAGACGCTTGCGCCACGTTGTGCGTTACCGGACGACTTCCGTGCCGACGGCTCGCAGTTCGATCACCTGTTCGCCGATGAGGAGCGCTTCGAGCTTGGCACGCTGCAGGTACGTGTCATCGCGGTGCCCGGGCATACCAGCGACAGCATCGCGTACCTGATCGGCGATGCGCTGTTCCCCGGCGATTCGTTGTTCATGCCGGACGCCGGCACCGCACGCTGCGATTTCCCCGGCGGCGATGCACGGCAACTGTTCGCCTCGATCCAGCGCATGTACGCGCTGCCGGCGGACACGCGCGTGTTCGTCTGCCACGACTACGGCCCGGGCGGCCGTGAGGTGGCGTACCAGACCAGCATCGGCGAGCAGCGGCGCAGCAATATCCACGTGCGCGACGGCGTGGAGATCGATGCATTCGTGGCGCAGCGCCAGGCCCGCGATGCCACGCTGCCCGAGCCCAGGCTGATCCGGCCGGCATTGCAGACCAATCTGCAGGCCGGCCGCTGCGACGACGTGCTTGGCTGACGCACCAGTGTCGCCACCACGCGACGCATGACGCGCAGCCGCTATGATCGCTGCCTGACCTTGCTGGAGCTTCCCATGCGCACGATCGGTTTTTGGCAGCGCGCGTTCTGCGTGCTGATGCTTGCCCTGCCCGTCCTGGCCACTGCGCAGACCGCGCCGGTGACGGTGTTTGCCGCAGCAAGCCTGAAGGAATCCATGGACGAGGCCGCGGCCGCTTACGAAAAGGCGACCGGCACGCCGGTGCGCGTTTCCTACGCCGCCAGCTCAGCACTGGCTCGCCAGATCGAGCAAGGCGCGCCGGCGGACGTGTTCTTTTCGGCCGACCTGGAATGGATGGACTATCTGCAGCAACGCGGCCTGGTCGTGCCGGCGCAGCACCGCAACCTGCTCGGCAATACCCTGGTGTTGATCGCCCCGGCCACCAGCAAGCCGCGCGTGGATCCGCGCCAGCCCGGCGCGATTGCCAAGGCGCTCGGTGACAGCGGTCGGTTGGCGGTTGGCCAGACCAACAGCGTGCCGGCCGGCAAGTATGCCGCCGCAGCGCTGCGCAAACTCGGTCAGTGGGATGGAGTAAGCAATCGCCTGGCCGAGTCGGAAAGCGTGCGCGCCGCATTGATGCTGGTCTCGCGTGGCGAAGCGCCGCTGGGCATCGTGTACGGCTCGGATGCGCGCGCCGAACCAAAGGTCCGCGTGGTTGCGACCTTCCCCGCCGATAGCCACGACGCCATCGTGTATCCGGTGGCTGCGTTGAAGAACAGCAGCAATGCCGGCACGGCCGCGTTCGTGCAATGGCTGGGCAGCAAGCCGGCCAGGGCGATCTTCGTTCGCCGTGGCTTTTCGTTGCAGGATTGAGGCGCGCCGTTGTCGATGTTCACCCCGCAGGAGCTGACCGCGATCGGCCTGAGTCTCAAGGTCGCCATCGTTGCGGCCGTCGCCAGCCTGCCGCCGGGCATCGCCTGCGGCTGGCTGCTGGCGCGGCGGCGCTTTCCGGGCAAGGCGCTGCTGGATGCCCTGCTGCATCTGCCGCTGGTGATGCCGCCAGTGGTGACCGGTTATGCGCTGCTGGTGGTGCTGGGCACGCAGGGGCCGGTCGGCAGCTGGTTGCTGGAACATCTCGGTATCCAGTTCGCGTTCCGCTGGACCGGCGCGGCGCTGGCATGCGCGGTGATGGGATTTCCGCTGATGGTGCGCGCGATCCGCCTGTCCATCGAAGCGACCGATCGCCGTCTTGAAGCAGCCGCCGCCACGCTCGGTGCGGGCCCATGGCGGGTGTTCTTCAGCATTACCTTGCCGCTGGCCTGGCCGGGCCTGGTCGCCGGCATGGTGCTGGCATTCGCCAAGGCCTTGGGCGAATTCGGCGCGACCATCACCTTCGTGTCCAATATTCCTGGCGAAACCCAGACCTTGTCGTCGGCCATCTACGGGCTGATGCAGGTGCCGGGCATGGAATCGGGCGTGTGGCGGCTGGCCGGCGTTGCGTTGGCGATCTCGCTGGCGGCGCTGCTGCTGTCCGAGTGGCTGGTGCGCAGGCCGCATCCGCGCGAGGACGGCTGATGCTCGATATCGACCTGCAGCTGCAGCGCGGCAACTTCCAGCGGCATCTCCACATCCAGGACCAGGCGCGGGTGGTGGCCCTGGTCGGTCCTTCCGGTGCGGGCAAGACCACGGTGCTCAATGCCATCGCCGGGCTGGTGCAGCCGCAGGCCGGGCATATCCGCATCGACGGGCGCTGCCTGTACGACGCCCGGCAAGGCATCAACCTGCCCACGCACAAGCGCAGGATCGGCTACGTGTTCCAAGATGCGCGGCTGTTCCCGCATCTGGATGTGCGCCGCAATCTGCGTTACGGCCGGCATGCGCGCGGCACGGCGCCATTCGGTTTCGACGACGTGGTGGCGCTGTTGGGGATTGGGCCGTTACTGCAACGCCGGCCGCGCAATCTGTCTGGGGGCGAAGCGCAGCGCGTGGCGATCGGCCGCGCCTTGTTGTCGCAACCGGCGATCCTGTTGTTCGATGAGCCCTTGTCGGCACTGGATCAGGCGCGCCGCGAAGAACTGATTCCCTACCTGCAACGCGTGCGCGACGAGATCCGCCTGCCGATGCTGTATGTCAGCCACAATCCCGACGAGGTGCAGCGCATCGCCGATAGCGTGCATGTGCTGGAATGAGCGCATCGGCACCGGTGATCACCGCATTCAATCAGCTGGTGTGTCCATGAAACAGTATCGAAAGCACGCATTCCCGGTGGAGCAGGCGCGCCGCTTCCTGGAACCGGGGCCGGTGGTGCTGGTGAGCTCGGCCCACAAGGGCCAGCGCGACATCATGACCATGGGCTGGCATATGGTGCTGGAGTTTTCGCCCTCGCTGATCGCGTGCTGCATCGCCCCCGGTAACCACAGTTTCGAGCTGGTCCGGCGCAGCAGGCAATGCGTGATCAACCTGCCGACGGCCGAGCTGCTCGACACCGTGATCGGCATCGGCAACAGCAGCGGTGCACAGATCGACAAGTTCGACCACTTCGGGCTGACCGCCGTGCCCGGCCAACGGGTCGCAGCGCCGGCCATCGCCGAGTGCTACGCCAGTTTCGAATGCCACCTGCACGACGGCCGGCAGATCAACCGCCACGCGCTCTTTGTCTGGGAAGTGGTGAGCGCGCAGGTGGCCAAGCGGCCCGCGCTCCCGAGAACGGTGCATTACCGCGGCGATGGCCGCTTCATGCTGTCCGGCGACGAAGTCTCGCGGCGGCGCCTGTTCGCCCCCGACATGCTCTGATCGCCGCGATGCGCGCGCTCAACGCGCCACCTTGCCGGTACGCACGCTGACCTTGCCTTGCCGCACTTCGAAGGTGAACGCGAACGACAGCGTCACCGGTACCGGCTGCTGGCTGATGGCGCCGCTGCAATCGTCCAGCGCGGCCGGCTGCGCCACGCCAGCGGCAAACGTACACAGCGCGGCCGGAACGAACTGCCATTGCTGCACCGTGGTACGCACCGACTGCACCAGATCGGCATTGTCCGGCAGCAGACCGGCAGCACATTCGTCGCGATCGGACATGGGGTCGACGCGCTGTACCGCGCCGTCGGCGTTCAGGATCACATGCGCGCACACGGTGGTCGGCGGCAAGCTCTGCCGCGGCGAATCGGCCGGCAGCACCGGCGCATCGCTGCGCAGCGCGCGCGGCATGCGGAAGCGCTGTGCTGGCGCCAACGTGTAAGACTGGATGGAGCCGCCACCATTGCCACGCGGTTGCGCGCTCAGCATGCGCTGGTCCACCGAATCTTCGCGCTGGCTGCGCTGCTGTTCCTGCCCCCCTTTCGTTGCACATGCGCCAAGCGACAGCGCCAGGATTGCGGCGCAGGTCGGCGCAAGGACGGCCGACAACACGTGGCGAGCAGTTGTCGGGTGGGCGTGGCCAGCGTGCAGGAACCGGCGAGTATGCGCGGCACATGCCAATCCCGGACACCCGGCGCGCCCGCCAGACAATTGTGCAGTCGTTTTGCTGGTTGCGCTGGATTGCATCACGGCCTCTCCCGCCTTGCGCAGCCCGCTGAAGCACAACCGGCAAGGCGGTTGGACGCTGGCGCCTCCGAGCGCGCGGCGGCGGCATCGGTAGACGTTTGCTCCGACCCATCCAGTTCGAACTTCACCGGCACGCGCACCGTGGAAGCAATCGGCTTGCCATGTACATAAACAGGTTTCAGCCGCCACTGACGCGCTGCCTCCAGCACCGCTTGATCGAACACGCCGGCCGGCCTGCTCTGCACGACGTCGATATGCTGCGGCACGCCGCCAGGGTCGATGTCGATCTGCAGTTCGACAAAGCCCTCGATACCGCCGTCAAACGCGGCTGCCGGATATCTCGGCGGTTGCATCGTGGCGAAATCCACCGCGTTGCCGGCCGCCAGCGCCGGTTGTGCCGCTAACGCAATGCGTGCCGGCTGCAGTGCCCAGGCGGCTGTACTGATCGTCGCCGCCAGCAGCAGGACCATCGCCGCGCGCCAGCGCGCACGTCCGGCAGCGATGGGGGAACCGCGCAGCGCCGCGATCCGCTGCGTCAACGGATGCGATGCGGCCCAATGACAGGCGAGCGGCGTAAAGTCGCCTCCAAGCTGGGTCTTGAGCATGGCGGTGGCGTAACTGCGCCGCTTGCCCGGATGTTGCGCCAGCACGGCCGCATCGCAGGCCAGCTCCTGATCCAGCCGGAACGCACGCCAGCCCAGATGCATCAGCGGGTTGAACCAGCCGATGCAGAGCATCAGCGCCGCCAGCAGGTTGGCATGCAGGTCGCCGCGGCGCAGATGCATGCGCTCATGCGCCAGGATCAGGGCGCGCTCATCGGCGTTATAGCGCTCACTGAAATCCGCCGGCAGCACGATGCGCGGACGCCAGAGTCCCAACGATGCAGGAAGACCAGCATCGCGCGCGGCCGACCAGAGCCGGTCGTCGCGCCGGTGCAACGGCCCCAGGCTGCGCATGAAACGCCGTTGCCGCGTCCACAATCCGATCGCCATCACCACCGCGCCGCCCAGCCACGCTGCTGCCAGCCATGCTGCCCACGCACGACCTTCGCCATGCACGCTGGAGAGCGCCGGCATGGCGGTCAGCGCCGGCAATCCCGGCACCGCGATGCCCAGAGACGGGCCGGGCAACAAGGCCGCCACCAGCGCCAGCGGGACGCAGGACCAGATCGCATACGCCGCGCCGGCACCCGACCGCTTGCGCAGTGGGCGACGCAGGAGCAGGCAGACCAGCGGCGCAGCGGTGGTGTACAGCGTTGCGCGGGACAACAGGACCCAGGCCTCAGGATTCATCGTCCAGCTCCTTGAGCAGTTGTTTCAGTTCCGCGATATCGGATGCGCTGAGTTTTCCGCGCTCGCTGAAGTGCGCCACCAGTGGCGCCACCCGTCCGCCGAACAGGCGCTGCAGCAATCCCTCGCTCTGTTGCTGCACCCACTGCTCGCGCGCCAGCACCGGCGAATAGAGATAGCGTCGCCCTTGCTTCTCGGCACGGATGGCGCGCTTGCCGAGCAGGCGGTTGAGCAAGGTCTTGACGGTGGGCTCGGCCCAGTCGCTGCGGCCTGCCAGCGCGGCGACCACCTCGTCGGCGCTGCGTGGCGCCGCATCCCAGAGCACCTGCATCACCACCGCTTCGGCGTCACTGATCGACATGCGATTACATCCGTAATTTTTATCGATTACGCGTGTAAATCTTGTCCCTGTCAAGCGCGTTTTCGATTGCCTTGCGGGAAATGCATGCGCAGACCAGGCCTTGTCGGCGATCCAGATACCTGCCCCGCCATCGCCTCGGCTACCCTGCACCGATGACCGAACACCTTACCGACCTGCCCGGCGCGGTTGCGCACATCCTGCAACGTCTCGATGGCCCGCTGCGCGTCGGCGCGCCGTTGGGCATCGGCAAGCCGCACCGGTTGTTGAACGCGTTGTATGCGCAGCTCAAGCACACGCCGACCCGGCCACTGGCGCTGTACACGGCGCTGTCGCTCAATCCGCCCAAACCCGGCGCGGGACTGGAGGCACGCTTTGCGGCGCCGTTTATCGCGCGCCATTTTGGCGAGGATTTCCCGCGTCTTACCTATGTCGATGACATGCTGCGCGATGCGCTGCCGGCGCATGTGCAGGTGGAAGAGTTCTACATGCAGTCCGGCGGGCTGCTGCACTCCACCCAGGCGCAGGCTGACTACACGAGCCTCAACTACACCCACGCTGCTGCGGCGGTGGCGCAGCGCGCGCCGAACCTGATCGTGCAGAAGGTGGCGCGCGAACCGGGCGGCACGCGGCTGTCGTTGTCGTGCAACAACGACATCACCCAGGACACGCTGGATGCGGTGCAGGCGCTCGGCCTGCCGCGCCCCATGCTGGTGGCGGAAGTGGACACGCAACTGCCGTGGATCGGCGGAACCGCGGCAGTGGAGGAGGCGTTCTTCGATCTGGTGATCGACCTGCCCGGTCCGTCGCCGCGCCTGTTCGGGTTGCCCAGGCAGCCGGTAACCAGCGTCGACTACGCCATCGGTCTGTATGCCAGCGCGCTGGTCCGCGATGGCGGCACCTTGCAGATCGGCATCGGCACCCTGGCCGATGCACTGAGCCATGCGCTGGTACTGCGACATACCGACAACGCCACCTATCGGCGCGTGCTGCAGGCGCTGGACCCGCAACTGGAACAGCATCCTGCGGTGCGCGCCAGCGGTGGCCTGGCGCCGTTCGAGATCGGCCTGTACGGCTGCAGCGAAATGCTCAACGAAGGGTTCAAGCAATTGGTGGACAGCGGCGTGATCCGCCGCAAGGTGCACGATGATCTGACGCTGATGCAGCGCATCGCCGACGGCAGCGCCGATGCGGCCGATCACGCGCGCCTGGCCCGCGAAGGCGAGTTTCTGCATGGGGCGTTCTATCTCGGCTCGCCGGATTTCTACCAGTGGCTACGCGAGCTGGATGCGGACACGCGCAGTGCCATCGGCATGCGTCGCATCAGCGAGATCAACCAGCTGTATGGCGGCAACGAAGCGCTGGAGCGGCTGCAACGCCGCGATGCGCGCTTCTTCAACTCCTGCATGATGGCCACCGCGCTCGGCGCGGCGGTGTCCGACGGGCTGGAAGATGGTCGTGTGGTTTCCGGCGTGGGCGGCCAGTACAACTTCGTGGCGATGGCGCATGCCTTGCCGCAGGCGCGCAGCGCGTTGATGCTGCGGGCCACGCGCGATGCCGGTGCACATGCGGCGAGCAATGTGCGCTGGAACTACGGGCACACCACCATCCCGCGCCATCTGCGCGATCTCTACATCACCGAGTACGGCATCGCCGACCTGCGCCACCAGACCGATCAGGATTGCGTGCTGGCGATGGCCGGCATCTGCGATGCACGCTTCCAGGACGCATTGCTGGCAACCGCCAAGGCATCGCGCAAGCTGCGTGGCGACTCTGCACTGCCTGCGCGTGCGCAACGCAACACGCCGCAGGCACTGGAACAGGCGCTGGCGCCGTTCCGCCGCGATGGCAGCCTGCCCGACTACCCGCTCGGCAGCGACTTCACCGGAGTCGAGCAACACCTGCTGCGCGCCCTGAGCTGGCTCAAACGCGCCACCGCCGGCAATAGCGCAAAGCTGATGACCGTCTGGCGCGCACTGCTGTCACGCAAGAGCGACGATGCATACGAAGCCGCCGGTCTGCAACGGATGGCACTGGATGCGCCACGCAGCATCGCCGAACGGGTGCAGGCACGGCTGCTGGCGTATGCCTTGCAAAAGACCAGAGTGCACTGACGCGCCGGTGTCGCGAAAAGCGATGCCATGGCGCGTTTTTCGCACTGTGACGCACGACGGCAACACGGCGGAAAGCCTTGCGTCAAATTTGGCCCGGATGATGGCGACCACCTTCTTCCCGGCCTGGCTGCATGCGCTGCTTATTCGTTGTTTCGGCTGTGAATCCAGGCGATGACCGCACAGCGAAGCCATCACGCGCAAGGCGAAGCAACACACTTAGCGCTGCATTCCTTGGCCTGCTGATGCTGGCCGGCGTGACCGCGCATGCCGCGCCTCGCCTCACCGATCTGCAATACATCGGCAGCCACAACAGCTACCACGCCGGCTTCGCTCCCAGCGAAGCGACACTGCTGCAACGACTGAGTCCGGAGCTGTTCGCGGCACTGGATTACCGCCATCCGCCGCTGAGGCAACAACTGGACGATGGCGTCAGACAACTCGAACTGGATGTCTTCGCCGACGCCAACGGTGGTCGCTACGCACACCCGGCCAGCGTCGCGCAGATCGCCAAGGCCGGCTTGCCGCCCGCACCGCCCGGCGCACCGGCCGGAGTGATGGACAGACCCGGCTTCAAGGTCATGCACGTGCAGGACGTGGACCAGCGCAGCACCTGCCAGCCCTTGATCGCGTGCCTGCAGGAAGTGCGTGCGTGGTCGAAGCAGCACCCCGGGCATGTGCCGATCTTTATCCTGCTGGAAACCAAGCAGGCGCCGGTGCAACTGGCGTTTCCGACCGTGCAGCCGGAGCCGTTCGATCCGGCGGCGATGGATGCATTGGATGCCGAACTGCGCGCGGTGTTTCGACCCGGCGAGTACCTCAGCCCCGATCAGGTCCGTGGCAACGCAGCCACGCTCAACGCCGCAGTGCTTGCGCATGGCTGGCCGTCGTTGAGCGAGGCACGCGGCAAGGTGGTGTTCCTGCTCGACCAACGCACGGCCGGTGCCAGCTACCTGCGCGGGCATCCGTCGCTGCGCGGACGCGTGTGCTTCACCAATGCCGTGCCTGGCCAAGACGATGCCGCGTTCACCGAACTCAACGATGGCCCCGCCGAGACGATCACCCAATTGGTGAAAGCCGGCTACCTGGTGCGCACGCGTACCGACGCCGACCTGAAGGAAGCACTGCAACACGACACCACCCGCCGCGACCGCATGCTGGCCAGCGGCGCGCAGTTGCTCAGCACCGACTTCCCCGCACATGAGCCGGCCGGCAACGGTTACGTGGTGCGCTTCGAAGGCGATGCGGTCGCACGCTGCAATCCGCAGCTGGCGCAGGCGCACTGCAAGGGCGTCGACCTCGGGCACTGAGTCGGGGTCACTGCCGTCGTCGCAATTTCCGCACCACACACAGACCTGTCGCAACGGAAGGCGTCGGCGATGCACACCCGCACCCGCAGTAAGGGGCCGGGCACTCCATCTTCTCCAACCACGCGAGCCATTGCATGCAGTCCCCACGCACCACCCATCGCCTGACCTGCGCCATCGCGCTGGCACTGTCCGCGCCGGCGTTTGCCGAGACGCCGGAGCTTGGCACCACCACGCTGGATTCGGTCAACGTGCAGGCCAAGCACGCCGCCGCACCGGGATCGCTCAACGAACAGCGCCTGTCCAGCAGCGTCAACAGCGTGATGAGCAAGCAGCAGATCGATGCGATCCCTTCGGGCGGCATCGCCGATGTCGTGTCGCACATGCCGGGCCTGTCCGCATACAGCGACATGCATCTGGGCCAGGCCACCACCGGCGAAAACGCCTACGTCAGCATTCGCGGCATGGACGCCAGCTACAACGCCTACACGCTCAACGGCTTCGGCATGCCGGAAACCGATTCATCGACGCGCGCAATCTCGTTGAACATGCTGGCGCCGTTCGGCATCCAGTCGGTGCAGGTGTCCAAATCCCCAACGCCCGACATGCCCGGCGATGCGATCGGCGGCGCGATCGACATGCGCACGCCCAATGCCTTCGACTTCGGCCAGGATGTCTACGCCAAGAGCACCGCGCAGGGCCAGTTCAATGCGCTGGCCTCGAAGCTGGGCGGCAAGGACAGCGGCGGCACCTTCCAGCAGGAGCTGGCCTGGAAGTTTGGCGATGGTCATGCCTTCGGCCTCTACGCATCGGCGTATTACGGCAGGAACAACAACATGGCGCAGGCGCCGGCGCCCAACAGCAAATACGTGCCGGCCGATCCCGCCCTCGCCACTGCAACCGACCTGCGCGATGTCGGGCCGTTGATCAGCACCCGCTACAAGTACAGCCTCTACACCAGCCAGATCGAACGCTACGGCGGCAATCTCTCGCTGGATTGGCAAGGCGACAACAGCGCGCTGTACGCGCGTGCGATCTACGGCAGCTACGGCGTCACCGGGCAGCAGGACCAGTCCAGCGCGCGCCTGGAAACCTATCGCAGCCAGCCCACTGCCGTGCGTGGCAGCTACTTCAACACGCACGATATCGACGAAAAACTGGCGACGCTGCAATTGGGAGGCCAGACCACGCTAGGCCGCTTGCGCTTCGACTACGGCAGCTCGGTCGGTCGCGGCACCCGCAGCCGCCCGGACTACGTATCGGCAAGCCTGTATGGCTTTACGCCCGGCAGCTTCGCCTTCGACCTCAGCAACCCCCGCTATCCCAGCATCGCGCCAAGCACGCCTGCCTTGCAGGACTTTTTCTACAACCTGGATTCGTCGTTGCTGTGGAAGGTGCAGGGGCACGACGCCGGCAGTCACGACAACCGCATCAATGCGCAAACCGATATCACCTACCAGGTCGATGGCGACGTGCTGGACAGCGTCAAGCTCGGCCTGTCTGCCGACCATTCCGACCGTGGCGCCTACGATCACCCGTTCTTCCACAAGGACGGCAACTTCGTCACCAACGGGCCGTATTTTGGCGGACCCAATTACGCCTTCCCCACCGCAGGCGGGCCGCCACTGAGCGCGATCCCGGGCCGCGTCACCTATCACGCCTTCGACGGCCGCTACGCCGGCCCGTTCAAACTGCTGGACCGCAACTGGATGCTTGCGCAGGCGCTGCCCTACAAGTACGTCAACGATCCCAACGGCGCAGGCGTCTATACCGCCAACGACTACAACGCCAACACCACCTCCAGCACCGAGGCGATCTATTCCGGTTATGCAATGGCCGCGCTGCATGTCGGCTCGGTGAGCGTGCTGCCCGGCGTGCGCTACGAGTTGACACGCTATGCGGCCGAATCCTGGCAATCCAGCGGCGATGGCAGCACCGGCAGCTTCGTCGGCACCGGCAGCACCTATGGGCAAGTGCTGCCGGGCATCAGCATCAACTATCGGCCGGATGATCTCACCGTGTATCGGGCTTCGTTGCGGCGCAGTTTCAGCCGCCCGGCGTTCGGCCTGATTTCCGGCGAGACGGTGTACACCATCGACGATACCCAGAAGGTGGTCGGCATCTCCAGGCCCAATCCCGATCTGCAGCCGAGCAAGGCCGACAACGCCGATCTCTCCGCCGAGTTCTACGATCACAGCGGCGGCGTGCTCAGCGCATCGACCTATTACAAGCGCATCACCGGCTTCATCTATACCTCGCAATCGGCGACCAGCAACGACAACACCCTGGGCGGGCTGGTACCAACCGGCACCACCTTCGAAAACGGCGTGCCAGTGACCATGCCGCAGAACGGCGGCACCGCCAAGCTCTATGGACTGGAGCTGGCAGCGAGCAAGCGCCTGCAGGAGTTGCCGGGCCTGTGGAGCAACGTCGGCGTCACCGCCAACCTCACGCTGCAGCACAGCGAAGCAGACAGCAGACGCAGCGACCAACCGGAAAAAACCTGGCTGCCACGCGCACCCGAGCGCATCTACAACATGGATCTGTTCTACGACGACACGCACCTGCGCGCCGACCTGAGCTACAACTACACCGGCCTGCAATTGCTGGGGCTGACCAGCGACCGGCTCAACTATTATTTGCAACCGGTCAAGTCACTGGACTTCACCGCGACCTATCATCTGCCGCACCACGTCGATGTCGGTGTGTCGGCCAAGAACCTGCTCAATGCCGCCACGTTCTACGAAACCCAAGGCAAGTCAAAACGCTACATGGCCTACGACCCTGGGGCCGACGGCGCCTATGTACAGACCGGACGGGTGTACATGCTGACGGTGGGCTACACCTACTGACGGCAGACCTGCGGACAGCAGCGGCGCAACGTCTGCAGCTGCAGGGACCGGGTCTGCACCAATCCGTATCGATCGCCTGACTGACATGCAGGCGATCGATTGCGGCGTGGTGCATCATTCTCTCTGCCGCTCGGGTAGAAGCGGCAGGCAGCGGCATCTATGGCAGCTGTGCGGAGGCGAGATGGCAGGTATCCATTCCTGACCCGCATCGCGACTGCGCGCCCAGTCAGTCCCGGTGCAGCCATTTCACGCAGACCACGCAGGCGGCTCGGGCAAGGTGCGCGCATGCCTCTTCCGGACCTGCTCATGCCACCACGCATCTACGCTCGCGCCTGCTTGCTCGCCCTTGCTCTGGGCACCTCCCTGTCCGCACTGGCGCAAGCGCCGCAGCCCGCCGCCGCACCTGCGCCGGCACCTGCAGCAGCTCCCGCTGCAACGGTCGTGCCGACCGGTCCGCGTTCGGACCTGCACGCGCAGGTGCTGCTGGATCGCGCGCATTTCTCGCCCGGACAGATCGACGGCGAGCGCGGCTCCAACCAGAAGCGTGCGGTGTCCGGATTTCAGGCAGCGCACCGGATCAAGGTCACCGGTGAGCTGGATGACGCCACCTGGCAGGCCTTGCAGGCCGACACCACGCCGGCGCTGGTGCAGTACACGCTCACCGATGCCGATGTGGCAGGGCCGTTCCAGCCGATTCCGAAAGGACCGGCCGACCAGGCCAAGCTGACGTCGCTGGGCTACACCTCGGTGGACGAGGCGCTGGGCGAGCGTTTCCATGCCGCTCCGGAACTGCTGCGCCAGCTCAACCCCGGCGTGGATTTGAACAAGGCCGGTGGCGTGATCCAGGTGCCCAACATCGACGGTGTCCCGCCATTGGCCAAGCCGGCCAAGCTGGTGGTCGACAAGTCCGAGTCGACGCTGCGCCTGTTCGATGCCGACGGCAAGGTGTATGCGCAGTTCCCGGTGTCCTCCGGCAGCAAGCACGACCCGCTGCCGATCGGCCGCTGGAAGGTGTTGGGCGTGGCGCGCGACCCGGTGTTCAAGTACAACCCCAAGCTGTTCTGGGACGCGAAGAAGGGCGATCAGAAGGCCACCCTGCCCTCCGGCCCGAACAATCCGGTCGGACGCGTGTGGATCGATCTGTCCAAGCCGCATTACGGCCTGCACGGCACGCCGGAACCCGGCCATGTCGGCAAGACCGAATCGCATGGCTGCGTGCGCCTGACCAACTGGGACGTGGTCAATCTGGCCAGCGTGGTTGGCCCGTCCATGCCGGTGGTGATGCAGGAGTAAGCATGAAACTGCTGATGATGCTGGTGGTCGGTGTCTTGCTCGGTGCAGCCGGCTATTGGTGGTTGGAACGCGGGGCGCCACAGGGGGCGCTGGCACCGGCGTCCGCAGCTGCACCCGCGGTGACAGCGCAGTCTGATGCGTCAGAGGCGGCAATGGCAGCACCTTCTGCAGCTCCAGCGGTTGCCGCTCCAGCCGTTGCCGCATCGTCGCCATCCACCGAGATGATGCCCGCCGCAAACACGCCAGCCGCGCCTGCGTCTGCAGCCGCTCCTGAAGCTGCGAGTTCAGGCAGCGGCCTGCTGATTCCGGTGCAAGGCATCGGCAGCGGCCAGCTGCAGGACACCTTTACCGACGCACGCAGCGAAGGCCGCGTGCACGATGCCATCGACATTCTTGCGCCGACCGGCACACCGGTCATTGCAGTTGCAGACGGCACGGTCGAGAAACTGTTCAACAGCGAGCGCGGTGGCCTGACCGTCTACCAGTTCGATCCGAACGGCACGTACTGCTACTACTACGCACACCTGGAACGGTATGCCGACGGCCTGGCAGAAAAGCAGTCGATCAAGCGCGGCCAGGTCATCGGCTACGTCGGCAGCACCGGCAATGCCGATCCTGCCGCACCGCATCTGCACTTCGAGATCCACCGCCTGGGGCCGGAAAAACAATGGTGGAAGGGAGAAGTCTTGAATCCCTACCCCGTATTGCATGGCGATCAAACCCTGCAGTGATTCACCGAGCGGTGATGCAGACACAGGCCTGCGCGTGATGCGCAGGCCTGTGCATTCAGATCAACATGCCGCCCGATACCTCGATGCGTTGCGCATTGACCCAACCGGTTCCCGGCGCGAGTAACGCAGCGACCACCGGCCCGATATCGTCCGGCAGCCCTGGGCGCCCCAGCGCCGTGACCGACGACACCATCGCATTGACCTGTGCGTTATCGCGCACGCTGCCGCCGTTGAAGTCCGTCTCGATCGCACCCGGCGCCAGCGTATTGGCACGAATGCCACGCGCGCCCAGTTCCTTGGCCAGATAGCGGGTGAACACCTCCACCCCGCCTTTCATCATCGCGTAAGCCGAGGCACCGGGCAGTGCGAAACGTGCCAGGCCGCTGGATACGTTGAGGATGCGTCCGCCGTCGGCGATCAGCGGCAATAACGCCTGGGTCAGGAAATACGGCCCCTTGAGATGGATGTTGACCAGGGCGTCGAACTGCGCCGGCGTGGTGTCGGCGATGGCCGCGTGCAGCCCGGTACCCGCATTGTTGACCAGCGCATCGAACTGCGTGCGATCCCAACCGGCCAGCACCTGCTTCAACTGCTCAGCGAATGCCGCGAACGAATCCGCGTCGGCAACATCCAGCGGCAGTGCCTGCGCACGGCGACCGAGCGTGTGGATTTCGGCGACCACCGCAGCGGCCTCATCTGCCTGGCTGCGATACGTCAGCACAATATCGCTGCCGTCCGCAGCGAGCGCAAGCGCGGCATTGCGGCCCAGGCCGCGGCTGCCGCCGGTGATCAGGGTGATCGGTGAGGTGGTCGACATGGATGGACTCCGGTACGTGTTGGGAAGCGATTGGGGCGATCACAGAGTTGGTCGGTGACCGCTGGCGGGGGTGACATTGCCTGGCCGTGCCAAGACTATTGCGCTTGCCGCGCCACATAAATCGGTCCAACCTGATTGCACCGTTCAAGAACGTCGACCAATCGATGGATACCCTGGAGTCGCTACGCGCCTTCCTGCGCGTCGCCGAGCTCGGCAGTTTCACCCGCGCCGCCGAAACGCTGGGCCTGCCCAAAGCCAGCGTTTCTACAGCCGTGCAGCGGCTCGAAGCCTCGCTTGGGACGCAGCTTTTGCATCGCACGACGCGCCGCGTGCAACTCACCGGCGATGGCACCGCGTTCTACCAGCGCAGCCGCGATCTGCTCGACGACATGGACGAATTGCAGAGCATGTTTCAGCGCGAGCGCAGCCAGCTGCGCGGGCGCCTGCGGGTGGACATGTCCTCCGGCATCGCACGCAATTTCGTGATTCCCGCATTGCCCACGTTCCTGGCGCAGCACCCGCAGCTGGAGGTGGAAATCAGCGGCACCGACCGCCGCGTCGATGTGGTGCGCGAAGGCTTCGATTGCGTGTTGCGCGTGGGCACGCTCGAAGACACCAACCTGGTCGCACGACCGCTCGGCGTGTTTCGCATCATCAACTGCGCCAGTGCCGACTACCTCGCACGACGGGGCACGCCGCAGCGCCTGGACGATCTGGTTCACCACGACCTGGTGCATTACGTGCCGACGCTGGGCCAGCGATCGTCCGGCTTCGAGTACCGCGATGGACCGGCCTACCAGCTACTGCCGATGCGCGGCCCGGTGACGGTCAACAACGGCGATGCCTATCTCGCCGCGGCATTGGCGGGCCTGGGCATCATCCAGGCGCCGGCCAGCCCGTTGCGCCCACACCTGGACAGCGGCGCCTTGATCGAGCTGCTGGCCGCCATCGCGCCAGAACCGATGCCGGTCACCCTGCTCTACGCGCAGCGTCGCCATCTGCCGCAACGCGTAGGTGCGTTCATGGACTGGGTTGCAGAGGTGATGGCACCGTATCTGGAACCGCTGTAGCCCTGACCGTCGATGCGATTACCGGCGCGTCTTCGCGTGTACGTTTGCGTAGGCAGGAAGTGTTTCTGTAGCGCGCCGACATTGGCGGAAGGCATCAGTCGCTTGCGCGTCACTTCGATAGCACCTACGCAAACCGATACCAGCAGGTAGCGCAGGCAGTGCGGCATGCGCCGCAGATCCACGATCACTCCGCTGGCGCCAGACACAAAAACAGGCACCTTCTGCAAGGTGCCTGCATCGTTGCAACACCAGGCCAGGCGCTGATATCGCGCCCGGCCCGGTCTGCGATCAGAACGTGTAGTTGAAGGTCAGCATGCCGTTGCGCGAGGCGCCCCATGCGCCATAGCCACCGTTGAACTGAGAGTAGTAGCGCTTGTCGAGCAGGTTGTCGACATTGAGCTGCACCGAGAACTGCGGCGACAACCGGTAGCGCGCAAACGCGCTGACCAGTGCATAAGCACTCTGCTGAAAGGCGCCGTAGACCGGGTCCACATAGTACGAGCGGTTCTGCCAGTTGACGCCACCACCCACGGTCAGATCGCTCCACGCACCTTGCGGGGTGTAGCTGTTGAACAGCTTGAGGGTGGTGCGCGGCAGATGCGTATTGATCGAGGTGCCGCTGTCATCGCGCGCGGTGTAGTGCGAGGCGCCGAAGGTGGTGTTCCAGCTCTCGGTCACCCGCCCGGACACCTCGAAATCGAAGCCTTCGCTGACCACGCCGTTGGCGGCCTCATACGCGAAGTCGCTGCTACCGGGGACGACGCCGCCGGTGGCCACGCCCAGGTTGTCCTGCTCGATGCGGAACACCGCAAGCGAGGCGTTGAGCCTGTCGTCGAACCACGCTGCCTTGACGCCGGCTTCGTAGCCCTTGCCGGTCAACGGATCCAGGTAGCCGCCAGTGGCATCGCGCAGGGTCTGCGGGTTGAAGATTTCGGTGTAGCTGACGTACGTCGACCACACGTCGTTGATGTCGTAGACCAGACCGGCGTACGGGGTGACTTCGGTCTGGCTGTCGGAGAACGGCGCCAGTCCCTGCGTGGCATCGAAGTTGCCGCCATCGATCTGCCAGTCGGTGTAGCGCGCACCCACCAGCAACTTCAGCGAATCGGCCAGCGAGAAGCGCGCAGCCACGTAGGCCGCCTTCTGCTTGATGGTGCCGGTGCTCTGCACCGTGCGCGGGCTCCAGTTGGGTTCCGGGTAGGCACCGGTCCAGCCGAGGTAGCTGTCCAGCGGCGCCGGGAAATCGAAGGTGCCGTTATTGACGTACTCGCGGCGGTTGTAGCTGGCGCCGGCAACCAGCTGATGCTCGCGGCCGAACAGCTGGAACGGGCCTTCCGCATAGACGTCGGCACCATCGGCCTTGCGCTCGGTCAGGTAGTTGCCCGAATACGGCACCACGCCGCCACCGGTGGCACGGTCGAACCCGAAGATCGTATAGAACGGATAGAACAGGTGGTTCGCCGCTTCGGTCTTCTCGTGGCTCAGATTGGCCTTGAGGGTCCAGCCGTTGTCGAAGCTCTGCTGCAGGCTGGCGAAGGTGCGCTGCAGACGCGTGTCCCAGAACGTCCAGTCGGCCGCCGGGTTGAACGAGCGATCGTAGTTGGTGCGGGTGCCATCGCTGTAGAACAGCGGGAAGCCACCCCAGGTGACATCGTTCGATTCCTTCTTCTGGTACTCGTAGCCCACGCTCAGCAAGGTGCTGTCGGTGAGGTCGGCATCGATGATCGCCGAGCCGATCTTCTTGCGCAGGCCGTAGCGGTCCATGTCCGACTCGCCGTCCTGGTACACGCCGATCACGCGCGCACGCACGGTGCCTTCGGGGCTGAGCGGCACGGTGACATCGGCCACGCTGCGGGTCTTGTTGAAATCGCCGCCACCCACCGACACGGTGCCGGTGAAGTCGCGGCTGAGCGCATGCTTGCGCACCAGGTTGATCGAGGCCGACGGATTGCCCGAGCCGGTCAGCAGGCCGGTGGCGCCACGCACCACTTCGACGCGGTCGTACAGCGCCACGTCCAGCGCCGAATCGCCGTAGCTCCAGGCCTGCTCCATGTACGCCGGGATGCCGTCGAACTGGTAGTTGTCGATGTAGAAACCGCGCGCGTAGAACTCCAGCCGCTCGCTGTCGCTCTGCGCCACCGAGATGCCGGAGACGTTATTGAGCACATCGGTGATGCTCTGCAGGTTCTGGTCGTCCATGCGGTCGCGCGTAACCACGCTGACCGACTGCGGGATCTCCCGCAGCGACAGGTTCATGCGCGTACCGGCCGTGGTCTTCTCCACCGTATAGCCCTTGGCCTGCTCGCCCTGCACGATGAGCCGGTCCAGGGTGGTGACCTCTGCATCGCCGGCGGCAGGCGTCTCGGCCAATGCCTGGCCGGCGGCCATCGCGCACAGCGCGGCGAACAGCGCGCGCGGAAGGACATGGCGACGCGCGCCCGCGGAAGCAAGACGCAATTCGGTACTACGGATCATCGGGAACTCCAACGCAGACGGATCAGACCACGCGCTGCGAAGACGCCGCGCCGGCAACAAGGGGGAGGAAACGGTGTGCCTTACCAGCGGCAGCGCGCCATTTTAATGGGAATGATTCACATTTTAAATAGCTGGATTGACATATTTTTAGCATTTACTTGACACAAGCGAGCGCTACCTGGACAGGAGGCCCACTGCGCAACTCCCGGTTTGACCTCAGCCATTGCAGCCGAACTCGCATAGACGCGACACTCGGAACGGGAGCTACTGAACAGTTGGCTGACGGAACGACGGAACGCACTACAACGGGGATCACATGAAGAAATGCTGGATAGCTATCGCTCTACTGTTGTTGTGCACGCCGGCAGTGAGCGCTGCTGCAGGGCCAGATAAAACGTCGCTGAACGAGGCTTGCCGGGTACCCGGCAACGCCGTGCACGAGGCAGGTCTTGTGCAGATCGGAGGCATCCAGCAATGGGTCACGATCGAAGGTCAGGACTGCCGCAATCCGGTGGTGCTGATCGTCCATGGCGGGCCGGGCAACCCCAACACGCCGTTCGCGCATCGCCTGTTCGGCAGCTGGACCCGCGACTTCACCATCGTGCAGTGGGATCAGCGCGGCTCTGGCAAGACCTACGCGGCAAGCAAACCTGCCGACGGCGAGACGCTGACCATGCAGCGGCTGACCCAGGACGGTAGCGCGGTCGCGCGCTATGCCACGCAACGGCTGGGCAAATCCAAGCTCATCCTGATGGGTGGATCGTGGGGCTCGGCACTGTCGGTCAATATCGCCAAGGCAAATCCCAGTCTGTTCCATGCGTATGTCGGTACAGCGCAACTAGTCAATTACCAGGACGATATGGCGGCCAGTTACACCAAGACGCTGAGCCTGGCGAGCGTAGCCAGCGATGCAGACGCGATCGGCAAGCTAGAGAAGATCGGCCCGCCGCCATGGACCAACCCGCGCAACTTCGGCGTCTTGAGGCGCCTGACGCGCAAGTACGAAGCCTTGAGTACCGACCCGGCACCGGAAGACTGGTTCACCTTCGCAGCGGAGTACGACACGCCCGACTACCGTGCAGCCTATGAGGCCGGAGAAGACTATTCCTTCCTGCAGTTCGTCGGGCTGGCAGGCGACGGCATGGGCCCGCAGATCGACCTGCGCACACTCGGGCCGCAGTTCGCCATGCCGGTCTATCTGATTCAGGGCGAACAGGATCTGGTCACCCCAGCCCAGATCAGCAAAGCCTATTTCGATGGTCTTTCTGCACCGAGCAAGGAATTCCTGCTGCTGCCACGCACCGGGCATGACCCCAACCCGCCGATGATGGACGCACAGCTGAAAGTGCTGACCAGAATCCGCGCAGCGGTGATGGCCAACGACGCACGCTGAAACACGCAACGCGCTCGTTGAATGATGAAGTACCGCACATCGCGCATTGATCACGAGATCCAACAAAAAAGCCGGCTTTCGCCGGCTTTTTCTTTCAGGCACCACGCAAGGCGTTACAGCGCCTTGGCTGCCGCGACAACATGCTCGGCGGTGATCTTGAAGTACGCGTACAGCTGATCGGCCGGTGCCGAGGCGCCGAAGGTGTCGATACCGACCACATCGCCATCCAGGCCCACGTACTTGCGCCAGAAGCCGGTCACGCCCGCTTCCACCGCCACGCGCTTGCGCACCGCATTGGGTAGCACCGACTCGCGATAGGCCGCATCCTGGCGATCGAACACATCGGTCGACGGCATCGACACCACGCGCGTCTTCAGCCCGGCCGCGTCCAGGGTCTGCTTGGCTTCCACCGCCAGCCCGACTTCCGAACCGGTGGCGATCAGGATCACGTCGGGCGTGCCGCCTTCGGCATCGGCCAGCACATAACCGCCGCGCTCGATCAGCTTGAGCTGCGCGTCACTGCGCGGCTGGTGCTGCAGGTTCTGACGACTGAACACCAGGCAGCTCGGGCCGTCCTTGCGGGTGATGGCGGCCTTCCAGCTCACCGCCGACTCCACCGCATCGCCCGGGCGCCACACATCGTTGTTGGGGATGTAGCGCAGCGAGGCCAGGTGTTCCACCGGCTGATGGGTCGGGCCGTCCTCGCCCAGGCCGATCGAGTCGTGCGTGTACACGTGGATGGCATGGGCCGGATTCAACGCGCTCATGCGCACGCCGTTGCGCGCGTAATCGCTGAACACCAGGAAGGTGGCGTCGAACGGAATGAAGCCGCCATGCAGCGCCAGGCCGTTGGCGATGGCAGTCATGCCGAACTCGCGCACGCCGTAATAGACGTAGTTGGCATCCGGATCATCGGTGGCCACCGACTTGCTGGCCTTCCACAAGGTCAGGTTGGAATGCGCCAAGTCGGCCGAACCGCCGATCAGTTCCGGCAACAACGGCGCGAACGCTTCGATCGCCAGCTGCGAGGCCTTGCGCGAGGCGATGGTCTGGCCGTCCTGCTGCGCCTTGGCGATGTATGCATCTGCCTGGGCGATGAAGTCGGCCGGCAGCTCGGCGTGCGAGCGGCGGGTCAGCTCGGCAGCTTCGGCCGCGTACTGCTTGCCGTACTTGTCGAACAACTGCTCCCACTCGGCCTGACGCAGGGTGCCGGTGCCACCTGCGCGCCAGCCGGCGTAGATCTCTTCGGGAATTTCGAACGGGCCGTACGGCCACTCCAGCGCCTTGCGGGCGCCCTCGAGTTCTTCCTTGCCCAGCGGCGCGCCGTGCGAAGATTCCTTGCCGGCCTTGCTCGGTGCGCCGAAGCCGATCTTGGTGCGGCAGCAGACCAGCGTGGGCTTGTCGGTGTTCTCCAGCGCGGTCTCGATGGCGGCCTTGATCTTCTCCGCGTCATGTCCGTCCACATCGCGGATCACATGCCAGCCATAGGCCTCAAAGCGCTCCGGGGTGTTGTCGCTGAACCAGCCGGCGGTGTTGCCGTCGATGGAAATCTGGTTGTTGTCCCAAAACGCGACCAGCTTGCCCAGGCCCCAGGTACCGGCCAACGAAGCGGCTTCATGGGAAATGCCTTCCATCATGCAGCCATCGCCCATGAACACCCAGGTACGGTGGTCGACGATTTCCAGCTCCGGGCGGTTGTAGCGCTGCGCCAGCAACTTCTCGGCCAGCGCGAACCCGACCGCATTGGCAAAACCCTGCCCGAGCGGGCCGGTGGTGGTCTCCACGCCGGGGGTTTCGCTGCGCTCGGGGTGACCGGCGGTCTTGCTGTGCAGCTGACGGAACTGCTTGAGCTGCTCGATCGGCAGGTCGTAGCCAGACAGGTGCAGCAGCGCGTACTGCAGCATCGAGCCGTGGCCGTTGGACAGCACGAAACGGTCGCGGTTGAACCACTGCGGGTTGTTCGGGTTGTGCCGGAAGAAATCGTTCCACAGCACTTCGGCGATATCGGCCATGCCCATCGGCATGCCGGGATGGCCGGATTTGGCGGCTTCGACCGCATCGGCGGCGAGAAAACGGATGGCGTTGGCCAGCTGGCGGCGGGTGGGCTGGGTCATGGGCGTCTATGGAAGCGGAGGGGAACACCGCTGGAAGCGGAGACGCTTATTCTCCCACAGAGCGCGTTAGGGGGCTGGGATTGGGGAGTCGGGATTCGGGATTGGTGAAGCCGGAACCGACCTTGGCAGACTCGTCCGCTGGAAGCGATGCAATCAGTGTCAGACACCGTCGCAACACCGCAAGAACCAACCTGGCGCCTGACGATCGCAGCCCGCTGTGACGAATCCCCAATCCCGACTCCCTACTCCTCGCCCTTGGCAACCAAGGTCGTCAGCGCCAGATCGCCGGTCACGTTCAGCGCCGTCCGGCACATGTCCAGGAAATGATTGACGCCCAGGATCATGCCGATGCCGACCGGGTTGACCCCGACCATCGCGCAGATCAGCGCCACTACCGGCAGCGAGCCGGACGGCACGCCGGCGGTGCCGATGCCACCCAGGATGCAGACCAGCATCACCATGAACTGCTGGCCGATGCTCAGGTCCACGTTGAAGAACTGCGCCAGGAAGATCACCGTCACCCCTTCGAACAAGGCGGTGCCGTTCTGGTTGGCGGTGGCGCCCACGGTCAGCACGAAACGCGACACCCGCGGCGGCAGGCCCATCTCGTCGGCCACGCGCAGGGCGGTCGGCAGGGTCGCGTTACTGGAGGCGGTGGAGAACGCCATCATCGTGGCCTCCTGGGTCTGCCTGAAGAAGCCGATCGGCGAGCGCCCGGCAAACTTCACCGCCAGCCCGTAACTGACCACCATGTGCAGGCCCAGCGCCAGCACCACCACGCCCACGTAAGCGCCCAGACGGATCAGCAGATCAAAGCCGAACAGCGCGGCCAGATTGAACATGAAACAGGCCACCGCATACGGCGCCAGGCGGATCACCAAGCCGATCAGGGTCATCGAGATTTCGAAGATGCCCTCGATGCCGCGCTTGAGCGTGGCCACCTTTTCGTCGGCGGTCAGCACCATGCCCACGCCGAACATCACCGCAAAGAACATCAGCGACAGGATCGCGCCGTTGCTGGACGCTGCCGCGATCACGTTGCTGGGCACGATCGACAACAGCATGTCCATGCCCTGCGGCTGGGTGCCGGAGCTGGAGATGATCTCGCGGGTGCGCTCGGCGTTCTGCTGGATCAACTGGTTGGCCAGCTGCGGGTCCACGCCGGCACCAGGCTTGAGCACATTCACCAGCACCAGCCCCAGCAACACCGCCACGCCGGACAGCACGACGGTGTAGCCCAGGGTGCGCCAGCCCACACGCCCGAGCGCACGGATGTCGCCCATTTCGGAAATGCCCATCACCAATGCCGAAAACAGCAGCGGCACGATCAGCATGAAGATCAGATTGAGGAAGATCTGCGAGAACGGCGTAGTGACGTACTTGGTGACCACGCGCACCCAGTCGGCATCGCTGCCAGCCAGGTAGTAGACGGCCAGACCCAGCAGCAGACCGACGGCGAAGCCAATGCCCATCTTCCAATGCAGGGGCAGGCCCGGGCGGCGTGCGGCGGGGGATGCAGTCATCTGGTCGGGCCTTGATCTGGACACAAGCCCCGGAGCTTAACAAACGCCATCGACGCGGCCACCTACCCGGCCTGCCGCCGTGCGCCTGCCCGAGGGTAGGTGCAGCTCCACGTCAGCCGATACGGGCGCTGGAGCGTTCAACACATCTGGCGCGCTCATTGTGGGGCGGGCACAGCCGATATTTGGAACTGCCTGCAGCGGGGCGCGATGCCCAACCGCTTTGGGAACACGCAATGGAATCAGTCCCTGAGCTCTTGCTCGCACCATGCACACCAACCATCCCGACTGGCCCTTGCCCGGCCACCGTCGCGGGACCTTACGCGGCATGGATGCCGCGTAAGAGCCTACAGGGACGTACTTGCGGCGTGTCCCGCGAGGGTGGGCGGGCAAGGGCCTTGCAGCGAAGTCGCAGATCCGTCGCTCTGCAACTGATCTCTCCACACTGTCCAAGCGCATCATGCCCTGCTTGCGACCATGCACACCGACCATCCCGACGGGTCCTTGCCCGCTCACCGTCGCGGGACCTTACGCGGCATGGATGCCGCGTAAGAGCCTACAGGGACGTACTTGCGGCGTGTCCCGCGATGGTGGGCGGGCAAGGGCCCTGTAGCGAAGCCACAGACCTAACGCCTTGCTTTAACCAGCACAGGCGAAGAACCAGGTGCAACCGGAATCAAATTTTCAAAGCGAGATAGGACATGGTGACCACCTAGGACCTGTCAGCGGTTGCCGATGCCGAGAAACCGATCAAGGCGCCGGCGGATACAGCGGCGCCAAGACCTCCGGCTCCGCAGCTGTGGCATGTCGCCAACGCGGGCCTTTGGCAAAGGCCTCGCGCAATGCCGAACGTGCACTGGTCACGTCGCCATCGCCGCCCCAGCGGGCGCGCTGCATCTGCGCCACCGCCGCCTGCTGCGCCGGGTCGCTCAACGCTGCCAGCACGCTGTCGATATCGGTAACGCCGGCCATGCCGCACAGCACCGCGGCCACGTCGTCCATGCCGCCGGTGTCGAGCGCGCGTCGCAGCTCGGCCACACCGTGCGTCACACGCCGGCCGGGCGCAGCTGCATCGCTGGCATTGATCACCGGCGCGCCGTGCGAACCGCCGCGACGCCGTAACAAGGCCCACACCAGGGTGGCAATCCACAGCAGCCCAAAGCCGATCGCCGCAGCGATCCAGCCCCAAGGCCGTTGCGTGGCCGCAGCCTGCTGCAGACTCAGCGTGCCAGCCGCAGCGGTTGGCGCAGCGTTATCCGGTGATGGATTGGCTGCAGGCGTTGGCGCTGGCGCGGGCGCCGCAAACGCGCCGCTGCCTGCCGCCACGTCCAGTGTGAGGTCCGGCAACGCCGCGGTCTTGGCTGCCGCCGCACCCACATCCCACCACGCCACCTGCAAGCCGGGCACCACCAGCGGGCCGGCGCGGTTGGGCACGATCGAATAGCGGCGGGTCAGCCGCAGCTGCGGCGAGCCATCCACGAAGCGTTCTTCGTATTGCGGCGGCTCGGCGAACACCTGCGCGTCGGGCACGCTCGGGGTCGGCAATTCGGGGAACTGCGCCTGGGTGGCGCCGCGTGCGCTGGCCTCCACCACGAGCTGGGCCGCTTCACCGGCGGTGGCGCGCTGCGGCGTGGTCGTGTAGCGCAACTGCAGGCTGCGCAGCGGCAACCACGGCTGCGGCGCGTTGGCCGGTTGTGCGCGTACCTGCAGCGGGATGCTGGCGCTGCGTGCGCTCAGCTCGCCGTTGCCACGACCGAAATAGTCGTCGAAGAAGCCGCCGACCGAGCGACCATTGAAACGCGCCGACGGCAACACCAGGCGGCCGCTGCGCTCGGGCACCAGCAGATAGCGCCGCTCGACCACGTTGTATTGGCGGTTATTGAGTACCTTGACCGAACTGACGTCGTCGCCGATGCGCTGCAGCGATGCACCATCGGGCGCTTCCAGATCCAGCTCGCCGGACGCCAGCTGCGTGGCGAAATACAGCCGCACCACCACGCCCACACTTTGCTGCACATAGGGCTGCGGATCGTCCACCTGCGTCTGCACAAAGGCATCCTCGTTGCCTTGCGCCGCCGCTGCTGCGCCGGACGCGCTGCTGCCGGCATCGCTTGCCGACGCGCCCACCTGCAACCGCAACGGTTCGGTGCGCTCGTTACCCACGCGGATCGCCGGCACGATCAGCTCGCCGCTCTTGCGCGGCGTCAACACCACACCGAACAGCGCGCGCACCGTCACCGACCCATTGGTCACCTGCATCTGCTGGTTAGCGCTCTTGGCCCCCAGCGCGAAATCGTTGCGCAACGGCGTGTAATCCGGATCGACACCGCGTTGATCGGTTTCGATATTCAGCATCACCACGTCGCCGGCATTGGCGCTGTCGCGATCCAGCCACGCGCGCGTGACGGCACCCACCGGTGCACAGGTGAGCAGCATCGCGCTGGTCAACATGCCGATCGCCGCGCGGCGCAAATGGTGTGTGCCGATCATCGTCCGTCCCGTTGCCTGCGTTCGTGTTCCAGCCTGAATTTGGTACGCAGCAGACTGCCCGGGTCGTCCGGCACCCGCCGCAGCCAAGCATCCACCGCCTGGCGTTGCTCGCGTTGTTCCGGCGTTTCGTTCGCCGTTGCCGCGGCGGCCTGCTTGCCGTTTGCGTCGGCGCCCTTGTCGCCAGCCTGCGCCATCGCCTGCTGCATCTTTTGCCGCTGCGCGGCATCGGCCTGCTGCTGCGCCTTGGCATCGGCCGATTGCGGCGCTGCGTCCTGCTTGCTCTGCTCGCCCTGGCCGTTTTTGGACTGCTGGTTCTGCGAGGCTGCGTCCTGCGGCGTCTGCGCAGACGGCTGATCCTTGCCGTCCTGTCTGCCCTGCGCATCCTGCTTGCCTTGCCCGTCCTGGCCGGGCTTTGGATCGTTCTGCTTGTTCTGCCCGGACTGATTCTGACCGGAGCCATTCTGACCGGATTGTTTCTGGTCGTCGGACTGGCCGTTGCCGTCCTTGCCCTTGCCGTCCTTGTTGTTCTGCTGCTGACGCTTGCGCGCCGCCGCCACCGCCGCACGATTGGCGATGGCGTCGGGCTGATCCGGATGTTGCTTGAGCGCCCGGTCGTAAGCCGCAATCGCTTGGTCGTACTGGCCCTGCCTGGCCAGCGCATTGCCGAGGTTGTACAAACCCTCATCGGTGGGCACATTTTCGAAGGCTTTTTGTGCCGCGGCGAAATCGCCCTTACGATACGCCTGCACGCCGGCATCCAGGCGTTGCTGCTGCACCTGATCGGCGCGTTGCCACAAGGTGCCGTCGGCAGCATGCGCGGGTTGGGCCAATGGCAACACGCACACCAGGGCCAGGATCGCCACAACCGTACGCCGCCGGAACGCCAGCAGTGCCAACAGCATCACCGGCAGCAGCAGCCAGTAGCCCTCGTCCAGCCAGGTCTTGCCGCCGGTGGACTCGGCAGCTTCATCGGCCAGCGGCTGTTGCGCCGGATCGAGCACGCCCAGCGCACGCAGGTCCGTATCGTCGGCGGTGATGCGCGCATAGCGACCACCGCCCTGCCCGGCAAGATCGCGCAGGCTGCCTTCATCCAGCCGTGTCTGCGCAATCTCACCGGTCGTGGTGCGATAGGCCGCGCCGCGCGCGCTCCCCACGCCGAGCGCGGACACGCTGAATCCACGCGAGCGCGCCAATCGTGCAGAACTTCCGGCCGCACGATCGGCGCTGTCGCTGACCAGCAGGATGTCGCCTTGCTTGAAACCCGCCTGCAGCAGCAACTGCGTGGCCGCGTCGATCGCCGCATCGGCGCGTTTGCCGTCCACCGGCATCACCGATGGCGACAGCGCATCCAGGAACAACGCCACATTGGCGGTGTCTTCGGTCAACGGCGCAACGGTGAAACTCTCGCCCGCATAGACCAGCAATGCGACTTCGCCACCGGCCCGCTTGCGCAACAACGTGGCCAACTTGGCCCGCGCCTGCAGCAGACGCGATGGTGGCAGGTCGTTGGCGGTGATGCTGGAAGACAGATCCAGCGCCACCACCAGCGGCATGCTGGAGTGATACACCGGCCGCTCGGTCTGCCGCCAGCTCGGCCCGGTCATCGCCAGCACCGCCAGCGCATAGGTCAGCGCAGCCAGTACGAATCCCAGCCATCCCCGCCGACTGCCGGACACCAGCAGGGTCGGCAACAGATGCGCATCCACGCTTTGCTGCCACACGTCCGCAGCGCGTCGACGCAACTGCCACAGCACTGCCGCCGGCACGATTGCCAGTAGCGCCCATAGCAACCCCGGGCGCAGCAGATGCAGCGACTGCAGCCAGCCTGCCAGTTCGGTCAGCGCGTTCATCGCCATCTCCGCGGCAACACATAGGCCAGCAGCGCAATCACGATGGCAGCGCCCAACGGCCAGTAATAGCGTTCCACGCGCGGCTGCACCGAGGGGCCGAGCGCCTTGACCGGCTCCAGCCGATCCAGCTCGGCATAGATGCCGGCCAGTTCTTCGGTATCGCGGGCACGGAAAAAGCGCCCACCGGTTTGCGCGGCGATCTTGCGCAAGCCGTCTTCGTCGATATCGTCGTTGCCCGTGGCCGGAATCGGCACGCCGAACAACGAATAGCCGCCGTTGCCGCCGAAGGCGATCGTATGCACGCGCACGCCTTCGGCCTTGGCGAGCTCGGCGGCCTTGAGCGGATTGAGCACGCCTGCGGTGTTGACGCCGTCGGTGAGCAACACCACCACGCGCTGGCCCTGCTTCTGTTCGCGCAGCCGTTTGACCGACAACGCGATCGCATCGCCGATCGCCGTCTCGCGCCCGGCCAGTCCCACCACGCTGTCGGCCAACTGGTCGCGCACGGAGGTCAGGTCGGCGGTCAACGGCGTCAACGCGTAGGCGCGCTGACCGAACACCAGCAAGCCGACCCGATCGCCGTCGCGACGATCCAGAAAGTCCGACAACACCGCCTTGGCGGCGGTCAGGCGATCCACCACATTGCCGCCGAGCACCATGTCCGGCTCGCTCATGCTGCCGGACAGATCCACCGCCAGCATCATCTGCCGCGCCTCGCGCGGCGGCTGGATCACATCGCCCAATTGTTGCGGGCGCGCAAGCGCCGCGCACAGGAAAAACCAGCCCAGCCAGGCAAGCCAGCGCGGCACCCGCAGTACCGGTGCCCTATTTGCCTGCGCAACCGCGTGCAATTGATCGGCGTACGGCACGCGCAGCGCGGCCGTATCGGCACGACGCTGCGGCCAGAACCACATCAGCAACGGCAGCGGCATCAACCACCATGCCCACGGCCATGCGCAGTGCGCCAGCGCATCCTGCCATTGCGACCACTGCAGCCAGTTCATCGCCGGCCTCGCATCAGACTCAGAAACCGCTGCCGCGCCAGCGCTTGCACCGCATCCAGATCGGTCACCGCCGGCGCACGTTGAAAGCCTCCGTCCAGCAGCGCGCGCCCCGGTCCCTGCGAAAAGGCCTGCGTCTTGCTCTGGCGCCCGTCCAGAAACTGCAGCCATGCCTCGCCCTGCAGCCGGTCGGCCTGCGCATCGACGCTGCGCGCTGCGCGTCGCAGCAACACCGACAACGCGGCCAGACGCTGTGCGGGGGTCGTTGCGCGCTGCAGCTCGGCATCGAAGGCCGCCAGCCAGCGCCGCTGCTGCTGACGACGGCGACGCCACCACCACCATGCGCTGCCAAGTACGACGACCACTGCGGCGATCACCAGCCACCAGCCCGGCGCCAGCGGCCACCATGGCGGCGACGGCGGCAGATGGACATCGCGTAGCGGCAGCGATTGCGGCGACATCGTCATCGACTCCGCACGGCGGCACTGCCGCCCAACCAGGCATCGCTGGCGTCGTCGGTGGACAGCCGATGCAAGCGCACACCGCGTGCCTGCAGGACCGCGGTCAATTGTTCCAGCGGCGCCACGAATTCGGCCTGCCAACGCGCACGTCCGGCCTGCGTGGACAGATCGATCGCGATGCGCTCGCCGCGCACATCGAAGCTGAGTGCGCGGGCCGGTGGCGCCAGCTCCAGCGGGTCGACCAGCACGATCACCACCACCTCGTGATGCAAGGCCAGGCCCGACCAGCGCGTGGCAGAAATCCTGCTGGCGCTGCGCGCATCGGCCAGCACGGTCAGCCGCGCACCCGGGCGCAGCAGCCGCGCGGCATGGTCCAGTGCCACCTCCAGGCCCGCATCGCCGGACGGCGGCTGCGTGTACCAGCGCGCCAACGCATCCAGCACCGGCAACACGCCGCGTTGACCCGAGCGCGGTGCAATCGGCGCTTCGCTGGCAGTGCCACGCAGCGCGGCGATCCGGTCGCCCTGCCGCTGCGCCAGCCACGCCGCGACGGCGCCGGCACGGGCGGCCTGCACCGATTTGTAGCGCACCCGCGTGCCGAAGAAGAGCGCCGGTGCGGTATCGGCCACAATCAGGCTCAAGCGTTCGCGCTCGGCCTGGAACAATTTGGTGTGCGCGCGCCCGGTACGCGCGGTGACGCGCCAGTCGATATGCCGCGCATCGTCGCCGGCCACGTACTCGCGCGACTCGGCGTATTCCATCCCGCGCCCACGCGTTGCCGCCGGTACCGGCCCCACCAGCCCATGGCGGCCACGCCCTGGCTGCCCGCGATGGGTCGTGGTGCCACGCAGCGCGATCAGCTCCGTCAGCGTCGGCCGCAGTCCATCGCCGGCGATCGACGCCGGAGCGGTGACAGGGGAAGAAGACGGCATCGAAGACATCGGATTCTGGTCAGAGGACGGCATACCTCGGCGACACGCTACCCGATCAGGGCAGCGGAATCTTTTCCAGCAAGGCGGCGACCAGGCGCTCGCCATCCCAGCCTTCGGCCGTGGCTTCGTAGCTGGGCAGCACGCGATGGCGCAGCACGTCCGGCGCGATTGCGCGGATATCGTCCGGGGTCACGTAGTCGCGCCCGGCCAGCCATGCACGCGCCCGTGCGCAGCGCTCCAGTGCGATCGACCCACGCGGGCTCGCGCCCCAGGCAATCCGCCGCGCCAGTGCCGGGTCGTAGCGCTGCGCATCGCGCGACGCGAGCACGATCTCGATCAGGTAACGCTCCAGCTGCGGCGCCAGATGCACGTCCAGCACCACCCGACGCGCGGCAAAGACATCTTCCAGCGGGATCTTGTCGGGTACCGTCTCGTGCTTTTCCAGGGTGTCGCGCGCGGCCTCACGTGCCAGACGCAGAATCTCCGCCTCGGCATCGGCCTGTGGATAGCCGATACGCACGTGCATCAGGAAACGATCCAGCTGCGCCTCGGGCAACGGGAACGTGCCTTCCTGCTCGATCGGGTTCTGCGTGGCCATCACCAGGAACAGCTGCGGCAGCGCATAGGTATGCCGCCCGACGGTGACCTGACGCTCGCCCATCGCCTCCAGCAGTGCCGACTGCACCTTGGCCGGCGCGCGATTGATCTCGTCGGCCAGCAGGATCGGATGGAAGATCGGCCCGGGCATGAACTCGAACCGGCTGTCCTGCGGCCGCCAGATCTCGGTGCCGGTCAGATCGGAGGGCAGCAAGTCGGGGGTGAACTGCACCCGCGCGAAATCCGCCTCCAGCCGCGAGGCCAGCGCGCGGATCGCGGTGGTCTTGGCCAGCCCGGGCGCGCCCTCGACCAGCAGATGCCCGTCGGCCAGCAGGGCGATCAGCAATCGTTCGACCAGCGCGGACTGGCCCACGATGCGCTGCGCCAGCGACTCGCGCAGCAGGGTGAATTGACGATGCAACCGGTCCTCGGCGGGCGCGGCAGCGGCTTCTGGGGGCAACAGCGGCGGTGCGTTCATAGGACCAGTGTGACCGATTCGAGCGCAATTGGTTCATTCAGTAGCACCGGGATGTTCAGTGAGTGGCGCAGGTTTGACTTACGTCACTATGCGACTAGCTACTTGAAATAGCTTGTTGGAGGGATTGAACGCTGAAACGCGTCCATTTCTGTCACCGGTACCCGCCCGCGCGGGCCTCAGAAAACGTCACGCCCTAGAAAAAGCGATCCTCACCTAGTATCGCTTGCTATGCGTTCAATCACCGCATAAAGAAAAAAGCCGCTTTCGCGGCCTTTTTCCGATTCGGCTTCTCTTATGGAGTAGCGCTTGCGACACGCAGTACCTTAGGTGTTATGAAGACGAGCAACTCGGCCTTCTCCTTGCTGCGCCCCCTTTTCTTGAAAAGGTTCCCGAGGAACGGGATGTCGCCAAGGAAAGGGACCTTCGCAATGCTCTCACGATCATTGAATTCGTAGACGCCGCCGATAACGACTGTCTCACCATCACCAACCAGAACGGCCGTATTAACTTCACGACGGTTGATCTCTGGAACGGTACCGTAGCCATCGAGCACGATGAAACGAGCAACCTCATCCTTCTTAACATTCATATTCAAGAACACGCGATTGTCATTGGTGATGGTCGGAGTGACCTTTAGCTCCAACAGCACTTCTTTGAACTGCACGTTGGCCTGGGACTGACCACCGCCACTGGCGGCAGTAATCGTCACATAACCAATTTCCCGACCCTGCTTGATAACGCCTTCACGCTGATTTGCCGTAACGATACGCGGATTGGAAACGACTTCCCCTCGCCCCTCTTCCTGCATCGCCGACAATTCCATGTCGAGAGCGAAGTTGCGTCCAAGCAAGGTGTATGCAATAGCACCTGGCGTGTTTGTAGTGAAAACTCCACCCGCGGGAAGGTTGAAGTTTAGACCCCCGGGAACATTATGAATTCCATCATTAATAATTGACACATTATTAGAAGTACTACCACTGATAACACTGGTATTGTCGCCATACTGACGACGCCCGGCGATACCAAACCGCGCACCGAGGTCACGCGCGAACGTGTCGGTCGCGATCACAATACGGCTTTCGATCAACACCTGATCCACCGGCCGATCGATATGCGAAATCAGCTCGCGCATCTGCGCGACCTTCTTCGGAATATCGCTGATCATCAGGGTGTTGGTGCGCTCGTCGGCAACCAGGCGACCGCGAGGCGACAAAAATCCATTGTCCTGCTGGCCACCTTGTCCACCTTGACCGCCGCCCTGACTACCGCCACCGCCACCAATCCCCTTGGCCTCCGTCAGCGCTTTGAAGATCACGGCCGCATTGTGGTAGTTGATCTGCACGTAATCGGTGATCAGATCCTCGCGGTTCTCGATCGCGATGCGGGCGTCTTCCTTGTCCTGCTCGAACTTGGCCAGCTCCGGCTGCGGGGCGACCCACACCACGCCGCCGTCGCGGCGCTTGTCCAGGCCCTTGGCGCGCAGCACGATGTCCAGCGCCTGGTCCCACGGCACGTTCATCAGGCGCAGCGTGACATTGCCCTGCACGGTATCGGAGGCGACGATATTGAGGTTGGATTCCTCGGCGATCAGCTGCAGCACGGTGCGTACCGGCACGTCCTGAAAGTTGAACGTCACCGGGCGGCCGCTGTAACCGCGCGCAGCGATCTGCGCGGCGGCCTGGGTGACGGCTGCGGCGCTGACGCCACCGACAGCGGGCTGGCCCTTGCGCGGAGTGATTTCGACCACGTATTCGTTGCCGGTCTGGTAGGCCAGCGAATCGAACGCGCCCTTGGTCGACAGCACCAGCTGCGACCCCGAGCCCGACGGCTTGACCTCGACGCGCTGCACCGGCGTTGCAAAGTCGGTGACGTTGAGCGGGCGCTGCAGTTCGGCAGGCAGGCGTGCGTTGCTGATGTCGACCAGCACGTTGTCGCCCTGCGTGCGCAGATCCGGGCTGGCGCCCTGGCCGTCGAACTGCAGGATCAGACGGCCAGCGCCATCCTCACCACGTTTGAAATCGATCTTGGACACCGCCAGGCTCGCCGGAGCGGTCTTGGCCGGGTCCTGCACAGGCTGCTTCAGTGCCGCCGCCGAGAACGCGCTACCGCTCGCCAGCGCCAGCGCGAACCCCATCGCGCAGGCCTGGAATACCGCGTGGCGTCGAACCGGACGCAGCCGCCGGGCATTGGAAAACGTCATCGTGCTATCCCCTATCACTTTATTGATCATCCAATGCGAGCGCGGCCGGCCGTTCAAGCCATCCGCCCGCACCGTCCGGCACAAGTTCAATCAGCTCGATGCGGTCTTCGTAGACCCCGGTGACCCGGCCATCGCTCTGTCCCAGATACACGCCCGGCCGCACCCGGTAGGTCACCTTGTCGGGTGCCATGACCAGCGCAACCAGGCCCGAGCCACCGCCAATGGTCCCCACCATGTCGAGGGCGTCGAGCGGATAGCCTTCCAGCGGCTCCTTGCGCCGGTTCGGATCCGGACGCGTGCCGTTGCCGCCTTCGGCGCTGACCCAGGCATCGCTGAACGGGTCGCGCATCGATTGCGCCGCATATTCGAACGTCTCGAACTGCTGCATCACCGGCAATGGCTCCAACGGCGGCGCCGGCCGTGCGCGCACTTCGGCGACCCAGGCTTCCAGGTTCGGCGCATCGCCCGGTGTGCTGGTCACCCCGCGCGTACACGCCGGCAATACAGCAATTAACGCCACGCAGGACAGGATCTTGAGCAGTTTCATGGTCATTGGCCGCCCTTCTTCGCAGCGTCGGCCGCGGCCTTCTCCTGCTCTGCCATTTCCTCATCGTCCAGATAACGATAGGTCTTGACCGTGCCGGACAGTTCCAGCGCCCCGCGCGGGGTGATGCCGGCCTTTGGGTCCCTCGGCTTGAGGTTGATGTCGTGCATGGTCAGGATCACCACGCGCGGCAACGACGCCACCCCGCTGACGAAGGCACCGAACTGGTGATAACTGCCCACCATGCGCAAGGCGATCGGCTTTTCGGCGTAGAACTCCTTCGGCGATTCCGGGCCCGGCTGGAACAACTCGTTGGACAGGCCGCTAGACAGCGCAGTCTGCGAGATGTCGATGATCAGATCCGGCATTTCGGTCTTGCTGGGCAGCTGCCGCAGCATCTGCTGCAGCACCTGTTCCATCTGCGCGAGCTGCTGCTTGAGCGGCTCCAGATTTACCGCGCGGCCCTGCTGGGTCTCGAACTCGGTGCGCAACTGCGTTTCTGTGCCTTCCAGGCCCTCGAGTTCATCGCGCTTGCCGCTGATCAACAGGAACCAGGCCAGCACCATGATGAACAGGCCGACCACCACGCAGAACACGATGCGTGCCTGCTGCGGCCAGCCGCCGATGTTGTTGAAATCCAGATCGCTGAGCTTGAATGCTTTCTTACTCATGACGCCGCCCCCTCCTGCGGCCGATTGGCGGACGCCGGCGCTGGCTGCACGGGTGCAGGAGCAGCGGCCGGCGACGTGGCAGGCGCAGGTGCTGCAGGTGCCGCCGCTGGCGCGCCCGCAGGGGCCGTACCGGCTGGCGTTGCACCCGGCGCTTGCGCATCGACCGGTGCGGTGCCGTTCTTGTCGGCCTCGTTCGGATTGGCCAGCTTGACCTTGAGCGTGAACACGTATGGCAGCGTCTTGGTGTCCATCGACGGTCCCGCGGGCTGCCCGGCCTTGTCCTGGCTCTTGGCCTCGATGATCGACAGGTCCGGATTGGTCATCCAGCCCGAGCCTTCCAGGTTGCGCATATAGGTACTGACGCGCGCGTTGGACTGCGAACGTCCTTCCAGGGTGAGGATGTCGCCGTCCTGCTTGATGTTGGTCAAGGCCACGCCATCGGGGATGGTGCGCACCAGCGAATCGAACAGATGCACCATCTGCGAGCGATTGGCCTGCAGTTCCTCGATCACCTTCTTGCGGGCGAGCAGGCGGTCCTTCTTCTTGTCGAGCTCCTTGATCTCTTCGTTCTGCGCCTTGACCTTGTCGATCTCGGCGGTCAGGAACGCATTGCGCTCGGTCTGGCCGCTGATCTGCGCGTCGTAGTAGAACCAGATCAGGACCGACAACAGCACGCCGCCCAACGCGGCGAAGCCCAGCATCGAATAGAACTCACGCTCGCGCGCCTTCCGGCGCTCGGCGCGCCAGGGCAAAAGATTGATTCTTGCCATCAGTCAAAGCTCCTCAGGGCCAGGCCGGTGGCGATCATCAATGCAGGTGCATCCAGCGCCAGCGCATGCGCCTGGACCTTCGGGCCCAGCGTCATCTGCGCGAGCGGGTTGGCGACCACGGTGGTCACGCCGAGCTGTTCTTCCACCATCTCCGGCAGGCGCGACAGCGCAGCGCAGCCGCCGGCCAACACGATGCAGTCGACGCGATTGAATTCGCTGCCCGCGTAGAAGAACTGCAGCAAGCGGCTGATCTGCTGCACCGTCGCCTCCTTGAACGGCTCCAGCACTTCGACCTCGTAGCTTTCCGGCAAGCCGCCCTGACGCTTGGCCAGGCCGGCCTCCTCGTAAGTCAACCCGTAACGGCGCATCACCTCGTCGGTGAGCTGCTTGCCGCCGAAGACCTGCTCGCGGCTATACAGGCTGCGACCGGAGCGCAGCACGCTCAGCGTGGTCATGGTCGCGCCGATGTCCACCAGCGCAACCACCGCATCGGCGGCCACCGGCAACTCGCTGGCGACCAGGGCGAAGGCGTTCTCGACCGCGAAGGCCTCCACGTCCATGACCTTGGCGGTCAGGCCACCGAGTTCCAGCGCGGACTGGCGCAGTTCCACATTCTCAGAGCGCGAGGCCGCCAGCAGCACCTGGACCATGTCCGGGCTGTTGGGCATCGGGCCGAGCACCTCGAAGTCGAGATTGACTTCCTCGATCGGGTACGGAATGTAGTTGGTGGCTTCCAGTTCGACCTGGGCTTCCAGATCGCTGTCGTCCAGATCGGCCGGCATCGGGATCAGCTTGGTGATCACCGCCGACCCGGCCACCGCGGCTGCGGCGTTCTTGGCCTTGCTGCCGGAACGGTTGATGGCGCGACGAATCGCTTCGCCGACCGCCTCGACCTCGACGATGTTCTTTTCCACGACCGCATTCGGCGGCAACGGTTCCACCGCGTAATGCTCCACGCGGAAACGGTTCCCGCTGCGCGACAGCTGCAAGAGCTTGACCGCAGTGGAACTGATATCGACACCAATCAGTGGCGATTGACTCTTGGGTAGAAGCCCCACGGAAACTCCCCTGCCGATGGGCACTTGGACGCTTGTCTGCGCCCTCGTATTAATAATTAAATTTTAACAGGTGACAAGCCCTTCACGCGCAAGGCAATGGCCCCGCGACGTGACCCCAGTGCTGTTTCCTGCGATCCCCAGAGTTCGGCCCCAGCCAAACCCGGCGTCATCTATACTCTGTGACCAAGAAATCTGCAATCGGAATCTCTCTTACATGCCCCGTATTCGCCGTTGGCTGGGCTGGATCCTGGCCGCGTTCGTGGTGCTCGCCCTGCTTGGCGCTATTGCTGCCGGCGGCCTGTATTACGCCATTTCCTCCAAGTTGCCGGACGTGCAGTCGCTCAAGCAGGTCGAACTGCAGGAGCCGATGTACGTCTATTCCAGCGACGGCCGCCTGATGGCCGTCTATGGCGAGACCCGGCGCTACCCCATCCAGATGAAGGACGTGCCGCTGCGCCTGAAGCAGGCCTTCCTGGCGACGGAGGATGCGCGCTTCTACGAACACGGCGGCGTGGACTACAAGGGCATCGCCCGCGCGGTGTGGCTGCTGGCCAGCACCGATGCCAAGCGCGTGCCGGGTGGTTCGACCATCACCCAGCAGGTGGCACGGCAGTTCTTCCTCAGTTCCGAATACAGCTACACCCGCAAACTCGCCGAGATCCTGCTGGCGCGCAAGATCGAGAGTGAGCTGAACAAGGACGAGATCTTCGAGCTGTATCTCAACAAGAGCTTCTTCGGCAATCGCGCCTATGGCGTCGGTGCTGCCGCCGAGTACTACTACGGCAAGAAGATGAGCGAGTTGAGCCTGGACGAGATGGCCTCGCTGGCCGGCATCCCCAAGTTCCCGTCCAGCGGCAACCCGATCAGCAATCCGGAACGCGCGCAGGAGCGCCGCGATTACTACGTGCTGCAACGCATGGCCGACCTGGGCTTTGTCAGCCAGGCCGAAGCCGACGCCGCCAAGGCGGTGCCGATGCACGCCAAGCCGCACGAGCCGCCGGTCGAGGTCTACGCCCCGTACGTGGCCGAGCTGGTGCGCCAGGAAATGATCGCCAAGTACGGCGGCGATGTGCTCAACAAGGGCTACCACGTCACCACCACCATTGATGCCACGCTGCAAACCGGCGCCGATGCGGCGGTTGCCGAAGGCCTGCGCCTGTACGACCACCGGCATGGCTGGCATGGCGTGGAGCAGCATTTCGATGTCGCCGCCGATGCGGATGCCGCGGCACTGGCCAAGCATCTGTCGGGCGTGTTCACCCAGGGCGGCCTGCGCGCGGTGATCGTGGCACGCACCAATGCCGACGGCGGCGTGACCGTCGTGCAGAGCGACAAGACCGAGCTGACCCTGCCGGCCAGCGCCAGTCGCTGGACCAACAAGACGCCGGCCAAGCTGCTGACGCGCGGCGACCTGACCCGCATCCGCGCCGGCGAGAAGGACGGCGAGTGGATCATCGACCAGTTGCCGCGCGGCCAGGCCGCGCTGGTGTCGCTGGATGCCAACAGCGGCGCCCTGCGCGCGCTGGTCGGCGGTTTCAGCTTCGCCGGCAACAAGTTCAATCGCGCCACCCAGGCACGCCGCCAGCCGGGCTCCAGCTTCAAGCCGTTCGTGTATGCGGCCGCGTTCGAGAAGGGCTTCAACCCGGCCTCGATCGTGCTCGATGCGCCGGTGGTGTTCCGCGACCGCCGCGGCAAGACCTGGTCGCCGCAGAACGACGGCGGCGGCTTCCGCGGCCCGATGCGCTTGCGCGAGGCGCTGGTGCAATCGCGCAATCTGGTGTCGGTCCGCTTGCTGGACGCGATCAGCGTCGATTTTGCGCGCAAGTACATCAGCCAGTTCGGCTTCCAGGAAGCCGAGCTGCCGCCCAACCTGTCGATGTCGCTGGGCACGGCCTCACTGACGCCGTTGTCGGTCGCGCGTGGCTATGCAGTGTTCGCCAATGGCGGCTCGCGGGTGGAGACCTGGATCGTGGACGAGGTCAAGGACCGCGACGGCAATGTGGTCTTCAAGGAAGTGCCGGCGGTGGCCTGCCGTACCTGCGCCTTGCAGGGCGGCAATGTCGCGCCGGTGAGCCAGGTGGTGGACGGCTTCAACTTCGGCGCCCCCGCGCTGCCCAAGTCGATCGAGCCGACCCCGGCGACGCCGGCCACGCCGGCGGAGACCGCCCCGGCAGCCACTGCCGAAACCAAGATCGCGCCGCGCGCCATCGACGAGCGTACCGCCTACCAGTTGGTCTCGATGATGCGCGACGTGGTCCAGCGCGGCACCGGCACCGCGGCCAAGGTGCTGGGGCGCGAGGACGTCGGCGGCAAGACCGGCTCGACCAACGATCACCGCGACGCCTGGTTCTCCGGCTTCGGCGGCCCCTACGCCACCACGGTGTGGGTGGGTCGCGACGACTTCCGTTCGCTTGGCTATCGCGAGTACGGCGGCAAGGCGGCACTGCCGATCTGGATCGACTACATGCGCGTGGCGCTGAAGGACAAGCCGATCGCCGCCAACGATCCGCCCGACGGCATGACCCAGGCCACCATCAATGGGGCGGTGGAATGGGTGAAGAACGAGGACCTGGATCGCCTGCAGGACTACGACTACGGCCTGCAGGAACAGCAGGACGAGAAGGCGTTCGATATCTTTTGAGGGCGGGGATTGGGGAATCGGGATTGGGGAATCGGAACGGCTTCGTCCGCCTGATTCCCCGATCGGGTCCGCGGAATCGATTGCCTTCAGTTCAGTAGAAGGCGACGGGTAATCACCGTTGCGTGATTGTCCTTTCGGGGAGACTTGGGGCATTCGCCACCTCTTCATGCCGCTGTTGTAGAGTCGAACCAGGTTCATTAGGGGAGCCCGGTCATGCATCACGCGCGCGAACACGCCGATACGCGAACCCGAGAACGTCGCCATCGCCTGGCGCACGAAGCGGCCCGGCTGATGGCCGAGGGTGGCATCCGTGATTTTCATCAGGCCAAGCTCAAGGCGGCCAGCCGGCTAGGCATCCACGACGACGCATCGCTGCCGCGCAACCGCGAGATCGAAGATGCGTTGCGCGAGCACCAGCGCCTGTTCGCCGGGCCTGCGCACGGGCTGCGGCTGCGCCAACGTCGTGAAGCCGCATTGCGCGCGCTGGAGTTTCTTAGCCCGTTCCAGCCGCGCCTGGCCGGCCCGGTGCTCGATGGCACGGCCGACGCCAATGCGCCGGTGCAGCTGCAGTTGCACAGCGACGACGCCGACGCCGTGCAGCGCTTTCTGGAAGAACACCGTATTCCGGCCGAATCGCGTACGCGCCGGCTGCGTCTGGACCGCGAGCGCACGGCCGAGTTCCCGGTGTGGCTGTTCAGTGCCGAGGAACTGAGCTTCGACCTGACCGTGCTGCCTTACGATGCCTTGCGCCAGGCACCGCTGTCGCAGCTGGACGAAAAACCGATGCAGCGCGCCTCGGCCGCCCAGTTGCGTCAGTTGTTGGCAGAAGAGGATGGTGGCCACGCCCTGCCGCGCACGCGCTGAGCGCAGCCCGCCATGACGCGTGACCACTCACCACAACGCCAACCCGCAAAAGCAAACGCCCCGCAATGCGGGGCGTTCGTTCAAGCAGACAACCGCAGGCGCTTAGCGCTGGCCGGCGTCGGTGTAGTCGCGCTTGTCGTAGCCGGTGTAGATCTGGCGCGGACGGCCGATCTTCATTTCCGGGTCGACCTGCTGCTCCAGCCAATGCGACACCCAGCCGGCGGTGCGTGCAATGGCAAACATCACGGTGAACATTTCCACCGGGATGTTCAGCGCCTTGTAGATCAGGCCCGAGTAGAAGTCGACGTTCGGGTACAGCTTGCGCTGCACGAAGTAGTCGTCCTTCAGCGCGGCTTCTTCCAGCTTCAGCGCCACTTCCAGCAGCGGATCGTTGACGCCCAGTTCGCCCAGCACCTTGTGGGTCATCTCGCGGATGATCTTGGCGCGCGGGTCGAAGTTCTTGTAGACGCGGTGACCGAAGCCCATCAGGCGGAACGAGGAGTTCTTGTCCTTGGCCTTGGCCACAGCGGACTCGACGTTGTCGGCGGTGCCGATCTCTTCCAGCATCTTCAGCACGGCTTCGTTGGCGCCACCGTGTGCCGGGCCCCACAGCGCGGTGATGCCCGCTGCGACCGAGGCGTACGGGTTGGCACCGGTCGAACCGACCAGACGCACGGTCGAGGTCGAGGCGTTCTGCTCGTGATCGGCATGCAGGATGAACAGCAGATCCAGCGCCTTGGCCACCACCGGATTGATCTCCAGCGGCTCGCTCGGCACTTCGAACATCATGTGCAGGAAGCGGTCAACGTAGTTGAGGTTGTTGCGCGGGTAGCGGATCGGCCAGCCGATCGAATAGCGGTACGCGGCAGCAGCCAGGGTCGGCACCTTGGCGATCAGACGGATGGCGGCCTGGCGGCGCTGCTCCGGATCGTTGAGGTCCAGGGTGTCGTGGTAGAACGCCGACAGCGAGGCGACCGAACCGGCCAGCATGGCCATCGGGTGGGCGTCATGGCGGAAGCCACCGAGGAAGTTCTTCAGCGACTCGTGCATCATCGTGTGATGCGTGACTTCGTGGTCGAACTTCTTGAATTCGTCCGCGGTCGGCAGCTCGCCGTTCATCAGCAGGTACGAGACTTCGAGGAAGCTGGACTTCTCGGCCAACTGTTCGATCGGGTAGCCGCGATACAGCAGCACGCCGTTGTCGCCATCGATGTAGGTGATGGCCGACTTGCAGCTGGCGGTGGCGGTAAAGCCCGAGTCGTAGGTGAACAGACCGGTTTCTTTGGTCAGCTTTGAAATATCGACGCAATCATTGCCAAGCGTGGGCTTGAGAACCGGCAGAACGACCGACTTGTCGCCGGCGTTGAGCGTGACCTGATCAAGATCGGACACTGTGTACGCTCCTTCAGTGGAAGGCGCCTGTCACCAAATGGGCAGGCACGTGATGGAAGTCCAGGGCATCGCCCCGGATCACGTCATTATCGCACAGCAACATTTTGGCCGTCGCTTGGACAGAAGTCGTAGACGCCCCGTCGAAGGCGTGAAAACGAAGTTGCCGCCGCCCCAAAAAACAACGGCCGCGCAATGCGCGGCCGCTGCCGGTACAGCCCGTCCTGCAAGCTCAGCGCGCGTAGCGCTTCTGGAACTTGTCGATCCGGCCGCCGGTGTCGATCACCTTGTGCTTGCCGGTATAGAACGGGTGCGAGGCCGAGGAGATATCCACCTTGATCAGCGGGTATTCCTGGCCATCTTCCCACTTCACGGTCTCTTTCGAGCTCATGGTGGAACGGGTCAGAATCTTGAAATCGGACGTCACGTCGTGGAAGACGACGTCGTTGTAGCTGGGATGAACGTTATCTTTCATGGACTTGGCGCCGGGCTGCCTGGATAAGCCGGGCATTATAGCGGCCTCCCGACGCCCGGCGCAAGATCGCCTTACCCCGCCGCCAACGCCGCCGCGACCAAGCCGAAGAATTGCTGGCGATCGTAGTCCAGCAGCAGGTTGGCGTTGTCGGGGTTGCCATCCCGGCGCTCCCAGTCCACCAGGGTCATGCCGCGGGTATGCATACCGGTCAGCTCGATATGCACCGGCCGCTGCTCCAGCCGCTGTGCGCCCTCCGGGTGGAGCGCGAACGCCATCGCCAGCGCATCGGCGGCGTACCAGTACTCGCCACGGCTGTCTTCGGACCACAGCCGGGTCTTGCGCGAAATTTCTTCGTAGAACCGCGCCTGCGCGGAGTCGGCCGCCAGCCATTGCTCGACATCGCGATGCAGCAGCCCGTGCGCGATGGTGGCTTCCCAGTCGGCCACGTCGAACTGCGGAAAACCGCGGAACACGAGATGTGCCGCTTCCGGGTCGAAGCCGATATTGAATTCGGCCGCGGCGGTGATGTTGCCGTGCCCGGTCAGCGCACCGCCCATCACCACCAGCCGCGCCACGCGCTGCGGCAGGGTCGGATCCAGCGTCAGGGCCAGGGCCAGATTGGTCAGCGGACCGAGCGCGACCAGCATCAGCTCGCCGGCGTATTCGTGCGACAGGCGCAGGATGGCCAGCGCGGCGTGCTCGGTCTCGGCAGTGCGCTTGGCCGGCGCCAGGCCGACATCGCCGAAGCCGTCGATGCCATGCACATGCGCCGCGTCCACCGAGGGATGCAGCAGCGGCTGCGGGCAGCCCGCATAGACCGGCACATCGTCGCGCCCAGCAATCTCGCACACCTTCAAGGCGTTGCGCACGGTGTGCTCCAGGCCCACGTTGCCGGCGGCGATGGTCAGCCCAACGACCTCATGCCGGGTGTCGTTGAAGGCCATCAGCAAGGCCAGCGCGTCGTCCACGCCCGGGTCGGTGTCGATCAGCAGCGGTATCTTTTTGGTCATGGGATTGGAGATTGGTCATTCGGGATTCGTTGCCGCATCTTCGCAAGGATCGGCGAGGCACGCGAATCGGTTACCCATCCAGATCGCAGCAACCTGGCTCTGACGAATCCCCAATCCCGAATCCCCAATCCCCGCCACTCAAGCCGCGGCATAACGCACCGCGCTGCCGATCCAGCGCGCGACCACGCGGTCGGCAATGTCCGGCGCTTCGGCCAGCAGCCGTTCGGCGAGCACCTGCACGCGCGGCAGCAGCCCGGCATCGCGGGTGAGATCGGCGATGCGGAAAGTGGCCAGGCCGGTCTGCCGCGTGCCCAGCAATTCGCCGGGACCACGCAGCTCCAGATCCTTTTCTGCGATCACGAAGCCGTCGTTGGTCTGGCGCATGGTTTCCAGGCGTTGCCGCGCCATCATCGACAACGGGGCCTGGTACAGCAGCACGCAGCTGGACGCGGCCGCGCCGCGACCGACCCGGCCGCGCAACTGGTGCAACTGCGCCAGACCCAGGCGCTCGGCATTCTCGATGATCATCAGCGAGGCATTGGGCACGTCCACGCCGACCTCGATCACCGTGGTGGCGACCAGCAGATCGGTAAGGCCCTGCTTGAAATCCAGCATCGCCTTCTGTTTTTCCGCCGCCTTCATGCGCCCGTGCACCAGCGCCACGCGCACGCCGGGCAATTGCGCGGACAGCGCTTCGAAGGTGGCCTCCGCCGCCTGGGCCTCGATCCTCGGCGGGCCACCGGGGGGCGCGCCCTTGCCGGGCTCTTCGCTTTCTTCGATCAAGGTGCAGACCCAATACGCCTGGCGCCCTTCGGCGCAAGCGGCGCGGATGCGCTCGACCAGGTCCGGCCGGCGCTCGGCACTGAGCACGATGGTCTGCACCGGCGTGCGCCCGGGCGGCAGCTCGTCGATGGCCGAGACATCCAGATCCGCATAGGTGGACATCGCCAGGGTGCGCGGGATCGGCGTGGCGGTCATCACCAACTGATGCGGCACGCTGCCGGCGGCCGCACCCTTGTCGCGCAAGGCCAGGCGCTGATGCACGCCGAAGCGGTGCTGCTCGTCGATGATGGCCAGCGCCAGATCGTGGAAGACCACCGCGTCCTGCATCAGGGCGTGGGTACCGACCACCACCTGCGCCTGGCCGGAGGCCACCTCGGCCATCGCCGCAGCGCGTGCCTTGCCGGTGACCTTGCCGGCCAGCCAGACGATGCGCACGCCCAGCGGTTCCAACCAGCCACGCAGATTGCTCAGGTGCTGCTCGGCCAGCAGCTCGGTCGGCGCGGCCAGTGCGACCTGCTTGCCCTGCTCCACCGCCAGCATCGCCGCCAATGCGGCGACCACGGTCTTGCCGCTGCCGACATCGCCCTGCACCAGCCTAAGCATCGGCGACGGTTTTGCCAGATCGCGGGCAATCTGCGCGAACACGCGCTGCTGCGCACCGGTAAGCTGGAACGGCAACGCCGCGCGCAGTTGCCGCACCAGGGTGCCGTTGCCAGGCAGCAGCGGTGCGCGGAAGCGCTGCAAGGCGATGCGCTGGCGACGCAGGCTGAGCTGATGCGCCAGCAGCTCTTCGATCGCCAAACGCTGCTGGGCCGGATGCCCGCCTGCGAGCAGTTGCTGCGGGTCGGTGTTCACCGGCGGGCGATGCATGGTCAGCAGCGCGCTGCGCAGCGAGGGTAGTTGTTCGTCCTGCAGCCAATGCGGCGGCAGCAATTCCAGCGCGGCCTCGGCCGGCAAGCGCTCCAGCGCCTGGCCGATGAGTTTGCGCAACGTGGCCGGGCCCACGCCTTCCAGCACCGGATAGACCGGATCCAGGCTGTCGCCCAGCCCGGCATCCTCGCCCGGTGCCAGCACGCGGTAACTGGGGTGCACGATTTCCCAGCCGTTCTGTCCCGGCTTGGGCGTGCCGAACACCCGCAGTCGCGTGCCCGGTGCGAACTGCGCGACCTGCGCCGCGCGGAAATGGAAGAAGCGCAGCACCACGCTGCCGTGCGACTCGTCCGAGACCGCCACCCGCAACACCGGCCGGTAACGGAAGCCGCGCTCCACCGCATCCACACGCCCTTCGATCTGCGCCGGCACGCCGCTCTGCAACTGCGCGATCGTGGTCAGCCGGGTGCGGTCTTCGTAGCGCAACGGCAGATGCAGCCACAGATCCTGTAGCGTCGAGATGCCGCGCGCAGCGAATTTCTCGGCCACCTTGGGGCCGACGCCGGGCAGGCTGGCAAGCGAGGCCTGGCCTGCAACGGCCAGGCGCGGGGTGACGGTCGCTACGCGCGGCACGGCAGGGCGCTCGAGTCAGACGAGCTGGATCAGTCGAGCACCATCACCGCGTCGACCTCGAAGCCGGCACCCTTGGGCAGGCCGGAGACCTCGATGGTCGAACGCGCCGGGAACGGCGCCTGGAAATACTCCTGCATCACTGCGTTGACGGCGGCGAACTGACCGAGATCGGTGAGGTACAGGCCCAACCGCACGATCTTGTCGAGCGAGCCACCGGCGGCTTCGGCCACCGCCTTGAGGTTGTCGAACGCGCGGCGTGCCTGCACGCCGACATCGCCCAGCACGATCTCGCCGGTGGCCGGATCCAGCGGGATCTGCCCGGAGAAATACACCGTGTTGCCGGCACGCACGGCCTGCGAATAGGGGCCAATGGCGGCAGGCGCCTGGTCGGTATGGATGATCTGGGACATGGCGACTCCATCAACACTGAAAACGAACGCGCATTGTATCGGCGCCTGCCATTGACGGGCGAATGGGGCGTGGGCGGTGACGGCGCGCAGGCGTTGGGCGCCGGCGTAGCGGCGTGTTGCCCGGTGGGCTGGGCATCTTGCAATGGGCTGGTGTCTGCCCGCGCGCGCGCGATGGCGTGGTGAGGCTGTGCGCGTGCGCCGCTGGAGGCCGCGCGACGGAGCACGAGGCTGCGCACGTCCCCTCATCCGCCCCGACGGGGCACCTTCTTCCGAAGGGAGAAGGGAACGGCGCGCCCCTCTTTTGCTGGACGCTAGCCCCTCTTCCGCTGGAAACGCTGGCCACTGTCCTGCGAAAGAGGGCTTGGGTGAAGGCCCGGGCGAAGCCACGCCAAATGCGTTGCACTGTGGTGCGGCAGCGCTGCGGCGCGCGATGCTCCTGGGGTGCGACCTGTGCCGCGGGGTCGTCACGACGCACGGGGGCGGTCACGACACCGAGAGACGTGCAGCGCCGCATCATTGCTACCGACTCGGGAACATCGCCTCCTGCGCGGCGGCGCAACAGTCGGCCTGAGCGCTGCGCCACCCAGCGGCCCGCCACTGCGGAAAACCGGCAGGGCTAGGTGATCGGCGCCGGATTGAACAAGGCCAGATCGTTGTGCAGGCGGTGTTGCTCGGTCCAGGTGCGCTGGCCGCTGGCCACGTCCAGATAGCGCCGGAACAACTCCCAGCCCAATTGCTCCAGCGTCTTGTCGCCGGTCGCCACGCCGCCGGCATCGATGTCCATCAGGTCGGACCAGCGCTGCGCCAATTCGCTGCGGGTAGCCACCTTGATCACCGGCACCATGCCCAGGCCGTAGGGCGTTCCGCGCCCGGTGGTGAATACGTGCAGGTTCATGCCCGCCGCAACCTGCAAGGTGCCGCAGACGAAATCGCTGGCCGGGGTGGCGCAATACTGCAGCCCGCGCCCCTTGACCCGCTCGCCAGGCGGCACCACGCCGTTGATCGCCGAGGAGCCGGACTTGGCGATCGAGCCCATCGCCTTCTCCACGATGTTGGCCAGCCCGCCCTTCTTGTTGCCCGGGGTGGTGTTGGCACTGCGGTCGGCCTGGCCGCGTGCCAGGTAGGCGTCGTACCAGGCCATTTCGCGTACCAGCGCCCTGGCGACATCGGCATTGGCCGCGCGCGGCACCAGCAGATGGATGCCATCGCGCACTTCGGTGTTTTCCGAAAACATCACCGTGGCACCGACGCGTACCAGCAGGTCGGCCGCCACGCCCAGGCCCGGGTTGGCGGTCACGCCGGAAAACGCATCGCTGCCGCCGCATTGCATGCCTACCACCAGTTCGCTGGCCGGCACGGTTTCACGCCGACGTAGGTCCAGATGGCGCAGGCGTTCTTCGGCCATGGCCATGATCGAACCGACCATGTCGGCAAAGCCCAGGCTGGCTTCCTGCAAACGGTAGACGCCGCTGTCGTCGGCGCTGGCATCGTCCGGCAGCAGGCGCTCGGGCGCGAGTTTCTCGCAGCCCAGGCCCACGATCAGCGCCTGCCCGCCGAAGTTGGGGCTGCGCGCGATATTGCGCAGCGTGCGGATGGGGATGATGGCCTCCGGCGCGGTGATTGCCACGCCGCAACCATAGACGTGATTGATCGCTACCACATCGTCGACATTGGGATACTTGGGCAGCAGCTCGGTGCGGATGCGCTCCACCGCGTGGCCGAGCACGCCCACCACGCACTGCACGCTGGTCATGATGCCCAGGATGTTGCGCGTGCCGACACTGCCATCCCGGTTGCGATACCCCTGGAAGGTGTAGCCATCCAAGGGCGCGGGTGCGGGTGCCGGCTGCAGCGACAGATCCAGCGCGGCCAGATCGGGCGCTTCGGGCATCGCCAGCAATTGCTCGCTCACCCAGGCCCCGCGTGCGATGTCGGCATTGGCGGTGCCGATCACCGCGCCCAGGCGGATCACCGGCGCGCCGGCGGCCAGGTCGCGTAGCGCCATCTTGTGCCCCTGCGGAATGTGTTCGACGGCGGTGAGCCCATCCGGAAAGGTGGCGCCGGCCGGCGCGCCGTCATCGTTGACGACGATGGCGACGTTGTCGCGCGCATGGGCGCGGATGCTGAGCCAACGGGTGGGTTGCTGGGTTGCGGACATCGTGGGGCTACCTTGCAGGCGTGGGGTGGAGTGCATTACCGGTCGGGGCTGTCGAACTGACGGCGGTACTGCAGGATCAAGCGGTTTTCATCGACATTGCGCTGGTAATTTGAGCGAAAGGTGCCGTTGAACCAGATGACGCTCAAGTGCTTGAAGCGCTCGCTCTGGAATTGATAGGTGGTCAAGACATCCCGGGCCCACTCGCGGCCTTGGCCGGCATAGGTGGCCGGCTGCGCATGGTCGCCATTGATGTAGCGCGCCATGACGCTGAGACCGGGGATGCCGATGCTCTTGCCATCGATGCTGTAACGCAGCTGCCAGCTGCGCTCGCCGCGTTCGAGAAAGTCGTTGATGAAGGTCCAGTTGAAGACATTGCCGTCAGTGCCGCCCGGCCAGGGCATGGCGCTGGGGCCGGACAGGCGTTGATAGCCGGCGCCGAATTCGTGCCCGCCCGTGCGCCAGGACAGCATGCTGCTGAACATGCGGTTGTCGATCGGCCCGGCCAGCGACTGGCCGATGTCATCGGTACGGAAATACCGCAGATCCACACGCAGCTGGTCCTTGCCGAAGGTGTGCGTCTGGATGAGGTTATAGAGCTGCTGCCGGTAGATGTCTTCCATCACCGCGCCCTGATAGCGCAGTTGCGTGCCGGGCACGACGCTGTAGGTTGCCGAGAGCAGATTCAACGCATCCGAATCCGGCGTGCCCAGAAAACGGCGATTCTTGTTGGTCAAGGTGATGGGGACGCGCGAATCGCCATCGCGATACCAGGCGCTGGTGAAGCGCGCGAGCAGCAGATCGAGCTTTGGCACGTCCTTGGATTCCAGCGTCACGCCCTGGAATGTTTCCGGCATGATGCGGGTGATGCTGGCGCGCACCAGCGGCTCGTTGGGAATGAAGCTGCCCCACTTCACTTCGGTTTGCGAGGCGCGCAGTTTGAGCGTGGGTGCCACCCGCGTCAGCGCATGTTGCGCAGTACCGTCGTCGTTGCTGGGCAGCAGGCCGGTGCCGCCTTCGGCGCGCACGCCATCGAGCTTGAAATCGCCGATACCCAGCAGATCCAGGCCCGCGCCGACCGGCCCGCGGGTATAGCCGCTACGGGCATCGACCACAAACCCCTGCGCCCACTCGGCACGCTTGCCCTGCCCTTCGCCGCTGCGGAAATCGCGGTTGTAATAGAAGTTGAGTGCGGTGACTTCGGCCGTTGCGCCATTCCAGAACCCCTCATCGGGGTGTTGCGCACGCGCACGCCCGGCCGCGCCGACCGCCAGCAGCGCTGCGCCGCTGATTGCCATCATGCTTTTCATTACTCGGTTCTCCACCTGCGGTGAACTGGCGGCCATGCGCTGCGGCCGGCGCTCCGGCAGCAGGCATGAGGGCGCTTCAGCGCACCAGACAGGGCCGCTTGTTGTCGAAGGTCCAATTGGGGATCAGCGCCTGCATGGCGGCGGCATCGTCGCGCGCGCCCAGGCTCAGGCTTTGATAGGTGCGATGCGCCGCCTCCAGCGCGTCCATGTCCAGCTCCACACCCAGGCCCGGCTTTGCCGGCACCTGGATCTGGCCACCGACGATCTGCAATGGGTCGTGGGTCAGGCGTTGGCCGTCCTGCCAGATCCAGTGCGTATCGATCGCGGTCACCCGCCCAGGCGCCGCGGCTGCGACATGGGTGAACATCGCCAGCGAAATATCGAAATGGTTGTTGGAATGCGAGCCCCAGGTCAGGCCCCAGTCGCGGCACAGTTGCGCCACTCGTACCGAGCCCTGCAACGTCCAGAAATGCGGGTCGGCCAGCGGGATATCCACCGACTGCAACTGGATGGCGTGGCCCATCTGCCGCCAGTCGGTGGCGATCATGTTGGTGGCGGTCGGCAAGCCGGTGGCGCGACGGAATTCGGCCATGATCTCGCGCCCGGAATACCCATCCTGCGCACCGCACGGATCTTCGGCGTAGGCCATCACGCCGTGCATGCCGCGGCACAGGGCGATGGCCTGATCCAGCGACCACGCGCCATTGGGATCGAGGGTGATGCGCGCCTGCGGAAACCGCGCGTGCAACGCGACAATGGCGTCGATTTCGTCTTCGCCGCGCAGCACGCCGCCCTTGAGCTTGAAATCGCGGAAGCCGTATTTCTCGTAGGCCGCTTCGGCCAGGCGCACCACCGATGCCGGCGTCAAGGCCTCCTGGTCCCGCACAGCCTCCCAGTCATCGCGGGCACCGCTGCCGTCGCGATAGTCAAACGCAGTCTTCCGCCGGTCGCCGATGAAAAACAGATAGCCCAGCACATCCACGGCGCTGCGTTGCTGGCCTTCACCGAGCAAGGCAGCGACAGGCTGGTCGAGGAATTGCCCGAGCAGATCCAGCAACGCCGACTCGATGGCCGTCACCGCATGGATGGTGATACGCAGATCGAAGGTCTGCAGGCCACGGCCGGCGCTGTCGCGGTCGGCAAAGGCGGTGCGCACCTGATTGAGGATGCGCTGATACTCGGCGATGGAGCGGTCGCGAATGAGCGGCGCTGCTTCCTGCAGCAAGCCGGCGATGGCCGCGCCGCCAGGCACTTCGCCCACGCCGGTGCGTCCGGACGAATCGCGCAGCACCAGCACATTGCGGGTGAAGTACGGCGCGTGTGCGCCACTGAGGTTGAGCAGCATGCTGTCCTGCCCGGCGACGGGCACCACGCGGATGTCGGTGATGCGCGGCGTGGCGCCGATGCTTGCAGGTGCGGTGTGGATAGTCATCGAAAGTCTCCCAGGACGGTCACAGCGTTGCGGGCACGGGCATGGACGGGCCGCCGGGCGGCGCCTTGAGTTCCACGCGCTTGATTTCGCCCACCACCACCAGATAGGACACCACCGCCAGCAAGGCATTGAGCCCGACGAAGACCAGCGCCCACTCGAAGGTGCCGGTGGTGGAGACGATGTAGCCGATGACGATCGGCGTGGTGATGCCGGCGATATTGCCGAAGGTATTGAACAGGCCACCGGACAGGCCGGCGATTTCCTTGGGCGAGGTGTCGGCCACCACCGCCCAGCCGAGCGCGCCGATGCCCTTGCCGAAGAAGGCCAGCGCCATCAGCCCGACCACCATCCATTCGGCCTGCACATAGTTGCAGCCGATCATCGTCACCGACATCAACATGCCGACAACGATCGGCGTCTTGCGCGCGACGGTGAGCGAGTAGCCCCGCCGCACCATGCGGTCGGACACATAGCCACCCAGCACGCCGCCGATGAAACCGCACACCGCCGGCAACGAGGCCACAAAGCCCGCTTCCAGGATCGACATGCCGCGCTCCTTGACCAGATACACCGGAAACCAGGTCAGGAAGAAATACGTCAGCGTGGTGATGCAGTACTGGCCGATGTACACGCCCAGCAACATGCGGTTGCACAACAACTGCTTGGCGTAATGCCATTGCGTGCCCTTGGGCTGGCGGCCGGGCTTGTTGCCCTGCTCCATGTCCACCAGCGCGCCGTTGCGCTGGATGTAGTCCAGTTCCTGCGCGCTCAGGCGCGGATGTTCGCGCGGGGCATAGATGGTCTTGCGCCACACCAGCGCCAGCAACACGCCAGCCGCGCCCATCACCAGAAACACATGCTCCCAGCCCCAGGCATGCACCAGCCAGCCCATCAACGGCGCGAACGCCACCGTGGCGAAGTACTGCGCGGAATTGAAGATCGACGCAGCCAGACCGCGCTCTGCAGTGGGAAACCAGGCCGCCACGATGCGGCTATTGCCCGGGAACGACGGCGCTTCGGCGATGCCGACCAGAAAGCGCAGCACGAACAGCGTGGTGACCGCCCAGGTCACCGGCACCCAGTCGATAAAGCCCTGCAAGGCGGTGAACAGCGACCAGATCAGCAGCGACAGGCCGTACACGCGCCGCGAGCCAAAGCGATCGAGCAACCAGCCGCCGGGAATCTGCCCGGCCACATATGCCCAACCGAACGCAGAAAAAATGAAGCCCATCTGCAGCGCGTCGATGCCCAGCGCATCCTGGACCGCGGAACCGGCGATGGACAAGGTGGCGCGATCGGCATAGTTGATCGTGGTGACCACGAACAGCATCAGCAAGATCAGGTAGCGCCTGCGCGGAACCGTCGTTGAACCGACCGTTTTTGAATCGATAGCCATCATCGTTCCTCACCTATGACGATGGAAGCGCACTGCGCTTCGGTACTCCACGTTGCGCCTGCGGATGGCGTACCGGACCCTCCTCCGGCACGCCTCAGGCATCGTTGCTGCGGCAGCCGTCAGTCGTGTCCCAGCGCGCCATCGACGCGTCGCCATAGCCCGAGCGGGTTGTCGTGCGCGACGGCGGCAGGCAACAGCGCAGCCGGCAGATCCTGGTAGCAGACCGGGCGCAGGAAGCGATCGATCGCCAGCGTGCCGACCGAGGTGCTGCGGCTGTCGGAGGTGGCCGGGAACGGGCCGCCGTGCACCATCGCGTGGCAGACCTCCACACCGGTGGGCCAGTCGTTGACCAGGATGCGTCCGGCCTTGCGCTCCAGCACCGGCAGCAATGCGGCGGCCAGTTCGGTATCGCCCACCTCCATGTGCAAGGTGGCGGTGAGCTGGCCTTCCAGGTGCTCGCTCAGCGCACGCAGCTGTTCGATGTCCCTGCAACGCACCAGCAGCGACGAGGCGCCGAAGACTTCGGCCTGCAGCGATTCATCGGCCAGGAAGGCATCGGCGTCGGTGCCGAACAACGCCGCCGGACAGCGCCCGGCGTCCGCCGCAGCGCCGCGTGCCAGCGTGCTGACCTGCGGGTGCGCGGCCAGACGCTGCACGCCTTGCGCGTAGGCCTGGCCAATGCCTGCGGTGAGCATCGCTGCCGGCGACACGGCCTGCAGCGTTTGCGTTGCGGATGCGACAAATGCATCCAGCGCCGGCGAATCGATCGCCAGCAGCAAGCCGGGATTGGTGCAGAACTGCCCGCTGCCCAGGGTCAGCGAGCCGACGAACGCTTTGCCCAGATCCGATGCGCGCGCCTGCAGCGCCTGCGGCAACAGATACACCGGATTGATCGCGCTCATCTCCGCATACACCGGAATCGGCTCGCGGCGTGCGGCGGCAATCTTGACCAGCGCCATGCCGCCGGCCCGCGAGCCGGTGAAACCCACCGCCTTGATGCGCGCGTCGGCGACCAGTCGTGCACCGATCTCGATGCCGGCGTCGAACAGCAGTGAGAACACGCCCTCGGGCAGGCCGCATTGCGCCACCGCCGCCTGGATCGCACGGCCCACCAATTCCGAAGTCCCCGGATGCGCGCTGTGCGCCTTGACCACCACCGGGCAGCCGGCCGCCAGTGCCGAGGCGGTATCGCCACCGGCCACCGAGAATGCCAGCGGGAAATTACTGGCACCGAACACCGCCACCGGCCCCAGCGCGATATGCCGCTGCCGCAGATCCGCACGCGGCAATGGCGTGCGTTGCGGCATCGCCGGGTCGATCCGCGCCTGCAGCCAGCTTCCTTCGCGCACCACGTTGGCGAACAGGCGCAGCTGCCCCACCGTGCGCCCCCGCTCGCCTTCCAGGCGCGGGCGCGGCAGGCCGCTTTCGTGCATGGCGCGTTCGATCAAGGCATCGCCCAATGCCAGGATCTGCTCGGCGATGGTTTCCAGGAAGACTGCGCGCGCGTCCAGCGTCGTTTCGCGGTAACGATCGAACGCCGCCCGCGCCAACGCACAGGCCTGTTCCAGATCCTGTGCGCTCACCGAGCCGAATGCCGGCTGCAATGCCGCACCGCTGGCCGCATCCAGCGCATGAAATTCCTCCCCTGCGCCGCGCACGTCGCGCTGCCCGATCAGCGATTGGCCCGTGATGCTGTGCATCAGCGGCGTCCTCCAATCAGTTGCTTGAGCTGGGCGAATTCGTCCTCGTCGAGGTCGGCCAGCGGCGTGCGGACCGGACCGGCCGGGCGGCCGACCGCGCGCATGCCGGCCTTGACGATCGACACCGCATAACCGGCGCGGCGATTGCGCAGCACGGTGTACGGCAACACGAAGTCATTGAGCTCGCGGTAGATGGTGACGTGGTCGCGCGCACGCACCGCTGCATAAAACGCCAGCGCCCACTCGGGCAGGAAATTGAAGATGGCCGACGAATACGTGGTCACGCCCATTTCCAGATACGGCAGCGCGAAGGTTTCGGCGGTGGGCAGTCCGCCCACGTAGAGCAATCGGTCGCCAAGGCGGGCGTAGATGCGGGTCATGCGATCCACATCGCCGATGCCGTCCTTGTAGCCCACCAGGTTGGGGCAACGCTCGGCCACCCGCGCCAGCGTCACGTCGTCGAGCTTGGCGTTGGCGCGGCCGTAGACGATCACACCCAGCCTTGTCGCCTTGCAGACGCGCTCGACATGGTCGGCCACGCCATCGGCATCGCACTCGGTGAGGTACGGCGGAAACAGCAGGATGCCGTCGGCAGCATTGCGCTCGGCAGCCTGCGCCATCTCCATGGCGATCGCGGTGCCGTAACCGGCCGGTGCGATGACCGGCATGCGGCCGGCGGTCTGGGTCACCGCTGCTCGCACGGCGCGATTCACTTCATCCAGCGTCAGCGAAAACAGCTCACCAGTGCCGCCGGCGGCAAACAGCCCCGCAGCCGGGTGCGAGGACAGCCAGTCCAGATTGCTGCGGTAGGCGGGTTCGTCAAAGGCCAGGTCGGCATCGAAATGGGTCACCGGAAACGACAACAGCCCGGCGCCAAGTGCTTGGGCCATTTCGGAAGGGGTGTATCTGCTGCTCATCGGACAAACGCTCCTGGGCGGGGGATGCGGTTGATCCTAGAAACGCAGATCGTTGCCGGTCCAAACCAAAGGACGTATTGTTTGATACACAAGTTGAATCAATCGCGTCATCGATCGATGTAGTGCGCCGCAAATGGCTGCTTTGCAACGCTTTTTCGACAGTGCGTAATTATGGCCGGCTGCGCCCGCCAACGTGGTCGTTGGCGTGGCAGCGCCTATTCATCGGCGCTGGCGGCGGAAGGATGTTGCGGGTGCAGCATCAATTCACCTGTTTTGCCATGCGAGGCCCGTCCCCCATGTTCGATCTGCAGCAACTGCGTTGCTTTGTCGCCGTCGCCGACGAACTGCACTTCCGTCGCGCGGCCGAGCGCCTGAACATGACCCAGCCGCCGCTCAGCCGGCAGATTCAGTTGCTGGAGCACAGCGTCGGCACCGCGCTGCTAGAGCGCAACAGCCGGCATGTGCGGCTGACCCAGGCCGGGCGCAGCCTGCTTGCCGAAGCGCGCGCGATCCTGCGCATGGCCGAAAACGCCGGCCTGCGCGCGCGCCGGATCGGCACCGGCGATGCCGGTAACGTGTCGGTGGGTTTCACCGCAGGTGCCAGTTACCGCTTCCTGCCCGAGGCCATCGCGCGGTGGCGCAGGCAAGCGCCGGATGTGGATCTGCAACTCAAGGAGATGGTCAGCCTGGCGCAACTGGACGCACTGGATGCAGGCCGGCTGGATATCGGCCTGTTGCGCCCGCCGATCCAACGCCAGGGCCTGCACAGCCGCTGCGTGGCACGCGAACCGCTGATCGCCGCGCTGCCGGAAGACTCTCCGCTGGCGCACCGCGACAGCCTGCGCCTGCAGGATTTCCACGGCCAGCCGCTGGTCAATTACGCACCGGACGAGGCGCGTTATTTCTACGATCTGCTGGCGCAATTGTTCGGTGCGCGCGGCATCGCGCCGCGCTCGGTGCAATACGTCAGCCAGATTCATTCGGTGCTGGCGCTGGTACGCGGCGGCATGGGCATGGCGCTGGTGCCCGAAGGCGCCAGCGGCCTGCGTTACGCCGGCATCGTGTACCTGCCGCTGCGCGAGGAAACCCCTGCCACGCCGGTGGAGCTGCACCTGGTGTGGAAACAGGATAACGACAACCCTGCGCTGGGTCGTTTGATCGCCTGAGCCGGGCAAGGCGCGTGCGCTGTCACAGACGCACGGCAGCGCAGCCAATGTCCAACGCGGGGACCGGATTCGAAGCAACTGGCAACACGACTGCGCCCCGCCGGGCGGGTGCGACCGGTGCCCGGTGCGGCATGGACCACGCGTACACGCCGGCTTTGAGCGCGACACCGACAGCCACCTGACGACTGCTCGCTACGATTTGTTCGCCGCTTCTACTGCCGCCCCACGCTCTGCACCACGTGCAGGCGCCGCAGCCGGCGCATCACTTCGGCCAGATGGCGGCGGTCGCGGACCTGGATGTTGAAGCGCAGCACCGCCGCGTTGAAATCGCGGTCCAGGTAATCCACGCGCTCGATATTGGACTGGCTCTGCGCAATCGCCGCAGCCAGCTGGGCCAGCACGCCGGTGCGGTTTTCCACCTCGACGATCAAGGCGGTGTCGTAGTCGCCACTGACGCTGGAATCCCAGTCGATCGGCACCCAGCGTTCGGGCGATTTGCGCAGCTCGGCCAGGTTGGGGCAGTCCAGACGGTGCACCACGATGCCCTTGCCGGCGGTGTGGTAACCCATGATTTCGTCGCCGGGAATCGGCTGGCAACAGTTGGCGAAGCTGATCACGCCACGCTCGCTGCCGTCGATCAGAATCTTTTCGTGCGAATGCTTGGAGTGGCCGCCACCGCGCAATTCGGCGTAGGCCATCAGCGCCTGCGCGGCCTGGGTCGGCATCCAGTTGCCCAGCGCCACGTCGGCCAGCAAGGCTTCCAGGCGTGGATAGCGGTGCTCGGTGAGGAAGGCGTCCAGGCGGCCCTTGGGCAGCCGCTCCAGCGAGCTGTCCATCGCTTCCAGCGCGCGATCGAGCATGCGGTGGCCGAGCTGCACGGCGTCTTCGTGTTCGAGCTGCTTGAGCTGGTGGCGGATCGCGGTACGCGCCTTGCTGCTGACCACGAACTCCAGCCACTGCGGCTTGGGCGTGGCCGAGCGCGCGGTGATGATTTCCACCGCCTGCCCGCTGACCAGCTTGGTGCGTAGCGGCACCAGCTTCTTGTCCACCCGCGAGGCGACCGCGCGGTTGCCTACGTCGGTGTGCACCGCATAGGCGAAGTCCAGCGCGGTGGAGTTGCGCGGCAGCGCCAGGATCTTGCCCTTGGGCGTGAACAGATAGACCTCGTCCGGGAACAGGTCGACCTTGACGTTGTCCAGGAACTCCAGCGACGAGCCCGCCGCGCGCTGCGAATCGATCAGCTCCACGATCCAGTCGTGCGCGCGGCTCTGCGCGCTGTTGGGCGAGGCCGAGCCGACCTTGTAGGTCCAGTGCGCGGCCACCCCGCGTTCGGCGATCAGGTCCATCTCCTCGGTGCGGATCTGCACTTCGATCGGCGAGCCATACGGGCCGAACAACACGGTGTGCAGCGACTGATAGCCGTTGGCCTTGGGGATGGCGATGAAATCGCGGAAGCGCCCGTCCAGCGGCTTGAAGGTGGCATGCACCGCGCCCAGCGCGTGATAGCAATCGGCCACCGAACGCACCACCAGGCGGAAGCCGAACACATCCATCACCTGGTCGAAGGACTTGTTCTCTTCGTGCATCTTGGAATAGATGCTCCAGGGCGTCTTGATGCGGCTGACCAGGCGGTGCTCCAGCCCTTCCTTGGCCAGCCGCTGCGACAGCTGCACTTCCACCTGCGCCATCGATTCGCGCCGCACCACCGGCTGGCTGCGGATATGTTTTTCGATGATGGCATGACGCCACGGATACAGCGCGCGGAAGCCCAGGTTCTGCAGCTCGGACTTGATCAGGCTCATGCCCAGGCGCTGGGCGATCGGCGCGTAGATTTCCAGCGTTTCGCGCGCGATGCGGCTGCGCGCCTCGCTGCTCTGCGCGCCCAGCGTGCGCATGTTGTGCAGGCGGTCGGCCAGCTTGATCATGATCACGCGCAGGTCGCGCGACATCGCCAGCAGCATCTTGCGGAAGCTCTCCGCCGCCGCTTCCTGGCGGTCGCGGAACTTGAGCTTGTCCAGCTTGGTGACGCCATCGACCAGCTCGGCCACCGCTTCACCGAATTCCGACGCCAGCTCTTCGCGGGTCAGCGGGGTGTCTTCGATGGTGTCGTGCAGGATCGCGGCGATCAGCGATTCCATGTCCAGGCCGAGCTCGGCGAGTACGCCGGCCACCGCGACCGGATGGGTGATGTACGGCTCGCCCGACTTGCGGGTCTGGCCGGCATGCGCGCTGGCGCCCACTTCCCAGGCACGGCGCAGGATCGGCAGCTGCTCCTTGGGAAGGTAGCTGGCTGCGCGTTCGAAGTGCAGGACGTAGTCGGGGATGGCCTGGTCGGAAGACGGAGACGTCACGACGGTCGCCTGGGCAGTGGGGCCTGGGTTCATGCCGGAAGACTATGCCAGCAGCGCAGTCACGGCAAACGTTTGCACACTGCAGGCGACAACGCGGGCCTGAAACGAAAACAGCCCGCACATGGCGGGCTGTTCAGATCGATCGCAGCGATGCGAACAATCAATCGTCGTTCTTGGACATGTCTTCGTCGGCAACCACTTCGGCAGCGGCCCATTCCAGCGCCTCGCGTTCAGCACGCTCGCGCTCGGCCTTCTCGACTTCGTCGATCAGCGCATTGTCGATCCGGCGTGCGGCGATCTCGCGCAGTGCCATCACGGTGGGCTTGTCGCTGGCGTCGGCATTTTCGATCAACGGCTGCACGCCGTTGGCGAGCTGACGGGCGCGCTTGGACGCCATCATGACCAGCTCGAAACGGTTGTTCACGACTTCCAGGCAATCTTCTACGGTAATGCGGGCCATGCGGGCTCCCGGCGACCAGCAACGGCCGCGCATCGAATGAGGGAAAGGGGGCGGAGTGTACGCCCGGGCCGCCGTCACGGCAACCTGGGCCTATTCAGTTTCCTTTGGAATCAGGGATTTGAGCCGCTCAGTCCAGCAAGGCCCGGATCAACGCCGCATGCCGCTGCTGTTGCGCCTGCCGGCGCAGCCGGCTGGCGGTGAAGATCGCGCACATCTCCGAGACTGCGGTGTCGAAGGTCTCGTTGATGATGACGTAGTCGAACTCCTCAAAATGCAGCATCTCTTCGCGGGCGGCGGCCAGACGTTGCGCCATCACGTCCTCGCTGTCCTGGCCGCGCTTTCGCATGCGCTCGTCCAGCGCCTGGCGCGACGGCGGCAGGATGAACACGCTGACCGCGTCGGGCACCTTCTGGCGCACCTGGCGCGCGCCCTGCCAGTCGATCTCCAGCAGCACGTCGTGACCGGCAGCCAGCTGCGGCTCCACCGACTGCCGCGCGGTGCCCTTCCAGTCGCCATGCACCAGCGCGTATTCGAAGAAGTCGCCAGCTTCGATCATGCCCTGGAACTCGTCGGCGGAGACGAAATGGTAGTGCTCGGCATGCCGTTCGCCCGGCCGCGGCGCGCGCGAGGTGAACGAGATCGACAAGGCGATCTTGGGATCACGCGCCAGGGTGGCGTTGACGATGCTGCTCTTGCCGGCGCCGGAAGGGGCCGCAACGATATAGAGGGTGCCGCGCATAGGGTCAGGGATTCGGGCTTGGGGAGTCGGGATTCGCGAACGGGCTGCGGACCGGTACCACCGGGGTCGATATGCTACCGGTATTGGCCGCGCCCCGCTGAAACCCGGGATGGCCGTCGACCAATCCCGAATCCCCAATCACCACTCCCGGCTATTCGATGTTCTGCACCTGCTCGCGGATCTGGTCGATCAGTACCTTCAGATCCACCGCAGCGTTGGAGGTGCGGCTGTCCACCGACTTGGAGCCAAGCGTATTGGCTTCGCGGTTGAATTCCTGCAGCAGGAAGTCCAGGCGGCGGCCGACCGGCTCGCGCTGCCTGAGCACGCGGCGGATCTCGGCGATGTGGCTGGACAGGCGGTCGAGCTCTTCGTCCACGTCCAGCTTCTGCAGCCACAGCACCAGTTCCTGTTCGGCGCGACCGGGATCGACCGGATGCGGCAGATCGGCCAGACGGGCGGCCAGCTTGGCACGCTGCCCTTCGCGGATGACGGGAATCAGCGTGCGCACCTCGGCGGCAATGCGTTCGATCGCATCGACCCGCTCGCTGATCGCATCGGCCAGCTTGCCGCCTTCGCGCTCGCGCGCGGCGACGAAACTGTCCACCACCTCGTCCAGCAATGCCAGGGCCTGCGCCTGCAACGCAGGTGCGTCCACGTCCTGCACCTGCAGCACGCCGGGCAGCTGCAGCAGATCGGTGAAGCCGACCTGCAGCTTGGGGAACATGCCGTCAAGGCGCGTGGCCAGTGCACCCAGTTCCTGCAGCAGCGATTCGTTCACGGCCAGGGTCTGCGCGTTGTCCGGCGCGCGCAGGCGCAGCGCCAGATCCAGCTTGCCGCGGCTGTTTTTCGCCGCCACGCGCTCGCGCAGCAGCGGCTCCAGCGCACGCAGTTCTTCGGGCAGGCGCACGCCCACTTCCAGAAACCGATGGTTGACCGAGCGCAGCTCGCAGCCGAGCGTGCCCCAGGGCGTGATGCGTTCGCCACCAGCAAACGCGGTCATGCTTCGAATCATCGTCAGTCCCGTGCCTTCAAAGCGCGAATGGTACCCTAGCGGCCCGCGCTGGCTGACCGCCCCGCCACGCGCCGACCCAGACCCACCTCCCGACTTCCGGACTCATCGCATGACCTTTTCCCGTCCCAGCGGCCGCACGGCCGACCAGCTGCGCCCGGTGCGCATCGAACGCGCCTTCACCCGTCACGCCGAAGGCTCGGTGCTGGTCAGCTTCGGCGACACCCGCGTGCTGTGCACCGCCAGCGTGGAAAACCGCGTCCCCGGATTCCTGCGCGGCAAGGGCGAAGGCTGGGTGACCGCCGAATACGGCATGCTGCCGCGCTCCACCCACACCCGTTCCGATCGCGAAGCCGCACGCGGCAAGCAGGGCGGACGCACGCTGGAGATCCAGCGCCTGATCGGCCGCGCACTGCGCGCCTGTGTGGATCGCAATGCCCTGGGCGAGCGCACCATCACCCTGGACTGCGATGTGCTGCAGGCCGATGGCGGCACCCGCACCGCCGCGATCACCGGCGCCTACGTGGCGCTGGCCGATGCGGTGAACCTGCTGCTCAAGCGCGGCGACATCAAGAAGCACCCGCTGATCGGCGCCGTGGCCGCGGTGTCGGTGGGCATCTATCGCGGCGAGCCGGTGCTGGATCTGGACTACCCCGAAGACAGCGACTGCGACACCGACATGAATGTGGTGATGAATGACGGCGGCGGCTTCATCGAGCTGCAGGGCACTGCCGAAGGCCACGCCTTCCGCCGCGACGAACTCAACGCACTGCTCGCACTCGCCGAACAAGGCATGAGCGAACTGTTCGCCCTGCAACGCGCTGCACTGGCCGGATGAGCCGGCGCATCGCCCTGACCACCCTGCTGGTCGCCGACTACGACGCGGCGATCGCCTGGTACACCGGTGCGCTGGGCTTCCAGGTGCTGGAGGATCGCGCACTTGGCGACGGCAAGCGCTGGGTGGTGATCGGCCCGGGCAGCGCGCAGGACGCCGGCTTGCTGCTCGCGCAGCCGGCCGACGCCGCCCAGCGCACACGCATCGGCGACCAGACCGGTGGGCGGGTGGATCATTTTCTCCACACCGACGACTTCTGGCGCGACCACGCGGCGATGCAGGCGTTCGGGGTGGAATTCCTGGAACCCCCGCGCGAGGAACCGTACGGCACGGTCGTGGTGTTCCGCGATCTGTACGGCACCAAGTGGGACCTGCTGGAGCCCAAGCAATGAAACAACTGGTCCTGGCCAGCGGCAACGCCGGCAAGCTGGAAGAACTGCGCGCCATGCTCGCCGACCTGCCGCTGCGCATCGTGGCGCAAGGCGAGCTCGGCGTGGACGATGTGCCGGAAACCGGCCTGACCTTCGTCGAGAACGCCTTGATCAAGGCACGCCATGCCAGCGCGGTCACCGGCCTGCCGGCACTGGCCGACGACTCCGGCCTGATCGTCGATGCGCTCGGCGGCGCACCGGGCCTGTACAGCGCCCGCTATGCCGGCAGCCCGACCGATGCGCAGGCCAACAACGCCAAGCTGCTCGACGCCATGCGCGCCGTGCCGGCCGAGCGCCGCAGCGCGCGGTTTTACGCGGTGATCGTGCTGCTGCGTCACCCGGAAGATCCGCAACCGCTGATCGCCGAAGGCAGCTGGGAAGGGGTGATCACCACCGAACCACGCGGCACCGGCGGCTTTGGCTACAACCCGGTGTTCCTGGATCCGCTGCATGGCCTGACCGCTGCGGAGATGGATACCGCGCTGAAGAACCGGCTGAGTCACCGTGCGGTGGCGCTGGCCACGCTGCAGCACAAGCTGCACGCCCTGTCGCTGTGAACCATGGCCTGACGCAGTGCCCGACCTGATTCCACCGCCGCTGTCGCTTTACGTGCACCTGCCCTGGTGCGTGCGCAAATGCCCGTACTGCGATTTCAACTCGCATGCGGCCAAGGGCGTGCTGCCGTTCGAGGACTACGTGGATGCGTTGATCCGCGACCTGGATGCGGATCTGCCGCTGGTGTGGGGGCGCGTGGTGCATTCGGTGTTTTTCGGCGGCGGCACGCCGAGCCTGTTTCCGCCCGAAGCCATCGACAGATTCCTGCAAGCCGCCGCCGCGCGGCTGCGCTTTGCACCGAATCTGGAGATCACCCTGGAAACCAATCCAGGCACCGCCGAGCATGGCCGCTTCGACGGCTATCGCGCCGCCGGCGTGAACCGGCTGAGCTTCGGCGTGCAGACCTTCGACGATGTGGCGCTGCAGCGGCTGGGTCGCATCCACGACAGTGCCGAGGCCGAACGTGCGATCAAGCTGGCGCAGGATGCCGGCTACGACAATTTCAATATCGACCTGATGTACGCGCTGCCCGAGCAGACCCTGGCACAGGCCGAGCGCGATCTCGAACGCGCCTTTGCGCTGCAGCCCACCCACATGTCGCATTACCAGCTCACGCTGGAGCCGAACACGGTGTTCTTCGCGCGGCCGCCCAAGGGCATTCCCGACGACGATGCGGCCTGGGACATGCAGGAGCATTGCCAGCGTCTGCTGGCCGAGGCCGGCTACGCGCAGTACGAAGTGAGCGCCTACGCCAGGCCCGGGCGGCAATGCGCGCACAATCTCAATTACTGGCGCTTCGGCGATTACCTGGGCATCGGCGCCGGGGCGCACGGCAAGATCAGCTCCGGCGCCGAACAGCATGTGCTGCGACGCTGGAAGCACAAGCACCCACAGAGTTACCTGGCCAGCGCCGGCAGCGCGGCATCGATCGGCGGCGACGAGATCGTGCCGCGTGAGCGACTGCCGTTCGAATACATGCTCAACCTGCTGCGCCTGCACGAGGGCTTCGCCCTGCGCGACTTCGAAGTCTCCACCGGCCTGGCCGCCTCGGTCATCGAGTTGCCTGTGGCCCGTGCGATTGCGCAAGGCTGGATGACCGCGCAGGACGGACGCGTGGTGCCGACCGAGCTGGGCCGCCGCTTCACCAATGACGTGGTCGAGCTGTTTCTGGCCTGATCGCGGCGATCGCGGCGCGGCACCGCAGCCAGCACGCCGCGCCATGATCGATAGCGCACACGACAGCATTGGCGCGCGGATCCAGCGAGCCGCGCCACGCGCGCCGTCCGCGTCCGGGTGGCGACCGAATCTGGCCAGGCACGTCTTGCGCCCGCGCGGTCGCTGCCCGGCGGAAAAACATGCTACATAGCTCACGCCTCGCACCGAGCCCGCCTCCCCCGGATGTCCACTCCCGCTTCCTCCCTGCAGCACACGCTCAGCGGCCCGATCGCCGATGCGCCGGTTTCCGCGCGCGGGCGGCGCCTGCTCGCCGCGCTGCACGCGCACTGCGTGCAGGCGCTCAGCGGGCCGCTGCGGCTGACCATCGTCGAGCTGGAACGCGAGCTGCTGCATCAGGCCGAGCATGCCCGCAACAGCCAGATACAGGCCGAAACCTATGCGCAGACGCGCGGCCTGCGCGACCACATCGATCGGTTTCCGCAGGCGTTCCTGCAGCAGCTGGCGCAGGACCTGGCCACGCTGCGCGATCGCCCGTCGCTGATGCCAATAGCCGATGCCTCAGCGCATCCGCAGATGCTCACCCTGGTGGAGGACACCGATATCGATCGCGATATCGTGCTCAGCGAGATTGCGCGCCGCGAAACCTCCCGCCGCGCCGATGCGCTGCAATTGCTGGCGCAGCGGGTGGCGGTGATCGGCGCGGTGGCCGAGTTCGAACTGGAGGCAGTGCCGCTGGGCCCGTACGCCCTGTGCCGCGTGCTGCGCCAGTGCGTCGAAACGCTGGGACTGAGCCTGGACGGGCAGCTGACGCTCTACCGCGTGTTCGAGCGTCAGGTCATCGAGCGTTTGAACGATCTGTACGAGCGCGCCAACGGCACGCTCGCGCAGGAGGGCATCCTACCGGGGCTGATCTATCACCCGTACCTGGTCAAGCCCACCCAGGTGCAGACGCGGCGCGCACCGCCTGCAGCAGCCAACGCCCCGAAGGACGCTGCGGCTGCCAGCGCGCGCGCGCTGCCGCAGCGCAACGGGCGGCCTGCAACCGGCTGGAGCGGGCAATCGGCACCGACACCGTGGCAGAGCGCCCTGTTGGATCCGCCCGCCATGCCGATGACACTGGCAGCGGCGACCGACGGTGAGCAGGCAGCACCTGCCCTGAGCGATGCAGTGCAGGCGCTCGGCGGCCTGATGTCGTCGGCGCGCCGGTCGCAGGCGGCGGGCAACGTAGGCGCAGCGGCGAATCAAAGCTCTGCAGATCACGGCGCAGCGCCTGCAAGCAGCGCCCAGGCAACACTCGAGAAACCATCTCCCCGGCTCGCCTCCTCGGCCGTGCCCAAGGCCGCCGTCAGCGACGCACTGGCCAGCCTGCAGGGTACGCTGGCGGCACAAGCAGCAGCGGCGGCGCAGCCCAGCGGCATCGATGCGGTGCAGCGCCAGTTGCTGGCCTTGCTGCGGGCGCAACACGGCCCCGACGCCGCGCTGTCGCTGCAGGACACCGACACCTTCGATCTGCTCGGCCTGCTCTACGCGCAGATGCAACGCGAAGTGCGCGGGCAGACCCCCGCGCAGGCCCTGCTCGCTAAGTTGCAGGTGCCGGTGGTGCGCGCGGCCTTGGCCGATACGCATTTCTTCGTGCGCGACCAGCACCCGGTGCGCGAATTGCTCAACACCGTGGCCGAGTCCGGCGCGGTCTGGCTGGGCGACGACGATGTCGACCCGCAGTTGCTGCACAAGCTGGGCAGCGCGGTGGACCGGATCGTCAACGACTACCAGGGCGACGAGGCCGTGTTCGCCGCGGCCAACGCCGATATCCAGGCGCATCTGCGCGCCTTGGCGCGCAAGGCCGACCTCGCCGAGCGCCGCCATGTGGATGCGGCGCGTGGCAAGGAGCGGCTGGAGTCGGCCAAGCAGCAGGCCGAGGCGCGCATCGAGCAGCTGTGCGAGCAGAGCGTCCCGCCGCGCTTCGTGCAGGCGCTGCTGCGTCAGGCATGGTCGGACGTGCTGACGCTGACGCTGCTGCGCCAGGGCGAGCAATCGCCCGAATGGGACGAGCGCCAGGCCCTGACCGCGCGCATTGCCGAAGTCACCTGCCGCAGCAAGGGGCAACCTGCCGACATCGCGCTCGGCAGCGAGATCGAAACCGCGCTGCTGCAGGTCGGCTATCACCACGATGAAGCGGCGGCGATTGCGCGGCGCCTGTCCACGCCCGGCGGCGAGGACGAGACGACCTCGCGCACCGAGCTCGCCACCAGGCTCAAGGCGCGCACGCGGCTGGGCGACCAGGGCGACAGCACACCGCGCAAGGACATCGCCGGCCCGCGTTCGCCGGCCGAAGAGGCCTGCTACACGCAGCTGCGCAGCCTGCCGTTCGGCAGCTGGTTCGAGTTCGTGATCAACCAGCAGGGCGACCTACGTCGGCAACGGCTGTCCTGGTACAGCCCGATGACCGGCAACGCGCTGTTCGTCAATCAACGTGGGCAAAAGGTCGCCGAGCACTCGCTGGATGGCCTGTCGCGGCTGATGGCCGGTGGCCACGCACGCCTGCTGGTCGAAGAGAAATCGCGCCTGATCGACCGCGCCTGGCATGCCACCGTGCGCACGCTGCGCAGCCTGGCCGGTCAGGCGCCCATTGCAGAGGTCAACCCATGATCCAGGACACCCGCCGCGCACCGCGCCGCCAGCCGTCCGACCTGATACCGGTGACCGACATGCTCAGCGAGGCGCAGATTGGCCGGGTCGGCAATGTCTCGGAAACCGGCATGCTGCTGCTGGCCTCGGTTCCGCTGCATGACGACGCCCTGTATCAATTGCGCTTCAGCCTGCCCGAGCGCATCGGCCGCGCCACCGAGATCGATGTCGGCGTGCATCTGTTGTGGAGCGAAGCCGCGCACGCACCCGGGCAGGCCTGGGCCGGCTTCCGCTTCCTGACCATGTCCGAGCCGCATCGCCAACGCCTGCGCGCCTGGATCGCCGAAGAACACATGCTGGGCTGAAGGACAGCATCACCACGATTACGGCAAAATCGCGACCTGTCTTTGCATCGCCGATCGAGCCCCGCATGCCCCAGCCGTCCTTGAGCCACCTGTATTCCGACCACCTGCGCACGCTGACCGCGCGCGCCGACGAGGCGCTGCAGCGCGGCGGCTTCGACCACCTGGTGGTGCCCAGCGGCAGCCTGCATTACCAGGTGTTCGACGACCGCGACTATCCCTACGCGGTCAATCCACAGTTCAAGGCCTGGGTGCCGCTGACGCGGGTGCCCAACAGCTGGCTGGTCTACACCCCGGGCAAGCGCCCGATGCTGATCTTCTGCCAGCCGTTGGACTATTGGCATGTGGTGCCCGAGGCGCCCAGCGGCTGGTGGGTGGAGCACTGCGACATCCACATCATCCGCACCCCGGACCAGGCCCTGGCGCTGCTGCCCAGGCAGATCGACCGTTGCGCCATCCTGGGCGAGGCGCAGAGCGCGCTCGGTGCGTATGTGCCCAACAATCCGCAGCCGGTGCTCGATTACCTGGACTACCAGCGCGCGTTCAAGACGCCGTACGAACTGGCCTTGCTGCGCATCGCCCAGCAGCTGGCAGTGCGCGGCCATCGCGCCGCCGAAGCGGCCTTCCGCGCCGGCCAGAGCGAGTTCGGCATCCATATGGAATACTGCGCCGCCGTCGGTCAGGACGCCAACGAACTGCCCTACGGCAACATCATCGCGCTCAACGAGCACGGCGCGGTGCTGCACTACACCGAACTCGGCCAGCAGCCGCCGCAGCCGCTGCGCAGCTTCCTGATCGATGCCGGTGCTTCGGCCTACGGCTATGCCAGCGACATCACCCGCACCTACGCCGCCGACCCCGGCAGCGAATTCCAGGCCCTGATCGATGCGGTGGATGCCGCACAGGTGCGCATGGGCCAGGGCGTGCGCAGCGGCGTGGATTACAAGCAGTTGCACGTGGATGCGCATCTGGCCCTGATGGGCATCCTCAAGGACTTCGGCATCCTCACCGTGTCGCCGGAAGCTGCGCTCGCCACCGGCGTCAGCGCTGCATTCTTCCCGCACGGGCTTGGCCATCTGATCGGCCTGCAGGTGCACGACGTGGCAGGCTTTGCGGCCAGCGACCGCGGCGGCCGCATCGAACGCCCCGCCGGCCACCCGTATCTGCGGCTGACCCGCGTGCTGGAAGCGGGCATGGTGGTCACCATCGAACCGGGCGTGTACTTCATCGACATGCTGCTGGACGAAGTGAAGAAGAACGGCCACGCCGCCAGCGTCGACTGGGCGCGCGTTGCGCAGTTCAAACCCTACGGCGGCATCCGTATCGAAGACGAGGTGGCGTGCACCGATGGCGCGCCCGAAAACCTGACCCGCCCGGTGTTTGCCGCCCCTTGAATCTTTCCGCACCGCACGGAGCATTGCCATGAACGATCCACGCCAGTCCTCGCACCCCGACCATCCGATGTATCAACAGATCCAGCGCGGCGTGCATGCAATCGATGCGGCACATGGACGCACACCCGACCAGACCAGCGACCGGCTCAGCGCCGCCCTGTTGCCGCTGGCCAAGGAAGGCGGCCTGTCGCGCGTGGATCATGTGCTGATGAGCGAGGCCAACAATCGCGGTGTACACGGTGGCGAAAACGTGTTCGTGGTGCAGGGCGACCCGGCCAACCCGGCGCATCTGCGCGCGCACATGAAGACCGAACAGGCATTGAGCACGCCGGAAGCGCAGTCGTTCGCACGCGCACAGCAACTGGCGACGCCAGGCGAACAGGTCCAGCAGCCCGAACGCACCCAGACACCACAACTCGGCCAGTAGAACGGCCCACAGCAAAGCGTCCGGGCGCCTCATGCCTGCAAGGCGCCCGGCGCGGCCCGAGCGCCGCCGCCCTCAGCCGGATACGCCGCGCAATCTCAACCAAACCGGTAATGCGCGTGTTGCTCGCAAGGCAATGCACCGATCCAGGTCACGGCCGCTCATCGCGGCATGACCGCGCTATGCGCGCAACGCGTCGCGGTCCGCCATCTCCGCTTCGATCTCGTCGGCGCTGCGCGCCAGCGCATCGGTCAGCACCCGATGGCCGTCGGCGGTGATCAGCACATTGTCTTCGGTGCGGATGCCGATGCCGCGCCACTTGGCCTCCACCGTGGTGTCGTCAGCGGAGATATAGAGTCCCGGCTCGATGGTGAACACCATGCCGGGCTCGAGCAGACGCGAGTCGCCAGCCAACCGGTAGTCGCCCACATCGTGCACATCCAGCCCCAGCCAGTGGCCGGTCTTGTGCCGATAGAAGCGCTTGTAATGGCCGTCGGCGATATTGCGCTCCAGCTTGCCCTTGAGCAGGCCCAGCTGCAGCAGCCCCTCGGTCAGGGTCTGCACCGCGGCCAGATGCCCGGCTTCGTAGGGCACGCCAGGGCGCGCCTGCGCCAGCGCGGCAGCCTGCGCAGCGCCGACCAGATCGTGCAGCGCACGCTGCGCCGGGGTGAAACGGCCGTTGACCGGAAAGGTGCGGGTGATATCGGCCGCGTAGCCGCGGTACTCGGCGCCGGCATCGATCAGCACCAGTTCGCCATCGCGGCTGCGCGCATTGTTGGCGCGGTAGTGCAGCACGCAGGCATTGCTGCCGGTGCCGACGATGCTGCCGTACGCCGGCCACGCATCGGCGGCGCGGAACGCGCACTCCACCTCGGCCTGCAGTTCGTACTCGTGCACACCCGGCCGCGCCAGCCGCATGGCGGCGCGATGCGCGCGCACGCTGATGTCGGCGGCGTGCTGCATCAAGGCGATTTCGTCGCGCGACTTGAACAGCCGCTGCTCGTGCAGCAGATGCCCGAGCTCGAGGAATTCGTGCGGCGGCTGCGCGCCGTGGCGCACCTGCTCGCGCACGCGCTTGAGCCAGCCGATCAGCTTGAGGTCGAAGTCGACATCGCGCCCGAAGTGGTAATAGACGCGGCTGCGCCCTTCCAGCAGGCCCGGCAGGATCTCGTCGACATCGTCGATGGGGTACGCATCGTCCATGCCGTAGCGCTCCACCGCGCCTTCCTGGCCCTCGCGCGGGCCATCCCAGGCCTCACGCTCGGCATCGCGCTCGCGGCAGAACAGGATCGCCTCGCCATGCTTGCGGCCCGGCACCAGCACCAGCACCGCTTCCGGCTCCGGGAAGCCGCTCAGATACCAGAAATCCGAATCCTGCCGATACGGGTAGTGGGTGTCGTGGCTGCGCACCCGCTCGGGCGCGGCCGGCAGGATCAGGATGGCCTGATCGCCGGCCATCTGCATCAGCTGCTTGCGCCGACGCGCGTACTCGGCCGCGCCGATCCCGGTGAGTTTTTTCATGGCGGTCGTGCGGTCAGTTCAGACGTTGGCGGAAGCGCGGCCCCATCACGCAGTCGCCATGCAGCAACAGCACCGCCACGCGCACGAACTCCTCGATCTCCGCCAGGGCGGTGTCGTCTTCGTCGGCCGCATCGAAATCGTCGCTGGACGCCTGCGCCAGCCGCGCCAGGTCCTGCAGCGCCTCTTCGCCCTCTTCGGTCAGTGCCGGGCGCTGCTGCGCCGCCAGGCCGAAGCCGCCCAGAAAGGCACGACACCAGTCGAACAAGGCATCGGTGCGCGCCGCCAGCGGTGCGCCGTCGTCGATCAGCAACAATTCGAAAGCGAAATCGCGGTCTTCCAGCTGCGCCACCGTGGCCTGCCGCATTTGGTCCAGCGCCCCGCCCTGCCTGGGTGCCACCTGCGCGGTGTCGGCCAGGATGCGCGCCAGCCAGTCGCCGCTGTCGGCACCCCCACCGGAGAGCCACCCGCACAGCCCGCCATGCAACTCCGCTGCGGAGGAAGCCAACTCCAGCTGGCGACTTTCGTTTTGCACAGCGGTTACATCGGGCAGATCCATCGGGTCATCCAGGCTGGGAACAGGAGGTGCCGGCGCATGGGCCGGCGATTTGACTTCCCAGTGTATCAAGGCACCCCGCGTCGGCCGCCAGCGGCGCGTTCCCTACGGGGTCTACGCGCGTAACGCCGGCCGCGCCGGCCGCGGCGCAAGCCCTTGTCGGGATTGGCCTGACGGCGGGTAAGCGGGCTGCGATCGGGCGCTTGACCGCCGCGCGCACGCGCCCCTATCGTGAGCGCATGGACAACGCCGCTGCCCTCGCCCAGATCCGCGCACTTGCCGCCCGTGTGGAAGCCCTGGTCGAGCGCAGCCAGCGGTTGACCGACGAGAACCGCAGCCTGCGTCACCAGCAGGAACAGTTGATCGGCGAGCGCGCGCAATTGCTGACCAAGAACGAACAGGCGCGCTCGCGCGTGGAAGCGATGATCGTGCGGTTGAAATCCCTGGAGCAGCACACGTGAGCAACAACGAGCCGGTCAGCGTGCGTATTCTGGATCGTGAATACACCGTTGGCGTCACCGCCGACGAACGCGAGAGCCTCACCGCTGCGGCGCGCCTGCTGGATCTGCGCATGCGCGAGATTCGCGGCAGCAATCGCATGGCAGCGGTGGACCGCGTTGCGGTGCTGGCCGCACTCAATCTGGCGCACGAATTGCAGCAGCTGCGCGATCAGCAAGCGTTGTACGACCGTGAACTGGCCAACACGCTGGACAGCTTGAATCGCCGCCTGGACAGCGTGTCCGACACGCCGCGTTGAGGTGCAGTTCGCGCTGTCGTCGCAAATATGAACTTTCAATTGCGCCGGCCGACGAATGGGCTAGCCATCGCGCAGCAGAGGTCTATACTTCACCTGCGTTCTCTGCTGTAAACGACAGCGTGCAAAACATTCGCCTTGTCCCTTAATTACGACCACGGGGGCGCGACGAAGCCGGGAGTGCAAGTCCGCCTTGTAGCGGGAAGCCCGAAGGCCTCACAACGTCCCCACTTGAACCCCGGGTTCAAGGTCGTTTCGCCCGCATCGTTCACGGCGGAGAATGCAAATCTGAAACGGCGCCTTCGGGCGCCGTTTCTTTTTGCGTATCTGAAACGCACGGCACGCGCAGTTCGACTGCGCCGCTGTTGCAATGACTACGCCAAGACATGCGTGCGCCGCAACGTTGCCAGTGCTGCACGCACGCGCTCAGCGACAGGCGAGAGACTTGCCGGCACCGGCGATCGGTGGGACACACGCAGCTAGGCAGGCGCGTCCACGCCATCGACAATATCCCTCCGCCTATCGCTGCGAGACGCCATGACCGACGACCGAGACGCCTTGCGCCAGCAGTTGCGCGCGCTGCGCCGCAGCCTGCCCGCAGCGCAGCGCCTGGCAGCCGCGGATGCGCTGGCCGAGCGCCTGCTGGCGCTGCCGTTCGCGCCGCAGACCGGCGCGGTGGCCGGGTACTGGGCGATGGATGGTGAAATCGCGCTGCATCGCTGGCAACTGAGCCTGCCGGCCGGCGTGCGCTATTGCCTGCCGGTGCTGGACGGGCGCGTCCTGCGCTTTGCGCCGTGGCGGCCGGGCCAGGGGCTGGTCAGCAACCGCTACGGCATCCCCGAGCCGGACGTGGCACGCGCCGCGCTGCTTGCACCCGAGGAGATGGCGCTGGTGGTGACGCCGTTGACCGGCTTCGACGCGCAGTGCCGGCGGCTGGGCATGGGAGGCGGCTGGTATGATCGCAGCTTCGCGTTCCGGCATCGCCAGACGCCGCCGCCCTGGCTGGTCGGCGTCGGCTTCGCCGCGCAGCAGCGACCCGCCCTGCCCATCGAATCCTGGGACGTGGCGGTGGATGCGATCTGCACCGAACACGCCACCTTCCTGAAAGACGACGCCGTTTCCGAATGACTGCCCGCAAGCGCTACTGGTTGATGAAGTCCGAGCCGGACACGTTTTCCATCGATGATCTGGAACGCGTCGGCACCGAACCTTGGAACGGCGTGCGCAACTACCAGGCACGCAACTTCATGCGCGACGGCATGCATGTCGGCGACGGGGTGTTGTTTTACCACTCCAACTGCAAGGTGCCGGGTATTGTCGGCATCGCCAAGGTCGCCAGCGCCGCATATCCGGACGACACCCAGTTCGATCCCAAATCCGACTACCACGACCCCAAGGCCACCCGCGAAGATCCGCGCTGGATGCTGGTGGACGTGGCCTTCGAGCGCAAGCTCACGCGCACGATCGCACTGGACGAAATCAAGCAGCAGGCCGACGCCCTGGGCGAAGGCTTCCCTCTGATCGCCCGCGGCAACCGCCTGTCGATCCTGCCGGTGACCGCCGCGCAGTGGAAATTGTTGCTGGCGATGGAGTAGCCGGGAGTAGAGATTCGGGGTTTGCGATTTGCAAATCCCGCTCAGCCCAGCCGCTCTTGCGATTCCCCAATCCCGATTCCCGATTCCCCAATCCCGAGCCCCCAAATGTCCGAAGCAAAACGCCTGGCCGCCGAAAAAGCGATCGATTACGTGGAAGACGGCATGATCGTCGGGGTCGGTACCGGTTCGACGGTGGCCTACTTCATCGATGCCTTGGGCCGCATCAGCCACCGCATCAAGGGGGCGGTGTCCAGCTCCGAGCAGAGCAGCGCGCAGCTCAGGCGCCACGGCATCGAGGTGCTGGATCTCAACCACACCGGCAATCTGTCGCTATATGTGGATGGCGCCGACGAGTGCGACCCGAATCGTTGCCTGATCAAGGGCGGCGGCGCGGCGTTGACGCGCGAGAAGATCATTGCCGAGGCCAGCGAGCGCTTCATCTGCATCGTCGACCCGAGCAAGCAGGTGCCGGTGCTGGGCAAATTCCCGCTGCCGGTGGAAGTGATTCCGATGGCGCGCAGCCTGGTGGCCCGCCAGATCCTGGCGCTCACCGGCGGTCAGCCGGTATGGCGCGATGGCGTGGTCACCGACAACGGCAACGTGGTGCTGGACGTGCACAACCTGCAGATCACCGACCCGGTGGCGCTGGAGCGCAGCCTGAACCAGATTCCCGGCGTGGTCTGCGTGGGCCTGTTCGCGCGTCGCCCGGCCGATGTGGTGATCGTCGGTGGCGAGCCGCCGCGGGTGATCTGAGCGACCGCGTGCAAGCACGCGCATACGCAGTAGCGGCCCGCGTTGCGAAGCGGCAGCGGGCCGGACTCCCGTTACCTGCGATGACGGTACACCGCACTACAGCGGCTTGACGCACGCAGCCGCTTGGCAGATGGTGCGGCATCCCCGCCTACTGGTATGCCGCATGCGCCGTCTTTGCCTCCTCACCCTTGCGTTGTTGATCCTGCTCAGCGGCTGCGCCAGCAGCGGCGGCACCTGGGTGGAACTGGCCGGCACGCGCTACCAGGTGGAGCTGGCGCAGAACGATGCCGACCGCGCCAAAGGCCTGATGTTTCGCGATGCCATGGCGGACGATCACGGCATGCTGTTCGTCCACGACCGCCAGGAACCGCTGGCGTACTGGATGAAGAACACCAAGATCGCGCTGGATATCCTGTATTTCGACAATGAGCGCCGGCTGGTGTCGCAGCAGCGCGACGTGCCGCCGTGTTCGGCCGGCGACGCCTGCCCGCCCTACCCCAGCAAGCGCCCGGCCCGGTACGTGCTGGAACTCAATGCCGGCCAGGCCGCCAGGCTCAACCTGCAGGACGGCGCCAGCCTGACCCTGAGCCCGGATATCCCAAAGCTCAAGTGAATCTCACGCGACAGGCCCTTCCTGTCAGGAAGTACCGGACTTGAACCACGCGCCGCTTGCCGACACTCTTGGCAGCATGGTCGACATGCTCCCACTTCCCCATTGGACCGCGCTCGCCAGCCTGGACGACGACGCAGTGCCGTTGATGTCCACCGCGCTGCTGATTGCGCGCGACGAGTATCCGCAGCTGGACGCCGAGCTGTACGACACGCTGGTGCAAAGCCACGTCGAGCACCTGCGCCGCGAGGTGGAGGCGATCGACCTGTGGCCGCTGAAGATGGCCGCAGTCAATCGCTACCTGTTCGACGAGCTGGGCTATTCGGGCAATCACGACGAGTACTACGACCCGCGCAACAGCTACCTCAACCAGGTCTTCGAACGCCGGCTGGGCAACCCGATCTCGCTGGCGATGGTGCAGATCGAAGTGGCGCGCCGGCTGGGCATTCCGCTGGCGGGCGTGTCGTTTCCCGGGCATTTCCTGGTGCGTTTGCCGGTGGACGACGGCGTGCTGGTCATGGATCCGTTCAACGGCGGCCGCCCGCTGGGCGTGGACGAGCTGCGCGAGCGCGCTCGTCCGCACCTGGGTGGCGAGATCCCCGACGACCGCGCCCTGGCGCAGATTCTCGACCCCGCACCGCATCGCGCGATCCTGATCCGCATCCTGCGCAATCTGCACGGCGTCTACGCCGATGCCGAACACTGGGACCGCGCCGCGCGCAGTGCCGACCGCATCCTGAAGCTGGTGCCGGACCAGCCCGAGGCGCTACGCGATCGCGGCATGGCCTATCTGCATCTGGGCCACCGCAACGGCGCACGCCACGATCTGTCGCGTTATCTGCAGCTCAATCCCAGTGCGCAGGACGCGGCCAATCTGCACGAACATCTGGTCGAACTGAACAGTCAGCGCGCGCGCGCGCACTGAAAACACAGCCTGCAAGGCCCTCGCCAGCACCATGCGAACGTGTGCCGGCGATGTTGTGGCGCGAAAAACGCAGCGACCCAGCCAGGACCTCAGTCGATCTCGACCATCTCGAAGTCGTCCTTGGTCACGCCGCAATCCGGGCAGGTCCAGGTGTCGGGAACGTCCTGCCAGGCGGTGCCCGGGGCGATGCCCTCTTCGGGGATGCCGTCGGCCTCGTGGTAGAGAAACCCGCAGACGACGCACATCCAGGTGCGGTAGGTGGTCGTGGATGTCTCGCTCATCGGATAATCGCGGTCACGCAACGGTGGGGCTGCATTGTCCCATCCCACCCACCGCTTCCGGAAGCGCTGCCATGTCCGACCTGCACAACGCCCGCGGCGTCTACCTCATCACGCCCGACGAACCCGACACCGCACGCCTGATCGCGCGCACCTTGCCGCTGCTGCCCGCTGTCACCTGGCTGCAGTACCGCAACAAGCAGGCCACCGCGGCGCTGCGCCTGGAACAGGCCAGCGCGCTGCGCGAGGCGTGCGCTGCGCACGGCGTGCCGTTGATCATCAACGACGATGCGCAGCTGGCACGACAGGTGGGCGCGCAAGGCGTGCACCTGGGCGAAGACGATGGCGAGGCGGCCGCGGCGCGTGCACTGTTGGGCGAACAGGCCATCATCGGGGTGTCGTGCTACGACGAGATCGCGCGCGCGCGCGCAGCGGTCGCGGCCGGCGCCAGCTATGTGGCCTTCGGCGCGTTCTTCCCGACCACCACCAAGGTGACGACACGTCGCGCCACGCCGGCGTTGCTGCAGCAAGCCGCAGCGCTGGGAGTGCCGCGCGTGGCGATCGGTGGCATCGCGGCTGCGCAGGTGCCCGGCTTGGTGGCTGCAGGTGCCGAGTTGATTGCAGTGGTCAGCGGCGTGTACGCCGCGCCGGACCCACTCGCGGCAGTGCAGGCATATCGGGCCGGGTTTGCACGCTAGCGTGGCTGGCAGACGACAGACGTTACCCGCGACACGCGCAAGCGAAGACGCAAGAGACCGAGACTCGAGTCGAAGCGTCGTTTATTGGATGCAATCAAAAGCTCGGTGGGTCGAGCGCGCGCTGCCCTCAGCGCTCGTGGGACACGCCGTGAATCCGTCCATGGAGGCTGCTTGGCGGCATCCACGCCGCCAAGGGCCCCGCAATCGGCAAGGACACCGCACTAGGAAATTTGCCGGTGGCCAGGTGAAAAACCTGCTTGTTGCCAGACCTGCGTGAGGTACTCAGAAAGTCGTAGGGTGCATGCCTAAAGCCTGCCTGTTGCTCGAACTGCAACGGGGTTTCGGACGCGACGTCATCCGAACAACGCGCGTCATGCTCTGTTCTTAACCAGGCGCACCAACCCTCCCGACTGGTCCTTGCCCGCTCACCGTCGCGGGACCTTACGCGGCATGGATGCCGCGTAAGAGCCTACACGGACGTACTTGCGGCGTGTCCTGCGGTGGTGGGCGGGCAAGGGGCCCGCAGCCAAACTGCAGATCAACCGCTTTACGACTGATCTATGCGCGCGACCAATCCTCCATCAGCGCATACGAATGGCGACGTGACGTACAGACAACAAGGCAGCGACGCGTGCCATCACGCGTCGCTGCCGGGACCGACCTTATCGCCTGGCGCGATTAGAAGTCGTAGCTCAATGTCACCCGGCCCGAGCGCGGTGCCTGGTAGGCCACTACCTGATCCCAGAGCGGGTTGGTGGTGTTGTCGGGCAGCTGCGAGAACGGGTAGATGTTGGTTGCGGTCTGCTCGTTGGTGATGTTGAACACGTCAAAGCGCAGTGCCAGCTTGCCGGCGGCAAATGCCGGCTTGTAGGTCACGCCCATGTCGAGCTGCGCGATCCAGCCCAGCCGCCCCTGCGAGCCGGGAGGCGACGCCACGCCGGTGCCGGTCTCCGGGTTGTAGCAGTAGTGGTAAGGACCGCCGGTGATCGCGCTGCCACCGTAGCCGGCCGGGTCGGTGCCGGTGTAGTTGTCGCCGTAGTAGTTGCCCAGGCAATTGTGCGGCGCGCCCGAGATCAGGCTGAAGTTGGCCGACGCACCCCATTGCGGAGTGAACTGGTAGAAACCGAACAGCTTGAGCTGATGACGGTGATCGTTGGATTGATCGCCGTTGAAGTGTTCCATCAGCGCCGCGTGGTCCCAGCTCTGCGTGGTGGAAACCGAGGCCTGGCCCTGGTAGCTGCCCAAAGCGCCGCCGGTGCGCCACAGGTCAGAACGCACCTGACCTTCGGTGGTGCCGTAGCTATGCGACCAGACGTAGTTGACCTTGGCGTACCACTTGCCGTCGAACGGACGTTCCAGATTGAATTCGACCGCCGAGTAATTGCGCTTGAACTTCGGGAAGCCGGCCGCCTCGCGGCTCACCGACACCTCATGGAACTGGCCATCGGTGCCGATCACGCCCCAGGTGTTGGTCTGGCCCGGATTGATCAGCGATGCACCGGCAACCTGCGAGAAGTCGATGGTGACACCCTGGGCGGCCGCAGCGGCAATCAACGCCGTATTGGAAACGTCGTAGTTCTGATCGTCGATCCCCGCATTGAGCCGGCGATGCGTGCCGCGCACGCCCAGCACCCAGCCGGTGTCCAGCTGCTTGGTGAAACCGAGGATGACCTCGTCCTGGTTCTCGCCCTCGATGTCCTTGACCACCGCGGTGCGCACGTCGGCGATGCGGCCGAAACGCGAGTTGGCCGACACGGCCGACCCCAGCTGCTGCGCCAGGATCGGCGTGCCATCGGCGTTGATGCCGCTGTAGGTGAAGTAGGTATCGGTGGTGGTGGCCGGGGTGAACAGGCTCACTGCCGACAACGGCAGGCCGAGGTAATAACGGCCCACGTTGCCGAACACCTTCAGGCTGGAATCGCCGTTGACGTCCCAGCTGAAGCCCAGCCGCGGCGCCCAGGCGTTATCCACTTCGATGTATGGGTCGCCGAACGGGGTGTAGTTGGTGAACTCGTCCTTGCGCAGGCCGATGCTCAGCAGCAGGTTGTCGGTGACCTGCCACTTGTCTTCGATGTAATAGGCGCGTTGCTTGGCCTCGTAGGAATACAGGCTGGTGTTGATGTTGCGGACCACGTAATAGCCGCTGGACCCGTTGACCGGATCGACCAGGCCCGGGCTCGGTGCGCCGATGCCGCCGGCTTCGTTGGCCGACTGGCTGACCAGCCCGCCCGTCCCTACACCGTTAGGATCATCGGTCTGGCCGTAGGTCCACGAGTATCCAGGGCCACGTAATTGGGAACCAACATCGATACCCTCGGACTTCTGGTTGTCGATACCGAAGTTGAGCGTGTGGTGACCGATGCGCCACTCAAGGTTCAGACGCTGATTGTCCTTCTTGTAGGCACGATCAGGCGACGTGATCGCCGTATTTACCGGCTGCCGTCCTTCTATGGGAGTACCGCCCGTGTAGGCAGGATTTTGCAATGCGGTGCTGTCAATGAAGGGGCCATTCTCAGCGTTGTAGTTGTACTGAGTCAGCTCGTCAGGCGTTTTCATCTTGCCGTACAGCGCGGTCACGGTGAGGTTGTCGCTGAGATAGCCGGTGTACTTGCCGGTGAACAGGGTCGGGCCGGTCTTCCAGGTCGCGTCGTTAGTGATATAGCTGCCACGCTCACGCGCCAGGTAGTCGTAGCGGTAGATCGACCCATTGGTCTCTGCCTCGTCGCTGGCGCCGGTCACTTCGATCAGGTGGTTGTCGGTGATGTTCCAGTCCACCTTGGCGTACCAGCGCTTCTGCTTGTAGTCGTAGTCGGTCAGACCACCGGTGCGGCCGTTGTCGGTGTCGCGATTGGTGCCGACGCGTACGCCGTCCGAATCCACCTGTTCGGCAGCCAGGAAGAAGAACAGCTTGTCCTGGATGATCGGCCCGCCGACATAGGCGCTGTAGGTGGTCTGGTTGGCTTCGGCCTCGCTCGCCGGCTGATACAGGCCATTGGCCGAGCGCGCGTAGCGGTAGGCGGCGTTGTTGATCGTGCTGCCCTGGCTGTCCGGGCGCCAATAGATGTCGCGCTGATTGGCCTTGAGACCGTTCGGCTCCCAGATCACCGCCGCGCCGAACTTCCACTCATTGGTGCCGCGCTTGCCGATCTGGTTGATCACGCCGCCATTGGCGCGGCCGTACTGCGCGCCGTAGCCGCCGGTGAAGATTTCCTGCTGGTCGATGGCGCCGTACGGCAGGGTCAGGCCGCCCAGGTTGTTGCTGATGGTGGTGGTGTTGAAACCGTTGAGGTAATAGGCGTTTTCGCTGGCGGCCGAGCCGCCGAAGCTGGGCAGCGAGCCGCCGAGCGGGCCATTGTCGAAACCGCCGCTGTTGACCACCACGCCCGGTGCGAGAAGCGCGATTGCCTCGGCGGTGCGGCCCAGCGGCAGCTGTTGCAGCTGCTCGGCGGTGACCACGGTGCGGGTGTCCACGCTGCTGACGTCGATGGTGGTCAGGCCTGCGGCGGTGACGGTCACGCTGTCCAGGGTCTGCATGCCGCTGCCCGACGCGGCAGCGAACGAGACGTCGGTGTTGGCGCCGACGGTGATCGCGACGTTCTCGCGCGTCTCCACCACCGCGCCGTCGCGCTTGACGGTGACCTTGTAGGTGCCCAGCGGCAGGTTGCCGGCGGTGTAACGGCCGCGCGCATCCACCGGTACTTCGCGGCTGAACCCGCTGTTGTTTTCCACCAGCACGCTGGTGCCGCTGCTCTGCCCCACGCTGCCGACGATGCTGCCGCTGGTGGACTGCGCGTGGACGCTCCCCATGGCCACGACCAGCGCCAACGCCAAGGCACGCTTCTGGATACTACGGTTCATGCTGTCTCCCCCAAGTCTGGAACTGTCGGCAACGCGACAAAAATGAACGGCGCCAATGGCTACCGGAATCACACTCTCTGAACATCCGCCGCAGGAGGCCAATGACCGCGGGTCATCTGCTCATGCCAAACCGTCGATACCGTCCCGTTCGATCATAGGCAGCCGGGCTGCCCTACCCGTCCGCTCCGACGGGTAGGCAGGCACCTGGTGGGTAGGCGGACGGGGGCCGCAAGCCTGACAATGGCGAGTGCGCTGCCCGCAGTCGGGCCGCGCCGCCCCCACTCGGTACCACTCAAGGATCTGCGCGCATGAACCACACCCGCTCCCACGCCCTGTTCGCCCAGGCGCAGACGCTGCTGCCCGGCGGCGTCAACTCACCGGTGCGTGCATTCAAGTCGGTCGGCGGCGAGCCGTTCTTCGTGGCGCGCGCCGATGGCCCGTATCTGTACGACGTGGACGACAACCGCTACATCGACTACGTGGGCTCGTGGGGGCCGATGATTGCCGGCCACAATCACCCGGCGGTGCGCGAAGCGGTGGAGCGCGCGATCCGCGACGGCCTGTCCTTCGGTGCGCCGTGTGCGGCCGAAGTCACCATGGCCGAGACGATCCACCGGCTGGTGCCGTCCTGCGAGATGGTGCGCATGGTCAATTCCGGCACCGAAGCCACGCTGTCGGCGGTGCGCCTGGCGCGCGGCGCCACCGGGCGCAACCGCATCGTCAAGTTCGAAGGCTGCTATCACGGCCATGGCGACTCGTTCCTGGTCAAGGCCGGCAGCGGCATGCTGACCCTGGGCGTGCCGACCTCGCCGGGCGTGCCGTCCGGCCTCAGCGAGTTGACCGCGACACTCAGCTTCAACGACTTCGAAGGCGCCACCGCCCTGTTCGACGAGATCGGCGCCGACGTGGCGGCAGTGATCATCGAGCCGGTGGTCGGCAACGCCAACTGCATTCCGCCGCAGGCCGGCTACCTGCAGCATCTGCGCACGCTGTGCACCCGGCATGGCGCACTGCTGATCTTCGACGAGGTGATGACCGGTTTCCGCGTCGCGCTCGGTGGCGCGCAGGCGCATTACGGGGTCACCCCGGACCTGAGCACCTTCGGCAAGATCATCGGCGGCGGCATGCCGGTGGGTGCGTACGGCGGCCGGCGTGACTTGATGGAGCAGATTGCCCCAGCCGGCCCGATCTACCAGGCCGGCACCTTGTCGGGTAACCCGGTGGCGATGGCGGCCGGTCTGGCGATGCTGGAGCTGGTGCAGGAGCCCGGCTTCCATGCCCGCCTGAGCGAGGCCACCAGCGTGTTGTGCGAAGGACTGGAAGATGCCGCGCGCGCGGCCGGCATTGCCGTCACCACCAATCAGGTCGGCGGCATGTTCGGGTTGTTCTTCACCGACGAGATCGTGGAGAGCTACGCGCAGGCCACTGCCTGCGACATCACCACCTTCAATCGTTTCTTCCACGCGATGCTGCAGCGGGGCGTGTATCTGGCGCCGTCGGCGTACGAGGCCGGCTTCATGTCCAGCGCGCACGACGCGGCAGTGATCGAGGCCACGCTGGCCGCCGCGCGCGAGGCGTTTGCGGAAGTGGCGCACTGAGGCGTCTTCGGACGTCGTCTTGTCTGCGAGCTGGCGCGGACACGCTGACCTTGTGTGGCGTTGAAAGCCAGGCGTGATCGCGTGCCTCGCGATGCTCACCGATGGCGCTGGCCGCAAGGCTCGCGCCATCGGCGATGGCTGATGTGTATCTCGACTCCGCGCCGACGCTGAACAGGCGCGGCGCCGGCGTCGTGTCCGGGCCCATGGCGTCCGGATGGACTCGGCTGTTGCCTGGCGCTTGCACGCACCCTGCGCCATCGCTTGCGCCATTCAGGCGGCGGCGCAACGACAAGCTTTGCTTTTGTCTTGTGGCTGTCATACCTTTCTGAAAGGTGTCCACGGATGGGCATGGGTGGGGACCCTCGAAGCAGCCGATATGACGTTGTCGCCGGTCACGGTGACGCCATCTGCATCGCCGCTGTTTCATCACGATCTGCAGCGTGTCGAGCCGGCGCGCTGCCGACGCTTGCCAGGGCCGCCCTCGCCTCATGCTCAAGCCTGTTGCGTTGCTCACACCGCGCCCCTCACCGTCGCGCGATTCCGCCCTTCCCGATTGGCTGCTTGCCAGCAAGCTGGAGCCGCCGCTGCCGCGTACCGGTGCGGTGGTGCGCGGCGCGTTGCTGGCGGCGCTGGATCAGGCCCAGGCCCGGCCACTCACCCTGCTGCTGGCACCGCCTGGGTTCGGCAAGACCACGCTGCTGGCGCAGTGGCATGCGCAGCTGCGCGCACGCGAGCACGCGGCCGTGGCCTGGCTGTCGCTGGACGAAGAGGACGCCGATGCCGCGCGCTTCCTTGGCCATCTGGCGTTGGCGATCCAGCACGCAGGTGCAGATCCGGCGCTGTGCGCCGCAGTGCTGCACAACCGCGACCAGGATCCGCGCGAGGCGGTGACGGTGCTGATCCGCGCGCTGCGCGCGGCGCCACGGCGCATCAGCGTGATTCTTGACGATTATGACCGGCTCGGCAGCGGCATCGTCGACGAGCTGGTACTGCGGCTGGTCGAACACGGCGGCGGACGCCTGCACCTGCTGCTGGCCACCCGGCGCGTGCCGGCACTGCCGCTGGAGCGGCTGGACCTGCAGGCACAGCTCAGCCGTCTCGGCAGTGCGCAACTGGCGCTGGACGAGCACGAGGCGCAGGCACTGCTGGGGCCCCAGGTCCCGGCGCCGGTAGTGGACGAATTGCTGCGCTACACCGAAGGTTGGCCGGTGGCGCTGCATCTGGCGCGCCTGTGGCTGGAGGGCGGCGTGCAACGTCAACAGGAGGTGGCCGCGCGTTTCTCCGGCCGCAGCGCACAAATTGCCGCGTACCTGGCCGAACAGGTGGTCAACGACCTGGATGCCGACACGCGCGATCTGCTGTTGCGGACCAGCCCACTGGAGCGCGTCAACGCAGCGCTGGCCGATGCGGTGCGCCAGCGCGACGACAGCGGCCGGCTGCTGGCGCGGCTGGAACATTTCCACGGCCTGCTGGTGCCCATGGATGGCGAGCGCGAATGGTTCCGCTATCACCCCTTGTTTGCCGACTTCCTGCAGCAACTGCTCGATCGCGAACATCCCGGCCAAGCCACGCACCTGCATCAACGGGCCGCACGCTGGTTTGGCGAGCATCAGCATCTGGCCGAAGCGGTGCGGCACGCATCGCGTGCCGAGTGCGGCGACCTGGCCGCCAGCTACATCGCGCGCGCCGGCACCTGGCAATTGGTGCTGACCCACGGCACGCACGAGGTGCGCGCACTGCTCCGGCATTTCGAACACCGCACCATCCGCGACACCCCGGCGCTGAATCTCACCCAGGCGCATCTGCACGCAAGGCTCGGCGAATTCAGCCATGCGCGCCTGCTGCTGGAACGCTTCCGCGACTTTCCAGCGGCGCTGCGTGAGCCCTTGCAGCGCGACTACACGGTGGTGGTGGCGCTGTTGCGCGATCGCCTCGACGAAATCTGCGGCAATCCGCATGGCCTGACCCAGATCGCCGCGCAGGCATCCGCGCTGGACGAAGACGATCATCTGGGCCGCGGCATGCTGCTGTGTATCTGCGCCACCACCGCCATTGCGCAGGGCGCCTTTGCATTGGCCGAACGCTACGCCTTGAACGCACGCGACGCGATGCAGCGCGGTGGCAGCGAACCGGGCGCAAGCCAGGCGTTGCTGGCATTGGGCCAGAGCTTTTTCTACCGCGGGCAACTCGGCGACGCCGAAGCCTGTTATCGGCAGGCCCTGAACTGGTGCGCGCGCACCCCGCAACTGGATCGCGTGCTGGAGGCCGCCGGCCAGTGTCTGCTCGCGCAACTGCATTACGAACGCGGCCACCACGACGATGCGGCCGACCTGCTGCATCCGGCGCTGGAATTGCTGGAACAGCACGACGGCGGCATGGACGTGCTGGCCTCCGCCTACGGCACCGCGCTGGGACTGGAGCGTGTGCGCGACCACAGCGGGCGCAGTGCACTGGCGCTGCTCGAACACGTCGAACAGATCGCCCACGGGCGCAAGCTGACACGCCTGTCCGAGCTGGCGGCAGCATGGCGCTTGATGCTGTTGCTGGAACATCCGGGCAATGCCGCCATCGATGTGGTGATCGCCCGTACCGGCGGCGAATCCGGCCTGGCGCATACGCTGCGCTCGCCCCACCGCTGGCGCGATCGCGCGGCGATGGGCTTTGCGCTGGCACGCTGGCACCGGCTGGCCGGACGCAGCAGCGCCGCGCTGACCATCCTGGGCCAGATCGAACAGGCCTGCCTGGCCAATGACAATCTGTGCCACCTCGCGCGCACCCGCGCACGCATCGCCCTGGTGCTGCAGCAGCGTGGCGAACTGGCCGCGGCGCTGCCGCATCTGTACAGCGCGCTCGATCATGTGGCGCTGACGCAAAGCTGGCAGGCGATCGTCGAACTCGGACTGCCGGCCAAGGCAATGCTGCGCTCGCTGCGTCAACACGACCCGCAGACCGTCGGCGGCACCACCCGCGCACTCACCATCCAGGCTCTGCTCGAACGCCTCAGCGGCGACGAGGACCCGGCCGGCGACATCTTCAGCGAGCGCGAGCTGGAAGTGCTCGCGCAGCTGGCACGCGGGTATTCCAACAAGCAGATCGCACGCTGTCTGCACCTGTCGGAAAACACGGTCAAGTTCCACTTGAAGAACCTCTATCGCAAGCTCGATGCACGCAGCCGCGAAAGCGCGTTGGCGCAGGCCTTGCAACGCGGGTTGTTGCGCGCAGCGGCCCCGCCCGGCAGTGCGGAGACGTCGCCAGGCTGACCGCCAGCGCCGGCACTGGCTTCCGTCGATAAAAATACATCATGTATGATGTATTTTTATCGGGAGCTCACAGCATGGCTGCTCGTATCCTTGTCACAGGCGCCAGCGTTGCCGGCACCACCACGGCCTGGTGGCTTGCCAGATATGGCCGCGATGTTGAAGTCGTGGAGCGCGCGCCGGCGTTCCGCGACGGCGGACAGAACGTGGACGTGCGCGGCACCGCGCGAGACGTGCTGCGCCGGATGGGCCTGGAGGCGCTGCTGCTCGAACGCAGCACCCGGGAGCGCGGCACCGATTGGGTCACCGAAGACAATCACGTGGTCGGCCGCTTCGAAGCGGCGCACTCCGACACCGACGGCGGCCCGACCGCGGAGATGGAAATCCGCCGCGGCGATATCGCCCGGATCATCTACGAGGCCGCAGCGGCGCAAGGAGTGCGCTTCCGCTTCGGTGACAGCATCGAACACATTGAGCAGCACGACGGCGGCGTCCAGGTCACCTTTGCCGGCGGCCATCAGGAAACCTATGCACTTGTGGTGATCGCCGAGGGCGTCGGCTCGCACACCAGGGAGCTGGTTTTCCCTGAAGAAAATCGGCCGCGCTGGATGGACCTGACGATTGCCTACTTGAGCATTCCGCAGATCGCCAGTGACGGCGTCTATGCGCGGCAATACAACACGCTGGGTGGTCGGGGAGCGGTGGTGAAACCTGCACGCGACGGCAAGTTGGGAGTCTATCTTGGCATCCAGAAGCGACCCGGTCACGAGAACAGCTGGAGCGTGGCGCAGCAGCGCGCCTTCATTCGTGCGCAGTTCTCTGCGCTGGGCTGGGAGTTTCCACGCATCCTGGATGCGATGACGGACGTCGACGACTTCTACTTCGATGTGCTGCGCCAGGTACGCATGGACCGCTGGTCCAACGGTCGGGTGGTCCTGACCGGCGATGCGGCATGGTGCCCGACCGCACTGTCCGGCATCGGCACCACGCTTGCGATCGTGGGTGCCTACGTCCTTGCCGGGGAGCTTGCCAGGTCGGACACGCCGGCAACCGCCTTCGCTTACTACGAACGCATCATGCGTCCCTTCGTCAAACAGGGGCAGAACATTCCCAAGCTGGTCCCGCGCCTGCTGTGGCCGCATACCCGCTTCGGCCTGGCAGTGCTGCGCAACGCCATCCGCCTGGCCAGCCGGCCCGCACTCAGGTCGTTCATCAACAACCATTTTGCACGGGACGCCAATGCCATCGCCTTGCCAAGCTACGAGTAGATCAACCGATTGACCGGGAAAGCCCGTTAAAAACGCAGACTACATCGCGTTCGGCGAAAGACGCTGATGCGCCAACGCCGAAACCAGAAGCAGCGTCCACGACGCTGGTTGGCGCTGCCGCCCACTCCGGTCGCGATCGCTCTGGAGCACGCGGCGTGACCGCGTGCCAGCTCCCTCACACTTCACTCCTGCCGCGGCCACGCACACCTGCGGCACATGACAGCTCAACCAAAACTCAGCGTGCCCTTCATCATCGCCCAGTGGCCGGGGAACGAGCAGAAGAAGGTGTAATCGCCGCCCTTGCTCAACTTGCTGGTGGGAAAGCTCACCGTGGTGCTGTCGCCGCCGCCGATCACCTTGGTGTGCGCGATCACGCGCGCGTCGGCCTTGGGCAGATAGCTGTCGGCAATGGTGGAGCGTATGCCGGCATTGGCCACTGCCTGGAAGTCGGCGGACTTGGTCAGCACCCAGTTATGCCCCATCACCGTGGCGGCCATCTTGCCGGAGTGCTTGAGCGTGAGGTCCACCTGCGTGCAGTCGGGTGCCAGCTTGATCGCGCTCTGGTCGAACTTCATCTGATCGTTGCCGGTGATGGTGACGGCGCAGGTACGCGCCCATGCCGAAGGCGCCAGCAGCACCAGACCAAGCACGGCAAATGTCGAAAACACTTTCAAGGGAACACTCCTGCGTTAAGGGATGCGCGACGCCCAGCGCGCCTGGCCACACCAGCGCGTTCGCATGCGCCGGTGGTGCCAGAGTAACGCCTCATGCGTAACGGAAAAAAGCATCCATCGGATCATGCACAGCGGCCGTGGCGTCCAGCAGCGGCAACGGGCCGCGCTTGCCGGCGATCACCTGCACGAAGGCCTGCTTGAAGCGTGCCATCTCCGCGTCGGTGCCGACGGTGATGCGCGACCAGGTCGGCCATACCGGCCAGCTGCGTCCGATGAACACGCCATGGGTGGCCATGTCGTCCTTGAAGCCGGCGGCCGGGCGCTTCACATCGACCATGAAGCAGTTGCTCTCCGAGGCGGTGCAGGCGTAGCCCTGCTTGGCGAGAAACTCCATCACGTCCTTGCGTGTGGCCGCGGTACGTGCACGGCGCTGCGGCACCAGTGCGGGATCGCGCAGGCTGGCCAGGCCTGCGGCGGCGGCGGTCACCGGCAGGCTGTTGACGCTGTAGAACATCAGCTTGGCCAGCAGGTCCGGGCGCGCGGCCGCATAGCCGAGGCGAATGCCGGCCATGCCGTAGAGCTTGGAGAAGGTGCGCAACACCACCACGTCCTCGCCCGCGGCGACCATGTCGACCACGCTGCTGGTGCTCTGCGCAAAGTGGATATAGGCCTCGTCCACCACCAGCACGCTGCCCTTGGGCTTGTGCGCCAATGCGTAGTCCAGATCCTTGCGTGCGGTGACCGAGCCGGTGGGATTATTGGGATTGCAGATGTAGATCACGCCGGGGCTGGCGTCGGCGGCGCACATCGCCTGCACATCGTGCGAAAAGTCCTTGCGCAACGGTACCTTGATCAGGTTTGCGCCATTGCGGGTGGCGGCGCGCCAGCCGGATTCGTAGGTGGGGTCGGCGGTGACCAGCGCGGCGCTGGGCGAGGTGAACGCCAGCATCGTGTAGTCCAGCGGCTCGGTGGAGCCGGCGTAGGCCATCAGGTGATTGACCGGCAGCTTGAGCTCGGCGGCCAGGGTATCCATCAGCTCCCTCTGCACATCGCGCAGGTAGCGTCCGCCTTGCGGTGCGATCTGCGCGATGGCCTTGACCGCGGCCGCCGACGGGCCATCGGGAAATTCGTTGGAGCCGATCATCACCGGCGACAGCGCACTGGCCGGTGTCGGCGCGATGGCGGCGGAACGTTCGGCGGCGCTGGCCAGCAGCGGCAGCGCACTCGCACCGGCAGCGCCGGCAAACAGCGCGGAATCGCGCAGAAACATGCGGCGCGAAAGAGCAGTTTTCATGACAACCTCCAGCAGGACGGCACGACGGTTTCAGGGACGAACGGCGACCACTTCGATTTCCACCCGATACAGCGGGTTGCCGAGCGCGGCGATCTGGAAGGCCGAGCGTGCCGGCAGGTTGGGCTGCTCCTTGGTGCCGAAGAACTGGCGGTAACCCTCCATGAATCCGTTGAAATCCATCTTGCCGCCCATGGCCGGATCGCCGACCAGAAACACCTGCATCTTCACCACATCGCCCATCCCCAGGCCGAGCGCTGCGAGTTGCTGCTTGATCTGGTTCAACACGCTCACCGTCTGCGCCTTGGTGTCGCCATAGGCGGCAGCCGAATCCTTGGGCGCACTGGCATCCACCACCGCCGGCACCTTGCCGCTGACATAGACAGTGGCCTTGCCGGCAGGAATTTCCACGGCGGCAGCGATGGGGAAATCGCTGTTGGGAATCTTGTGGCGGATCACCTCGGCGGCGTGCGCAGCGGTGAGACCCGCAGACCACAACAGGGCGGCAGTGAGGACGGCTGTCACTGGACGGGACATGGCAACTCCTTGCATGAGAGAAAAGGGGGAATCAGTGGCGCAGCGATTTGACGTCGTCGACGGTGACGCGCTCGGCGTAATCGTTGCCGAAGTGCGTGCGCACATAACTTGCCACTTCGGCCACCTGGCGGTCGTTGAGCATCTCGCCGAAGCCGGGCATGCCGGCGTGGCCGTCGAGCACCATCATGGTGACGTAGGGTCCGGCGGCCAGCTTGGGATTGCCGGCAAGCGCCGGGTATTCGCCGGCACCTTGCGCGCCGCGCCCGGCCGGCATGTGGCAGCCCTGGCAGATCGCCTGGTAGACATCCTGGCCGGATGCCTTGGCAAAGCCCTGCTGCGGGAACAGCTGGGTGGCATCGGAACTCTGCGCCTGCGCATCGTATACGCCCGGCGGCACCAGCAAGGCAGCCATCGCAACGACGAAGCTGGCCGCGGCCAATCGTGGTAACAGACTCATGCGCGACCTCCTCCGGCCAGCACTTTGCGATGCAGACGGCCGACGACATCGTGCGCGGACAAGATCGCGCCCTCCTGCCAGGCCGGAATATAGGAGACGTGTTCACCGGCCAGCGCCAGGCGCCCGTCGATCTGGCACAGCGGCGTGTAGTGCTCGGCACGCGCCTGCTCGCTCCACATGCCGAAACAGCCATGCGTGAACGGCACACGGTGCCAGCCGACCGAAATGCCGTTCTCGAACTCGCGTGGATACTGCGGATGCAGCTGCGTGCCGTATTCGACCGCCTTGCGCACACGCTGCTCCGGGGGCATCGAGGTGAACTGGTAGGCGTCCAGTCCCCACACGTAGGCACCGAGCAGCACGCCCTTGCCGGGGCTGTGATAGTTGGTGCTGGGATAGCTGATCAAGGTGATCGGCAGATCGGTATAGCTGATGCCGCCGTAGATGGCCTCGTCCTCTTCCCAGAAGCGGCGCTTGAACTGCAGGCCCACCTTCACCGATGCCGCGTACGGCACCTGGCCGATCGCGGTGGTCATCGCGTCGCCGGCGGTGACCGGAATACGACTGAGCACCGACAGCGGAATCGTGCAGATGCACCAATCGGCGCTGGCGATGCGTTCTTCGCCGCCGTGCGCGGCATCCTGCCAGGACACACGCACGCCGTTGCCGTCCTGATCGATGCTGGTGACCTTGGCGTTGTAGGTGATCGCATCGCCAAGCTGCTTCGCGAACGCCTTGCCGATCTGGTCCATGCCGCCCACCGGCTGGAACATGGTGGTCTGCATTTCGTAGTTGTTGCCGGCCGCCAACGTGGTCCACAGACGCGAGCGCAACACGTCCTGCACGCTGAAGGGATCGGAGAACTCCGGCTTGCCCGACAGGCCGCCGCCGGGATACCGCGCAAAGCCGCGCCGCTCGCTGCTGTCCTTGCCTTTGACGTAGCCGAACTTGTGGTCGAGCGCGCCCCAGGTGCGCAAGGACTCCAACAGCACCTCCTGGTCTTCACGGCTCACGCTCTGGTCCAGCGCCTGCTGCTGCGTGCACTTGGCCAGCAGCTCGGACACGTGGCCCTTGTAATCGGCATCGATGGCGCGGAAGCGCTGCGGTTTGCCGCCAAAGCCTTGCTGGCTGTGCAACAGCGCGTTGTAGTTGACCTGGTTGAACGCCTCCAGGGCCACACCGAATTGCTTGCAGTAACTCAGCACCGCCTTGTGGTGATGCGGAATGCGCCACGGCCCCGGATTGAGGTACAGCCCGTCGTCGAACTGGCAATGCTGGGTCGCCCCGCCCAGTTCGGTATAACGGTCGCCGCCGCGCAGCGTCCAGTTACGCCCACCGGGGCGGTCGTTGTATTCCAGCAACTGCACGCGGTACCCCGCCTTGCGCAGTTCGAAGGCCGCAGCCATGCCGGCCAGCCCCGCCCCCAGAATCAGCACCGAGGCGCCCTTCGGGTCGCCATCCAGTTGTAGCGGCCCTTTGAAATTTGATTCGGCTGCCATGCCCAGGCTGCTCATCGCCTGGTACATCATCGCGCCGCCAGCGGTCATGCCGATACGCGCCAGCAGTTGCCGCCGCGTCATCGCCCCAGAATGATTGCCTTGCATCAACGCGTAGTCCTTGCATGTCATGGAACGAGTGCGACTGACAAAAAACGCATGACGCGGCCGGCAGTGACGCCGGCCGCATCACCGCCTCAGAACTTGTAGGACAGACTGGCGAACAGCTGGCGCGGTGCGATCAACTGGTACGAGCCGGAACTTTCGTTCGGGAACACCGCACCGATCGCATCGTCCTTGTCGAACAGGTTGTAGACCGACAACTGCAGCCGCCCACCGGCCAGGAACCCGGCATCCTCGCCCTGGTAGCCGAGGCTGCCGTTGACGATGAAGGTGGCATCCACCTGGTCGGTATTGAGCGTGTCGCCGTAGCGCTTGCCGGTGTATTTGGTGTCGAGGTTGGCGAAGAAATGCTCGCCCTCCCAACCGCCGTTGAGGCTGAACATCACCTTGGGCGAGTCCGGCACTTCGTTGCCTTCCACCTGCACCAGGTTGCCGCTGACCGGGCCGAAATAGTTGTCCTGGAACTCGGATTTGTTCCAGGTCAGCGACGCTCCCAGCCGCCAGCCCGGTGCCGGCTTCCACATGCCGGACACTTCCGCACCATAGGTCTGCACGTCGCCGACGTTGGCGTAGATCGTGGGTGCGACCACCAATGGGTCCGGGTCGGTCAGCGCGATGATGCGGTTCTCGTAATCGATCTTGTAGGCAGCGACGTAGCCGCTCCACTGGCTGGATTCGGCGCGGATGCCGATATCGATATTGGTCGATTCCTCCGGTGCGATATCCGGATTGAATGCGCCCGAGGTCAACGCCAGCCGCGGCGCCGAGCTGAAGTTCTCCGCGTAGTTGGCGAATACCTGCACGCCGTCGGCAAGCTGGAAGCTGGCGCCGACCTGCGGCTGGAACCAGTCGCTGTTCTTGATGGTGACATCGCGGCGCACGCCGACATTGAAGTCATCGAGATTGGCGATGCCGTTGTAGTCGCGTTTGACATCCAGCCCCTTGGCGCCGAACTCCATGGTGAGCCGGTCATCGAGCAAACGCAGCGTGTCCTTGATGTAGAGCTGCTTCACCTCGGTGGAGAAGTGGTTGTCGTAGTAGATGACGATCGGCAGCGAGCCCTTGAGCAGTGCGCCGGTGGCCGGGTCCAGGTTGTACAGCGGGCGCACCTGGTCGAAATCGTAGTTCTCGTACCACGCACCGACTTCGAGCTTGTTGTGCTCGGTCTCCCACGACACCGCGGTGGTCACGCCGTAGCGATCGCCGCCCATGATTTCCTCGCGCCGCGTCATCGCACCGACGCGGGTGACATTGCCGTTGGCATCGACGATCTGCGGGTCGTTGATGGCGATGTCGGTGCGCCCTGGCGTACCGGCGATGGCATCGTTGTACAGGCCAGTGGCCGTGCTCGGCGGCGTGCCGCCGACGCCGTAACCATGCTTGTTCTCGTAGTAGCCGGTGAAGGTGAAACCGATCGCATCGTTGAACAGGAAATCGCCGTGCAGGCTGAGCAGCGAGTCGCGGCGGCCGTTCTGCCATTCGCTGTAATGCTCGGCATCCACTTCCGGATTGCCGGTGATGCGTTCGTGCAGATCCCACGCCACCGAGCCGTCGGAGTTATACGACTGCACGTCGTAGTCCTTGCGGTTGTTGTAGATCCAGCCCAGGGTCAGGTGGCCCACGTCCCAGGCCTGGCGGATCTTGGCTTCGAAGTGATCGCTCTTCTGCGTGGCCGGTTCCATGTCCCACACCCCGCCCTGCGTGCGCGAGGCAGACAGATAGGCGCTGGGGCCGCCTTCCCACCAGTCCGGCGTATCCAGCCGCACGAAGCTGCGTACCAGATCGTCCGAGCCGATGGTCTGGGTGAGATTGCCGCTCCAGCTGTCGCCGCCCTTTGGGGGCAGGCTGGTGTAGCGGATCGCACCGCCGAGTGCGTGGTACGACGGCTGGGTGACATCGCCGGAGCCGGCCGACACGGTGACGTCGAGCAGGTTCTCGCTGGACACGTAGCGGGTGATCGGGCCGCCTTCGCGGGTGTCGAAGGTTTCGATCGGGATGCCGTCCAGGGTCACGCCGATCTGGTTGGCGGAAAAGCCGCGGATGGTCATCGAGTCGCCGAATTCGTACAGCCCGAACGGATCGGTGGTCTGCACATTCACGCCGGGCAGGCTCGCCAGTAACTGCTGTGGTGCCACGCCGGGCACCTGAGCCTGGATCTCGGCAACGGAGATGGAAGCCGTGGTGCGCGTGGAGCCGGTACCGACCACGCTGACCGCGTCCAGCGTGCGCGCTTCCTGTGCCAGGACGGGCAGGCTGTGCGCGCCAGCCAGCACCAAGGTCATCGAAGCCAGCGTGCGACCACGCGTGGCAGTGGTGAGAATGGCGGCGACCGACGCCGCCAGTTGATCGGTGTTCAAGCGCTTGCGCATGCAATCGACCCCCTGGATGGTGTGACGTGCTGAGTGACCGGGCCCGCTCCCCAAGACCGGCTGACACCGCGGATGCGGCATGCATCGACCATACCCAGCACAGTTCCACCGCAAGCGCCGCGCGGAGGGTAGGGGCGGCGCGGGTGGGTAGGTTGCTGCCGAATTCAACGATCTGAATGGGTACCATCCCTACCCACCTGCGTGGATCCGGACATACCAGGTCTTGCACGCTTGCCATCCCGTGGCGAATCGACAACGCTGCCCCGCCACATTCCGAGTGCACCCATGCCGCCTGCAGCACCGTCCCTGTTACTGCTCGATTTCGACGGCGTGCTGGCCAGCTACTCGCGGCCGCGCCGTGTGGCGGCGCTTGCCAATGCGGCGGCGTGCACGCCGCAACATGTGCAAAAGGTGTTGTTCGAGCAGGGCCTGGAGCGCGCCTACGACGCCGGGGTGATCGACACGCCCGCCTATCTGGCCCAGCTCAGCGACGGCCTTGGCTGCGCGATCGATCGCGCCACCTGGATCGCCGCACGCGTGGCGGCATGCCGCGCCGACCCGGCAGTGCTGACGCAGGTGCTGGCGGTGGCGACAACCACCGCGGTGGCGGTGCTCACCAACAACGGGCCATTGATGGCGGAAGCGATTGAGCGGATCGTGCCGCCGCTGTTTCCGCTATTGCAGGGCCGCGTGCTGTGCAGCGGCGCGCTCGGCGGCCGCAAGCCCGATGTGCAGGTGTATCAGCGCGCGCTTGCACAACTGGATGCGAGTGCTGCGCGCACGTTGTTTGTCGACGATCTATTCGTCAACGTCCGCGGCGCGCGTGCCGCCGGTCTGCATGCGGACACGGTGCGCGATGCGCGGGCGTTGCGGCGGGTGTTGAAACGGTATGGGCTGGGGTGAAGAGCCGGGATTGGGGATTGGGGATTGGGGATTGGGGATTGGGGATTGGGGATTGGGGAATCGGGAATCGGGAATCGGGAATCGGGAATCGTTGAGCATCGCGAAGCACTGATCACCCTCAAGGATTACGCAAGACGCTGCTCGCAGCGTTGAACGCGTCGGCGTCCACGGTCAGGTACAGCGTTGGCGCTTTGAGTTCGTTTCGGGTTAATGACGAACGCAAAAGCGAGCCCCTCTCCCGCCGGGTGACTTAGCGCCAATCAAGAAACGCAACGACCCGCGCCGCTTACCCCACCGCGCTTACCGTCGCGGCACCCACCACGACGGTGCAGAACGCGCAGGACTCCATCACTTCTGCGCCACGTACTCGGCAATGGCCAGGTGCAGGCGTTCCAACCCATCGGCCAGCTCGGCATCGGTCAGATTCAGTGCCGGCACGAAGCGCAACACATCCGGCCCGGCCTGCAGCAACAGCAGGCCATGCTTGGCGGCAAAATCCAGGATCGCGCCGGCCTGCCCGGCATGCGCCGGCGCCAGCACCGCGCCCAGCATCAGGCCACGCCCGCGGATCTGGGCGAACAGGCCGAACTCGGTGTTGAGCACCTCCAGGCCGGCGCGCAGCGCCGCCGACTGACGCGCTACGTTCTCGGCGATCTGCGGCGAGGCCAGCTTGCGCAGCGCCACGCGCGCCACCGCTGCAGCCAGCGGGTTGCCGCCGAAGGTGGTGCCGTGCGCGCCGAACTGCATGGTTTCGGCCACCTTGGGGCCGGCCAGCATCGCGCCGATCGGGAAACCGCCACCCAACGCCTTGGCCAGCGTCACGATGTCCGGCGTCACCTGCTCCTGCCAATGCGCGAACAGCGTGCCGGTCCGGCCCATGCCGCACTGGATCTCGTCCAGCACCAGCAGTGCATCGTGCTGGTCGCATAGCGCACGCACGCGGCTCAGGAAACCCGGCGCCGCCGGCATCACCCCGCCCTCGCCCTGGATCGGCTCGACCATCACCGCGGCCACATCGCCCGCGGCCATAGCCGCTTCCAGCGCGGCGACATCGTTGAAGTCCACATAGCGAAACCCGCCGGGCAGCGGCTCGTAGCCTTCCTGATACTTGGGCTGCGCGGTTGCGGTGACCGCCGCCAGGGTGCGCCCATGGAAGCTGCCGCGGAAGGTCACGATCACGCGCTTGTCGGCCGGGCGGCCCTGACTGCTGGCCCACTTGCGCACCAGCTTGATCGCCGCTTCGTTGGCCTCGGTACCCGAATTGCACAGGAACACCTTGTGCGCGAAGCGCGAGGCGGTGACCAGCTCTTCGGCCAGCTTCAGCGGCGGCGCACTGAAGAACACATTGCTGGTGTGCCACAGCTTGCCGGCCTGCTCGGTCAGCGCGGCCATCAGGTCCGGATCGTTGTGGCCCAGCCCGCTGACCGCAATACCGGCGGACAGATCCACATACGCGCGGCCCTGGTCGTCCCACACGCGACTGCCCTGGCCACGCTCCAGCACCACCTGGCGCGGGCGATACACCGGCAGGTAGTAATGCGCGAGGGACAGGGGCGAATCGGCAGCGGTGCTCATGATGGTGGGTCACAGAAGCGGAGGGAGAACGCGCATTCTCGCGCATTCGCCGGCCTGCGGCACAATGCGCGGATGCGCCCCTTCTCCGATCCCCAGCTCACTCCCGCCACCGACCACGGCTGGCGCCGGCAATGGTTCGACATCATCTACCGGCACGACACCCGCCCATCGCGCAATTTCGACCTGATGCTGGTGGTGGCGATCCTCACCAGCGTGGTGGTGATCATGATCGACAGCGTGCCGCGCATCCATTCGCATTCGGCGCACCGGCTGGTGCCGCTGGAATGGGCGTTCACGGTCCTGTTCACCGTCGAATACGCGTTACGCCTGGCGGTGGTGCGGCGCCCGCTGCATTACGCATTGAGCGTGTGGGGCGTGATCGATCTGCTCTCGATCCTGCCCAGCTATCTGTCGTTCTTCGTGCCCGGTGCGCAGACGCTGCTGGTGGTGCGTGTGCTGCGCATCCTGCGCCTGTTCCGCATCCTCAAGCTCACCCGCTACATTGAAGAAAGCGGGCAACTGGTGGACGCGCTGTGGCGCAGCCGGCGCAAGGTGCTGGTGTTCCTGTTCAGCGTGCTCACCATCACCGTGATCGCCGGCGCCACGATGTATGTGATCGAAGGCCCCCAACATGGGTTCACCAGCATCCCGACCAGCATGTACTGGGCCATCGTGACCATGGCCACGGTGGGGTTTGGCGACCTGGTGCCGCAGACCACGCTGGGCCGCTTCATCACCTCGGCCCTGATCCTGATCGGCTACAGCATCATCGCCGTGCCCACCGGCATCTACACCGCCGAGCTGGCCAGCACGCTGCGCGAAGGTGGCCACACCGGCAAGCGCGATGCGCGCAATTGTCCACGTTGCGGGCTGGAAGGCCACGCGCCCGACGCACGCTATTGCCGCCAGTGTGCCGAGCCGCTGCCGGAGATCTCCAACGGCTGACGCGGTGCTGCCGACGCGACGCAACGCCTGCGCCCGCCGAGAAGCGGGGGCAGCCGGCTTTGCGGTTCCCATCGGCATGCAACAAGGCTGACATGTGCGGTGGTCTTATCGATTTCGGAACCCTTGGCGGCAAGGATGCCGCTACGGAGCCTGCTGGCACGGATTCACGGCATGTCCCGCAAGCAGTGGAGGCATCGCGCCGTCGACTCGCCGAACTTTCGATCTCAGCAGCTGATCGCGCCTAAACACGGTCACGCTTCCAGGTCTCGACTTCTTTATGTGGTGTGTTTCGATGGACCTGGATAGTGCTGATGGATCAATCGTAGAACGAATGATCTGTTGCTTGGCTGCGGGGCCCTTGCCCGCCCACCATCGCAGGACACGCCGCAAGTACGTCCTTGTAGGCTCTTACGCGGCATCCATGCCGCGTAAGGTCCCGCGACGATGGGCCGGCAAGGACCTGTCGAGATGATCGGTGTGCACGGTAAAAGCGGTGCGCGATCCGCTTACACAACGCGACAGGAATGCCTGCACAGCATCAATGCGACATGCGGTTGCTCATATCGATCAGATCGTTGTAGCTGGCCAGCACGGCCTGGCGGGTGCCGCCCGGCGGCATCGAACCGCTTTCCAGCAGCATCTGCTCGCTCTTGTTCAATGGTGTCTTGGTGCGGATACGTTCGACCAGTCGTCCCGACTCGCGCGCCAGCTTGTCGGCAGAGCGTTCCATGTGGCCCCACATCGCATCGCCCTGGCCGATCTTGGCTTTCTGCGCCTCTTCCAGAATGCCTTGATAACGCGCGAGCTGGGACTGCGCTGCGGCAAGATCCGGCGTGTCGCTGTCGAGCACCTGCACCAGCTGCTTGCCTTCGCCGATGATCTTCAGGTGATACCAGGAGGCGCTGCGACCTTCTTCCTTTTCGATCGCATCGATCTGCGCCTGGCGACGCATGTCTTCGTTACGTTCGAGTGCGGCATTCATGGCTTCGCCGGCTTCGAAGAATGCGTGATAGGCCTGCATCAACGGCGCGTGCAGCGCCTTCATGCCCTTGCCGTCGTCGCGCAGATAATCCTCGCGGTCGTAGTAGCGCACCGCTTCGCCGATACGCTCGTTGAGTGCGGTGAACCGTTCCTGATAGGTCTTGGCCACCGGATCGAGCTCGGGGTTGGCGGGCGTTTGCGCCAGCGCAGCGGTCATCGGCGCGCCACATTCGTCCACGTGATGCGACAGCACCGTGCCAGGTGCATGGATGCCGCTTTCCTTGCCGGTCGGGCCAGCCTCGGGGTCCTGCATCCACTCGATGTATTGCTGGTAGCTCTCGTGGATCGGCTGCTCAACGCCATTGAAGCACGTGATGTAGGCATTGATCTTGTCGGCGCCTTCCACTGCGGTGGCGGGTGCGTCTTTCTGGCAGCCGGCAAGCAGCGCGGCAAAAGCCATCGCCGCGGTGAGCGGCGCATAACGAAGTCGAAGGGTCATCTTGGGTTCCAGTGATGGGTTGAACGAGGTGGCTGCCGCAGCGTGCGGCCGAATGACATCTGGCGCGGCGCACCCTCGGTACGCGCGCGGCGGGTGCAGCGCGTCAATTACTGACGATTGCTTTCGAATACCAGCGCGTTGTACGTGTTGAGCAACTTGCGTGGCGAACCCTCCGGCGCCAGCGAGGGGTTGTCCAGCCAGCCCTGTTCCATCTTGCTATAGGGCGTTCGTTCGACCACGCGTTTCACCCGCGCCTTGGCTTGTCTGCGGAAGGTTTCCGCAGCGGTCTCGAAGCTGTTCCAGTCCAGCCTGCCCGGCTCCTGATCGGCCACCTTGGCATGCGCCTCGTCGGAGAGACGGTTGAAGCCGTCCAGCAGCGTATTGACCCGTGGCACGTCGAACTGCTCCTGTTCCAGCGCATCGGCGATCTCCTTGGCGTCGAGCATCATCGCCAGCCGATAGTATTCGCGCGTGCGGCCCTCGCCCTGTTCCAGCATCTTGAGTTTTTCGCGTTGCGCCGCGTCGTTTTGCGTGTCCAGTTCGGCGCTGAAGGCGGTACTGGCATCGGCATAGGTGGTCAGCACCTTCATCAGCTCCGGGTGCAGCTGCTTGCCCTTGGCGAACTGGTCGTCTTCGTAGTCCTGACGCGTGTAGTAGTCGGCTACCGCGTGACTGATCGGCTGCAGCGCCTTCAATGCCGCGCGGTAGTCGCGCGCCGCCTTGTCCAATGCAGGCAGCGACGGGTTCGCCGCAGCGGCCGCGCTGACCGGCGCATCGCACTGCTTCATGTCGTAGGCGTCGATATCGTACGGGCCGGTCATGCCGGATTCGCGACCGGTCGGGCCGGCGAACGGGTCCTGCATCCAGCCGGTGTATTGCCTGGCGCCGGCGTGCACCTTCGCATCGATGCGGTTGAAGCAGTCGATGTAGGCGCCAAGCTTTGCGGTCACGCCCTGCAGGGAGTCCGGCTGTTTTTCACTCGTCTTGGCATCGGTTGCAGGCGGCGGCGACTTGCCGCCGCAAGCGGCCACCAGGACGGACACGGACGCCGCCAAAACGACTACACGGAACATCGAAGACACGCGCTGTACATCCTTGTTGGAAACGGTTTCAGCCGCGCACGATAGCAAACACGACTGTGAACTCCCTGTGCTCACGCCCGGACGCCGACAGCCTGGCTGGCACGCGGGGGCGCGGCCGCTGGTCCGCCGCATCGATTTTTTCGGATCGCGCTGGCCGCATGCACCGCTGACGGCGTACCCGTATCAGGCCGGCTGCGCGCGCGGGCCGTTGGCCGCGCTCAGTCGAGAAACAGGTCCGGCAACAACGCGCGCGACGGGTCGACCGCGTAGCCGCTCAGGTCGGTGACGCCGGCCTCGGCCAGCACCTGGTCGTCGATCAGGAACTGGCCATGAAATCCGGCCGCCTCGCGCGTCAGCACCGCATGTGCCGCGTCGGCCATGATCTCCGGCCGTCGACACGCGGCTGCGTCCACGCCATCGATCATGTTGATCGCATCGGTGGCGATCACCGTGCGCGGCCATAGCGCATTGATCGCCACGCCTTGCGGGCCGAACTCGGCTGCCAGCCCCAGCGTCACCAGGCTCATGCCCATCTTGGCCAGCGTGTAGCCGGTATGCGCGCCCCACCACGCCGGGTTCAAGGACGGTGGCGGCGCCAGCGTGAGGATATGCGGATTGGGCGCCTGCAACAGATGCGGCAGGCACGCCTGCGCGCACAGAAAACTGCCGCGCGCGTTGACCTGCTGCATCAGGTCGAAGCGCTTCATCGGCGTCTCCAACGCGCCACGCAACCAGATCGCACTGGCGTTGTTGACCAGGATATCGATGCCGCCAAACGCATCGACCGTGGCGGCTACCGCGGCACGCACCTGCGCTTCGTCGCGGATATCGCACTTGAGCGCCAGCGCCTGCCCACCGGCCGCAGTCACCGCCGCGGCCGCGCTGTGGATGGTGCCGGGCAACTTGGGATTGGCCACTGCCGATTTGGCCGCGATCGCCACATTGGCCCCATCCCGCGCCGCCCGCAACGCAATCGCCAGGCCGATCCCGCGCGAGGCACCGGTGATGAAGAGGGTTTTGCCGTTTAGGGTCATTGGATTGGGGATTGGGGATTGGGGATTGGGGATTCGCAAAAGCTTACAACCCGAGCAAGAACGGTGCGGGATTCGGGATTCGGGATTCGGGATTCGGGATTCGGGATTCGGGATTCGCAAAAGCGTATCGCCTCCCCCACTTGCATCGACCAACCCGCAGGCCCAAGCCATACGCTCTTACGAATCCCCAATCCCCAATAACCAATCCCCGCCCCTCAGGGCCTCGGCCCCCGCCCCTCGTTGTCTTCCCAATGCAGCACGCGGCGGGTCACGAAGCGGTAGACCGGCTTGCCGGTGGCGAACCACAGCTTGCGGACCCAGGACGTGCGCTTGAGCACGCGACGTTCCACCGGGGTGATCGCGGCCGGGCAGTACATGCGCTTGTGCTTGAGCAGGTGCCGCAGGTCTTCACGTGCAAGCAGACGCATCCAGGGCGCGCGCGGATTGCCGCGTACCGCCAGCTGGAAATCGATCACCGCCGGGCTGCCGTCGTCCTGCACCAGCCAGTTGGCTTCCTTGGCCAGATCGTTGTGCGCCACCCCGCGGCGGTGCAACTGCTGCAACAACCTGCGCGCACGGCGGAAGTAGGCCAGATCGCCGCGCGGCGGGCGCTGGTACATCGCGTCGCCGGCCAGATAGCTGCGGTCCAGATGGCGTCCGTCCCAGTGCAACAGACGCGGTGTCCGCGCCAGGCCATCGAGCTGGCGCAGCGCCAGGGCTTCGCGCCGCGCCAGCCACCAGGCCACCCCGCGCAGCAGCCATGGCGCCGCGCTCAGGTCGCGCCGCACGAACAGGCGATCGGCGTCGCGGATCAACAGGATGCGCCCGAAGGTATCGGACTTCAGCGGCAGGTTGCCGGCGGGATCGTCACTCATCCCCCATTGTAGGCGGGGCGCCCGCATCGCCACAGCGTGCGTTACCTGCATGTCACTGCGGCGTGCGGCGTTGCCAGCCCGCAACCTGAGGTGAAGCGGACCGGGCGATGTGACGAGGGCGCAAGTCACCTCATCGCCATGCCCACCTATAATCGCGGGATGAATTCATGGATCGACGCCACGCTGGAGTGGATCGGACACCACCCCACCCTGGCTGGCGTGGTGATCTTTGCCATCGCATTTTCCGATGCGGTGATCGTGCTCGGCGCCATCGTGCCGGCGCTGCCGTTGCTGTTCGCCATCGGTGTGCTGATCGGGCTGGGTCAGATCAACGGGCCGTATGCGGTGGCCTGCGCCACCCTGGGCGCCTTCATCGGCGATGCGCTCAGTTTCTGGGTCGGCCATCGTTGGGGCCACCAGTTGCACACCTACTGGCCGTTTCGCCGCTACCCGCAACTGCTGGAGCGCGGCGAGCTACTGTTCCGGCGCAATGCCTTCAAGAGCATCCTGATCGCGCGTTACGTGGGCGCGGTGCGGCCGTTCGTGCCGGCCATCGCCGGCATGTCGCACATGCCGTTCAAGCGCTATCTGATCGCCAGCGGCCTGGCCTGCATCTCGTGGGCGCTGCTGTTCCTGGTGCCCGGCTGGGTGCTGGGCACTGCCTACGACGCGGTGGCTGCAGTCGCCGGCCGCCTGTTCGTGGTGGTCGCCTTGCTGGCCGCAGTGATCGGCCTGGCCTGGGCGATGGTGCTGTACTCGTACCGCTGGTCGGCCGGCCACCTGGACGCCTTGCTGGCGCGCCTGCTGGAGTGGTCGCATCGGCATCCGGTGCTGGGCAACTGGTCGGTGAGCGTGTTCGACCCGCGCCGTCGCGAGTCGGTACCGCTGGCGATGATGGCGTTGATGCTGTTGCTGCTGGGCTGGGGCTGGTTCGTGTTGCTGATGGTGGTGCTGGCGCACGGTGAGCCGCTGCGCGTGGACCTGGCCGTGCACGATCTGATGCTGGCGCTGCGCAACCCGCTGGCCGACTACCCGATGGTGGCGCTGGCCTCGCTGGGCGACTGGCAAGTGCTGCTGCCGGCGATCGCGGCGGCAATGGGCTATCTGGCCTGGCGGCGCCGCTGGATGGCGGTGGCGCATTGGGTGATCGCACTGGCCTTCGGCCTGGCGTTGACACAACTGCTGGGCGCCACCGTGCAGGTGGTGCGCCCGCCGGCGGCCAGCAGCGGTTTCGGGTTTCCGTCGGTGGCGGTCACCATGGCCACGATCGGCTTTGGCTTCTTCGCGCTGCTGATCGCGCGCGAGCTGCCGGGCCGGCGCCGGGTATGGCCGTACCTGGTCAGTGGCGCGATCGTGTCGCTGATCGGCTTCGCGCGCCTGTATCTGGGCGCGCACTGGCTCAGCGACGTGGTCGGCGGCATGCTGTTCGGCATCTTCTGGCTGCTGGTGCTGGGCATCGCCTATCGCCGTCGTGCCACCCGTGCGTTCTGGGTCAAGCCGGTCTCGTGGATCTTCTACGGCGTGTTCCTGACCTGCGCGATCGTGTTCGCACCGCGCAACCTGGGCACCAAGTTGGCCAGGTTCGAACCGCCGCCACCGTTGCTGATGGAGTTGCCCGCCAGCGACTGGTGGGATGGCCAGTGGCGCCTGCTGCCGGCACGCCGCAACGAATTCGACGACGACCAGCGCTGGCCGCTGGACGTGCAACTGGCCGGCCCGCTGGCACCGCTGCAGCGCCAGCTGGAAGCACGCGGGTGGCGCATGCAGCCACAAGCCGGCTGGGAGCAGGCGCTGCATCTGCTGGATGTCGGCGGCCGCCCGGACGAGGTGCCGATCCTGCCGGCCACGCTGGACACGCAGGTCGAAGCGCTGCTGATGGTGCGTCACGCCGCGCCCGGCCATGTGCATGTGTTGCGCCTGTGGCCGGCGGCCGCACGCCTGCAGCCCGGCGCGCAACCGTTGTGGGTGGGCAGCACGCAGACGCTGCGCTACAGCCGCCACTTCAGCCTGATCGGCCTGTGGTATCCGCTGCGTGGAGTCGACCCGGCGCTAAGCGCATTACGTGAAGCACTCGGCCCATTGCCGCATCGCGTCGAACAGCGTCGGCGCTCGCAGGTCCCAGTGATATTGATCGACAGCACGTCGGCAAATGCGCTGCAGCGAGAGGACAAAGACAGCGCTGCACCACAAACGGAAACCACCGCGTCCGATCCGGCTGCATCGGATCCGTCACGACAGCGTCCTTGATCAATCTGGCAGCAGCAGCGGTCGGCGAACGCGCACTTCTGTAGACAGGAGCCGCCAGGAGAACTTCTTGAACGCTGTACCGATGGCGGCAACGCGCTCGCGTCGCGTGGATGCGGCCGAATGTTCAGCTCAACAGCCTGGTTGGTCGAGTGCGCGTTGCCTCACCGCTCGCGGGACCTTACGCGGCATGGATGCCGCGTCCGCCCAAGAACTTACATGGACGGATTTGCAGCGTGTCCCGTGACGGTAGGCGGCAAGGCCCCCTGCAGCAAAGCCGCAGATCAACCGCCCTACAACCGACGCATCCGCAGCGTTCAATCAGCTCTGGAGGTGACCGAGAGCCTGCGCCTCAACGCCGTCTGGATACGCACAAACCGCATTGGTGCAGGCGCGATGCGCTTACCACAACACGCCATCCACCGGCTGCATCGGCTCGGGCGCCTGTTCGCCGATCGCCTGCAAGGCGTCGATTTCCACCGTCCGGCACATGCTGTCCAGCGGCAGGTCGTGAATGGCATTGGCGAACGGGTCGACCAGTTCGTCGCCGATCTTGAGTACTGCCAGGAACATCAGACCTGCCACCGTCGACCCCACCGGCGTCGCATATTGCAGCGTCTCCACCAGGCCGATCGGCAGCAACACGCAGAACAGCCGCGTGAACAGGTTCGGGTAGAAGCGGTATTGGTACGGCAACGGCGTATTCTTCAGCCGTTCCATGCCGCCCTGCGCGTTGGCGATATCCACCAGGATGCGCTCGACACTGGCTTGTTGAATGCTGTCGATCCAGCCATCGCGACGCGCCTGCTCGACGCTGCGCCCGGTGGTGTCGAGCAGGCCATTGGCGACATTGGTGCGCGTGATCACCGCGGCCACTTCGTCGGCATGCAGACGCGGCTCCAGCGCCATCGCCACCGGCAGCCGCCGCAATTGGCAGCGCAACGCATTGACGTAGGCGATCTGGCGCAGCGCGATGGTGCGGCCCAGTGCTGCCGCTTCCGGCGCGGACAGGATGCTGACGCTCAGGCGGACCAGATTGCGAGATGCATTGATCATCTGGCCCCACAGCACACGCCCTTCCCACCAGCGTTGATAGGTCGAGTTGGCGCGAAAGCCCAGGAACAACGCCAGCGCCGAGCCGAAGATGGTCAACGGCAATGCGGGCGCGCGGAACGGCAGCACGTAGTAGATGATCGTGATCAACACGTCCCACACGAACAATACCGCCAGGGTCCGCCAGACCTGACTGAACACATCCGCCACACGCGGTTTGACATCGATGATCAAGGCACACTCCGTGGATCGAAAACGGGTGACGCCCATGCGCGCATCCACTGCATGGATGCCATCGTGAGCGCACTCAAGCGTGGCGAGTGTGCCGTTGCAGGGGTGCAAGCGCGGTGACGGGTTACGCGCGCGCTTGGTTCACCGCGTCACGGCATCCAGGCCAGCAACTGGTCCAGGCGCCGATGCGGATCGTCCAGCTGCAACAGCGACAGACGCTGCTGCTCGGTCAGCGGCAGCAGTTCGGCCAGGCGCCAACCGACCCATGCCGCCTGGTCCAGCAGTTCCGGCCCGGCAGAGGCGAATTGGCCGCCGACCTGTTCGAGCATGCGCTCGAGCACGGTCGCCAGCAGGCCATGCTCGGGCCGCAGTTCGTCATCGCTGTCGGGCTCGCACCAACTCACCTCGCCAACCACCAACCCGTTGTCGCGGATGCGCGAGCGCTGCACACGGAAGCGACGCGTGCCACGCAGGCGCAGCACCAACACGCCGTCGGCACCGACATCGAAATCCTCGATACGCACTTCGGTACCGAACGCAGCCGGTGTGGCCGGCACGCCGACTTCGCTGCCATCCAGGATCAGGCACACACCGAAGCTGCTGCCGGCGCGGCCGCTCTCGCGCACCAGGTCCAGATAGCGGCGCTCGAACACGCGCAAACCCATTGCCGCACCCGGCAACAGCACGTTGTGCAGCGGAAACAGCGGCAAGGCGCTGGTGTCGGCGGTGGTCGTGAGGCCGGTCATGAGGACAATTGCGCCAGGAAGCGACGCGGCGCGCCATCGAAACCGCCATTGGACATGAACACCACATGGTCGCCCGGCTGCGCGATCGCGCCCAGTGTCTGTAGCAATGCCTCCACGTCATGCGCCACGTGCGCGTCACCGCGCACCTGCGCGATGATCGGTGCGGCGTCCCAGGCCAGTTCGGGGCGATGCAGAAACACCACCGCATCGGCATCGCGCAACGATGGTGCCAATGCCTGCGCATGCGCACCCAGCCGCATCGAATTGCTGCGCGGCTCCATCGCCACCAGCACGCGCGCCGCGCCGACCTTCGCACGCAAGCCCTGCAAGGTGGTCGCAATCGCGGTGGGGTGATGGGCGAAGTCGTCGTACACGGTGATGTCGCGCGCCTGCCCCAACAGCTCCAGCCGCCGTTTGACGCTTTGAAAGCGCGCCAGCGCCGGCATCACCGTTACCGGATCCACGCCTACCGCATGCACGGCGGCCAGTGCCGCCAATCCATTGAGCACGTTATGCCGCCCGACCAGCGGCCACTGCACCTGGCCGATCTCCACCCCATGCTGCAGCACCGCGAACGCACTGCCGTCGGCGGCGATCAAGCGTGCGCTCCACTCGAGAGAGGCATCGAAACCGAAGCGCTCCACCGGCGTCCAGCAGCCCATCGCCAACACCTCGGCCAGGCGCGCATCCTCGCCGTTGACGATCAGCCGCCCGCGCGCCGGCACCGTACGCACCAGATGATGGAACTGGCGCTGGATCGCGGCCACGTCCGGAAAGATGTCGGCGTGGTCGTACTCGAGGTTGTTGAGGATCGCCACCAGCGGCCGGTAATGCACGAACTTGCTGCGCTTGTCGAAGAACGCGGTGTCGTATTCGTCGGCTTCCACCACGAATTCGCGTCCCTGGCCCAGCCGCGCCGAGACCCCGAAGTCTTCGGCCACACCACCGATCAGAAAGCCCGGCGCGCGCCCGGCGGCTTCCAGCAGATAGCTCAGGATGGTGGTGGTGGTGGTCTTGCCGTGGGTGCCGGCGACGGCCAGGGTGTCGCGGCCGGGCAACACCTGCTCGGCCAGCCATTGCGCACCGGAGCTGTAGCGACGGCCGGCATCGAGCACTGCTTCGACCGCCGGATTGCCGCGCGACAAGGCATTGCCGATGACGACGTCGCTGGCATCGGCCGAAATATTGGACGGCGCGTAGCCTTGTGCCAGCGCGATGCCGAGGGTTTCCAACTGGGTGGACATCGGCGGATAGATGGCCTGGTCGCTGCCCTCTACCTGCCAGCCCAGCTCGCGCGCAAGGGCGGCGACACCGCCCATGAAGGTCCCGGCGATGCCGAGGATGTGGAGTTTGGTCATGGGGTGCATTGTCGCCGATCGCCGGAGTTGCCGGCCATTCCGCCTCGCGGCCGAGCGCAGTGTCAGGAAAGACCTACCGTACTGTCGGGAATTTCCCGATATGCGAACTGCGTCACATCCATCACTATGCTGAACGCCAGTCGCAGCACCCCTTTGGTCCTACTCCCCAAGAGGCCAAATCCCCAGGGAGCTCATGCTGTGGAGCTCTGAGCAAGCTCATTGCTGGCGTTATTCTGCCCCGGGCGTCTTGCACGCCCGGGGTTTTTCTTTTGCGCAATCAATGCGTTACGCAAGCCGCGACGGATTCCAGCGCGGCGGATGGACCGGGCGCACTGCCCGGCCCGAACCGTCTCAGCGACCGAGCGCGGTGCCGATACGTTCCAGCACTTCATCCAGCGAGCCCACGCCGTCCACGCGTGCCAGCTTGCCGCGCTGTTCGTAGAAACCGATCACCGGTGCCGTGGAGTCGGTATAGACCTGCAGGCGCTTGCGCACCGACTCGGGATTGTCGTCCTCGCGGCCCTCGGCCTTGGCGCGGCCGGCGATGCGCTCGACCAGCAATTCGCTGGCCACATCCAGCTGCACCACCGCATCCAGCGGCTGACCGATCTTGCCGAGCAGGTCGTCCAGCGCATTGGCCTGCGCCACGTTGCGCGGATAGCCGTCGAGGATGAAACCCTTGGCGACATCGGCCTGACCGAGCCGCGCCTCCAGCATGCCGAGCAGGATCTCGTCGGAGACCAGATCACCGCGTGCCATCACTTCCTTGGCCTTCAGGCCCAACGGCGAGCCGGCGGCCACTTCGGCGCGCAGCAGATCGCCGGTGGAAATATGCGGGATCTCAAACTTGTCTTTGAGACGTGTCGCCTGGGTGCCCTTGCCCGAACCGGGCGGTCCCAACAGAACCAATCGCATCAGTGCACTCCACTTTCGAATAAAAACGCGTTGCGGTTGGCGGCGTTAGACTCTGGTCTTCGCCAGCGCTGACCGTATGGTCGTGCAGCTTACCGCATCCGGGGAATGTCCCGGCACTGTCCCCTGCGCCATGTCCCATCGAGGAGCCCGTCCCCCTATGTCTACTGGCAACTTGTTGTATGCCCAGTCCGGCGGCGTCACTGCCGTCATCAACGCCACCGCCGCCGGCGTGATCACCGAGGCGCGCGCACGCAAGATCAAGGTGCTGGCCGCACGCAACGGCATCCTGGGCGCATTGCGCGAGGAGCTGATCGATACCTCAAAGGAGTCCGCCGCCACGATCGCCGCGCTGGCGCAGACCCCGGGTGGCGCGTTTGGCTCGTGCCGCTACAAGCTCAAATCGCTGGAAGAAGACAGCGCCAAGTACGAGCGCCTGCTCGATGTGCTGCGTGCGCACGACGTGCGCTGGTTCCTCTACAACGGCGGCAACGACTCGGCCGATACCGCCTGGAAGGTCTCGCAGCTGGCCAAGGCCTATGGCTACCCGCTGCACTGCATCGGCGTGCCCAAGACCATCGACAACGATCTGGCGGTGACCGATACCTGCCCCGGCTTCGGCTCGGCGGCCAAATACACCGCGGTGTCGGTGCGGGAGGCGGCACTGGATGTCGCCGCCATGGCCGACACCTCGACCAAGGTCTTCATCTACGAGGCGATGGGACGCCACGCCGGCTGGTTGGCCGCTGCCGCAGGCCTGGCCGGCCAGGGCCCGGACGACGCACCGCAGATCATCCTGCTGCCCGAGCGGGCCTACGACCAGGCCGCGTTTCTGGCCAAGGTCAAGCAGGTGGTGGAAAAGGTCGGTTGGTGTGTGGTGGTCGCAAGCGAAGGCATTCAGGACGCGCACGGCAGCTTCGTCGCCGACGCGGGCGGCGCGGCCGATTCGTTCGGCCATGCGCAACTGGGCGGCGTGGCTTCGTTCCTGGCCGCGCAGGTCAAGCAGGAACTCGGCTACAAGGTGCACTGGACCCTGCCCGATTACCTGCAGCGTTCCGCACGCCATCTGGCCTCCAAGACCGACTGGGAGCAGGCACAGGCCGTCGGCAAGGCCGCGGTGCAATACGCGCTCAAGGGCATGAACGCGGTGATCCCGGTGATCGAACGCGTCAGCGACGCGCCATACCGCTGGAAGATCGTGCCGGCCCCGCTGCACAAGGTGGCCAACCACGAAAAGAAGATGCCGCCCAGCTTCCTGCGCAAGGACGGCTTCGGCATTACCGAACGCGCTCGCCGTTATTTCGCCCCGTTGATCAAGGGCGAAGCGCCGCTGGCCTACGGCAGCGACGGGTTGCCGAAGTATGTGACGCTGAAGAACGTGGCAGTGGCGAAAAAATTGCCGAACTGGGAGGGATGAACGTCGGCGTGGGCGACCGGAAGCGCTAATGGGCGCTGCACGCCCATATACCCACTCGCACATCTGCCACAGTGCTCATGCACCGCAACACGGCATGCGGCCATCGATACAGCGCCTCGCCTGGTCGTCCAGGTTTTTGACGACACTGATCGACGGATGCGCCGCTGCGACGACGCATGTGACCTTGTGAAGCGTCATGCAGACAACCCCGGCCTGGCCGGGGTTTGTCGTTGAATAGAGTGACTGGAGCGAACGCCTGAGTTATTGACAGGCCTTGCCTTCCACCGTCATCTGCGCAGCAAACATCGGCACCTGCGGGATCTTTCCGGCGGCAGCCTGTTGCTTGGCATCTTCCAGATAGATGCGCGACTGGCCTTGGCCATCGAGCTGCGGCTTGGCATCCACCGGCTTGCGCCAGATGCGCACTACCGCCTGCTGCGCGGGGCAGGCTGCGCTGGGGACGCGGATCACGTCGTTGTAGATCCAGCCCGATGCGACGCTGGGCGTGGCCTTGGCGAAATCCACGAAGCGGGCGCGTGGCTGGCAGGTGGGACTGCTGCGCACCACCGACAAGGTATACGGCTGCGCAGCATTGCCGGTGAATACGCCTTCCAGGCGCGCACAGGCTTCTGGAATCTGGCGCAGGGTGTGCACGGCACCGACCGCTTGCGCGGTGCCGGCCGGGCGCTGTTTCAGCTCCGGCGTCGGGTCGGCAGCGAGCGCATGGGCGCTGAGCAGCACTGCAGCGATGGTCACGGCATATGTTGACGCGGCATGGTTGGACATCGTCACTCCTGGATCGGCTCGATCACGTTGGCCGCAGGCTGTCATGCCGCGACTGAACGACGCGCCAAAGCCGCAGTGGTGGCAGCGGCGCAGGCCGCGGCGCATACTCGCCCGCAATCCGGCCACCCGAACATCGCGACGCGCATTGCGGCCTCCATGGCCGTCGAGTCCGTATTCGCCACCCCACTCGCTGCGTGCATCGCCCTTGGTTCGTCCCGACCGGACGACATCCATTCTCTGGGAGGGGTCATGCTGGAACACTACGGGTTACCACTTGCGCTGGGATGTGCGGTCCTGGCAATCGTCTATGGCGGTGTATCGGCACGCTGGGTGATCGCGCAGCCGAGCGGCAACGCACGCATGCAGGAGATCGCCGCCGCGATCCAGGAAGGTGCACGCGCGTATCTCAACCGGCAATACCTCACCATTTCGATTGCCGGCGGCGTGCTGTTTGTCCTGGTCGGGCTGTTTCTGAGTTGGTACACCGCCATCGGGTTTGCGATCGGCGCGGTGCTGTCGGGGCTGGCCGGCTATATCGGCATGAACGTGTCGGTACGCGCCAACGTGCGCACGGCCGAGGCCGCACGCCATGGCATCGGCCGTGCGATGGATGTGGCGTTCCGCGGTGGCGCCATCACCGGCATGCTGGTGGTGGGGCTGGGATTGCTCGGGGTGGCAGGCTATTACGCGGTGCTGCAGGCGATGGGCCTGCCGCTGGAGCGCAACCTGCACGCGCTGGTGGGGCTGGCATTCGGTTCGTCGCTGATTTCGATCTTCGCGCGCCTGGGTGGCGGCATTTTCACCAAGGGTGCGGATGTGGGCGCAGACCTGGTCGGCAAGGTGGAAGCGGGCATCCCCGAGGACGACCCGCGTAACCCGGCGGTGATCGCCGACAACGTGGGCGACAATGTTGGCGACTGCGCCGGCATGGCGGCGGATCTGTTCGAAACCTATGCGGTCACCGTGATCGCCACGATGCTGCTCGGCAGCCTGACGCTGAGCGAAACCGGTCCGCACGCGGTGCTGTACCCGCTGGTGCTGGGCGGCGTCTCCATCATCGCGTCGATCGTGGGCGCCTCGTTCGTCAAGGTCAAAGCGGGCGGCTCGATCATGGGCGCGCTCTACAAAGGCGTGGTCGTTTCCGGCGTCTTGGCCGCACTCGCCTACTGGCCGATCACCCAGTCGCTGATGCGCGACAACACGCATGGCGCCACGGCCTTGTACGCCTGCGCATTGATCGGCCTGGTGCTTACCGGCCTGATCGTCTGGATCACCGAATACTACACCGGCACCCAGTACAAGCCGGTGCAGCACGTGGCCGCCGCAAGCACCACCGGCCACGGCACCAACATCATTGCCGGCCTGGGCGTCTCGATGAAATCCACCGCGCTGCCGGTCATCGCGGTGTGCGCGGCAATCTGGGGCGCGTTTCATTTTGGCGGTTTGTACGGCATTGCAACCGCAGCGACGGCAATGCTGTCGATGGCCGGCATGATCGTGGCGCTGGATGCGTACGGGCCCATCACCGACAACGCCGGCGGCATCGCCGAGATGGCCGAGCTGCCGCCGGAGGTGCGCAACATCACCGACCCACTGGATGCGGTGGGCAACACCACCAAGGCGGTCACCAAGGGCTATGCGATCGGCTCGGCCGCACTGGCCGCGCTGGTGCTGTTTGCCGACTACACGCACAACCTGCAGGCGGCCAATCCCGGCGAGGTCTTCGCCTTCGACCTGTCCGACCACAGCGTGATCATCGGCTTGTTGATCGGCGGCTTGATCCCGTATCTGTTCGGCGCGATGGCGATGGAAGCAGTGGGGCGCGCGGCAGGCGCCGTGGTCGAAGAAGTGCGTCGCCAGTTCCGCGAGATTCCCGGGATCATGGCCGGCACCGCCAAGCCCCAATACGACCGCGCAGTCGACATGCTGACCCGCTCGGCGATCCGCGAAATGATCCTGCCTTCGCTGCTGCCGGTGGTGGTGCCGGTGGTGGTCGGGCTGCTGCTCGGCCCGCGTGCCCTAGGTGGCCTGTTGATCGGCACGATCGTGACCGGCCTGTTCGTGGCGATTTCGATGACCACCGGCGGCGGGGCCTGGGACAACGCCAAGAAGTACATCGAAGACGGCCATTTCGGCGGCAAGGGCAGCGAGGCGCACAAGGCCGCCATCACCGGTGACACGGTAGGCGACCCGTACAAGGACACCGCCGGACCGGCGATCAATCCGCTGATCAAGATCATCAACATCGTGGCCCTGCTGCTGGTGCCGCTGCTTTGAGAACCACCTATCGCAAGCCGCGGGTCGATCGAAGCTGATGGAGGCCGGCCCCGGAACGTGCCGACTCACGTTCCGGGGCCCAGGCGCCGTACCCCGGGGCCGTGCGCCGGTGTGCGCCGCGTGCCGGCCTGCTACTGACAAGCGACAGGCCTGCGGTAATGATCCCGCGTGCCGCATCGGCTCGCACGTGCCGACGCCGGGCAGGTCCGGCGCCCGCATGCAATCGCTGCACCGGGCAACACACCGCGCCACGGCTTGCGGTGCAAGCGTTTCCTCAGAGGCAACCGATCAAGCCGTCATAGATCGGTGGCGCCCCACCGGGCAGTGGCTCGAACAGCGGATTGTTCACCGCCAGGGTGCGGTACATCTCGTCCAGACGCGTCCCTGCCTTCAGCGGCGCCGTGCAGCGCCAGACCCGACTGTCCGAGCGCAGGTACCCGCTGCCGGGGTCGACGCTGACCTCGCTGGCCCCGAAGGTCCAGGTGCAGCTGCGCACCACCCCGCTGACCCGGTGCACCGAGCAACGCAAGCGCAGCGGCTGGTAGTCGCTGAACTCGCCGCCGCAAAAGGTGTCGCCACAGATGTTGTCGAAATCCTGTTCCAGCCGCTGCTCCAGATCGACAAAGGCTTCCCAGCCTTCGCCATTGGCGGGCCAGTCCACCGCATCGACGAATGTCGGCGCCGGCGTCGCCGCAGAGGCGAGCTGGCAGGCACCGGAGAGCAGCAGCACAACGAGCAAACGCACAGGCTTGAACATGGCAGTTCCCGAGCAGTGGATGAGTCTGCAGCGTGCGCCGCGCCGCGGGCCGCGACGATCGGGGAGCTTCCCGGGATGAATGCGGGCTATGCCGCACACGGCGGTCAGAACATTGCCCATTCAGTGTCGCTGCACCGCAACAGCCGAACGCGTAGAATCGCGCTCCACACACTAGATGACGCCTCGGGAGTTACGCGCATGGGTCTTGAACTGGTCACCTCCGGCAAGAATCTGCCGGAAGAAATCAACGTCGTCATCGAAATTCCGAAGGATTCGGAGCCGGTCAAGTACGAGGTGGACAAGGCCAGCGGCGCGATCTTCGTCGACCGCATCCTGTCCACCCCGATGCGTTACCCCTGCAATTACGGCTATGTGCCCAACACCCTGTGCGGCGACGGCGACCCGGCCGACGTGCTGGTGGTGCTGCCGCTGCCGCTGGTGCCTGGCTCGGTGGTGCGTTGCCGTCCGGTGGGCGTACTGCGCATGAGCGATGAGGCCGGCAGCGACGAAAAGATCCTGGCAGTGCCGATCGAGAAGATCTTCTCCGGTTACGCGCATATCGAGGACATCAACCAGGTGTCCAGCCACTGGATGGAGCGCATCGGCCATTTCTTCGAGCATTACAAGGACTTGGAGAAGGGCAAGTGGGTCAAGCTGGATGGCTGGGGCGGCGCGGCCGAGGCCAAGCGCATCCTGGTGGAGTCGGTGGAACGCTATAATTCCGACGCACCCTGATCCAACGACCGTGACGCAGCCCCGCAACCGCGGGGCGATCGGGATCACGCTTCCGGCGTGATCCCGGTGACCGCCGGCGGCAGATTGGGTACATTGCCGACAGCGTTTGGCCGGTGTCTGTCACCGGTGACTCTTGGGGAAGTGTCTTGCGTATTCTGTTTGTTGGGGACGAAGCCAGTCTTCCGTCCGAATTGAGCGACTATGTCGCCGATCTGGGTGATCAGTGGCAGGTGCAGCAGGTGGCCGACGGCAATTCGGCGATCGAGGCGGCCGCGTTATCGCCGTTCGACGCGGTCATCGTCGCCCCCGTCCTGCCCGATCTCACGTCCGCCACGTTGCTGGGGCAGATCCGTACGCTGCGCCCGGACACCATCCGCATCGCCCTGATCGATGCCCAGGATGGTCAGCGCACCCCGCCGGCTCGCATCATTGGCGTGGCGCACCGCTTTCTGCCGGTGCCGCTGGCCCCGGAAGTCCTGCTCGAAGCCATCACCAGCCTGGAAGAACTGCGCGATCTGCTCGGCAATCCGCGCTTGCGCGCCGCCATCGGCCGGATCGAAAAACTGCCGTCGCCGCCGCATCTGTATCTGAGCCTGATGCATGCACTGGAAGAAGACGATGGCGCCGACGCGGCCGATATCGCCAAGCTGATCGCCGGCGATCCGGCGATTGCCGCCAAGGTGCTGCAGCTGTGCAATTCCGCATTCTTCTCCGGCGGCCGCAGCATCACCGATCTGCGCACGGCAGTGACCCGCCTGGGCGTGGCCACGCTGCGCGACCTGGTCCTGGCCAGCGAAGTGTTCTCGGTACAGACGCTGACCCCGGCCGAGCGCAATGCGATGCAGCGACGCGCCCTGCTCTCCTCGCGACTGGCCGCCAAGGTGTTGCCGCCGACCAGCGCAGAACTGGGCTCCACCGCCGCGCTGCTGGCCGATATCGGCTTGTTGCTGCCCGGCGTGCGCGACGAGCGCGAACCGCCGCTGGAAGGCGGCGACGACCGCCTGGGCCATACCGAAGCCGGTGCTTACCTGCTCGGCCTGTGGGGCCTGCCGATGCCGATCATCGAAGCGGTGGCCTTCCATCGCCACCCGCAGCGCTCCAGCCTGCGCAGTTTCTGGGTGACCGGCGCGGTGCATGTGGCGACCGCATTGGCCAGCGGCGAAACCGTGGACGAAGAGTACCTGTCCAAGGTCGGCGTGCTCGCCCGCCTGCCAACCTGGCGCGAACAGGCCGATACCTTGCTGGGGCTTGCTGAGGCTTGAGCTGCCTGTGAATGAAAAAAAACGCGGCGAAAGCCGCGTTTTTTTTTGCCGCACCACTGCAGCAAGGCCGCACTGAAACGCAGCCGCTGAAGTGCAGCCGGCACCTCCTTTCCGATCGGCGGCTTGCCACATCAGTGCAGATGTCATCAGTGATGGCAGTGGCGCCGGCTGACCGTCGGCACGGTCGCTTTGATCATGAGGGCCGCAGAGGCCTGCATCGCATCCACCTCACCATAAAAAAAGGACGGGCCTTGCGGCCCGTCCCTCATGCTACAGCGCGTCGATGGATCAGAAACGCTGGGTGTACTTCATGTACACGAAGCGACCGATTTCGAAGCCGCCGTAATAGGCAAAGCTGCTGTTCGGTGCCGAGTACTGCAGCGGACCGCGGTGATCGAACACGTTGTTCGCGCCGAGTGCGATCGTTGCGTCCCACGGTGCCTTCCAGTTGACCTGCAGGTCGTGGAAGGTGTTGGAACCGGTGTGGCGCAGCGGATCGGATTCGCCGTTGGCGAAATGGTCGGGGGCGTCGCAATAGCCCTCGGCCAGCGTGATGCAGCTTTCCTTCATGCCCGAGTAGTAACGCAGGGTGTAGTTGACGCCGAAATCACCCAGCGCCCAGTTCACGCCAACGTTGGAACGCACGCGGAAGATGCCCGGCTCGCCGACGCGGCCGATCATGATGGCGTTGCCCGCGCTGTCCTGGCCGGCTTCGTCGTACTTGCTGACGTAGCTGGTCTGCCAATCCAGGGTGAAAGAGCCGATTGCAGTTTCCGGCAAACGGTACTTCACGCCCAGGTCGTAGCCTTCGGTTTCCATCTGGCCGAGGTTGGCCACGCCGTAGGTCATCGAGGAGATATGGCCGTCGGCTGCACGCGTCACGCCTGCGCAGCGCTCCGAATTGCCCAGCACGTAGCAGTCGCGCAGGATACGGTCGACGCTATCGGCGATGATCATGTCGTTGATCTCGTAGCGGTACCAATCCAGCGAGATATCCAGGCCCTGCACCCAACGCGGGCTCCACACCAGACCAGCGGTCTTGCTGGTGGAGGTTTCCGGCTTCAGGTTCGGGTTGGCACCGCTGACGAATTCGTCAGGCGTCTGGCACGGGTAGGTCGTGCAAGGCACGAAGCCCTGACCCAGCTGGGTGTAGCCCAACGGTACGCCGGCATTGGTGCAGGCTGCATTGCCATTGACGCTGTTCGGAGCACCGACGCCGCAGGGATCGATGTAATCCTCGAAGCTGCTGCTCAGGCCGCCGTACAGATCGCTGATGGTCGGCGCACGGAAGCCTTCCGCATAGGTCGCACGCACCAGCAGGTCTTCCAGCGGACGCCAGGTCAGGCCGAACTTGGAGTTCAGCGTGTCGCCGAAGTTGCTGTAGTCCGAGTAACGCGTCGCAGCGTTGAAGGTCAGTTCCTTGGCGAATGCGACGTCGCTCAGCAGCGGCACATTCAATTCGAGGTAGACCTCGTCCAGCGAGTACTCACCCTGCGTGGTCTTGGCACCCAGGCCCGTGCTCTCGCCCGACTGCGCGAATGCGTCAGGAGAGAAGCGGCCTTCTTCCTTGCGGTGTTCATAGCCGACCGCAATGCCCAGGTCGCCAGCCGGCAGTTCAACGATCGAACCGGACAGGTTGGCAGTGAAGCTGGTGGTCTTGGTCAGGCCGGTGTCGGTGAAGGTGGGGAACAGGAATTCCTGCAACGCCGGATCGGCGAGCGAGCCCTGACCTGCAACGTTGTACGGCAGCAACGGGTTCCACGGACGGCACGCCGACAGCGGGGTCGGGTTGGCAGCGGTACCGCACTGTGCAACGCCCTGGCCGTTGATGAAGGACGGGCCCAGTGCCTGACGCGATGCGATCAGGCTCATGTCGCCACGGCTGCGCTTGGTGTTCTCGTTGCGATTCCACAACGCGCCAACGTCCCAGTCCCAGGTCTTGCCACCGAGATCGAAGTAGCCGCTCAAGGTCGGCGCAAAGCGCAGGGTCTTGAGCTGGTTTTCGGTGGCGCGCGGCACTTCCCACAGGCGGCGACGGAAATCGACGTCCTGGCCAACCGGATTGAACGCGCTACCGGCTTCCAGCGGCGTGCCGAACGAACCGGACTGGTACGGATAACCCGCGATCTGTCCGTCGGTCGTGCGCTCGTTGTAAGCGATGTCGGCGTTGAAGGTGATGGCATCGGCAACGTCGTAGTTGACGTTGGCAAACACCGACTTCCGCTCGATACCGGTCTGCACCATCATCTGCTGGTTCGAGTTGGCGTACTCGGCCGGGGTGATGGGGTGATAGTCGGCCGGGTTGTTCGGGTTACCACCGGCATTGAGGGTCTGCCACACCGCGGTGTCCGGATCTGCGCAGTCGACCTGCAGCGGATTGCACCACGAGCCGTTCTGGCTGATCGGGCTCCAGCTGTTCGGGGTGGAGTTGGGACCACGCGAGCCATCGCGGCTGAACCAGCGGTTCTTGGCGAACACCGGATCCTGCTTGGAGTACTCGGCCGACAGCGTCACGCCGCCGCGCTCGCCCTGCGAACCGACAGTGAAGGAGTACTGCGTGGTATCGCCGTCGCCCTGACCGAACTGGCCGAACTGCACGCTTGCTTCTGCGCCGTCGAAACGCTTGCGGGTGATGACGTTGACCACACCGGCAATGGCATCGGAACCGTAGATGGACGAAGCGCCATCCTTCAGCACTTCGATACGCTCGATTGCCGACATCGGAATCTGGCTGAGATCCTGCAGACCGGAGGTCGATGCACCCAGACGCTTACCGTTCACCAGCACCAACGTACGCTGCGCGCCGAGGTTACGCAGATCGACGTAGTAACCGCCGACGTCTTCGCCCGACGACAGCGCATCAGCGCGCGAGATCGCCGGCGAACCAGCGGAGGTCAGGTTCTGCAGCACGTCGGCGACGGAGGTCAGACCCTGCTTTTCCAGTGCCTGACGGTCAAGCGTCAAAATCGGCTGCTGGGTCTCGACATCGGCGCTGCGGATGCGCGAGCCGGTGATCTCGATACGGTCCAGCGTGGTGGTCGATTCTTGCGCGACGGCAAATGCCGGCGTCAACGCGATCGCAATACCGGCGGGCAACAGGCCCAGCCGCACTGCGGAGGTGCGAAGGTTCATCAATCTCTCCAGGGTTCGTTAGTGGCGCGTTAAGCGCCCCTGTGCAAATTACGATTGCGTGAACATCGTCGCTTTGCGCGTCACGTTCCGTGGCTTTGCCGAATCTGGCGGATTTGTCGTTTGGTCGCGGTAATGCGATGCGGAGACACCGAAACGCGCACGAAATGCACGCGCAAAGCTGCAGCAATTGTCGAACCCGCTTGCCGCCGCAACCTCACCGATCATCATCGAGGTATCGCGCAGCAGATCGGAGGCGCGTTCCAGGCGCAGGCGCGCCGACAGGGCCTGCGGGCTTTCCTCGTACAGGCTCTGGAACGTCTTGGACACATACCAACTGGAGAAGTTGGTCAGCTGCGCCAGCTCGGCGATGCGCACCACGCGGTCGCTATTGCCTTCCAGATACAGCCGCGCACGTTGCATGCGACCGAAGACCTGACGGCGACGGCTGCGCGAACGCCCCGGGCAGCGCTGCTCCTGCGCGATGAAGTCGCGCTGCATCGCAGCCAGATGCAGCAACAACGGGCGTGCCGATGCACCGCCGCTCTGCGCAGCCGCGTTACGCCACAGACGCAATGCAATGCGCAGATCCCCACGCGACAGCTGGCTGCGTCCCGGATACAACGTGGCGTCGGTCAACTCGGCCAGCGACTGCAGACTGTCGCCATCGAGGCTGACGCCGACACAGAGCGCGCTGCGGTCGGCCTGTACGGTGGGATGCGATTCCTTGTCGAAGGCGATCCAGTCGCCGGCGCGCAGACGGAAGCGCCCTTCCTTGGACTCCACCCAGGCGCGGCCGCGCAACTGCACCCACAGCGTGAACGTGGCCGCGGCGGTCCGGATGCTGCCCAGGCGGGAGACCGCCAGACAGGTCGTCGACGTCGGCTCGCTGGCACCGTCCAAGGAAAGTGCGAGCCCGCGATCTGCGGTGATGACCTGTTGCATGGTGGCAGCCCCCTGTACAAAAGAGGGCGTAGTGTTTTGCCGAATCTGGCGTCAGTCAGGAAGTTCCGACGAAGGTCTGCCGAAATTGCCACGAAGTCTTTCCGAAAAACTTACGAAGCGATTTTCCTCAACACGATCAACAGGTTGGATATCACACCCAACGGCGTGGCCAGGCGCTCCGGCAACGCCATGAAGGCAATCGAGCTGCCGTCTTCTTCTGCCAATGCCACATACAACGCGCCGCTGCGCTGATCCACGCTGAAACCATTGATGGTGGTGTACTTGGCCGCATCCATGCAGCGCCCGACACCGCCGCGCAGGTCGCTGTCATAGGTGGCACAGGCGTCGGTGGACGACAGGTAATGCAATTGCCCGCGCGCGCCGGGAGCCCAGCTGCGATAGCGCCAGCGCGATGGCTGCTGCGGATCGACCGGTCGCAAGGTGTCGGCGGCCAGCGACGGGGCGACCTGCCATAGCCCGCCGCCGGTCAGACGCGTCAGCAATACCTGGCCGCTGGCGCGGTCCAGCCGCAACTGCGAGACGTCCTGCAGCGACGCCAGCGCGCGCCATGGAGCACTGCGTCTGTCGTAGAGCGTGGCAAAGGTGCGCCCGTCATCGGCGGCAGCCACCACCAACAACTGATCGGGATCGGGAACATGGATCGCCTGCAACGGTCGCGGCTGCGGCACCGGGAGCCGCAGCGCCTTGCCGGTACTCGGGGTCACTTCGAACAGTGCCGCATGCCCGTGCGCATCGCTGCCGCTGACCAGCACGCGTTGCGAGTCGGCCGACCAGTCGGCGGCCTGGCGCGCATCCGGCCGCAGGCCTTCGATCAGGCGCACCGAGCCGGGCTTGCCGACATCGCCCCACCACAGGCCGTACGCACCGGAGCGATTGGAGGCAAAGATTAACTGGCGCCCGTCCGGCGCAATCATCGGCTGATCGTCGCGCCCGCTGGAAGGAAACAGCCGGCGGCGAATGTAGCCGCCATTCATGGGGTCGTGAATGACCTGATACACGCCAAATTGCGGTTTGCGCTGCACGAAGACCAGATGACCATGCGCCACATCCGGTGCCTGCGCATCGTCCACACCGAGGTCATGCAGGCTGCGGTCGACCAGATCGAGCCGGTAGAGCCGCGCTTCGCTGTCCACACGACGCCCGAAGATCAGCCCGCTGCCGTCGGGCAACCAGCTCCAGCCACGGATATCGGCGTTGTCGTGGGTCAGCCGCTCGGCGGTTCCGCCGCTTGCCGAAATGCGCCACAGATCGCCAAGCTGCGGATTGCGCAGAAACACGATCCAGTGCCCGTCGGGCGAATAGCGCGGCGTGTAGTCGAAGTCGCTCGACTGCGCGCTGTAGCGCAGCGGCTGCCATTGGCCGGTTTCCAGATCCAGCCGCCGCATGCGCGGCGACCCGTGCATGCCGGTCATGCTGCCGAACAGCAGGGCACGGCCGTCCGGCGACCAACTGAAACTCAGCATGTCCGCGCCATCGCAGCGCGCCACCTCGCGTGCGGCAGCCGGGCCGTTGGCAGCAGCGATCATGATGCGGCAGCTGCCATCGGGCGCCTGCCGCGAGAAGGCGATCTCGCGCCCATCCGGTGACCAGGCCGGCAGCCGATCGGAAATACCGGCCGCCGGCGTGTCCAGCACGCGCGGGTAGGCGTTGTTGGTGGTCTTGACCAGGATCGAGGTGCCTGCGCGATCGCTGGTCAGCGAGGCATAGGCCACCATCGCCCCGTCCGGCGACAGGCTGGGCATGAGATCGAATCCGCCGCCCGCAGTGATGATCTGATACGGGCGCTTGGGGCTGCCGAGCACTGCCGAGGCCGCTGCCGCGTCGCGATCCGGCGGGCGCATCCACAGCGTCCGCGCCGCCAGTCCCAGCACCACCAATAAGGCCACGCTGGCCACTGCCAAGGCCATCCATCGGCGCTGCCGCACTGCAGCCGACGCAGCCGGAACCGATGCTGGAGGCTGCCGGGTGACCGGGCTGCGCTGCAACGCGGCAGTGGCGGTGACGCCGGCGGTGCGGTTGCGCTCGTCGGGCTCCTTGTCCGATGCAGTCACCGCCGTCGCGGGCGCGGCAACATCGGCCGGACCGTCCGACGGCTGCTCCCACGCAACCGGGGCCAGCAGCCGATAGCCGGTCTTGGCAATGGTCTCGATATGCTCGAAGCGCTGGCTGCCGTTGCTGGCCAATGCCTTGCGCAGTTGCGTGACCGCCTGGGTCACCACGTCGTTGGTCGGCAAGGTGTCGGGCCAGACCTCGGCCAGCAGTTGCTCGCGCGTCACCACCTGGCCCGGCTGCCGCGCCAGCGTCAGCAGCACCGCCAGGGATTTCGGCGCCAGACGCGCGGCGCGCTTGGCGCCGGGCGCATGCACTTCGCGCGAGGCGACGTCGACCACGCACTGGCCGACACGTAACCGGCCCGATGGCATGGCATTAGCGGGAGGAACACTCATCGGCAAGAAACACGCATCGGCATGCAAGGACTACAAAGAACGCAACACGCACTTCGCGCGAAACGCCAAATTCAGCAAAGGACCACAACCAACTGTGTCATGCATCCATTTGGTGCAAATTTTACTCTATGCCTCGTTGCTTCCCTACGACAGGTGGCGACGTCAGGCTCTCTCTCTCTCGCCGACGAATTCAAATAATTACGATGTCCCCTTCGCGCCTCTGGCGCGATTTTTTTATCTGCGATTCAGGAAAATGCCGCGAAATGCTTGCGGGCTGTAACCGCTTGCAACGCAGTCACCGCGCGGCACTTGCGTACCGCGCTGCGATCTGACTAAGCCGAAGCTGAATTTTTCCTAAGCAGCCAGTCGGTCTGCTGCAACGTGACGATGCTGCCGCATGTCACGTGGCGCGATACACCTGCGCGCCTTGCGCCAGAAACTGCGCCGACTTCTCTTCCATTCCCGCCGACAAGGCATGCGCCTCGCCCATACCGTGCTCGGCCGCGTAATCGCGCACGTCCTGGGTGATCTTCATCGAGCAAAAATGCGGCCCGCACATCGAGCAGAAGTGCGCCAGCTTGTGCGCCTCCTTGGGCAGGGTTTCGTCGTGAAACTCCCTGGCCTTTTCCGGATCCAGCCCGAGATGGAACTGGTCGTCCCACCGGAATTCGAAACGCGCCTTGCTCAAGGCGTTGTCACGCACCTGCGCACCGGGATGCCCCTTGGCCAGATCCGCAGCATGTGCGGCGATCTTGTAGGCCATGATGCCGTCGCGTACGTCCTGCCGGTTGGGCAGGCCCAGATGTTCCTTGGGCGTGACATAGCAAAGCATCGCGGTGCCGAACCAGCCGATCATCGCCGCACCGATGGCGCTGGTGATGTGGTCGTAGCCGGGCGCGATATCGGTGGTCAGCGGCCCCAGGGTATAGAACGGTGCCTCGCCGCATTCGCGCAGCTGCTTGTCCATGTTTTCCTTGATCAGCTGCATCGGCACGTGCCCCGGACCTTCGATCATGGTCTGCACATCGTGCTTCCAGGCGATCCTGGTCAACTCGCCCAGCGTTTCCAGCTCGCCGAACTGGGCTGCATCGTTGGCATCGGCAATGCAGCCCGGGCGCAGGCCATCGCCCAGCGAAAACGCCACGTCATAGGCTTTCATGATCTGGCAGATGTCTTCGAAGTGCGTGTAGAGAAAGTTTTCCTTGTGATGGGCCAGGCACCACTTGGCCAGGATCGACCCGCCGCGCGAGACGATGCCGGTCACCCGCTTTGCCGTCAGCGGCACATAGCGCAGCAGCACGCCGGCGTGGATGGTGAAGTAATCCACGCCCTGCTCGGCCTGCTCGATCAAGGTGTCGCGAAAGATCTCCCAGGTAAGCTCTTCCGCACGCCCGTCGACCTTTTCCAGCGCCTGATAGATCGGCACCGTGCCGATCGGCACCGGCGAATTGCGGATGATCCATTCGCGCGTTTCGTGGATGTGCTTGCCGGTGGACAGGTCCATCACCGTGTCGCCGCCCCAGCGGATCGACCACACCAGCTTTTCGACCTCTTCCGCAATGCCGGACGACACCGCGCTGTTGCCGATGTTGGCGTTGATCTTGGTCAGGAAGTTGCGACCGATGATCATCGGCTCGCTTTCCGGGTGATTGATGTTGTTGGGCAGGATCGCGCGGCCGCGTGCGATTTCGTCACGCACGAATTCCGGTGTGATGCATTGCTGGATCGCGGCACCGAAGGCTTCGCCCGGATGCTGCTTGCGCAGCATCGCGTCGGCCACCGCTTCCAGGCGCTGGTTTTCGCGGATCGCCACGAACTCCATTTCAGGGGTGATGATGCCGCGCCGCGCGTAATGCATCTGGGTGACATTGGCACCCTCGCGCGCCACGCGTGGCAGGCGCCGCGCAGGAAAGCGCACCGCATCCAGGCGCGCATCGTGCTCGCGGCCGCGGCCAAAGCTGGAACTCAGGCCATCCAGCGCCACGGTATCGCCACGCTCGGCGATCCAGCGCGCGCGCAGCGGCGCCAGACCGGCGGCAAGATCGATCGCGGCATGCGGGTCGGTATACGGCCCTGAGGTGTCGTAGACGCTGAGCGGCGCATTGTCCTCGCCACCGAACAGGGTCGGTGTGCGGGTCAATGCAATCTCGCGCATCGGCACCTGCAGGTCGGCGCGCGAACCCTGCACGAAGATCTTGCGGGAGCCTGGAATCGGCTGGGTCACAGCCTCGGACAGCGACTGGGCTTGTTGCTGCAAAACGGTCGGCGCGGCATTCATGGCGTTCGTCCTGTGTGCTGGAAGACCAGCACCCACGGCGCTGGCCCTGCGAAGGATTCGCAGGCGGACGAAGCGGCGGCGCTCAATGGCGATGCACCCGTGCAGGCACGGACCATCGCATCTAACGAAGCTTCCCTACGCCGGTATCAGCCGGATCAGGTTCGAAGGGACTATCTCAACCGCAGCGTACTGCGGTACCCCCACTTCGGCGGCGATTAAACCACATCGCACCCTGCGCGGCTGAAAAAATATCGCGGGGCGTCGGCAACGCGCCCGCACCGAGTGCGCCAGCGGCGCATGCCGTTCTAGGCAGCGAACGCTGCCCACCTGGCAGAGCGTGCAGCAGTAGCCTCGCCTTCCACAGCGACATATGTCTCCGCCTGCCACCGCAGGTCGGCGGTGCACATGCACGGCCTCGCCACGGCATTGCATGGCGCGCCCGCGCACTGTGCGCGGCGCAGCGCAACAAGGCGCCGATTGGCGAAAAACGGTGGCGACACGCGCTCGTTAAATTCCCGCTAAGCCCGCGTGTCGTGTCGATGAAGACGTACACGCGCAGGTGCCATCCAACGGGGATCGCGCTGTCGTTCCTCCTCTACCGGGAATCGCCGTATACATGACTATGTCCACGCTCCACCCGACCCTGCGTCGGGGCTCGCTCGCGATCGCCATCGGCCTGTGCATCACCACCAGTGCCGTTGCCCAGGAACAGACCGACAAGAGTCCGACCAATCTGGACAAGATCGAAGTCACCGGCTCGCGCATCCGCTCTGTCGATGTGGAAAATTCGCAACCGGTGCTGGTGCTCACGCGTCAGGACATCGAAAAGCAGGGCCTGACCTCGGTGGCCGACGTGCTCAAGCGCATCCCCTCCAATGGCGCAACGATGAACTCCACCGTCAACAACGGCGGCGACGGCTCGGCCACCGTGAGCCTGCGCAACCTGGGTGCCTCGCGCACCTTGGTCCTGGTCAACGGACGGCGCTGGGTGTCGGGCCTGTCCGGCTCGGTGGATCTCAACACCATTCCGTCGGCCATCGTGGAGCGCGTGGAAGTGCTCAAGGACGGCGCCTCGTCGATCTATGGCTCCGATGCCATCGCCGGTGTGGTCAACATCATCACCCGCAGCGATTTCGATGGTGCCGAAGTCAATGCCTACGTCGGCCAGTACGGCCAAGGCGACGGTCAGCGCACCTCGTTCGATGCCACCGTGGGCGCCACCAGCGAGCGTGGCAATCTGGTGATCGGGCTGTCCAGCGTCAAGGAAGATGCGGTGATGGCAGGCGACCGCGAGATCTCGGCCGAGCCGGTGTATGGCGCAGGGTCGTCGGCCTACAGCAGCTACTCGGCAAGTGGCCGTCTGCGGGCAGGTGGCAACAGCGGTGCCTGGACCGTGTTGCCCGGCAGCGCAACCGCCAGCGGCGACAGCAATTATCCGCGCTACGGTCTGGACCAGTACACCGCCTTCAATACCTCCGACTACGGCTACAACTATGCCAAGGACAATTACCTGGTCACGCCGCAGAAGCGCGATGCCTTGTACGTGCAAGGCAACTACGCACTCACCGACAACGTGCGCTTCAAGTTCGATGGACTCTACAACCGCCGCCAATCGTCGCAGCAGCTGGCCGGCTTTCCGCTGGCCTCGGTCAACACCGGCATCCTGATGAGCGGCGACAGCTACTACAACCCGTACAACAGCGCCTACGGCGGCGACGGACGCGATGTGGGCTGGTCGCATCGGTTGACCGAATTCGCGCGCACCTACCAGCAGGACGTCAAGACCTCGCACGTGTATACCGGGCTGGAGGGCGACTTCCAGTTTGCGGACAGGCAGTTCAGTTGGGATGTGGGCTTTGCGCACAATCAGACCGACCAGACCGAAACCCAGTACGGCGACGTCAACCTGCTCAACCTGGGCAACGCGCTCGGCGCATCCGCCATCGTCAATGGCACCCTGTCGTGCCTGGACAGCGGCGGCGCAGTCATTGCCGGCTGCGTGCCATTCAACCCACTGTCGCCGGCCGGTGGCGTGACTCAGGAGATGTTGGACTACATCCTGTTTACCGCGCACAACACCTATCAGTACAAGAACAGCAGTTTCACCGCCAACCTCACCGGCGATCTGTTCGAGCTTCCCGCCGGCTGGATGAGCTTTGCCGCCGGCGTCGAGCATCGCGAGGAAAGCGGCTTCTCCTCGCCGGATGCGTTGATTTCGGCCGGTTACACCTCGGGCAATTCGTTTACGCCTACCTCCGGCTCGTACACGCTCAACGACTACTACACCGAAGTGGCGATTCCGCTGCTGAAGGATGTGGCCGGTGCGCAATTGCTGGAATTGAGCGCAGCCGTGCGTTACTCGGACTACAACACCTTCGGCAGCACCACCAACAGCAAATTCGGCTTCAAGTGGAAGCCGGTCGCCGACCTGTTGATCCGTGGCAACTACGCTACCGGCTTCCGCGCGCCATCGATCGAAAACCTGTACCTGGGCGCATCGGACAGCTTCGATACCTATTCCGATCCCTGCTCGACCAACAGCACCTCCTACACCGGCGCGATTGCCGCCGCGTGCGCGGCCGGCGGCGTACCGGCCAATTACGTAGCCGAGTACAACAGCGCCAGCGGCAACTCCGGCCAGACCATCTATCCGTTCACCTACACCAGCAACGCCAACCTGCAGCCGGAAAAGTCCAAGAACGCCACGCTCGGTTTCGTCTACAGCCCCGCCTCGGTGCAAGGCCTGGATGTGTCGCTGGACTGGTGGAAGATCAGGATCACCGACGCCATCACCGAATTCAGCGCCAACCAGATCCTGTCGCAGTGTTATCAGTTCAATGTCTCGGCGTTCTGCGACCTGGTCACCCGCGATGCCACCGGCGCCATCACCGGCCTGGTGATCCAGCCGGTGAACGTCGGCGAGCAACGCATGGAAGGCTACGATTTCACCGCGCGCTACAAGCTGCCGCAGACCGCGATCGGCCAGTTCATGCTGACGCTGGATTCGACCTACGTGGCGGTCAACGAGCAGAAGCAGGACGACAATTCGGCCTGGGAAAGCTACAACGGCATCTACCACACCGATAACCCGAACTGGCGCACGCGCGGCACGCTCACCCTGGACTGGAGCTACGGCAACCTGGCCGCCAACTGGGCCGTGCGTTACTACTCGGGCATGAAGGACTACGACTCGGAGCTGGACGACACCGGCAATTATCGCCACGTCGCGGCAACTGCGTTCAACGACATGCAGGTGTCTTACCAATTGCCGTGGAATGCGACTGTGCGCGTGGGTTTGAACAATGTCTTCGACCGCGACCCGCCGGTGGCGCTCAGCGCCTCTGCCAACTCGTTCGATTCGGCCTATGCCATCCCGGGACGCTACAGCTACCTGCAGTACACCCAGCGCTTCTGATCGCGCGCCCTTGGGCCGCCGGGCCCGCTGGCTGGATACGCCGGTTGTCACAACGGCCTCCCTCGGGAGGTCGTTGTGCATGTGCCAGGGCTGACACGCAGGCGGCCGCCTGGCACGCAGCACGCCAGCGGCGCCATGCAGGGACATTTCCACGGCACATCCCCCCGCTAGCCTGCAGTCACTACAACAAGAAACCCGCTCTCTCTCCCTGCCGCCGATCTTCGGCGGCTTTTTTTTTGGACCTACTTGCCACAGCCGTCGCCGGTTCGTTATCGTTCTGTGAAACAGGGGATGGACGACGCAGATGCAGGGGATGCACCGGTTTGGCTGGGCGGCAGTGCTGCTGACGGGAATATTTTCAGGGACCGCGCAGGCCGCCTCTGCGCCGCCTGTCGAGGCATTCGTCGAATCCGGTCCGATCACCTCGCCGGCGATGTCACCCGATGGAAAGCATCTGGCGGTCAGCGCGGATCTGGGCGATGGCAACTACGCGCTGGTGGTCTACCGTATCGCCGGCATGCAATCCACCACGATGCTGCGCTTGCCGCGCTATGAATTGCCGGTGCGCATTGCCTGGGTCAGCGACCGCCGACTGGTGATCGGCAAGGGGCGCAAACTCGGCTCGCTGGAAGAACCCGTGCCGATGGGCGAGATCATCGCCACCGATCTGGATGGCAGCAATCAGCGCTATGTGTACGGCTACCTGCAAAGCACGCGCAATGCGGGCCTGGAGCGCGGATTCGGCTATATCGAGGGCCTGCCGAGTCGCCGCAACGGGCACTTCTACATGCGGCGTCTGTCGTTGGACTCGCGCCATTCGATGCTCTACGACGTCGACGCCAACACCACCACCCATCGCCTGATGGCCGACATCGACGTCCCCGATCTGCGGTTCGTGCTTAACCACGATGGCGTGGCGCACTACGCGTACGGCACCGACGACAACGATAACCCGTTGCTGTTCCGCCGCTCGGGCAATGGCTGGTCGCCAATGACCCAGGTCCAGGCCAGCTGGCGACCGATCGCATTCGCGCGGCAGCCGGGCCGCCTCTATGGCTGGTACAGCGACGCGGGTGGCCCTGCAGTCCTGGTGGCCACCGATCCCGATGGCCAGCAGCGCAGCGTGCTTGCGTCGGACCCGTTCTACAGCGTGGATGACCTGCAGTGGGGTTCGGCGCCGCAAACGCCATTTGCTGCACGGCTGGGGCCAGGGCGGCCGACACTGCGCTATTTCGAGCAGGACACCGCCGAAGCGCAACTGCACCGGAGCCTGAGCCAGACCCTGGCCGGCCAGTACGTGGACTTCATCAATTTCACCGAGGACGGCAATGGCCTGCTGCTGAGGGCCTACAGCGACCGCGATGCCGGAGCCTGGTACATCTTCGACCGGCCGAGCAATACGCTCAAACTCGTCATCAAGGCACGCAATGCATTGCAGGCGGCGCAGATGAGCGAGCGGCGCATGGTGACCTTTCAAGCCAGCGACGGCTTGACCCTGGACGGCGTGCTCACCGTTCCCGGCAACGCCGCAAACGGGGTGCGCCTGCCGATGATCCTGCTGCCGCACGGCGGCCCGCACGCAGATGGCGATGGCTGGGCCTTCGATACCGACGCCCAGTTCCTGGCCAGCCGCGGGTATCTGGTGCTGCAGGTCAACTATCGCGGCGGCCTGGGTCGTGGCAACCGGTTCGAGCGCGCCGGATATCGCCAGTGGGGCGAACGCATCCAGGACGATCTGATCGACGGCGTACGCTGGGCGGTGGGCCAGGGACTGGCCGATCAGACGCGCATCTGCAGCTACGGCGCCAGTTTCGGCGCGTATGCCGCAATGATGGTGCAGGTCAAGGCGCCGGAGTTGTTCCGCTGCGCGGTCGGTGTGGCCGGCATCTACGATCTGCAGATGATGTACAGCAAGGGCGACATCAATCGAAGCGAGTACGGCCTGAATTATCTGGAGCGCGCCATCGGCCGTGATGCCGCCGAACTGGCCGCACACTCCCCGGTGATGTTGGCCGAGCGCATCAAGGTGCCGGTGCTGCTCGTGCACGGCGAAGAGGACGAACGCGCCCCGTTTGCACAGGCCAAGAGCCTGCGCGCGGCATTGACGCGCAGCGGCAACGCGCCGCAGTGGATGGCCGTTGCCAAGGAAGGCCACGGTTTCTACAAGGAAGCCAATCAGGTCACCTTCTACCGCACGCTCGAACGCTTTCTTGCCGAGCAGTTGGGCGACACCACCACAGCGACGACGTCCAGTGCCGTATCCGCCGCGCCGCAGTGACCACGCAAGCTAGTCCAGCGTATAGCCCACCCGCAAACCGCCCCAGTGCTTGCGGCCGACGTAGATCGGGGCCGACAGGTCGAACATGATCTGGCCGGTGTCGCGGCGGTAGACCTGCAGGCGATACGGGTCGGTGTGCGCGCCCACGCTGCGGCCGACGCGGTCGGTGAACTTGCGCTTGGTGCGGTTGCCGACCAGATCGCGCTTGGGATCGCCGGTCAGCGGCTGGGTGAAGCGCAGATTATGCGTGGGCACATAGCCGTCGGGATTGGCGCAGATGGCGAACACGATCCACGGATGCGCATCCAGCAGCGGCTCCTGCAAGGCCGGCAACACCTCGTCGCAAAGCGCATCGAAGTCGGTGCTGAACTTGGCCGGCTCCACGCCGGCAATCGGCGTGTAGGTGCGGGCGAACAGCGCCGCTTCGTCGATCTGGCCGCGTGCGATGGCCTGCGCCAGGGCAGTGCCGATACGAGCGGCGGTCGCCACGGTGAGTTCCTTGACGCGCGCGTGCCGGGGCACTGTCAGCGGGTCGGCCGGCAGACGGAACAGGCCCACGCAATCGCGCAGCGTTTCGGTACCGCGCTCCAGCGCCTCGCTGCGTTCGGCCACGTGCGCGGCATGCTGCAGGTTGCTGCGACCCAGCGCCACCACGCCATCGACGGCACGTTCGATGCCGCGAATCTCGCCGTCCTGCGCCTGGATCCGCCCGGCCACCGTGGTCATCGCGCTGCTGGCCTGGCCGAGCACGCGGGTGATGCCGTCGAGTACCGCTTCGGTGCCGCGCGCGGAGGCCGCACCCTCGCCCACCGCGGCGCTGGTTTCGGCCAGGATCGCGCGCACGTCGCGCGCTGCCGCTGCCGCCCGTTCGGCCAGGCGGCGGATCTCGGTGGCGACCACCGCGAACCCGCGCCCCGCATCGCCGGCATGCGCGGCTTCGATGCCGGCGTTGATCGACAGGATATTGGTCTGGAACGCCACCGAGTCGATGACTTCGATGACCTCGCCGGCACGCGCGGCCCGACGTTCCACTTCGTGCATGGCCTGGCCCAGCGCATGTGCGGCGGCGACGCCCTGACGTGCGCTGTCGTCGGCACTGGCGGCCAGCGCAATCACCTGCGTCAGATCGGCGTTGACGTCCTGCAGGCTCGAAGAGAGCCGCTGCACCGCCGTGCGGGCGCCATCCAGTGCATCGGCCTGCGCCTGCGACTGACGCACCATGCCGTCGTTTTCGGCCACCAGCGGCGGCACTTCGGCGGCGATCTGCACCGACAACGCCACGGCCTGGCGGATCGCTTCGGCCAGATTGCCGAAGCCGGCCTGCAGCCGGCGCCCCATGTCGGTCTCCGCCAGACCGGGCGGCAGCAGCAGTTCCAGCTCGCAACCGGCCAACGCGTTGGCGGTGCGCTCCAGCACGGTGCGGTCTTCGTGTTCGGCCTGCAGGCGCGCCACCAGCGGCTGCAGCAGCGGCGAGATCGGCACCGGTCGGCTGTCTTCGGCCAGGCGGGTGGCTTCGCGCAGCAGGATCGCGGTTTCCACATGCGGCAACGACAGCATCCAGCCACCGTGCTCGCGGTCGCGCACATAGCGCACGCGCCGGGCCGGGTCGTCGCCCGGGGCCGCCCAGACGCCGTCTTCGCCGACCAGATCGGCTGCGCACAATCCCCACAACACCGACGCCGGTGCGCCTTGCAGCTCGCCGGCGGTCTTGCCCAGGACGTCCAGGCCGGCGCGGTTGCAGGCCACCACGCAGGCCTCGGCCGATAGCCGCAACAGCGCGACCGGTGCATCGGGGAGCAGCGCCGCATGCGTTTGCGACGGCGGATCGGGCTGTTGCATCGAGCTCATGGGCTTTCCTAATCCATCACCATCATTAGCGGCGCACTGCGGTTGCAATTGAGCGGCGCCACGCACCGCAAGCGCCTGCTCAGTAGCCGGCGGCCTGCCCGTCCTTGCGGCTTTCCGAAGCGCCGTAATACACCCCGCTGGCCGGGTCGCGCGCGATCGCCTGGTATCCGCCATACGGGCCATCGGCAAAGATCACCCGGTGGCCTTTGCGCATCAGCGCGCGAATGGTGTCGTAGGAGAAGCCGGTTTCCAGGTTGACCTCGCCGCCGTCGCTCATCGCGGTGGCCTGGCCGGTCGGCTCGGTGGAGCCTTCATGCTGGATGCGCGGCGCGTCGCCGGCCTCCTGCAGATTCATATGGAAGTCCACCAGGTTCATCACGATCTGCACGTGTCCCTGCGGCTGCATCGCCCCGCCCATCACCCCGAAGCTCAGCCACGGCTTGCCGTCCTTGGTGACGAAGGCGGGAATGATGGTCTGGAACGGCCGCTTGCCCGGCGCGTAGCCGTTGGGGTGATCCTTTTTCAGCACGAACATCTCGCCGCGGTCCTGCAGGATGAAGCCCAGCCCCGGCGGGGCCATGCCGCTGCCCATACCGCGGTAATTGGACTGGATCAACGAGACCATCATGCCGTCGGCATCGGCCACGGTCATGTAGATGGTGTCGCCTTCTTCCAGCTGCTTGGGCGTGCCCGGCTGCACTTCCTTGAGCGCCTTGTCCATGGAGATCAGCGCGCGACGCTGCGCGGCGTAGTCCTTGGAAATCAGCCTGGCCAGCGGCGCCGGCTGGAACGCCGGGTCGGCATAGAAGCGCGCGCGGTCGGCGAAGGCCAGCTTCTTGGCTTCGGTGAACAGGTGCACATGCTCGGCCGAGCCATACGGGATCTTGGAGAAATCGTAGCCTTCCAGGATATTGAGCATCTGCAGCGCGGCGATGCCCTGGCTGTTGGGCGGCAACTCCCAGACGTCATAACCACGGTAGTTGGTGGACACCGGCTCCACCCACTCGCCGGTGTGGCTGGCCAGATCCTCGTAACTCAGGTAGCCGCCATTGGCCTTGAAATAGGCGCCGATGGTGCGGGCGATGTCGCCCTTGTAGAACGCATCGCGGCCACCGTCGGCGATCTGCTGCAAGGTGTTGGCCAGGTTCGGGTTCTTCCACAGCTCGCCCTTGCGCGGAGCATGGCCGTCGATGGTGAACTGCTCCTTGAAGCCGGGGTACTGCGACAGCCGCGGCACCGAGCGGTCCCAGTAATAGGCGATGGTCTCGGCCACCGGATGACCCTCACGGGCGTAGCGGATCGCCGGGGCCAGGTTCTGCGCCATCGGCTTGCGCCCGAAGCGCTCGTGCAGCGCGAACCAGCCATCCACCGCGCCCGGCACCGAGACCGGCAACGGGCCGGTCGGCGGTATGTCCTTCAGCCCACGGCGCTGGAACTCGGCCAGGGTCAGCGACCTGGGCGAGCGGCCCGAGCCGTTGTAGCCATAGAGCTTGCTGGTCTTGGGGTCCCAGACGATGGCGAACAGATCCCCGCCGACGCCGTTGCCGGTGGGCTCCATCAGGCCCAGCGCGGCGTTGGCGGCAATCGCCGCATCCACCGCCGAGCCGCCCTCCTTCATCACATCCAGCGCGATCTGGGTGGCCAGCGGCTGCGAGGTCGCTGCCATCGCATGTGGGGCGATGACTTCGGAGCGGGTGGCGAACGGCTGCCCGGTGATCCGGTCGGCAGCAGTGAGGGGCGGCGCAAGCAGCGCCAGGGCAGACATCAACAACACAGGTACGCGACGCATGACAGAAGATCCCCGGACACCACAGGTAAGTGGCCAACCATACCAGCGGGTCGGGCCGCCTCGCTCGACAAGCGCTGCCTGTCAGCACAAATACCGCGCATTTAGTGACTCGCATCGCCCGTCACCACCCTGCAGCGATGCGGTTTCAACAGCAACCATGCTGCTGCCACGCGGTTTCGCGCGACACAGCGCCGATTGATGCGGCCGTTTCATGCGCAAGGGTTGACACCCCACCTGCAGCGATGGTTATCTCAGCCACATGTCGCACCGCCACACCACCTCGAACGCCCCAGTGTCCGCGCCCATCGGCGCGTCGGCAGCGTCGCTTCTCGTGCTCGTACTTATTACCTCGCCAACCGGTGCGGGACGGGACTTCGTGTAGGCAACAGACACACAAGGCTTCGATCAGACCCCGCACCGGCAACGGCGCGGGGTTTCGCGTTTCAGGGACCACCAAAAGTTTCGAATGACATGAACGACATCACCGACATCGCCACCAACTGCCCTACCCGCGCCGGCCACTGCGCTGGTGCAGTGCCTGCATGGCCGGTGCCGTCGTCCATCCCCGCTTTGCTCGGCCGGCCAGCCCCTGACGCTGCCTGCTGATCCTTTTCCCACTGCCAACCCCGCAAGGACTACTCCATGAGCAACGACACCCAACCGAAAATCGCGATCATCGGCTACGGCAGCCAGGGCCGCGCGCATGCGCTGAACCTGCGCGATTCCGGCTTCGACGTCACCGTCGGCCTGCGCGCCGGTGGCCCGACCGAATCCAAGGCCCAGGCCGACGGCTTCACCGTGGTGGCGCCGGCCGAGGCGGTCAAGAGTGCCGACCTGGTCGCGATCCTGACCCCGGACATGGTGCAGAAGAAGCTCTACGAAGAGGTCATCGCCCCGAACATGAAGCAAGGCGCCTGCCTGCTGTTCGCGCATGGCTTGAACGTGCATTTCGACATGATCACCCCGCGCGCCGATCTGGACGTGGTGCTGGTCGCGCCGAAGGGTCCGGGCGCGCTGGTGCGTCGCGAATATGAGATCGGCCGCGGCGTGCCGTGCATCTATGCGGTCTACCAGGACACCAGCGGCAAGGCCGAGCAGTTCGCGCTGACCTATGCCGGCGGCCTCGGCGGCGCGCGCGCCAACATCATCAAGACCACTTTCAAAGAAGAGACCGAAACCGATCTGTTCGGCGAGCAGGCCGTGCTGTGCGGCGGCGCCTCGTCGCTGGTGCAGGCCGGGTTCGAAGTGCTGGTGGAAGCCGGCTACCAACCGGAGATCGCGTACTACGAAGTGCTGCACGAACTGAAGTTGATCGTGGACCTGTTTTACGAAGGCGGCATCACCCGCATGCTGGAATTCGTGTCCGAAACCGCGCAATACGGCGATTATGTCAGCGGCCCGCGCGTGATCGACGCCAGCACCAAGGCGCGCATGAAGGACGTGCTGACCGATATCCAGAACGGCACCTTCACCAAGAACTGGGTGGCCGAATACGAAGCCGGCCTGCCGAACTACACCAAGTTCAAGCAGGCCGATCTGGAGCACCCGATCGAGGAAGTGGGCAAGAAGCTGCGCGCCAAGATGGTGTGGCTCAACGGTCAGCAGCAGGCCGCCGCCGCACCTGCGAATCAACAAGCGGCGTAATGCCGCCGCACCCCCACCGCTAACACCGAAGGTCCGCAACGCATGAACACCTCCGCACACAGCACGCCCCGCAACGGCGCGCGCTGGCTGACGCAGGCCCTGGAAGCCGAAGGCGTGGAAACGCTGTTCGGTTATCCGGGCGGCACCATCATGCCGTTCTACGACGCCCTGGTGGATTCCAGGCTCAAGCACATCCTGGTCCGTCACGAACAGGGCGCCGCCCTCGCTGCCAACGGCTACGCCCGTGCCAGCGGCCGGGTCGGCGTGTGCGTGGCCACCTCCGGCCCGGGCGCGTCAAATCTGGTCACCGGCATCGCCGATGCGATGCTCGATTCGGTCCCGATGGTGTGCCTGACCGGCCAGGTCGCCACGCCCCTGCTGGGCACCGATGCGTTCCAGGAACTGGACGTGTTCGGCATGACCATGCCGATCGTCAAGCACAGCTTTCTGGTGCGGCGCGTGGAGGATCTCCCGGAGATGGTGCGCGAAGCGTTCCGCATTGCGCGCGAGGGACGCCCCGGGCCGGTGCTGATCGACCTGCCCAAGGACGTGCAGATCGCCGATGCCTCGCATCTGCCCGATCATGTGCCGGCGGCAGTGTTGCCGCCTCCGGCCCCGGAAGATGCGAAATTGGCCGAAGCGCTGGCGGCCATCGCCAGCGCCGAACGCCCGGTGGTGTACGGCGGTGGCGGCATCGCCCTGGCCGGTGCGGTGGAGGCGTTTCGGCGCTTTGTCGAAGCCACCGGCATTCCCACCGCGCTGACCTTGCGCGGGCTGGGCGCGTTGCCGCATGCGCATCCGGATTATCTGGGCATGCTGGGCATGCACGGCACACGTGCGGCCAATATGGCGATCCAGGAATGCGATCTGTTGGTAGTGGTCGGCGCACGCTTCGACGACCGTGCCACCGGCAAGTTGAGCGAGTTCGCACCATTCGCGCGCGTCATCCATCTGGATGCCGATGCGTATGAAATCTCCAAGCTGCGCACGGCCGACATCGCCGTGCCCGGCGATGTGGCGGTCAGCCTGAAGGCACTGAGCGCGGCACGTGGCAATTGCCAGGCATGGCGTACGCGCTGCTTTGCCAACCGCGAAAAATTCGGCGCGCGTTACGACGCGCCCGGCACCGATATCTACGCGCCGGCGCTGCTCAAGCGCCTGAGCGAAGTGGCCCCGGCCGACACCATCATCGCTTGCGACGTGGGTCAGCATCAGATGTGGGTGGCCCAGCATTGCCGCTTCAACGATCCGCGTAATCACCTCACCAGCGGCGCGCTCGGCACGATGGGCTTCGGCCTGCCGGCGGCGATGGGCGCGCAGTTCGCCTGCCCCGACCGCACCGTGGTGCTGGTCTCCGGCGACGGCAGTTTCATGATGAACGTGCAGGAGCTGGTGACGATCGCGCGCTGCAAGCTGCCGGTGAAGATCGTGCTGCTGGACAACAGCTCGCTGGGCATGGTGCGGCAGTGGCAGGAACTGTTCTTTGCCGAGCGTTACAGCGAAATCGATCTGTCCGACAACCCGGATTTTGCCGCCCTGGCGCAGGTCTTCGGCATCCCGGCCAAGCGCATCATCGCGCGCGGCGATGTCGATGCCGCACTGGCCGAACTGCTGGCGCAACCCGGCCCCGGCCTGCTGCATGTGGCCATCGACGCGCGTGCCAACGTATGGCCGCTGGTGCCGCCCAACAACGCCAACAGCACCATGCTGGACAGCAATCCCGCACACGCGGCCAAGGAGACATCGCATGCGTTACCGGCTTGACCTGGTGCTGAAGCCGGCCGAAGGCGCATTGGTGCGCGTGCTCGGCATGACCGAGCGACGCGGCTTCCGCCCCTGCGCCATCCAGGGCGCCAGCACCCCGGACGATGCCGGCCGCTGGCATCTGCAACTGGACGTGGACAGCACCCGCCCGCCGGAGACGCTGCGCCTGCAGCTGGAGAAGGTGTACGACTGCGAGTCGGTGACGATCACCGTGCTGGACTCGGTCGAGGTCGCGGCGTGAACGCCCGGACCTCGCGCGAGCATGAAACCGCTGTCCGGAGGTGTCTTCTCCCGGATCGGCCGTGCGCGTGCCGCAATGCCTGATTCCGGCCGCCCCTCCCCGCAGGAGCCAGACGTAGGCGACGTGGCGGTCAGCGTGGCCGACGTTCTGGCCGCGCAGGCCCGTCTGCGCAAGTATCTGTCGCCCACGCCGCTGCATTACGCCGAGCGCTTCGGTGTGTGGTTGAAGCTGGAGAATTTGCAGCGCACCGGCTCCTACAAGGTGCGCGGCGCATTGAACGCCTTGCTGGCAGGGCTGGAACGCGGCGACGAGCGCCCGGTGATCTGCGCCTCGGCCGGCAATCATGCGCAAGGCGTAGCGTGGTCGGCGTACCGGCTGGGCGTGCAGGCCATCACGGTGATGCCCTACGGCGCGCCGCAGACCAAGATCGCCGGCGTCGCGCACTGGGGCGCCACCGTCCGCCAGCATGGCAACAGCTACGACGAGGCGTTTGCGTTCGCGCGCGAGCTGGCCGACCAGAACGGCTACCGTTTTCTGTCCGCCTTCGACGACCCGGATGTGATCGCAGGGCAAGGCACGGTCGGCATCGAACTGGCCGCGCATGCGCCGGACGTGGTGATCGTGCCGATCGGCGGCGGCGGGCTGGCCTCCGGGGTGGCGCTGGCGCTGAAATCGCAAGGCGTGCGCATCGTCGGCGCGCAGGTGGAAGGTGTCGATTCGATGGCGCGCGCCGTACGTGGCGATCTGCGCGAAATCACTCCCGTCCCCACCCTGGCCGACGGCGTGAAGGTCAAGATTCCCGGCTTTCTGACCCGCCGCCTGTGCGCGAGCCTGCTCGACGATGTGGTGATCGTGCGCGAGGCCGAATTACGCGAAACGCTGGTGCGCCTGGCCCTGGAAGAACACGTCATCGCCGAGGGCGCTGGCGCGCTGGCCTTGGCCGCCGGTCGCCGCGTTTCAGGGAAACGCAAGTGTGCGGTGGTCTCTGGCGGTAATATCGACGCAACTGTTCTGGCCACACTCTTGTCCGAGGTGCGGCCGCGGCCGCCACGCAAGCCACGTCGTCGCAATACCGAGCGACTTCGCAACGAACGCAGCGCCAAGTCACTTCCCGAAACACCCGTTCTTTCCCGCCCATCCGCAGTCGCTCCAACGCCTGTCACCGCCATCGCCGTAGAGGAGTCTTCCTGGTGAACACGACCGTATCCAACCAGACCCCGCGTATCCGAATTTTTGACACCACCCTGCGCGACGGCGAGCAATCCCCCGGCTGCAGCATGACGCCCCAGCAAAAGCTGGTGATGGCGCGCGCGCTGGACGAACTCGGCGTGGACATCATCGAAACCGGTTTCCCGGCCAGTTCGCATTCGGACCGCGAGGCCGTCGCGATGATCGGCCGCGAGCTGCGTCGCCCCACGCTGGCGGTGCTGTCGCGCTGCCTGCAGGCCGACATCGAAACCTCCGCGCGTGCGCTGGAGGCGGCCGCCAATCCGCGCCTGCATGTCTTCCTGTCCACCAGCCCGCTGCACCGCGAGCACAAGCTGCGCATGAGCCGCGAGCAGGTGCTGGAGTCGGTGCACAAGCATGTGACGCTGGCGCGCGGCTATATCGACGACATCGAGTTCTCCGCCGAAGACGCCACCCGCACCGAAGAGGATTTCCTGGCCGAGGTGGCGCGCGTGGCGATCGCCGCCGGTGCCACCACGATCAATCTGCCGGACACGGTAGGCTTTACCACGCCGGAAGAAATCCGCGGCATGTTCTCGCGCCTGATCGCCAGCGTGGAAGGTGCCGACACCGTGATCTTCAGCGCGCACTGCCACAACGATCTGGGCCTGGCAGTGGCCAACTCGCTGGCGGCGATCGAAGGCGGCGCACGGCAGGTCGAGTGCACCATCAACGGTATCGGCGAGCGCGCAGGCAACTGCGCGCTGGAAGAAATCACCATGGCATTGAAGGTGCGCGGTGCGTTCTACAACATCGATACCGACATCAACACCCCACGCATCGTCTCCACCTCGCAGTTGCTGCAGCGCCTGGTCGGCATGCCAGTGCAGCGCAACAAGGCAGTGGTCGGCGGCAATGCGTTCGCGCACGAGTCGGGCATCCACCAGCACGGCATGCTGCGCCATCGCGGCACCTACGAAATCATGCGTCCGGAGGACGTGGGCTGGGAGTCCTCGCAGATGGTGCTGGGCCGCCACAGCGGCCGCGCGGCGGTGGAACAGCGCCTGCGTGCCCTGGGGTACCTGCTGGAGGAAGAAGAGGTCAAGCTGGTCTTCGAGCAGTTCAAGGCATTGTGCGAAAAGCAGCGCGTGGTCACCGACGCGGACCTGCAGGCCTTGATGCAGGACGCCACTGTGCAGGAAGGCTATCGCCTGGCGTCGATGACCATCAGCGATGTCGGCAGCCGCGCCAATGCGCTGGTGGAGCTGTCCGATCCGGAAGGCAATCGCGTGGCCGAAACCGCGCAGGGCAATGGTCCGGTGGATGCGCTCTTCGGCGCACTGGCCTCGGCCACCGGTGTGAAGCTGGAGCTGGACAGCTACCAAGTGCATAGCGTGGGCATCGGCGCAGATGCGCGCGGCGAAGCCAGCCTGAGCGTGCGCCACGATGGCGTGGAATACGAAGGCACCGGCACCAGCAAGGACATCATCGAAGCCAGCGCCCTAGCGTGGCTGGATGTAGCCAACCGCCTGCTGCGTCAGCGCGAGCGCGGCGTGGTCGCCGGCAAGACGGCTGCGGTGGCGTAACACCGCTCATTCGCTGGACGATGCAAACCTGACGGCCGGCAGCGTGATCTGCTGGCCGTTCTGGTGTTTGGTGTTCCAACTTTCTTGCAAGGCCGTCGATTTGCTGCGGGCGCCTGTGCGCCTACCGTCACTGGATACGGCGCCGCGCCACCGATCTTGGGGGGCGGCATCTGCGGGTTCTGTACGAATGCATCGGGTTGCTGCAGGCGCTTGCACGCGCACCGACACAGAACAGCCTCGCGCACGAGGTCTGCCGACTTTGCGCGAATGCTTCGGTTTGCTGCGGGCGCTTGCACGCGTACCGGTGTGGGACACGCCGCAAGTACGTCCATGTAGGCTCTGGCGCGGCATCCATGCCGCTCAAGGTCCCACGCCGGCACCCGCGCAAGCATCACCAATTGCTATCGGTTACGGAAAGAAATGCAGAGGGCATGCTGGGAACGTGGTGCCGCGTCCGGGGACGGGACCGTGTGGCGGCATGGATGCCGCCACCGAGCCTCCAGGGACGGATTCACGGCGTGTCCCGACATCGGATGCGGCGCCGCGCCACCGACCGACCTGCATGCCGACCAGTCCTGCGCACACCATCCGCAGGTTCATGCAGATGCTTCGGTTGAATGATGTGGTCACGGATGAGGCAGCCGCCAAACGAAAGTGGCTATCGTCAGAAGAACGATAGCCACCAGTACAGCCACGACGCATCAAAGAAGCGATCGCTGTTACAGCGCGGCCACCACTGCATCGCCCATTGCCACCGTGCCAACCTTGGTCGTGCCTTCCGACCAGATGTCGGCGGTGCGCAGGCCTTGGTCGAGCACCTTGCCGACCGCTTGCTCGATCGCATCAGCGGCAGCAGATTGCGCAAACGTATAGCGCAACATCATTGCCACCGACAGGATGGTGGCCAGCGGATTGGCGATGCCCTTGCCTGCGATGTCCGGCGCCGAGCCATGACACGGCTCGTACATGCCCTTGCTGTTGGCATCCAGCGAGGCCGAGGGCAGCATGCCGATCGAGCCGGTGAGCATCGACGCCTGGTCGGACAGGATGTCGCCGAACATGTTGTCGGTCACGATCACGTCGAACTGCTTGGGCGCACGCACCAACTGCATCGCCGCATTGTCCACGTACATGTGCGACAGCGCGATGTCCGGATAATCCTTGGCCACTTCTTCGACGACGGCACGCCATAGCTGGCTTGATGCCAACACATTGGCCTTGTCCACCGAACACAGCTTCTTGCCGCGCAAACGTGCCATCTCGAAACCGGCCTTGGCGATGCGGCGGATCTCGCTTTCGCTGTATGGCAGCGTGTCGTAGGCCTGACGCTCGCCGTTTTCCAGTGTGCGCGTGCCCCGCGGCTGACCGAAATAAATACCGCCGGTGAGCTCGCGCAGGATCAGCAGATCCAGTCCGGACACCACCTCCGGCTTCAGCGTGGAGGCCTCGGCCAGCTGCGGATACAGCAGTGCCGGACGCAGGTTGGCGAACAACCCAAGCTGCGAGCGGATCTTGAGCAGGCCCCGCTCCGGGCGCAACGATGGGTCGATGGTGTCCCATTGCGGCCCACCGACGGCGCCCAGCAGCACCGCGTCGGCAGCGCGCGCACGCTCCAGCGTTTCGTCGGCCAGCGGGCTGCCGTACTTGTCGTAGGCCGCGCCGCCCAGTTCGTCGTACACCAGGCTGAAACCCAAACCATGTTGCGCATCGATGCGCGTCAGCACCTTGACCGCTTCGGCCATGATCTCCGGGCCAATGCCGTCGCCAGGAAGAATCAGAATCTGCTTGCTCATGCAATCCTCGTCAGTTGGCGCCGCAGCGCCTTGGAAATCAACATCGCGCCACACACACCTGGCATGACCGGCTCATCGGTGACCGCCGGCGACTTTACTGCAGCGCGCCGAACAGCCACGGTTGACGCGCGCGATGGCCTTGCTCGAAGCGGCCGATCGCATCGGCGTCCTGCAGGGTCAGGCCGATGTCGTCCAGGCCGTTGAGCAGGCAGTGCTTGCGGAATGCATCGATGTCGAAGCCGTATTCCACGCCATCGGGGCGGCGCACGCGCTGTGCGGCCAGATCCACCGTGAGTCGATAGCCCTCGGTGGCCAGGCACTGCTCGAACAAGGCGTCCACTTCCGCTTCGGCCAGCACGATCGGCAGCAGGCCGTTCTTGAAGCTGTTGTTGAAGAAGATGTCGGCAAAGCTGGGCGCGATCACGGTGCGGAAGCCGTATTCGTCCAGCGCCCACGGCGCGTGCTCGCGCGAGGAACCGCAGCCGAAGTTCTCGCGTGCCAGCAGCACGCTGGCGCCCTGATAGCGCGGGAAGTTGAGCACGAACTCCGAATTGAGCGGGCGCTGGCTGTTGTCACGGCCGGGCTCGCCGATGTCCAGATAGCGCCACTCGTCGAACAGGTTCGGCCCGAAGCCGGTGCGCTTGATCGACTTGAGGAATTGCTTGGGAATGATCTGGTCGGTATCGACATTGGCGCGATCCAGCGGCGCCACCAGTCCGGTGTGTTGGGTGAAAGGGGTCATTGGGAGAGGCCGGGATTGGGGATTGGGGATTGGGGATTCGAAAAGGCTGGGGATGGTGGAGCGCTTTTTACGAATCCCGAATCCCTATTCCCGAATCCCCAAGGTCACGCACATCAACAAAATACCCGCTGACCGCCGCCGCTGCGGCCATCGCCGGGCTGACCAGATGGGTGCGGCCGCCGGCGCCCTGGCGGCCTTCGAAATTGCGGTTGGAGGTGGAGGCGCAGTGTTCGCCGCTGCCCAGCTTGTCCGGGTTCATCGCCAGACACATCGAGCAACCCGGCTCGCGCCATTCGAAGCCGGCGTCCAGAAACACCTTGTCCAGGCCTTCGGCCTCGGCCTGCGCTTTGACCAGACCCGAGCCCGGCACTACCAGCGCCTGCTTGATGGTGGAGGCGACCTTGCGGCCCCTGGCGACCGCAGCGGCCGCACGCAGGTCTTCGATGCGCGAGTTGGTGCACGAGCCGATGAACACGCGGTCCAGGCGGATCTCGGTGATCGGCTGGTTTGCGCGCAAGCCCATGTACTTCAGCGCGCGTTCGATCGAATCGCGCCGGGTCGGATCCTGTTCGGTTGCCGGGTCTGGCACCTGCTGATCCACCGCCAGCACCATTTCCGGCGAGGTGCCCCAGCTGACCTGCGGCTTGATGTCTTCGGCGCGCAGCTCCACCACGGTGTCGAAGTGCGCGTCGGCATCGGAGACCAGCGTGCGCCACAGTGCGACCGCCGCCTCCCAGTCGGCGCCCTTGGGCGCAAACGGGCGACCTTGCACGTAGGCAATGGTCTTTTCGTCCACCGCCACCATGCCCACGCGCGCACCGGCTTCGATGGACATGTTGCAGATGGTCATGCGGCCTTCCATCGACAGCGCGCGGATCGCGCTGCCGGCAAATTCCAGTGCATGGCCGTTGCCGCCGGCAGTGCCGATCCTGCCGATCACCGCCAGCACGATGTCCTTGGCGGTCACGCCGAACGGCAGCGTGCCTTCCACGCGCACCTGCATGTTCTTCATCTTCTTGGCGATCAGGCATTGCGTGGCCAGCACATGCTCGACCTCGGAGGTGCCGATGCCGTGCGCCAGCGCGCCGAACGCGCCATGCGTGGAGGTGTGCGAATCGCCGCAGACCACGGTCATGCCCGGCAGGGTGGCGCCCTGCTCGGGGCCGACCACATGCACGATGCCCTGGCGCGCATCGTTCATCTTGAACTCGAGGATGCCGAAGTCGTCGCAGTTCTCGTCCAGCGTCTGCACCTGCAGCCGCGAGACTTCGTCGGAGATCGACTCCAGCCCGCCCTGGCGCTCCGCACGCGTGGTCGGCACGTTGTGGTCGGGCGTGGCGATGTTGGCGTCGATGCGCCAGGGCTTGCGCCCGGCCAGGCGCAGGCCTTCGAACGCCTGCGGCGAGGTCACTTCATGCAGGATGTGGCGGTCGATGTAGATCAGCGACGAACCATCGTCGCGGCGCGTGACCTCGTGCAGGTCCCACAGCTTGTCGTACAGCGTCTTGGCAGTCATCGCGGCGATCCGGTTGGCGGATGGTGGGAGCACCCACCTGGCTGCGTTCGATGCTAGGAGCTTGCCTTGGATAACGCAAATTCATATTGTTTATTCAACAAATGAAATTTGGGAATGGCAATGGACCTGGCAAGCCTCAGCGCCTTCGTGGCGATCGCCGAGAGCGGCAGCTTTTCGGCAGCCGGCGAGGCCTTGCACCTCACCCAGCCGGCGGTGAGCAAGCGGATCGCCTTGCTGGAAGCGCAACTGTCGGCGCGGCTGTTTGACCGCCTTGGTCGCCAGGTGGTGCTGACCGAGGCCGGCCAGGCCTTGCTGCCGCGCGCGCAACGCATCCTCGCGGAGCTGCAGGACACCCGCCGGGTGCTGGAGCATCTTGGCGCGGCGGTCGGCGGGCGCCTAAGCCTGGCCACCAGCCATCATGTCGGCCTGCATCGCCTGCCCGCCCTGCTGCGCGGCTTCGCTGCGCAACACCCGCAGGCCGCGCTGGACATCCAGTTTCTGGATTCGGAGCTGGCCTATGCCGCGGTGCTGCGCGGCGAGGTGGAGCTGGCGGTCACCACGCTGGCACCGGATACGCGTGCGCCGCTGCGCGCGCAACCGATCTGGCATGACCGCCTGCAGTTCGTGGTGGCGCCGGATCACCCGCTGGCCGCGTTGCGCGCGGTGTCGCTGGAAGATGTGGTGGCGCATCCGGCGGTGCTGCCGGACCCGGGCACGTTCACCCATCGCATCGTCGCCGGTCTGTTCGCCGAGCGCGCCCTGGTGCCGAGCCTGCGCATGACCACCAACTATCTGGAGACGATCAAGATGCTGGTGTCGGTGGGCCTTGCGTGGAGCGTGTTGCCGGAGCGCATGATCGATCATCAGATCGTGGCGCTGCCGCTGCCCGACGTGGCGCTGTCGCGCGAGCTGGGCTGCGTGACCCATGGCGGGCGCACCCTGTCGCGTGCCGCGCAGGCATTTGTCGCGTTGTTGCATGCGCAGGCGGACCAGCTGCAGACGTGAGCGCGGCAGCTCCACGCAGCCGGCAACACAGCAGCCTTATTGATCCACCAACCGATCGCGCCCCAGCCGCTTGGCGTGGTACAGACGGCGGTCTGCCAGCGCCAGCAATTCGCGCCGGCTCGGTGCCTCATCGCTCATCGCCATGCCCATGCTAGCGGTGCAGCGCACCGTCGTGCCCTGCGTCATGACAGCGATCGCGGCGAGCCGCTGGCGCATGCGTTCGAACAGCGCGCGCGCCTGTGCCGCGTCCACACCCACTGCCGCGAGCAGAAACTCTTCGCCACCGTGGCGCGCGGCAAAGCACTGCGCCCGGTCCTGTTCACTGAGTGCTTCGCCGATCGCGGACAGCACCGCGTCACCGACCTCGTGGCCGTATTCGTCGTTGATGTGCTTGAAATGGTCGATATCCATCAGCACCAACGCCAACGGGGCGCCACCGGCGTGCGCATCGTCGAACCATTGCTGCAGGACCCGCTCGGCCTCGCGGCGATTCGGCAGGTCGGTCAGCACGTCATGGCTGGCGCGGTATTCGAGCTGGCGCATCAGCGCTTCGCGCTCCTGGCTGGCCTGCTGCAGCGCGAGGTTCTTGTCGCTCAGCTCGCGTGTGCGTGCGTCGATCACCGTATTGAGCTGGCGCTGCCGGCGGCGATAACTGGCGGTACGCCACAGATAAAACCCGTAGATCAGGCTGCCCAGCCCGAGGATGCCCAGGGCGATCACTTCGCCACGACGCCACCACGGCGGCGCCAGCGCGATCACCAGGCTGGATTCGCCCAACAGCGCGGTCTGTCGCCAGTCCACCGGCAGCGACATCGCCTGGACACGGAAGCGGAAGCGCCCCGGCGGCAGATTGGTGTAGACCGCCTCGCTGGTGCTGTCGGCGTCCACCCAGTCCGGGTCGAAGCCCTCCAGCCGGTAGCGGTAGCGCACCTTGTCCGGGCCACGGAAATTCAACCCGGCATAGCCGATGGCGATGCGCCGGGTCTCCGCACCGAAGCGATGCAGGCCAGTGAGCGGCTGCACCATGCCGTCGACCAGCAGGCGCTCGAACACGATCGGCACGCGATGGCCTTGCAAGGTGCCCACGCGCGCCGGATCGATCACGCCCAGGCCCGCAGCGGTGGGGAACAGCAGCTGCCCGGACTGCGTCATCCAGCCGGCCGGCGCGCTGCTGCCGTTGCCTTGATTGCCGGGCATGCCGTCGCTGCGATCCACCACCTCCACGCTCAACTGCTCGCGCGTCCCGGCATCGAGCTGGTCGAAGTCGCTGCGCGCGATGCGGAACACGCCATGGTTGCTCGACAACCAGAAATAACCGCGGCCGTCATCGATCACCCGGAACACCTTGTCGCGCGGCAGCCCGACCCGGTGGTCGTAGACGCGAAAGGTCTCACCACTCAGCCGCAGCAGGCCACGATCGCTGGCGATCCACAGGTCGCCCTTGGCATCGCGCAGGAAGTCGAAGGCGTTCTGTCCGGGAAAATCCTGCTCGCCCAGCCATGCGCGCGTGCTGCCGTTTGCCGACAGCGCGGTCATGCCGCGATCGGTGCCGATCCACACGGTGCCCAGCGTGTCGCGATACAGCACCTGCACCGAGCCATCGGGCACGCCGTCGGCGGCGGTGTAGCGGCGTGCCTTGCCATCGCGCCAGCGCACCAGCCCGGCCGTGGTGCCGATCCATAGCGTCTGGCCATCCGGCAACACCGCGCGCACCGACAGCGACGGCAGGCCGTCGGCCGCACCGATGCGCGCCAGCACGCGACCTTGCGCATCCAGCCGCACCACACCCTGGCTGTAGGTGCCGGCCCAGACGCCGCCATCGCCGGCGTCGGCCAGGGCCAGCACCGACTGCTCCAGCACGCGTCCGCCCTGGTTCGGCACCACCGACACGCGACTGATCTGACGATTGCGCCAGCGGTCCAGGCCCACCGCGCTGCCCACCCACACGGTGCCGTCGCCGGTCTGCAACACCGTGCGCACATAGTCCGAGGCCAGCCCGTCCTCGTGGGTGATGCCGTGCGCGGCGCCCTCGGCAATGCGGAACAGGCCGTGCGTGCTGCCGACCCAGATCAGGCCCTCGGCGTCTTCCAGCAGCGCCGGGCTGGCCACTCCTGAAATGGCGATCTGTTCGTCGGGCGCATTCGCACCGCTGTGGACCACCAGCGTGCCCGAGGGCAGGCTCATCCACAGATGTCCGCGCCGGTCCAGCAGCAATGCATCCACGCGCTGGCCCTGGCGGAACCGCTGCAGGCCGCCGCCGCGGCTCCACCACCACACGCCGTCGTCGCCTGCAACGAGCAGGCCGCCCTGACGATCGCCGGCCAGCCGCCGCACCGGTGCGGCGCGCATCCCATGTGCCTTGCCCCAGGCCTCGGCTGCGCTGCCGTCGCGGGGCAGACGATAGAGCCCGACTTCGGTACCCACCCATAAATCGCCACTGCCCTCGGCCGCCAGCGCGGTGATGCGCGCGCGCGGCAGGCCGGCCTGGCGACCGACGTCCACCACCCGCCCATCCGGCTCGATGCGGTACAGCGTCTGCGGCGTGCCGACCCACAGCGCGCCGTCGGCGCGTCGCAGCAGCGCACTGACCGCCAGGTGCCGCGCCGAAGCGTCGCCCAGTTGCTGCCAGTGGCCGTCCTGGTAGTGATAGACGCCATCGAACGCGGTGCCGAACAGCATCCCGCCGGTGCTGTCGCGTATCACCACGAACACGCCTCCCAGCTCGACGCCCGGTGTGTTCTGGCGGTCATACACGGTGAAGTCGCGGCCGTTGAAGCGCGCCACGCCTTCCCAGGTGCCCAGCCAGATCAGTCCGTCGGCGCCCTGCGCGACCGCATGCACCAGGTTGTGCGGCAGGCCGTCGTCCATGCTCCAGCGCGTGACGGTGTGATACGCGGTATGGGTCGGCGGCTGGGCGCCGGCCGGCCACACGCCGAGCAGGATGCAGGCCAGCAACGCCCATCGCCACAGCAGCCCGGTCCGCCGCACGCATGTGCTGCGGACGCAGCCTGTATGCGCATGCGCCCCGACCCTGTCCACGCTCTCCCATCCCCTCGTCGTGCCGGCAAAAGAGGCTGCCGACATGCGCCGACAGACCGTTAGTCAATCTATCACCGGGGGTTTTTCGGCGCCCTAGGTGGATTCCCCACAAGGATGGGACGCACCATGACACCGGGAGGCATTCAGTTGAAACAATTATTGGCCATCACCAAGCGGGGGCGCAGCTAACGCGGTGGCGCGATCTTTCCTGAGTGCTTCAAGGCGCAGCGCGGGCGGCGAGTATAAATATAGAACCCGATGGTCTAGTATTGGCGGCATGTCCAGCTCGCCCCCCCTCAAGTCCAAGGCCAAGAGCAACGGCCCTGGACGGCCCAAGGATCTTGGGAAACGCGCCGCCATCCTGGGCGCTGCCCGCACCATGTTCATGGAGCAGGGGTATGCCGGTGTCAGCATGGATGGCATCGCCGCGCAGGCGGGCGTGTCCAAGCTCACCGTCTACAGTCATTTTGGCGACAAGGAGAGCCTGTTTTCCGAGGCGATCCGTGCGCAATGCCAGCACATGATGCCGGACGACCTGTTCGACCACGCCCCCGAGGGCGCGTTGCGCGATCAGCTGATCGAAATCGCCGATGCCTTCTTCGCCATGGTCAGCACCGACTCGGCCATCGCCACCCACCGCATGATGATGGCGCCGGGTACCGGCGATGTGCATGTGCGCGAGATGTTCTGGGACGCCGGCCCCAAGCGAACCCAGCAGGCGCTGGCGGATTTCCTGTCCGCGCGCGTGGCCGACGGCCAGCTGAAGATCGACAACGTGGCGCGTGCGGCCTCGCAGTTCTTCTGCCTGCTCAAGGGCGAGCTGTATGCGCTGATGATGTGCGGCCTGCATGGCCAGCCCACCCGCGCGCAGGTGGACGAGCACCTGCAGGCCAGCGTGGATTTTTTCCTGAGGGCGTATGCGCCGCGCTGACCGCCCCCGGCCTTTGGTGGCGATGACTTCCGGCACTGCGCCGTTTGGCGGCGCGCAGCGATGCTAGATGCGCCAGTTGCCCCGTGCACCGGTAAAATGCCTGCCCCACCGCGTTGGATAACCGCACCATGACGATCGATTTCTCCCAGGCCCGCGAAAAGATGGTCGAACAGCAGATCCGGCCGTGGGACGTGCTGGACCTGCGCGTGCTCGAGGTGCTGGCGCGCCTGCCGCGCGAAGCCTTCGTGCCCGAGGCCTACAAGACCCTGGCCTATGTCGATGTGGAAATCCCGCTGTCGGCCGGCCACAAGATGATGAAGCCGGTAGTGGAAGGCCGCATGTTGCAGGCGCTGGATCTGCAGCCGGGCGAAGACGTGCTGGAAATCGGCACCGGCAGCGGGTTTTCCACTGCCTGCCTGGCCGCGCTGGCCCGCGAAGTGCTGAGCCTGGAGATCGACCCGGCACTGGCCGCCGCTGCACGCGCCAATCTGGATAGCAGCGGCCTGGGCAGCAACGTGCGGATCGAGACCGCCGACGTGTTCGGCTGGCAGAGCGAGCGTCGCTTCGATGCCATCTGCGTGACCGGCGCGGTCGAGTCGCTGCCGACGCAGTGGCTGCAGTGGCTGCGCCCGAACGGCCGGCTGTTCGTGGTGCGCGGTCACGATCCAGTGATGGAAGCGGTCCTGGTCCGTGGCGACGTCAACGCGCCGCGCATCGAATCGTTGTTCGAAACCGACCTCGCCTATCTCCAGGGCGCCGCACCGACGCCCCGATTCCAATTCTGATTCCCAAGGAAGCTTCCCCGATGATCCGCCGATCCCTCGTCCTGGCGCTGGCCGCCGCCCTGTCTCCGATGGCCGCGAACGCCACCGATCTGCTGCAGGTCTACGAAATGGCCCGCAACGGCGATCCGCAGCTGGCAGTGGCCGAGTCCACCCGCCTGGTCAACCGGGAAGGTCAGGTGCAGGCGCGTGCGGCGTTGTTGCCGCAGCTGGATGGTAGCGCTGGCTTCACCCAGTCGCATCGCGAACTGGAAGGCCAGCCGGGGCGCTCCACCACCAAACAACGCCAGTACGCGATTCAGGGTAGCCAGACCATCTTCAACTGGGCGCAGTTCTCCAATCTGCGTGCACAACGCGAAGTGGCCAAGGCGGCAGACTTCAACCTGGAATCAGCCAACAACGACCTGATCACCCGCACCTCGGCGGCATATTTCCAGGTACTGGTCGGTATTGAATCGCTGGCGGCAGCGGAGACCAACGAAGCGGCGGCCAAAAAGCAGTTCGACTACGCCGACAAGCGTCTGGAAGTGGGCCTGGCACCGATCACCGACGTGCACGAAGCGCGTGCTCAGTATGACCAGGCGCGCGCCGACACCATCAATGCCCGCAATACGCTCAAGGATTACTACCAGGCACTGACCGAGCTTACCGGCCAGCCCGTCGTCGGCTTGCGCGCGTTGCCGGAAGAATTCCGCCCGGAAGTACCTGCTGCCTACAGCAATGTGGATCAGTTGGTCTCCACTGCCATCGCCGATAACCCGGCGTTGAAGGCGCAGCAGCTGCAGGTCAGTGCCGCCGAGGCGCAGGTTAGTGCCGCGCGCGCTGGTCACCTCCCGACACTGAACCTGTCCGGCAGCATGGGACGAACCAATAGCTGGGGCGGTGCCACCGATATCGATACAGCTGCCGGCAACTTCACGACCAATAATCGCAACATTGATACCGATTCGATCGGCATCACGCTGTCGATTCCTATCTTTGCTGGCGGTGCCACCCAGTCGGCCGTGCGTCAGGCGCTGTCGCAGCGCGATATCCAGCAGGACACCTACGAGCAGCAGAAGCGCGCGCTGGATCGCAATACGCGCAATGCCTACCAGACCGTGGTCGCCGGCATCAGCGAAGTGGAAGCACGCCGTTTGGCCGTGGTCTCCGCGCAGGCCGCATACGACGCCTCGCAGGTGGGTCTGGAAGTCGGTACGCGCACCGTGCTGGACGTGGTGCAGAACCAGCGCACCTTGTTCCAGGCGCAGTTGAACTATGCGCAGTCGCGCTACAACTTCCTGCAGAACCGTCTGCTGCTGGGCCAGGCGATCGGCAAGCTCGACATCACCGACCTGCAGGACGTGAACCGCCTGCTGTCGCAGGATGCCGAGTCCAAGCTGCAGGGCAGTGGTTCGCTGCAGTAATGCGGGCGGATAGGTAACTAAAAAGGCGGGCGCAGGCCCGCCTTTTTTATGTCCGATGCACACGCGTACCTGGCTGCGTGCGATCCCTGCGATGACTGCGGCATTAGCAGCTGATCTGCGACTTGGCTGCAGGGCCCTTGCCCGCCCACCATCGCGGGACACGCTGCAAGTACGTCCTTGTAAGCTCTTACGCGGCCTCCATGCCGCGTCAGGTCCCGCGACAGTGAACGGGCAAGGACCAGTCGAGATGGTCGGCCGTGCAGGTTTGCAAGCAATTTCAACAAAGCAACCGGCGAACTCCCTGCTTCGGTGTCCTCGCCGGTTGCGGGACCGTGTGGCGGCATGGATGCCGCCACCGAGCCTCCACGGACCGATTCACGGCGTGTCCCGCGAACGGCGAGGACACCGCACGCTCGACCAATGCGGCTTGAGACTCTCCAGATGACGCCCAAAGCGGCTGATCACACGACTGCGCGATCGCCACGCCCTGTTGGCACTCCAAGGCCGTTGGATGACGCGCATTAGCGTGACTGCGGCAGGATTACTGCAACGCTGCAGTGCAGGCGCAGTGACATCCTCAGGACGCCGCGCCTTCGCTCACCACCGGTGGCAGGTCCGGCGCGATCTGCACCAGCGTCCGCGCCACCGCACCCTTGCCATTGGCGACCAAGGCCAGCCCCGCCGCGGCCATCGCCTCGCGTTGGGCTGGGTCGCCGAGCAGGCGCGCAAGATCGTGGTAGACGCAGTCGGCATCGTCGCAAATGGCCACCGCATCGGCCTCGCGCATGCGCCGCGAAATCTCCGAGAAATTGTGCAGATGTGGGCCGGTGACTGCCGGCGTGCCGACCGCCGCCGGTTCGAGCAGATTGTGCCCGCCGATCGGCTGCAGGCTGCCGCCGACGAAGGCGACCTGTGCGCAGGCGTAGAAACTCATCAGCTCGCCCAGGGTATCGATGACAAACACCTTGTCGCGCGCCTGCGGCCATTGCTGGCTCTTGCGCGTGGACACGGCCCAGCCACGCTCGCGCGCCACGGCCTCGACCTTGGGAAAGCGCTCCGGGTGGCGCGGCGCCCATAACATCAGCAGATCAGGAAACTGCAGCAGCAGGCGCGCATGGATGTCGGCCACGGCCGCTTCCTCGCCTTCGTGCGTGCTGGCGGCAATCCACACCGGCCGCGTTGCCGGCACCTGCGTATGGAACTGCGCGACCAGGGCCTGCAACTGCGCAGGTGCGGCGATATCGAATTTGAGATTGCCCAGTGCGATCACCTGGTCGGGCCGTGCACCCAGCGTGATGAAGCGTTCGGCATCGTCGTGCGACTGCGCCGCCACGCAGGTGACGCTGCGCAGCGCGCGGCTGATCAACGGCGCCAGCAGGCGATAGCCACGCAGCGAGCGCGCCGACAACCGCGCATTGAGGATGTACACCGGAATTTGGCGATCGCGGCAGCCGAACAACATGTTCGGCCACAGTTCGGTTTCCAGGATCAACGCCAGGCGCGGGCGGAAATGCTCCAGGAACCGGCCAACGCTGCCGGGTACGTCATAGGGCAGATACACGTGGTCCACCGCATCGCCCCAGACCGCGCGCACGCGCTCGGAGCCGGTGGGGGTGATGGTGGTGATGACCCAGCGGATATCCGGACGCTGCGCGCGCAAGGCGTTGACCAGCGGCGCGGCGGCATTGACCTCGCCCACCGACACCGCATGCACCCATACGCGCGGGCGACCGCAGGCATGCGTGTAGGAGGCATAGCGCTCGTTCCAGCGGTTGAAGTATTCGCGCACGCGAAAACCGCGCCACACCAGGTGGTACACCGTCACCGGCAGCAACAGGTACAACAGCGCCGAGTACAGTCCGCGCAACAGCCATTCGATCGGGTCTTTCCGCATCGCTGCAGGATACGGGAGCGTTGCGGCGTGCGCATGTGCACGCCGACGCGCGCGCGTGATCCCTTAGAATTGACGCATGTCCGAACCCGCCAACGTCGCTGTCCGCCCTTCCCTGCGCAACCCCAGGCACTGGCCGATGTATCTGGCCCTTGCCGTCATGGTGATCGCCGGGCGCCTGCCCTGGACGCTGCAGCGCGCGCTCGGCCGTGGCGTGGGCTGGATCGCGATGCGCCTGGCCGGCACGCGCCGGCGCGCTGCCGAGGTCAACCTCGCGCTGTGTTTTCCCGAACAGGACGATGCCTGGCGGGCGCGGCTGTTGCGCGACAGTTTCGATGCGCTGGGCGTGGGCCTGTTTGAATTCGCGCGTGCCTGGTGGGGCAGCATCGATGCCATCCGTCCGGGCGTGCAGGTCGAAGGGCTGGAACATCTGCAGCGTCTGCAGGAACAAAAGCGCGGCGTGTTGCTGGTGTCCGGCCACTTCATGACGCTGGAGATGTGCGGGCGGCTGCTATGCGATTACGTGCCGCTGGCCGGCATGTACCGCAGGCATCGCAACCCGGTGTTCGAGTGGGCGGTCAAGCGCGGGCGGCTGCGCTATGCCACGCACATGTTCGCCAACGAGGATCTGCGCGCCACCATCAAGCACCTCAAGCGCGGCGGTTTCCTGTGGTACGCGCCGGATCAGGACATGCGCGGCAAGGACACCGTGTTCGTGCCGTTCTTCGGGCATCCGGCCTCCACCATCACCGCCACCCACCAGTTGGCGCGGCTGACCGGCTGCGCGGTGGTGCCGTACTTCCATCGGCGCGAAGGTGGCCGCTACATCCTCAAGATCGCACCGCCGCTGGCAGACATCCCCTCCGACGATGTGATCGCCGATACCGCGCAGGTCAATGCGGCGATCGAGGACATGGTGCGCGAGGCGCCGGACCAGTACCTGTGGATCCATCGGCGCTTCAAGCGCCAGCCGGGCGGGCGCAGCGCATTCTATCGCTGATGTCGGCCGGTCTCAGGCCTGCGCTGCGTGCAGCCGCAGCAGCGCACGGACGTGCGGCGAGTCAGCGCGGCAGGGGCTGATCTGCGTCGTCGTTGAGCAAGGCACCGGCATACAGGCCGGCCAGCATCAGGCTCAGTCCGCCCCAGAAGCTGGAATAGAACGCCAGATGCGTATTGAGCGGGAACACGGTTGCCACCAGCGCGATCATTGCCGGGCGTGCCTGCGCGCGCGCGGCCAGGCTGGAATAGCGCCACGCGCGCCAGGCCTGGGCCGCACCGGCCAGCCACAGCAGCAAACCGATCGCCCCGGTTTCGGCCAGGATTTCCAGCACGATCTGGTGCGCATGGAAGGCCGGCCCGTCGCCCCATGCCGGCGCCTGCGCGGGGGCCGGATTGCAGGCCGGATACGCCTGCCGAAATCCGCGTGCGCCCACGCCATTGAGCGGATGCGCGCGGATCATGCATAGCGCCGCGCCCCAGATCTGCGCACGCCCGGACAGGGCCTGGTCGACGCCCTGCTCGCCATCGCTGAAGGCCAGGGCGGTGCGCTGGATGCGCTCGCGCGCCTGCGGCGCCACCGCCACCACGCCGGCCGCCAGCAGCGCGCCGATCAGCGCCACTCCCAGCAGGCGACGGCCACCCAGCAACTGCCAGCCGGACAACAGCACGATCACGCCATAGGTGATCCACGACGCCCGCGAACCGGCCAGCACCAACACCACCCCGACCGCCGCCGCAGCGCCTGCCCAGGCCCAGGCATGGCGCCGGCCCAGCGTCAGCAACAGGAAGGGCGACAGGCTGGCCAGGGTCTGGCCGAACTTGAGGTTGCACGGCCCCAGCACGCCGCTGAGGCGGTCGACCAGGGCCAGCTCCTGCGGCGTGCACAGGCCATGCCCGCTGATCAGCTGCTTGATCTGATCCAGACCGAAGAACAACGGGCTGTTGCCGAACGCGGCCTGCAACAGCGCATCCAGCGTCCACACCGCGCCGATCACTGCCAGGCCGGTGAAGGTGCGCCGACGCCGCTGCGCATTGGCCACCGCGATCGCGCACAACCACATGAAAGGCAGATAGCGCAGATCGGTGGCCGACTTGCGCAGCGCGCGGCCCACGTCCACCGCATCGAACGCCGACAGCATCTGCGGCAACCAGTACGCGAAGAACAACACACTGGTCAGCGCCCAGGCCGCACCGCTGAGCAGCCGGGTGCCGCCGCGGAAGCGCGCATGCAGCAGGCGATACGCCGCAAACAGCGCGCCCAGCGACAACACCGTCTCGGCCAGCCCGGGCGTGGGCCACAGGGCCACGAACAGGATCACCCACAGCGGCGCCCAGCGACCGGCATCGGGCGTCAGCACGGACGCGGGAGGGATGGCCTCAGCGGCGGAGTTCGTCATAGACCTTCAGGGTGGCCGCTTGCATGGCCTGCAACGTATAGGGAAGCACGGCGGGCGCTGTCGGCGCCTGCTGCAGCAAATGAAGCGCCTGGGTGCGCAAGGCAGCGGCATCGAAGGCCGGCACCGCGCCGCCGGGTTGCAACTCGGCCAGCAGCTCGCCGACGCCGCCATGCGCCCACCCCAGCACTGGCCGGCCTACCGACAAGGCCTCCACCACGGTGCGGCCGAAGGCCTCGGGTTTGCGCGACAGCTGCAGCACCAGATCGCTGGCGGCGTAGGCCTCGGCGATGCGTGCGGTGGGTTCGGTGAAGGCGACCGCCTCGGCCACGCCCAGCCCGGTGGCCTCGGCTTCCAGCTCGCGCAGATAGGTTTCGCGGCCCGGCTCGCGCGCGCCCGGCAGCCACAACCAGGCCGGCACGCCGGCAGCGCGCACGTCGGCGAGCAGTTGCAGACCGTCGGCATGCCCCTTCAGCCGAGTACCGCGCCCGGGCAGCAGCAGCAGTGGCGCATCGGCCGGCAGGCCGGGCAGCATGCTCTGTGCCCAGGTGCGCGCGCGGCGATCCGGATGCGGGCGACGCGGAAACTGCGCGATATCGACACCGCGCGGTATCGTGCGCAAGCGCGCGCTGTCGGTCTGCGGATAGTGCGTGCAGACGTACTCGCGCACCGTCTGCGACACGCAGATCACCCGCTCGCCATAGGTCATCACCGCGCTGTAGCGGCTGGGCGAGTTGAGCCCGTGCACGGTGGTGACAAAGCGCGGCCGCGTGGCTGGCGGCATGCCGCGCAAGGCATACCAGCCCAGCCAGGCCGGCAGGCGCGAACGCGCATGCACGATGTCGGCGCCCAGTTCGGCGAACAGCCGGCGCAGGCCGACCACATGACGCAAGGTCAGCAGCGACTTGCGCCCGATATCCAGGGTGAGATGTTCGCCACCGGCCTCCAGCAGCGGCTGGACCAGGCGACCGCCGGCCGACACCACCACCGCGCGGTGGCCGGCGCGCACCAGCGCAGCAGCGATTTCCAGGGTGGAGCGCTCGACGCCGCCGGACTGCAGCGCCGGCAGCAGTTGCACCACGGTCAGGCGGTGCATCCGGCCAGGATCAGTCGGCGAGCACGAACAGCGCGCCGCAGTACGGGCACTTGGCTTCGCAGTTGGGCTCGTCTTCGATCGGCAGGTATACGCGCGGATGCGAGTTCCACAACGCCATCTGCGGCGTCGGGCAGCTCAGCGGCAGATCGCTGCGATGCACGGTGTAGCGCGCTTCGGCATTGGCGGGCGCGGTGGCGGTCTGGCTCATGGCGGCACGATCGTAGAGGCAAAGGCAGAGCGCGGATTCTAGCAGCCTGCGTGGTGATCGGCCCATTGAGCGGGTGACGCCGGTTCGGGTGGCGATGGTCTCGGCGCCAGCGCGGGCGCCGGCAACCTCGAGAGATGCTAAAGATCCAGCAGCGCCTGGCCCCCTACAGGCACGGCAGCGCCACCCCACCCGGACATCGCGCTTATCATCGCCTGACCATGGCGCACCGCCCCGTGCCTGCGCCCCGTGTCCGGATCGCCCGCAGCACTCGGCCGGACCTGCCCTGCGGCATCGCACCCTAAGGAGACATCGCCACGTGACCTCGTCTGTTGTGCTGTTGCACCCGCGTGAGCTGTGGCTACGGCTGGTTGTCGCCCTGGGCTGCGCTGCGCCGCTGTCGGTGAGCGCGGCGATTGAGTTTTCGAGTTCGTTCGAGCCCGGGCAGCCGTTGCCGGTGAGCGCAGCGGCAGGCGATGTGCAGATTGCCATCGGTACCGGCCCGGCCGCGCCATATGCGGCCAAGCCCAACGCCGGCTACAGCGGTGCGCATGCATTGCGGTATCAAGGTCATGCCGCAGGTGGGCGGCGCACCCTGTTTACCGCCGATGTCCCGATCGGTGCCGATACGACGCTGTCGTGGCTGGTATTGCCGGAGAGTGTGGGCGGCGAGCATGTGGCATCGACCTATGTGTCACTGGATCTGCTGCTGGACGACGGCACGCGCGTGTCTGCCAGCGCTGCGCGGGATCAGCATGGCGTCGCGCTATCTGCGCAGGCGCAAGGCGAGTCGAAGACGCTGTATCCGCAGCAATGGGCGCGCAAGGCGGTGCGGCTGGGCGACGTGCCCGGCCTGCGTGGCCGCCGTGTGCGTGCGATCGAGCTGGACGTTGCGCCGCCCGCAGGCGCGACCAGTGCCGGTTGGATCGACGATATCGCGCTTGCCGAGGTGCCGCTAACGCCGGCAACGCGTCCGTCGGATTGGGTGCTGACCACGCGCGGCACGCAGTCCAATGGCACGTTCTCGCGTGGCAATAATTTCCCTGCAACGGCCGTGCCACATGGCTTCAACTTCTGGACGCCGGTGACCGATGCGGGCACGCTGACCTGGCTGTATCGCTGGAACGAACACAACGATGCGGACAATCGCCCGCGCCTGCAGGCATTGTCGCTCAGCCATCAGCCCAGCCCGTGGATGGGCGACCGCCAGACCTTTCAGGTGATGCCGTCGTTGGCCGCCGGCGTGCCGCCAGCCGATCGCAAACAACGAGCACTGGCGTTTTCGCACGCCAATGAAACTGCGCGCCCCTATCGCTACGCGCTGCGGTTGGACAACGGGATCCAGGCCGAGATCGCACCGACCGACCATGCCGCGCTGTTCCGCTTTCGCTTCCCGGCACAGGGCGATGCCAATCTGGTGTTCGACAATGTGGACGCGCGCGGCGCGCTGCGCCTGGATGCGGCAACACAGACGCTCTCCGGCTACACCGATGTGCGTAGCGGGCTATCGACCGGGGCCACGCGCATGTATGTCCATGCCAGCTTCGACACGCCGTGGAAAACCAGCGGCCTGAGCGATACCGGCCGGCCCACCGGCTGGATCAAGTTCGATGCCGGCAGCACCCGGCAGGTGCAGATGCGCATTGCCACCTCGCTGATCTCGCTGGATCAGGCCAGGCACAACCTGGCCCTGGAAATCGCGCCGCAGGCAACATTCGAGCAGGTTGCCGCGCGTGCGCAGGACGCCTGGGATGCATTGCTGGGACGCCTGGAGGTGCCCGATGCCACCGCCGACCAGAAGACCACGCTGTACTCCAACCTGTACCGCCTGCACCTGTATCCCAACTCCGGCCACGAGAACGTCGGCAGCGCCAGCGCACCGGACTGGCGTTACGCGAGCCAGAGCAGCTGGTCGGACGACAACATCGATGGCAGCGCGGTGCGCAGCTTTGCGCCGATCCGCGATGGCCGGGTCTATGTCAACAACGGCTTGTGGGACACCTTTCGCACCGCGTGGCCGGCGTACGCCTTGTTCGCGCCCGACGATGCCGGTGCGCTGGTGCAAGGCTTTCTGGAGCAGTCGCGCGCGGGCGGCTGGGTGGCGCGCTGGTCGTCGCCCGGCTATGCCGATCTGATGGTCGGCACCAGTTCCGACGTGGCCTTTGCCGATGCCTGGCTCAAGGGCGTGCAGGGCTTCGATCCGCTCGAGGCGTATGTTGCCGCACGCAAGAACGCCACCGTGGTGGCGCCCGACAGGCATGTCGGCCGCAAGGGCATGGCGCGTTCGACCTTTCGCGGTTATGCCGATACCGACACCCACGAAGGCATGTCGTGGTCGATGGAAGGCGCACTCAACGACTTCGGTATCGCCAACATGGCCGATGCGCTGGCCACGCAGGCGAAAACAGCCACGGCGCGCGAGCGTTACGCGACCGAGGCTTTGTATTTCCGTCACCGCGCGGCAGGCTATTCGGCACTGTTCGATCCGGCGATCGGGTTCTTCCAGGGCCGCACCCCGGACGGCACCTGGCGCGTGGACGCGGCACAGTACGATCCGCGCGTCTGGGGCCACGATTACACCGAATCCAGCGGCTGGACGTTTGCGTTCACCGCACCGCACGATGGGCAAGGCCTGGCCGCGTTGTATGGAGGACGCGCCGGTCTGGCAGCGAAGCTGGATACGTTCTTCGCCACCCCCGAGACCGCCGAGGCCAGGTTCGCCGGCTCTTACGGCTCCACCATTCACGAAATGACCGAAGCGCGCGACGTGCGCATGGGCATGTACGCGCACAGCAACCAGACCGCGCACCATATCCCGTGGATGTACCTGTACGCCGGGCAGCCGTGGAAGACGCAACGCCTGACCCGCGAGATCCTGGCGCGCCTGTACCTGGGCAGCGAGATCGGCCAGGGCTACCCCGGCGATGAGGACAATGGCGAAATGTCGGCGTGGTATCTGTTCGCAGCGATGGGCTTGTATCCGTTGCGCATGGGTACGCCTGACTATGTGATCGGCTCACCGCTGTTCACGCAGGCCAGCCTGCGTTTGCCGAACGGCGGGACGCTGAGGGTCAATGCGCCGCAGAATTCGCCGCAAAACGTGTACGTGCAATCGCTCAAGGTCAACGGCAAGCCCTGGCGCAAGACCTGGTTGCCGCATGCGGACATCGCCAATGGTGCGACGCTGGACTTCGTCATGGGGCCGACGCCCTCGCGCTGGGGCACCGGGCCGGACGATGCGCCGCCATCGCTGACACCTGCGGGTGAACGCCCTGCCCCGTTGCGCGATGTGCTCGGAGACACGGCGCGCATCACCCTGGCCGGTGGTGGCGATGTCCCGGCACTGCATGACGACGATGCCGGGACGGTCGCTGCAGTTGCATCGGCATCGGCACTGACGTTCAGCGGCATGGCGCGCGGCACGCCGACGCTCTACACGCTGACCAGCGGCAACGCGGCGATTGCGGCAAGCGGATGGACGCTGGAAGCGCGGACGGCCGATGGTGCGTGGAAGGTGGTCGATCAGCGCCGCGAGGAAACGTTTGACTGGCCATTGCAGACGCGGCCGTTTCGCATTGCCTCCCCGGGTGCATATGCCGAGTATCGGCTGCGATTCAGCGCACCTGCGAAACTGCAGCTGGCGGAGATCGAGTTGCTGGGGGCTGAGCCTGCGGCGCGTTGAGGCGCCGGTCTCGCATCGCTGATCGCGCTGCTTTCTGCAGGCAGGCGACTGCAGGATGCAGGCACCCGCTCACGCGATCGACGGAGTTACACGGGGGCCGCCGGAGCGGGGTTTTACTGCAAGGTCAGCAGCGCTGGTGATCGTACCCCCCCGCTCCGCGCGCCGGCCCGCGCTTGCGGCGCGGGCGCTTCAAGGCACGCGCGCCAGTGGCGCGCAAGCAGTGCCTTGTCGCCCCGATGAGAGAGGGGCGTTGGCGCGGCACGCGGGGTGCCGCTAGCGGATCGGTCTTTGATGTTTCCCGGTGGGGGGATCTCAATCGCTATTTTTTTCGCTGGCGGTCTTCTCGGCATCGCGCTGCCGGCGGATCTGCGCATCCACCGCCGCGATCGCGGTCATGTTCATCACCCGGCGCGAGGTGGCGCTGGTGGTGAGGATGTGCACCGGCTTGGAGATGCCCATCAGGATCGGGCCGATCGCCACGCCGTCGGTGAACACGCGTACCAGGTTGTAGGCGATGTTGGCCGCTTCCAGGTTCGGCAGCACGAACAGGTTGGCCCGGCCCTTGAGCGTGCTGTTGGGCATGATCTGCTTGCGCAGCGCCTCGTCCCAGGCGGTGTCGCCCTGCATTTCGCCGTCGATGTTGAGCTCGGGCTTGCGCTTGAGCAGGGCTTCGCGCACCTGGCGCATCTTCAGCGCATCGCGCGAGTCGTGGCTGCCGAAGTTGGAGTGCGACAGCAGCGCGATATTGGGCTCGATGCCGAACAGCTTGAGGCGGTACGCGGCCTGCAGCGTGGCCTCGACCACCTGCTCCACGGTCGGGTCTTCCTGCACATGCGTGTCCAGGAAGAAGAACACGCCCAGCTGGTTGATCACGCCGGTCATTGCCGAGGTGGAGCTCACCCGCGGCTCCAGCGGAATCACGCTGCGTGCGTAGCCCAGCTTCTTGTGGAAGCGGCCGACCACGCCCGACAGCATCGCATCGGCTTCGCCACGCGCCACCATCACCGCCGCGATCAGGGTCGGACGCGAGCGCATCAGTTCCTTGGCGGCGGTGACGGTCACGCCGCGACGCTCGGTGAGCGCGTGGTAGTACTGCCAGTATTCGTTGAAGCGGGGGTCGTCGAGGATGTTGGTGATCTCGAAATCCACTCCAGCGGTCAGGCGCAGGCCCATGCGCTCGATGCGCGCCTCGATGACGTCCGGGCGGCCGATCAGGATCGGGAACGCCAGGCCTTCGTCGACCACGTTCTGCACCGCGCGCAGCACCACTTCCTCTTCGCCCTCGGCATACACCACGCGCTGCTTGTCAGCGCGCGCGCGGTCATAGACCGGCTTCATCATCAGGCTGGTGCGATAGACGAACTGGCCGAGCTTGTCGCGATAGGCCTCCATGTCGGTGATCGGGCGCGTGGCCACGCCCGAATCCATCGCCGCCTGCGCAACGGCGGACGACAGCTCCACCAGCAGGCGCGGGTCCAGCGGACGCGGAATCAGGTATTCCGGGCCGAAGCTCGGGGTCTCGCCGCCGTAGGCCGCGCCCAGGTCGGAGGCCTCGCGCCGCGCCATCGCCGCAATCGCCTTGACGCAGGCGATCTTCATTTCCTCGTTGATGCCGGTGGCGCCCACGTCCAGCGCGCCGCGGAACAGATACGGGAAGCACAGCACGTTGTTGATCTGGTTCGGGTAATCCGAACGCCCCGTACCGATGATGCAGTCCGGACGCACCGCCTTGGCCGCTTCCGGGGTGATTTCCGGGTTGGGATTGGCCAGCGCGAAGATCACCGGCTGGCGCGCCATGCTGGCGACCATCTCCGGCTTGAGGATGCCGGCCGCCGACAGGCCCAGGAAGATGTCCGCACCCTCGACGATCTCGGCCAGGGTGCGCTTGTCGGTATCGCGCGCGTAGCGCTGCTTGTCCGGGTCCAGGTCGGTACGGCCGGTGTGGATCACGCCGTCGCGGTCCAGCGCCAGGATGTTCTCCGGCTTCAGGCCCAGCGAGACCAGCATGTTGACGCACGAGATGCCGGCCGCGCCCATGCCAGTGGTGGCCAGCTTGACCTCTTCGATCTTCTTGCCGGTGACCACCAGCGCGTTGAGCACGGCGGCGCCGACGATGATCGCGGTGCCATGCTGGTCGTCATGGAACACCGGGATGTTCATGCGCTCGCGCAGCTTGCGCTCGACGATGAAGCACTCCGGCGCCTTGATGTCTTCCAGATTGATGCCGCCGAAGGTCGGCTCCAGGCTAGCGATGATGTCGACCAGCTTGTCCGGGTCGTTCTCGTTGATCTCGATGTCGAACACGTCGATGCCGGCGAACTTCTGGAACAGCACGCCCTTGCCTTCCATCACCGGCTTGGAGGCCAGCGGACCGATGTTGCCCAGGCCCAGCACGGCGGTGCCGTTGGTGATCACCGCCACCAGATTACCGCGCGCGGTGAGCTCGCTGGCCTGGGTGGGTTCCTCGACGATCGCCTCGCAGGCGAAGGCCACGCCCGGCGAATACGCCAGCGACAGATCGCGCTGGGTCAGCATCGGCTTGGTCGCGGTGACCTTGATCTTGCCGGCCGGCTGCTGGCGGTGGTAGTCGAGGGCGGCCTGTTTGAAGTCGTCGTTGGACATCGGCTGTGTGGGTCTCGAAGGCGCAGGAGGGCTGAATTCTACCCTCCTGCCTGAACAAGGGCCTGTCGCGCAGCTGTCGGCGTGGCAGGAAGATCGCAGGCTGCAGCGCGTCGTGCGCGGCGGCCAGTGTGGGCTGGAAGCGGAAACGGCCCTGCACCCCGCCGGCAGCGCCGACGGAATACAGGGCCGTAGGAAGCATCAGCGTGCGCTGATCGGGGCGACGACGTCGGTCGAGGCCACCGGTGCCTGCAGCGGCGGCGAGCCGCCATCCAGCACCAGCTTGAGCTGGTCGCGGTCCAGCGCATTTTCCCAGCGCGACACCACCACGGTGGCGACCGCGTTGCCGATGAAGTTGGTCAGCGAGCGGCACTCGCTCATGAAGCGGTCCACGCCCAGGATCAGCGCCATGCCGGCCACCGGCACGTCCGGCACCACCGACAGCGTGGCGGCCAGGGTGATGAAGCCGGCACCGGTCACGCCAGCGGCGCCCTTGGAGCTGAGCATCGCCACCGCCAGCAGGGTGATCTGCTGGCCCAGGCTCAGATCCACATTGGTGGCCTGGGCGATGAACAACGCGGCCAGGGTCATGTAGATGTTGGTGCCGTCCAGATTGAACGAGTAGCCGGTCGGCACCACCAGGCCCACCACCGACTTCTCGCAGCCGGCCTTTTCCATCTTCTCCATCAGCGACGGCAGTGCCGACTCCGACGAGGAGGTCCCCAGCACCAGCAGCAGTTCGGCCTTGAGGTAGCGGATCAGCTTGAGCACCGAAAAGCCGCACAACCGGCACACGATGCCCAGGATCACCAGCACGAAGAACAGCGAGGTCAGGTAAAACGACCCCACCAGCCAGGCCAGATTGACCAGCGATTCCACCCCGTACTTGCCGATGGTGAAGGCGATCGCACCGAACGCACCGATCGGCGCGGCCTTCATCAGCATGTGCACCAGGCGGAACACCGGCGCGGTCAGCGCTTCCAGGAAGCTCAGCACCGGGCGGCCACGCTCGCCGACCAGGGCCAGCGCGATCCCGAACAGCACCGCCACGAACAGCACCTGCAGGATGTTGCCATCGACGAACGCGCTGACCAGCGTGGCCGGGATGATGTCCATCAGGAAGCCGACCAGGCTCAGCTCGTGCGACTTCTGCACGTAGGTGTTGACCGCGCTCTGATCCAGCTCGGCCGGGTTGATGTTCATGCCGGCGCCGGGCTGCACCACGTGCGCCACGATCATGCCCACGATCAACGCCAGCGTGGAGAAGAACAGGAAGTAGGTCATCGACTTGGCGAAGACCCGGCCCACCGTCTTGAGGTGGGTCATGCCGGCGATGCCGGTGACGATGGTCAGGAAGATCACCGGGGCGATGATCATCTTCACCAGCTTGATGAAGGCATCGCCCAGCGGCTTCAGGCTTTCGGCGAAGGCCGGCTCGAAGTGGCCCAGCAGGGCACCCAGGACGATCGCCACCACCACCTGGAAATACAGCTGACGGTAAAACGGGACGGGCGCCGGCAAGGGGCCGGCAGGCTTGCTGATGTGCATGACGCCACTCCGAGGGAACATAGAGGGTGCCTGAGCAGGTACCCGGTGCGGGCATTCTGGCCGTACGTCACAGCCCGAGCCGATAGCCCATTGGTACTACGCACTGTCCCCGGGCTGAACGTCGCCTTACACTTCAGCCGCGCCACCACCGGCCGTTAATTCCGTTTAACGCAGACACCGATTCCTGTGTTGTTGGCCGTCCGGAACCTGCGCGCTTGCTGAAGCTGTTCAGTGCGACCGCCATGGCAGGACGCCCGGCCCCTTCTCCTTGCCGAAGACCACACCTATGCGCCTCAATCCGCTCGTTCTCGCGTTGGCCATCGCCGCCGCGCCCGCTGCCGCCAATGCGGCCACCTCGCTGGAAAACTGGCCCACCAAATACACCTTCGGGGATGGCACCGAGCTCGGCCTGACCGGCAACTATGCCTACGACGACAACAATTTCTCCGGCGACGACCGCCTGGAAGACCGCACCGACTTCCGCCGCAAGGAATTCGGCGCCACCCTCAAGAAGAAGGGCGTCTACGACGCCATGGTGTATTTCGACTTCGAGTCCAAGCTGTGGCTGGACGTGTTCTTCCGCGTCGAGACCAAGGCGCTGTTCGGTCAGGACTACGGTCGCGTGCGGATGGGCTACATGAAGGTCCCGGTGGGCCTGGAAGCGGTGCAGAGCTCGCGTGCTGGCAGCTTCATGGAACTGGGCCTGCCGATCCAGGCGGTGTTCCAGGGCCGTCGTACCGGCGTGGAATGGACGCTGGAGCGCCAGCAGTACCTGCTGCAGGCCGGCGCCTACGGCGGCAAGGACCTGCAGGGCGACAACCCGGGCACCACCCAGGCCGTGCATGCCGCCTGGACCCCGTTCAAGGCCGAAGGCAACGTGCTGCACCTGGGCCTGGCCGGTTCGGTGGAAAACCCGCGCGGCTTCAGCGACGGCCGCGGCGTGTCGTTCAGCCCGCGCGTGCGCCTGCGTGCCCGCCCGGAAGCCGGCTTGACCGACGTGCGTCTGATCGACACCGGCACCATTCTCGATGTGGACCACGTGATCCGCGCCGGCGTGGAAGCGGTGTGGATCCACGGCCCGTTCTCGCTGCAGAGCGAAGCGCTGCGCGCCGAGGTGGCGCGTAACGACAACCTGCCGCATTACATCGCGCAGGGCCAATACCTCTATGGCACCTGGACGCTGACCGGCGAGTCGCGCAGCTATGCCGGCGGCGTACCGGGCAACATCAAGCCGGCGCACGATTACGGCGCGGTCGAGCTGACCGCCCGCTACAGCCGCCTGGATCTGGAAGACAACCGCGTCAGCGGCGGCCGCCAGCACGACACCACCATCGGCGCCAACTGGTACCTCACCAGCCACTTCAAGATGCAGGCCAACTACAGCTGGGTGGATGCCACGCGCAACGGCGTGCATGAGACCCCGCATGTGATGGAGCTGCGCGCGCAGGTGCAGTTCTAAGCCCTATCGCGCAAAGCTGACTCGGCCCTTGCCGGCCGCGGGTTGGCTTCGGTTGACCGCTTCAACGCGGTAACCTGGCTATTCAAGCCAGCATGCAGGCCCCTGCGGCCGCTTCCTTCCGGGGATGCGGCCGCAGTCGTTTTTGGGGGCGCCGTGGCCGCGATGGCTGCACGATGCATCGGCGCACCGCCATACTTGTCGGCATGTACGCCTCGCAACGCCGCCGTCTGCTGCTCACCCTGACCATCGTGTTGGGCGGCATGCTGGTGGCCATGCTGGCGGCCGGGCATTTTGTCGAACAGAACGCCCTGCACGAGGAAAGTGCCACCGTGCGGCGCCAGCTGCGCCTGTACGCGCAGGCCCTGCAGCAACGCATCGATCGCTATCGCACGCTGCCGCAGATCCTGGCGCTGGACCCGGAACTGCGCGCGGCCGTTTCCGGCCCGCTGTCGCCCGCGCAGGTGGAGCGGCTCAATCGCAAACTCGAGCGCGCCAACAATGTCACCCAATCCTCCACGCTGACGCTCATCAACCGCGACGGCATTGCGCTGGCTGCCAGCAACTGGCGCGCGGCGCGCAGCAACGTGGGCGTGGACTACGCCTTTCGCCCGTATTACCAGCAGGCATTGGCCAATGGCAGCGGCAGTTTCTACGGCATCGGCATGACCACCAGCGAACCGGGCTACTTCCTGTCGCAGGCCATCGTCGATGCCGGCGGCCAGGTACAGGGCGTGGTGGTGATCAAGATCGCGCTGGCCGCGCTGGAACGCGAGTGGTTGCAGACCCCGGACATCGTGCTGGCCTCCGACGCGCATGCGGTGGTGTTCCTGGCCAGCCGCCCGCAGTGGCGCTACCGCATGCTGGCCCCGCTGAGCCTGCGCGACCGCAGCGAATTGCGCAGCACCCGCCAGTACGCCGACCAGGGCCTGCTGCCGCTGCGGCGCCGGCTGATCGAGCAGACCGGCAACGGTGGCGTGCTGGCCGAGGTCAGCGACCCACCGCTCGCCGGCCCGGTGCTGTGGCAGACCCTGGAGGTGCCCGAAAGCGGCTGGCGCCTGCATCTGCTGCACGACACCCGCGCCAGCGCAGCGGCCGGCCGCGCCGCGGCGATTGCCGCGGCCGGTGCGTGGTTGGCACTGGCCTTGCTGTGGTTGTTCGTGCAGCAGCGGCGGCGCCTGTCCGCATTGCGCCAGCGCAGCCGGCACGAGCTGGAAACGCTGCTGCAACAACACGCCGAAGAACTGCGTACCGCGCAGGATGGCGTGGTCACCGCCGCGCAACAGGCCAACGCCGGTCTGAGCCGCAGTCTGGAACACCTGCCGCAGGGCGTGGTGGTGATCGACGAGGCGCTCAATCTGGTGGCGTGGAATTCGCGCTATGTGGAGCTGTTCCGCTTCCCGCCCGAACTGCTGAAGATCGGCCGGCCGATCGAAGACCTGTTCCGCTTCAACGCACGCCGCGGCCTGCTCGGACCGGGGCCGATCGAAGCGGCGATCGAACGCCGCCTCAATCATCTGCGCAGCGGCAAACCGCATATGCGCGAGAGCGAAAAGGAAGACGGCACCGTGCTGGAAATCCGCGGCAATCCGCTGCCCGATGGCGGATTCGTCACCAGCTATGCCGACATCACCAGTTACAAGAACGCCGCGCGCGAGCTGCGCTCGCTGGCCGATGCACTGGAACACCGCGTGGCCGAACGGACCCGCGACCTGGCCGCGGCCAAGCGCGAGGCCGAAAGCGCCAATCGCTACAAGACCCGCTTTGTCGCCTCGGCCGTGCACGACCTGCTGCAACCGCTCAACGCCGCGCGTATGTTCGTCTCGGTCCTGCGCGGACAGGTGGGCGAGCCCGGCAGCGCGCGCGTGGTCGACAACATCGAAGGCGCGCTCGCCGCGCAGGACGCCATCCTCAACAGCCTGCTGGACATCTCGCGGCTGGAGGCCGGCAGCCTGAAGACCCAGGTGCGCGATTTCGCCATCGCCCCGCTGCTGGAAACGCTGGCCCGCGAGTTCGGCATCCTGGCCGAAGACCGCGGCTTGGTGCTGGACTGGGTGCCCACGTCCGCGGTGGTGTTGAGCGATGAAAACCTGCTGCGGCGCATCCTGCAGAACTTCCTGTCCAACGCCATCCGTTACACCCCGCGCGGGCGGGTGCTGATCGGTTGCCGTCGTCGCGGCGGCTGGCTGCGCATCGAGGTGCACGACCAGGGGCCCGGCATTCCCGAGGCCTTGCAGGAAGAGATCTTCGAAGAATTCCGGCGCCTGGACGACGGCGTGGCCAACGATCGTGGCGCCGGCCTGGGCTTGGCCATCGTCGAGCGCATCGGCCGGCTGCTCGGCCACCGCATCGGCCTGCGCTCCACGCTGGGCAGCGGCAGCGTGTTTTCGGTGACCGTGCCGCTGGGCGAACGCGCTGCCATCGTCAGGCAATTGCCGCCGCCAACCACCACCACCGCAGAAAACGCCAACGACCCGATCCTGCACGGCTGCCGCGTTTGGTGCGTGGACGACGACCCGCGCGTGTGCGAGGCCAGCCGTGCCCTGCTGGAACGCTGGGAATGCCGCGTGGACTTTGCCGGCGGACCCAACGAGGCATTGGCCGCCGCCAGCCCCGACGAGGTGCCGGAGCTGCTATTACTGGATGTGCGCATGGGCGAGCACTACGGCCCCATGCTGCTGCCGCAGTTGGTGCAACGCTGGCAACGCGAACCGCGCGTGATCCTGGTCACCGCCGAACCCGACCCGGCGCTGCGCGAACACGCGCTCGACCTGGGCTGGGGATTCCTGACCAAGCCGGTGCGCCCGCCCGCGCTGCGCGCACTGGTCACCCAGATGTTGTTGCGGCGCGGATAGGTTGCCCGGCTGCCGGCACGGCATGCGGCCTAGCAGTTGATGCAGAGCGGTAGTACGCGCACTACTCAGGACCGATCTGCGCATCGGCAGCTCGAGACAGCGTTCGTTTCTACGCCCTGGATCGATAAACGCCCACGCCTCGCGGACGCCCTGCATGCACCTGCTGCGTGCCACGTTTGTCGCATCGCCGCCAGGTCGAGTCGAGCATTGCTCCGGCGTGGTTGATGTTCAACGCGCATCAGTCGATGAGAAAGCAGCAATTATCAATGCCGGCCCGCTCCACCAGAATCGATCGCCTCACCTATCAGACGCACGTGCATACCTATCGTGGAGGGCGATCTATGCAGACTTCGAACCTTGAGGCAACGCGGCAGTCGAAACTGGGGATGGTGCTGAGGGTGACCTCGGGCAACTTCCTCGAGCAGTTCGACTTCTTCCTGTTTGGTTTCTACGCAACCCAGATCGCCGCGGTGTTCTTCCCGGCGAGCAACGAATTCGCCTCGCTGATGATGACCTTCGCAGTGTTTGGCGCAGGCTTTCTGATGCGCCCGCTGGGCGCGGTGATCCTGGGCGCCTACATCGACGATGTCGGCCGCCGCAAGGGCTTGATCGTCACCCTGGCGATCATGGCCAGCGGCACGGTGCTGATCGTGCTGGTGCCGGGCTATGCCAGCATCGGTTTGTGGGCACCGGCACTGGTGCTGCTCGGACGGCTGCTACAGGGCTTCTCGGCGGGTGCCGAAATGGGCGGTGTGTCGGTGTATCTGGCCGAGATGGCCACGCCGGGGCGGCGCGGCTTCTATGCCAGTTGGCAATCGGCCAGCCAGCAGGTGGCCATCGTCGCTGCGGCCGCCATCGGCTATGCGCTCAACCAGCTGATGCCGCCGCAGGATCTGGCGCAGTGGGGCTGGCGGATTCCCTTCGCCATCGGTTGCGTCATCATCCCCTTCATCTTTTTGCTGCGGCGGCGCCTGGAAGAGACTGCGGAGTTCGCACAGCGCACCCAGCGGGTGACGATGAAGCAGGTGATGCGCGGGCTGGCGAACAATGCCGGCACCGTGATTGCCGGCGGCTTGATGGTGGCGCTGACGACGACCGCGTTCTATCTGATCACCGTGTACGCACCGACCTTCGGCAAGAGCGTGCTCAAGCTCAGCACCGGCGACGCCTTGATCGTGACGCTGCTGGTGGGCATCTCCAACTTCCTGTGGCTGCCGATCGGCGGCGCGCTCAGCGACCGCTTCGGCCGCAAGCCGCTGCTGGTGACCATGGCGGTGGTGTGCGCACTGAGCGCCTATCCGGTGCTCGCGTTCCTTGCATCCGCACCGAGCTTTGCGCATATGTTGCAGGCGCTGCTGTGGCTGTCCTTCCTCTACGGCATCTACAACGGTGCCATGATTCCCGCGCTTACCGAACTGATGCCGGCGCATGTGCGGGTGGCGGGCTTCTCGCTCGCCTACAGTCTGGCCACGGCAGTCTTTGGCGGGTTTACGCCGGTGATGTCGACCTGGCTGATCCATGTCAGCGGCGACAAGGCGGCCCCTGGGTACTGGTTGGTGTTCGCGTCGGTGTGCGCACTGTTGGCGACGCTGTTCCTGTATCGCCGGCATGGCAACGCAGCGGCAGCGACCGGCCTCGATACGGCTGCGGGAGCGGCGAAATGATGCGGGCTCTCTGGAAAAAATTGCTCGCTGCGGTTGTCACCACGGCCCTGCTGTCGCCGGCCGCAGCCGCGCAGGATCTGACCGTGATGACCTCCGGCGGTTTCACCGCCGCCTTCGAACGTCTGGCGCCGCAGTACAGCAGGCAGACCGGGGTGACGGTTGCGACACTGCACGGCCCTTCGATGGGGCAGACGCCGCAAGCCATTCCCAACCGACTTGCGCGTGGCGAGCATGCCGATGTGGTGATCATGGTGGGCAGCGCATTGCAGAAACTGATCGATGCGGGACTGGTGGATCCGGCATCGCGGGTGGAGCTGGCCGATTCCCGGATCGGCATGGTGGTGCGCAGCGGCGCACCCAAGCCGCAGATCGATACCGTCGAACAGTTCAAACACGCGCTGCTGCAGGCCGATTCCGTTGCCTATTCCGACAGCGCCAGTGGCGTCTACATCGAGACCACGCTGTTCAAGCAGCTGCAGATCCAGGGCCCGATGATGGCCAAGAGCCGCAAGATCGAACGCATCCCGGTGGGCTCGGTGGTGGCCGACGGCAGTTATCAGCTGGGCTTTCAGCAGATGGCCGAACTGCTCCCGGTGGCAGGCGTGGATGTTGTCGGCAAGATCCCCGAACCGCTGCAGTCGATCACGCGCTATGCGGCGGGTGTGCCGGTCAACGCGGATCATCCCGCAGCGGCCAGGCGCCTGCTTGCCTACCTGCAGTCGGGTGACGCGCAGGCGGTTGCGCGCGCGACCGGCCTGGATCCGGTCTCACCGTGAGCGCGCGGGCATCCGTCGCACCAGTTCCGCCAGTTCGAGCGCGGTCGGCGTCAGCGTCCGCCCACGGCGTTTGAGGATCCCCACGTTGCGCAACACCTCCGGTTCGACCAGCGGCACCGCCGCCAGCACCGGATGCGGGCCGGAAGGCATGGCGATCGAAGGAACGGCGGCAATGCCGACGCCGGCCTCCACCAAGCCCAGCAATGTGGTGACGTGGCGTGTTTCGCAAATGCTCGGCTGCTCCGGCGTAAATGCAGACAGCGCCCGGTCCAGCACCAGCCGGTTGCCCGAGGTCTTGTCGAGCGTGATGTAGTCATGGCCATAGGCTTCCTGCCAGCTGACCTGCTCGCGCCCGGACAGGGGATGGTCCCGGCGGCAGGCAATCACATAGCGCTCCTGCAGCAGTGGCTCGAACTCGACCTCCGGTGCCAGGTTGCCGCTGAAGCTGACGCCGAAATCCGCCTCGCCGGAGGCCACTGCCGCACTGACGTGACTGGCGCTGCCATCGAACAGCCTGATGCGGATCTTCGGAAACAGCTGATGCAGCCCGTGAATCGCCTGGGGCATGAAGTAGTACGCCGCAGACGGCACGCACGCCACGGTCACCGTGCCCATCCGGCTGGATCCGGCGTCGCCGATGCTCATCAGCGCCATGTCCAGGTCGTCGAGCATGCGCTCGACCTGCGGCATGAACGCCTGCCCGACCGTGGTGAGCGCGACCTTGCGCGTGGTGCGCTCGAATAGTTTGACGTTCAACGCCGACTCGAGCTTGTCGATCCGGCGGCTGAGCGCCGGCTGGGTGATGCGGATGCGTTCGGCAGCGCGGCGGAAGCTGCCGTTTTCGGCAACGGCACGGAATGCCTGTAGATCGTTGAGGTCGAATTTGATGGTCACGATGCCGCGGCTGCGATGTTCGATGGCGGTCGCCATAGCATAGACAGTTGCCTGCTGCGCTGCGTGCGCAGACGCGTGCAGACGCGGCGCGCGCGGCTTGCAACATTCGTGCAGGCGGTCATCGCCGCAGGAATGCACACGCCTGTTTCCGACGCAGGTGATACCTGCACGCGCGGCGCATGGCTCGGGCATCGCCGCGATGCTGCCAACGCGCGCATTCGCAGCGCACGACGCTGCGGCATGCCCAGCGTGGCGGCGCTCGCGTCTGTTAGAATGGCGATAATGATTCCCATTTAATCTTCACCTTTCGCGTTGCCGTGCAGGTGCTGTTCCTGTGCCGGCCGCGCGCCTTGGAGTTCCTTGCCCCATGAAGTCTCCCGTCTCCGGATCGGCCGGCATGCCGTTCGTTGCCACCCTCTGCCTGCTCGCCTCTGCCACCGCGTCCGCGCAATCGGACGTCACCGACACGCTGGACACCGTGGTGGTCGCCGCCTCGCGCTCCAACATGACCGTGGCCGAATCGCCGCAGACGGTGTTGATCATCGACAAGGCGCAGATCCAGCAGCAGCTGACGATCTCCAGCAATTCCTCCGACGTGCTCGCCAACCTGATTCCCTCGTACACGCCCAGCCGCGGCAAGATGAATGGCAGCGGCGAAACCCTGCGCGGGCGCACGCCGCTGATCCTGATCGACGGCGTGCCGCAGTCCAATACGATCCGCCCCACCGGGCGCGAAGCGCACACCATCGACTATGCGATGGTCGAGCGCATCGAAGTCATCCAGGGCGCCAATGCCATCAACGGCCTGGGCGCCACCGGCGGCACCATCAACATCATCACCCGGCGCCCGCAGGACGGCTCGTTGAACCAGCACATCGACGTGCAGGCCACCGCACCTACTTCCGAAACGCGTGCGGAAACCGCCAGCGTCGAGACCCGCTACCGCGTGGACGGCCGCTCGGACAGGCTCGATTACCTGTTCTCGGCCAGCTACAGCGACCAGGGCCTGTATGTGGATGGACAAAGCCGGCCGATTGGCGCCGACAACACTCAGGGCGACCTGATGACGTCCAAGAGCTACGACGTGCTGGCCAAGCTCGGCTACGCGCTCACCGACACCCAGCGCCTGAGCGTCAGCGTCAACCGCTACCGCATCAAGAACGACAACGACTACATCGGCGTCGCCGGCAACCGCGCGCAAGGCCTGCCCACCAGCTCGGTGCGCGGCACCCCGCAGGGCACCGCGCCCTGGAACGATGTGCTGACCTCCAGCCTGTCGTACACCCATGACGATCTGGCCGGTATGCAGCTGAGCGCGATGGTGTTCAACCAGGAATTCGAAGGGCTGTTCGGTGCCGACAACTCATCCACGTTTCAGGACCCGCGCATCGCCCCGGTCGGCACCTTGTACGACCAATCGCGTTCGGTCGCCTCCAAGTGGGGCAGCAAGATCAGCCTGACCAGGGACGACCTGCTCGACAGCCGGCTCAAGCTCACCGGCGGCGTCGACCTGCTGGCCGACACCGGCAAGCAGGATCTGTACGGCACCGGGCGGACCTATGTGCCCGAGTCGGACTACCGCAATCTATCGCTGTTCGTGCAGGGCGAATACAAGCTGCTGCCCACGCTGACCCTGCACGCCGGCGTGCGCCGCGAAGAAGCCGAGTTGCAGATCGACAGCTACCAGACACTGTGGCGCTACAACCGGGTCGCTGTCGAAGGCGGCACGCTCGACTTCAACCAGACCCTCTACAACACCGGCCTGGTCTACACGCCGCTCGAGGGTGTGAGCTTTTTCACCAGCTATTCCGAAGGCTTCGGCATGCCGGACGTGGGCCGCGTGCTGCGCGCGATCAACACGCCGGGCACGCGCGTGGCCAGCCTGAGCACGCTGGAGCCGATCCTGACCAAGAGCGTGGAAGCCGGCACCCGCCTCACACGCGGCGCCGTCGATGCGGACCTGAGCTACTTCCAGTCCAACTCGGACCTGGGCACACGCGTGGTGCCGATCAACGGCGCCTTCATGATGAGCCGCGAAAAGACCCGCGTGCAGGGCGTGGACGCCAGCCTGGGCTATCGCCTGGATGCGGCACATCGCCTGCGCCTGTCCTACGCCTACACCCGTGGCCGCTACGACAGCGATAACGATGGGCAGCTGGACGCACGCCTGGATGGGCTCAACGTGGCGCCCAACCGGGTGATCGCCTCGTGGTCGGCGCAGTGGACGCCGAAGCTCTCCTCGTTCGTGCAGGCCCAGCATGCCTTCAGCCAATCCTTCGACGAGGCCGACAAGCGCTTCAGCGGCTACACGCTGGTGGATGCGACCTTCAACTACGCGCTGCCGCGTGGTGCAGTGCGCATGGGTGTGTCCAACCTGTTCGACAAGCAGTACATCACCTACTACTCGCAATCGGCCCTGGTCGAACCGCTGCGCTACTTCGCAGGACGCGGCCGCACCATCACGCTGGGCTATTCGCTGGATTTCTGATGGCGTGGCGTGATTGCCAGCAGCGCGCGCGATACGCCTGCGCACGCGTGCTGCTGCGCATGGATGCCGATTCGTTGCGTCGTTTAGATGCAGTCAACAGCCTGGGCGGTCGAGGGCGCGGTGCCCTCGCCGCCCGCGGGACACGCCGTGAATCCGTCCGTGGAGGCTCGGTGGCGGCATCCATGCCGCCACACGGTCCCGCAAGCGGCAAGGACACCGCACAAGACAGTTTGCTGGCTGTTTTATTGAAAGCCATACGCACCAATCAACTCGACTGGTCCTTGCCCGCCCACCGTCGCGGGACCTTACGCGGCATGGATGCCGCCTAAGAGCCTACAGGGACGTACTTGCGGCGTGTCCCGCGATGGTGGGCGGGCAAGGGCCCTGCAACGAAGTTGCAGACATCAGCGTCTTGGTCGCTCAATCGCCTCCCAGTAGCGCGCACTCCTGCGTGACGATGCCGAGGTGACGATCCGGACGATCGGGCAAGGATGCCGGATCACCAGGCTCACGCCGACCCGGCGGCCCGCGGCACAGTGCATCGCAACACGCATAACGCCACTACCGGGAGACACACCGCATGAGTCATACACTGTCGCTGGACCACTATCGCCTGCTTGGCCGCTCCGGCCTGCGCGTCTCGCCGCTGTCGCTGGGCACCATGACCTTCGGCGAAGACTGGGGCTGGGGCGCGGACGCGGACGAAGCCAGGCGCATCTTCGATGCGTATGCCGACCGCGGCGGCAATTTCATCGACACCGCGGTCAACTACACCAACGGCGGCTCCGAGCGCATCCTCGGCGCGCTGCTCAAGCACCGCCGCGAGCGCTTCGTGCTGGCCACCAAGTTCACCATGGCGCGCGATCCGGACAACATCAACGCCGGCGGCAATCATCGCCTCAACCTGATCCGCTCGGTGGAGACCAGCCTGCGCCAGCTCGACACCGACCGCATCGACCTGCTGTACCTGCATGCCTGGGATTTCACCACCTCGCCGGAGGAAGTGATGCGCGGGCTGGAGCATCTGGTGCAATCGGGCAAGGTGCTCTACCTCGGCATCTGCAACACCCCGGCCTGGCGGGTGGCGCAATTGCAGACACTGGCCGACTTGCGTGGCTGGTCGCCGCTGGTGGCGCTGCAGATCGAATACAGCCTGGTCGAGCGCAGCGTCGAACACGAGTTGCTGCCGATGGCACGCGAGCTGGGCCTGGGCGTGTTGCCATGGTCGCCGCTGGGCGGTGGCATCCTGACCGGCAAGTACAGCCGCGCCGATCTCTCCGACGACAACGCAGCCGAGGTTTCGACCAGCCGCAAGGGCGTGATCGCCTCGACCGGACATCTCAACGCACGCTCGCTGGAGATCGCCGATGCGGTCGGTGCGGTCGCCGAGGAACTGGGCGCCTCGCGCTCGCAGGTGGCGCTGGCCTGGACCTTGCGCAATCCGGCCGTGGTCTCGCCGGTGATGGGCGCGCGCACGCTGCAGCAGGCCGAGGACAACTTCGGTGCGCTGGAAATCGTCTTGAGCGATGAACACCTGGCTCGGCTGGATCGGATCAGCGCGCTGGCGCCGATCTTCCCGGAACGCTTTATCGGCCGGCCGATGGCGCAGCAACTCATCTACGGCACCTACAAGGTGCAGTTACGCAGTTGATGGATGCATCGCCGACGGACGATCCGTCGGCAGCGATGCACTGCCTCACGTGCAATGGTCTTTTACCGACAACGGCACGACCGATCAATCCGTCGCGTCATCGCGCGTTTGCATGCCGTTCTGCACGGCGCTGCGTCTCAGCACGTCATCGTCATCGCAAAACACGATGCAGTACACAATCACCAGGAGCGATCAGCCCTCGCCTTCCGGCTCCAGCGCCTTGACCAGCACTGCCGCCTGCGTGCGGCTGTAGCAGTCCAGTTTCTTCAGGATGGCGGTGACGTGCACCTTGACGGTGTTCTCGGCCAGCCCGAGTTCGTGTGCGATCTGCTTGTTGAGCAGGCCATCGGCCAGGCTCAGCAGCACGCGGAACTGTTGCGGGGTGAGCTGGGCGAGCTTGGAGGCCAGTTGCGCGTCGGCCTCCGAGCGCTCGGCAGTCATCGGCGGGAACCAGGTGCCGCCCTCCAGCACGCTGGCCACCGCAGTGCCGATCGATTCGGCCGGGGTGGATTTGGGAATGAAGCCGGCCGCGCCGAACTGCTGCGCGCGCCGGATCACGCGTGGGTGATCGTTGGAAGAGATCACCACCACCGGGATGTCCGGATGCTCGCCACGCACGTGCAACAGTGCCGAGAAGCCGCGGGCGCCCGGCATCGCCAGGTCCAGCAGCACCAGCTCGGCCTGGGGGTGCGAGCGCAGCATCGCGCTCAGCGTGGCGGCGCTGGAGGCCTCCACCACGTCGGCTTGCGGCAGGGTCTGCTGCAGCACATGGATCACGGCGGCACGGAACAACGGGTGGTCGTCGGCGACGAGGATGGTGAGATCGGCCATGCGCCAAGTCTGGCACATGGCTGTGTCGGTTTCCCGCGTCCGGGCATCCATCCCCGCCTCGCTACGCGGGCATCCGGCCTGCCGGGCAGCCAGCATGGGCGTGGAAATCGCCGCCTCCATGCCCTGCACGCCAAGGCCGGCAGCGCACATCGCACCGGCATGCGGCCGTTCGCGCAGCTCGTCGGCGCTTGCCTAGCGCGGCGGCTGCGTGCTGGCCCGCCAGGCATCCAGGAACTGCCGGCGTTTGAGCTTGTCCAGATACACCAGCAGGCCGGGGCCGAGCGGGATCGGCCGGAACGGCGGCTGCGCCGGGCCGCCACGGCCGCCGGCGGCCGGCAGGATCGGCATCAGCCGCGCCTCGCGCGAGAGCACCTGCTGGCCGCGTGGCGAGAGCAGGTAATCCAGGAATCTGCGCGCCTCCGGCGCGTGCGGTGCAGTCCTGGGGATCACCGCAGTGCGTAGCGCCACCAGCGTGTAGTCCTGCGGCTGCACGATGCCCAGCGGCGCGCCTGCGTCGATGCGCGTCTGCGCGTAGGAGCCGAGCACGTTGTAGGCCAGCAGCAGCTCGCCACGGCTGACGCGGTCGAGCAAGGTGCCGGTGCGTTCTTCCAGCCTGACCTGGTTGGCCCCCAACGCGGCCAGCAACGCACCGGCGATGCTGCCGACCTGCCCGTCCTGGGTGGCGAACAGATAGCCCACGCCGCTGCGCTCGACATCGTAAGTGCCAACCCGGCCGCGTAGCGGCGCGTCGGGCGCGCGCAGCAAGGCCAGCAGTTGCCGGCGCGTGCGCGGCACCCGCGCGGCCGCCAGCTTGCGCGTGTTGTAGACGATCGCCACCGGCTCGTAGCTGATGCCGAACACTTCGTGCCGCCACTGCGCCCACGCCGGCAGCGCTTCGGTCTGCGCGGAGCGATGCGCGAGCGCGTGGCCGTCGTTCACCAGCTTGGTCTGCAGGTCCATGCTGGCGCTGATCAGCATGTCGGCGGCAGGCGTGGCCTTGCCCGGATGCAGATAGCGCTCGTAGATGTCCCAGGCAATCACGTCCTCGTAGATCACCTCGGTGCCCGGATGCAGGCGCTGGTAGTCCTGGATGACCGCGCCGAACACTTCCAGATCGGTGGAGCCTTGCACGCGTAATTGCGCCTGCTTCGGGCCGTGCGCGGGAAACACCCGCACATCGCCGGGCGCGGCACGCGCAACAACCGGCGCCAGCAAGACCACCATCAGCAACAGCACGCGCATCACCGCGTCCCTCCAGGAAAATGCAACGAGGCGATCAGCCCGCCGCCGACGCGGTTGCTCAGATCGATGCGCCCGCCGTGCGCTTCGACCACGCGCTTGACGATGGCCAGCCCCAGCCCCGCGCCACCGGCCGGCGCATCCGGCCCGCGGACGAAACGCTCGAACACGCGCTCGGCTTCGGCAGCGGGAATGCCGGGGCCGTGATCGGCGATGGTCAGCACGTGATGGCTGCCGTCGCTGGTGAGCGCGACCTGCAATGGCGCCCCGGCACCGTATTTGCAGGCGTTGTCGATCAGGTTCTTCAGCGCCTCGCGCAGCAGCAGTGCATCGCCGCGCAATAGCGCCGGTTGCGGGTCGATCGCCAGGTGCACGCGCGGTGCGCCGTCGCTGCGCGGCAAGGCCTCGTGCAAGGCCTGGTGCAGCACTTCGGCCAGGTCCACGGTGGCAAAGCGCTGCAGGTTGGCGCGGTGGATCACGCTGGCATCGCTGAGCAATTGATTGAGCAGCCGGCTCATATGGCTGGCATTGCGCTCGATCGCCACCAGGCTGCGTTGCATCTCGCGCGGGTCGTCGTCGTCCATCGCCAGCTGCGCCTGCGCGCGCAATGCGGCCAGCGGCGTGCGCATCTGGTGCGCGGCTTCGGCCATGAAGGCGCGCAGGGTTTCGTTGCTGGACGACAGCCGCGACAGGTCGCGCTCGATACGCTGCAACGGGCGCAGGGCACGATACACGCCCAGCCACACCAGGCCCAGGGCGAGCAGCGACAGCACGCCGATCGCCACCAGCGCGTTGAGCACCACATCGCGTGCCACCGCATCGCGGGCGCGCCGGGTCTGACCGACCTGCACGCGCACCTCGCCCTGCCCGGAGGCCGATGCCACCCGATGCATCACCACCGCAAAGCGCACCGGCTCGCCGCTGTAGACGGCATCGAACAGCACCGGGCGCTCGTCGCCGGGCGCGCGCGCCGGCAACGGCAGCGTCTCTTCACCGGTGATGGTGCGGCCTTGCGCATCGAACACGCGGTAGAACACGCGGTCTTCCGGTGCCATGCCGAGCAGGTCCAGCGAGGCATACGGCAGGTCCACCTGCCAGTCGCCGCCGACCAGCGCCACGCTGTCGACGATGGACAGGGCCGAGGACACCAGCAGGTGGTCGTAGGAGCGGTTGGCGGCCCGCTCGCCGTAGTCGCGTGCAGCAAAGAACAGCACCACCGCGCCCAGCACCGACAGGCTGCCCAGATACAGCAGCAAGGTGCGCCGGATCGACGGTGCCACCATGCGCGGCTCAGCCATCGACGCCCGGCTCCACCGGCGCATGCGGATCGGCTTCTTCGAGCTTGTAGCCGGCGCCGCGCACGGTGACGATGCGCAACGGCGCGCCCGCCAGCTTGCGACGCAGGCGGCCGACATACAGCTCGATCGCATTCGGCCCGGCATCGTCGTCGAAACCGAACAAGCCGTTGCCGATCTCGTCCTTGCCAACCACATGGCCCAGGCGCCCGATCAGGATCTCGAACAGGCGGTATTCGCGATTGGGCAACTCGATCGGCACCCCGTCCAGCATCAGCGTGTGCGCGGCGTTGTCGAACACGAACCCGCCGATCTGCACCACCTCGCTGGCCTGCCCGCGGTTGCGCCGCAGCAGCACCCGGCAACGCGCCTCGAACTCGCGGAAATCGAACGGCTTGCCCAGGTAGTCGTCGGCCCCGACATCCAGCGCCTGCACGCGGTCTTCGATGCCATCGCGCGCGGTCAGCATCAGCACCGGCGTGGTATCGCCACGCTCGCGCATCCCGGCCAGCACGCGCAGTCCATCCAGCTTGGGCAGGCCGATATCCAGCACCACCAGATCGAAGCTCTGATAGCGCAGCACACTCGCCGCCGCCAGGCCATCGGACTGCCAATCCACCGCATGCCCGCTACGGCGCATGCGCCGCACGATGGCATCGGCGAGATCGGCGTTGTCTTCGACTAGCAGCAGGCGCATGGGCGGGGATTGGGGAGTCGGGATTGGGAATTCGCAAAGGCGGTTGGCCGCGGCCGGAAGGTAACAGGCCACGCAAACAAAAGCTTCTTTGACTCTTGCCAATCCCCAATCCCGACTCCCCAATCCCCGCCCCAAACGACAGGTCCATGACAGCTTCACCGGACTAGGCTGCTGCCAACGCGCCGCAGCGTGCTTGTGCGGTGCATCGCTGAACGTGATTCACACATGTACCTGGGAGGGTCTGTGAGCAACGACACCTTGCGTCTGCGCGTCTTCACCACCTGCGCCGCGCTGTGCCTGGCGCCGGCGGCGCATGCGGCCGAGGGCGACGGCCCGGTCACCGCCGAGGTGGGTGGGCGCGTGCATTGGGACTTCACCGTGTTCGACAACGACGAACGCGGCACGCCCGAGCGCAACGACACCCAGTTCCGCCGTGTGTGGCTGGATGTGGCCGGCAAGTTCTACGGTTTCACCTACAAGGCCGAGGCGGAATTTGCCGGCCTGCAATACGAGTCCGGCAGCCGCGGCATCCTGGCGCGCGATGTGTACATCGCCAAGAAGTTTTCCGCCGGTACGCTGACCGTGGGCCAGTTCAAGCAATATTTCTCGCTGGACGATCGCACCGGCTCCAACTACGGCCCGTTCCTGGAACGCGGCTATGCCTCCACCACGCTGGCGCCGATCTATCGCAAGGCGATCTCCTGGCAGGCCAATCGCCCCGATGCGACCTGGTCCACCGCGGCCTACAGCCTGGAAAGCATCGACAATTCCTCGACCAAGGGCGGCGCGCTCGGCACGCGGCTGACCTTCGCACCGGAGATGGGCGAGGCACGACTGCGCCACCTGGGCGTATCGCTGGCGCACGAGCGCTATTCGCATCCGGGCAGCGGCGGCGCGGCGTCCCTGTTGATCCGGCCACGTCCGGAAAACGATCTGGCCAACAACAGCCGCATCACCCTGGCGCGCTTTGCCGATGGCCGCGATACCGATTTCGATAAATGGTCGCTGGAATACGCCGAAGTGCTGGGCCCATGGTCGTGGCAGAGCGAATTCAGCGGCGGCCTGCTCGACGACGGCTCCCAGCATGCCAAGGTGTTGGCCAGCTACGGCCTGGTCAGCTGGTTCGTCACCGGCGAGTCGCGCGGCTACGACCGCAAGACCGGACGTTTCAGCCGGATCAAGACGCCCAATCGCCCCTCCGGCGCGTTCGAGCTGGCCTTGCGCTACGACTACATGCGCGGCGATCAGCATCTGGATGGCCAACCCGACTTCATTAATGCCAGCACGCAGTCGTGGACGCTGGGCGGCAACTGGTATTTCAAGCCGAACCTGCGCGTGATGCTCAATGTGATCGACAGCCGCAACCGCGACCGCATGGCCGATGCGGTGGTCGATCACACGCTGGCGGTGACCGGCCGCTTCCAGTACGACTTCTGACCGTTTGCCTGACCTTCGCACGATGCGTCACCGCTGCCGCAATGCACCCGCCGCCGCGCGCTCCACTCTCCCCCTGCTGTACGCCTCAAAGGATTTGCCCGCATGCTGACCGCGCTCGGTTTCGGAATGGTGATCACCTTCATGTACCTGATCATGAGCAAGCGGCTGTCGCCGCTGGTGGCTCTGATCACGGTGCCGATCGTGTTCGCGCTGCTGGGCGGCTTCGGCACCGGCATCAACGAGATGATGCTCGACGGCATCAAGAAGATCGCGCCCACCGGCGTGATGCTGATGTTCGCCATCCTCTACTTCGGCGTGATGATCGATGCCGGCCTGTTCGATCCGCTGGTCGGCCGCATCCTGCGCCTGGTCAAGGGCGATCCGCTGAAGATCGTCATGGGCACGGCGATCCTGGCAATGTTGATCTCGCTCGACGGCGATGGCTCCACCACCTACATGATCACCGTGTCGGCGATGCTGCCGCTGTACCAGCGCCTGGGCATGAACGCGCTCAACCTCACCTGCGTGACCATCCTGGCCAGCGGCGTGATGAACCTCACCCCGTGGGGCGGCCCCACCGCGCGTGCCGCCACCGCCCTGCATGTGGATCCGGCCGATGTATTCGTGCCGCTGGTGCCGGCGATGGCGATCGCGATCGCCGGCATCCTCACGCTGGCCTGGTTTCTGGGCATGCGCGAACGGCGCCGCCTGGGCGTGGTGCGCCTGCCGGCCGACGGCAACTGGCTGGACACCAGCATCCCCGAAGAAAGCGATGCACTGCCGCGCGTGGAAGACACCGAGGACATGAAGCGGCCCAAGCTGCTGTGGGTGAACCTGCTCCTGACCCTGGCGCTGATGGCCGCGCTGGTGGTCGGCGTGCTGCCGATGCCGGTGCTGTTCATGATCGGCTTTGCGCTGGCACTGATGATCAACTACCCCAACCTGGCCGAGCAGCGCCGCCGCCTGGTCAATCACGCCGGTAACGTGCTGTCGGTGGTGTCGCTGATCTTCGCCGCCGGCATCTTCACCGGCATCCTGTCCAACACCGGCATGGTCGAAGCGATGTCGCGCAGCTTCCTGGCGGTGATCCCGGACAGCTGGGGCCCGTATCTGGCGGTGATCACCGCGATCGTCAGCATGCCGTTTACGTTCTTCATGTCCAACGACGCGTTCTACTTCGGCGTGCTGCCGATCCTGTCCGAAGCCGCCGGCCACTACGGCATCACCCCGGTGGAAATGGCGCGCGCCTCGCTGGCCGGGCAACCGGTGCATCTGCTCAGCCCGCTGGTGCCATCGACCTATCTGCTGGTCGGCCTGGCCAAGGTCGACTTCGCCGACCATCAACGCTTCACGCTGAAGTGGGCGGTGCTGATTTCCCTGTTGATGTTGGCGGGCGGGTTGTTGTTTGGCCTGTTTCCGTTGGCGCGCTAGCCGCGCGCCGGGATTCGGCATTCGGGATTGGGGATTCGCCAAAGCCAGAGCGAACCAATGCCCGCTGTTACGAATCCCCTCATCCCCAATCCCGAATCCCAACTCCGAAGGAGTTCAAGCAATGACACTTCGCATCGCATACGTCACCAGTGGCATGGGCAGTGTGGGTACCGCGATATGCCAGAAGCTGGCGCGCAGCGGACATACCGTGGTCGCCGGTTGCGGGCCCAATTCGCCGCGCAAGACCTCCTGGCTGCGCGAACAGCGCGAGCAGGGGTTCGAGTTCGTCGCCTCCGAAGGCAATGCCGCCGATTGGGATTCCACCGTGGCCGCGTTCGCCAAGGTCAAGGCCGAGGTCGGCGAGATCGATGTGCTGGTCAACAACGCCGGTGGTAGCCGCGACACCTTGTTCCGGCAGATGAGCCGCGACGACTGGAACGCGGTGATCGCCAGCAACCTGCATTCCCTGTTCAACATCACCAAGCAGGTGGTCGACGGCATGACCGCGCGCGGCTGGGGACGCATCGTCAACATCGGCTCGGTCAGTGCGCACAAGGGCCAGATCGGGCAGATCAATTTCGCTACCGCCAAGGCGGCGATGCATGGCTTCAGCCGCGCCCTGGCGCAGGAAGTGGCCTCGCGCGGGGTCACCGTCAACACCATCTCGCCGGGCTATATCGCCAGCGCCTCGATCAGCAGTTTCCCACCCGACGTGCTCGACCGCCTGGCCACCTCGGTGCCGATCCGCCGGCTCGGCAAACCGGCCGAAGTCGCCGGGCTGTGCGCCTGGCTCGCCTCCGATGAGGCCGCCTACGTGACCGGCGCCGACTATGCAGTCAACGGCGGTCTGTACATGGGTTGAGAGCCGCTGGCAGACCGTAGCGAGCAATCGTCAGCTCGATACAGACGGCGCGTCCGAGCAGGACTGTGCGGAGGAGAAATGCGGTTCCAGCGCCGAGCGCGCCGGCCGGGCGGTGAGCGCAGTCCTTGCTAGTGGCGGTGAAGCATCACCGCTCTGATACCTCACTGCTCTGATGCTTGACTGCTCTGAAGCCTCACTCCCCTGAAGCCTCACCGCTCCACCCCGCGCTAGTCGTGGCCGCTGTCATGCACGCCCCGCACGCCTGCCGCTTGCATGCAGGTGCGTGATTGCGTTTGACCAGCGCGCACAAGCGGGCGCCACTGCGTCGATCAACCCGCCTCCAGCGCGAACTGATTACACTCGGCGTTTTCCGCACTGCGCTGACATGGCCAAACCTTCAGAACGCGCCACGCCGGGTGCCCGCCCGCAGATGGCCGACATCGCCCGCATGGCGGGCGTGTCCGAATCCACAGTGTCGCGTGCCCTGGCCGGCAGCCCGGTGGTGGCCGAGCGGACGCGTGCGTACATCAAGCAGATTGCCGCCGATGCCGGCTACCAGGTCGATCCGATCGCGCGCAGCCTGCGCGCCAAACGCTCCAACACGGTGAGCGTGGCAGTGCCGATGATGCATGCGCTGGATCAGCCGTTGTCGGACCCCTTCATGATGACGATGCTGGCGCTGCTGGCCGAGGAGCTGACCGGGCGCGGCTACAGCATGCTGCTGTCCAAGCTCGACCGGCATCAGGATGGATGGGTGGAACAACTCGCACGCGGCAGCCGCTCCGATGGCGTGATCGTGCTGGGGCAAAGTTCCGAACATGCCGCGCTGGACGAAGCCGCGCGCGATGGCCTGCCGATGGCGGTCTGGGGCAGCCGCATCGACGGGCAGTCGTACATCAGCGTGGGCAGCGACAATTTCCAGGGCGGCGCGCTGGCCACCGAACATCTGATCGCCAGCGGTCGTCGCCGCATCGCCTTTCTCGGCGACGACCAGTTGCCCGAGGTTGCCCCGCGCTTTGCCGGCTATCGCCATGCACTGCAGCGGCACGGGCTGGAGTTCGATACGCGCCTGCATGCGCGCAGCCACTTCCTCAGCGAAGATGCCTACCGCCTCACCCGCGCCATGCTCAAGAAGACCGATCCGCCGGACGGGCTGTTCGCCGCCTCCGATGTGATTGCGGTCGGTGCGATCCGCGCCCTGGTCGAAGCCGGGCATCGTGTGCCGCAGGACATCTCGCTGGTGGGCTTCGACGATATTCCGCTGGCCGCCTACAGCCAACCGCCGTTGACCACGGTGCGGCAGGACCTGGGCCTGGCCGCGCGCCTGCTGGTGGACCGGCTGCTGGCGTTGATCGGCGGCGAAGCGGTGGAGTCGGTGGAGATGCCGGTGAAGTTGGTGGTGCGTGAGTCGGCGTGAGGCCGGGAATCGGGAATCGGGAATCGTAAGAGCGTGTGTGATGGCGTGCGGTGCATAGCTACGCGTTGCTGTCCACGTTATCGCGGTCGGTTGTTTCAGTACGCAGCGACACAGACGTAACGCGTCGCGGCTACACCACTGCTGCCTTGGGCTTGCGGACGCGTACGCATAGCATCGCCACAGCGGCCGCCAGCATCAGTGCGCCGGCCAGGCGGATCACGTTGCGTGGATCGCCGTGCAACAGCCACTCGTAATACAGCGGCAGGGTGACGATCTGGATCAGCATCGGCAGCACGATGAACAGATTGAACAGGCCCATGTACACACCGGTGCGCTCGGGCGGAATGCTGTCGGCCAGCATCAGGTACGGGTTTCCCATCATGCTGGCCCAGGCGAGCCCGATGCCGATCATCGGCAGCAGCATCAGCCAGCGGTCCTGGATGCCCGGCAACACCCACATGCCCACGCCGGCCGCGACCAGGCAGGCTGCATGCGTGTACTTGGGGCCGATGCGGCGCACCACCGGCACCATCGCAAACGCGGCCAGAAACGCGACAAAATTGTAGAACCCGCCGATCTGCCCATTGACTAGGCCGGCCTGGCGGAAGCCATGCGAATCGGCTTCGGTGGTGCCGAACAAGCTGGTCGATAGCGACAGCACGATGTACTGCCAGTAGCAGAAGATCGCGTACCACTGGAACAGCATCACCGGCGCGAGCTGGCGCATGGTCGGCGGCATTGCGCGCAGGGCGCCGTAGATTTCGCGCACTGTGGCGCCCAGGCCGGCACCGGTCTGGCGCATCCGCGCGATCTCTGCCGGCGCAAGCACCGGCTCGCGCACGCTGCGCGCGGTGAGCAGGATCGAGGCCGCAGAAAACCCCGCACCGATCACGAAGGCGGCGATGGTGACATAGGGAATGTGGTGCGCATTGGCGGCGTCCTGGTTCATGCCCATCCACACCAGCAACGGCGGGGTGAGATAGGCCAGCGTCTGCGCAAGCCCGGTGAACGCGCTTTGGGTGAGATAGCCCAGCGGCCGCTGCGGTGGCGCCAGCACATCGCTGACCAGCGCACGGTATGGCTCCATCGCCACGTTGTTGGCCGCATCCAGGATCCACAGCAGGCACACCGCCATCCACAGCGCAGTGCTGAACGGCATCGCCAGCAGGCACAGGCTGCACACCAGCGCGCCCAGCACCATGTACGGCATGCGCCGGCCCCAGCGGGTCACCGAGCGGTCGCTCCACGCGCCGACGAACGGCTGCAGTACCAGCCCGGTGATCGGCCCGGCCAGCCACAGGTACGGCAGGCTCGCGTGATCGGCGCCCAGATAGTTGTAGATCGGGCTCATGTTGCTCTGCTGCAGGCCAAAGCTGTATTGCACGCCGAAGAAGCCGGCGTTGAGCGCCAGGATGCGCGCGAAGGAGAACGGAGTGGCGGTCGACGACATGCAGAACCCTGGGCATCGGTGCGGCTCCCAGTGGCCGCAGCGCACTGTACCCTGCCGTCTTTGCAATCGATTGTAACGCTGCGCCGCAACACGTTTCCGCTTGTCGAAACATGAGCGAGCGAGCTTAGAAATGATGCTGCAGCGCAAGATTGCAATCGATTGTATTGAGGCGTATTACTGCGCTCGCACTGCAGGCCACACGGCCACTCCCTGGGAGGGGACGATGCAGGCGTCGGCACACCACCATCCGTGAGAGAGAGAACCGCAATGTCCACCTTGCACACCCTGCGCCTGCATGCCCTGGCCTGCGCGGTCGTCTCCTGCCTGTGCGCGCCTGCCGCGCTGGCGCAGGACGCGACCACGGCCGAACCCGTCACCCCGCCGGCCGCCGACAGCGCCGCGGTCAATCTGGATTCGGTGTTCGTCACCGGTACTTCCACCGCCACCACCAAGCTGAAGTCCAGCGTGTCGGTCAGCACCGTGGGCGCCGAGGCGATCGAACAATCGGCGCCACGCAGCACTGCCGAGATCTTCCGCAACATCCCCGGCATCCGCTCCGAATCCAGCGGTGGCGAAGGCAATGCCAATATCGCCGTGCGCGGCCTGCCGGTCGCCTCCGGCGGCGCCAAGTTCCTGCAGCTGCAGGAGGACGGCCTGCCGGTGATGGAATTCGGCGATATCGCCTTCGGCAACTCGGACATCTTCCTGCGCTCGGATTTCACCCTGGACCGCATCGAAGCCATCCGCGGCGGCTCGGCATCGACGTTCACCAGCAACGCGCCTGGCGGCATCATCAACTTCATCAGCAAGACCGGCGACACCGCAGGCGGCAGCGTCGGCGTGAGCCGCGGCCTGGATTACGACAACACCCGCGTGGACTTCGACTACGGCGCGCCGTTCGCGGAAAACTGGCAGTTCAACATCGGCGGCTTCTTCCGTCAGGGCGATGGCGTACGCGATGCCGGTTACACCACCGACAAGGGCGGCCAGCTCAAGGCCAACCTGACCCGGCTGTTCGAGAACGGCTACGTGCGTGTCTACGGCAAATACCTCAACGATCGCGCCGCCGGTTATCTGCCGGTGCCGACCTCCGTGCGTGGCCGCGACGGCTCGCCGGACCTGGGGGGCTTTGCCGGCTTCGACCCGGGCAACGACACCTTGTACAGCCGCAATTTCCGCAGCGATGTCGGCCTGGACGGCAACAACCAGCCGCGCCGCACCGACCTGGGCGACGGCATGCATCCGATCTCGCGCACCATCGGCGCCGAGGCCTGGTTCGACCTGGGCAGCGGCTGGAACCTGAGCGAGAAGTTCCGCATCGCCGACAACAGCGGCCGCTTCGTCAGCCCGTTCCCGGCCGAGGTCACCGATGCCGCCACGCTCGCTGCATCCATCGGCGGCGCCGGCGCGCAACTGGTGCAGGCCAGCGGCCCGGACGCCGGCCAGGCCTACACCGGCAACGCGATCCGCACGCATCTGTTCAACGTGGCGATCAACGACCTGGGCAACGTCACCAACGATCTCAGCGTCTCGCGCGAGTTCGGCGGCGACGGCCGCACGCTCAACCTGCGCATGGGCTATTACAGCTCGCGCCAGACCATCGACATGGACTGGACCTGGAACTCCTATGTGCAGAGCCTGGGCCGCGATTCGCGCCTGCTCAACGTGGTCGATGCCGGCGGCGTGTCGCGCTCGCAAAATGGCTTGTATGCGTACGGCACCCCGTTCTGGGGCGATTGCTGCATCACCCGCAGCTACGACGTGCGCTACGACGTCAACGCGCCGTACGTCGCACTGACCTTCGACAGCGGCAAGTTCAGCATCGACGGCAGCCTGCGTTACGACATGGGCGATGCACGCGGCAGCTATGCCGGCACCGCGATCGCGCAGAACCTGGACGTCAACGGCGATGGCGTGATCCAGCCGGTGGAACAACGCGTGGCCACGGTCGATACCGCCAACGCACGGCCGGTGGATTACGACTGGAACTACCTGTCGTATTCGCTGGGCAGCAACTACCTGATCAACGACGACCTGGGCGCGTTCGCGCGCATCAGCCGCGGCGCACGCGCCAATGCCGACCGCCTGCTGTTCGGCGTGGTCCGCGACGACGGCTCGGTCTCCTCCGATGAAGGCGTCAACGTGGTCCGCCAGGCCGAAGCCGGCCTGAAGTGGCGCCGCGATGGCCTGAGCCTGTTCGCCACCGCGTTCTCGGCGCGTACCGAGGAACAGAACTTCGAAGTCACCAGCCAGCGTTTCTTCAACCGCAGCTACGAGGCGCACGGCGTGGAGCTGGAAGCCAGCTACCGCTACGAAGGCTTCACCGTCAACGGCGGCCTGACCTGGACCGATGCGGAGATTTCCAAGGACCAGATCACTCCGGAAAACACCGGCAACGTGCCGCGTCGCCAGGCCGATGTGGTGTGGCAGTTGACGCCCAGCTATCGCGGCGACGGCTACCAGTTCGGCATCAACCTGATCGGCACCACCGATGCCTATACCCAGGATTCCAATCAGCTGAAGATGCCGGGCTATACGCAGGTGAACCTGTTCGGCGACTACCGCGTGACCGACGCACTCACCGTCGCGCTCAACGTCAACAACCTGTTCAACACCTTCGGCCTGACCGAGGCCGAGGAAGCCAGCATCCCGGCCAATGGCATCATCCGCGCGCGCTCGATTGCCGGCCGCACCACCAGCATCAGCCTGCGTTACGACTTCTAAGGACCCCTCGCCGGGTTCGTCCCGGCGCTTGCCAATGAGCACCTCCCCCACCGATTTCACTGCATTGCGCGCGGCGTTTGCCGCGCCCCTGGATGCGCAGCGTGCGAGCGTGCTGTTACCGCGCTTCGACCGGCATGCGCGGCGTCTGCTCGACGCGCTACAAGCGCTGTATGGGCAACGCCCGGACTATACGTCGTGGCTGACGCAGTGGTTGAGCGCGCTTGGCAGCAGCGCGCAACAGCGGCCACAGCCACTGCAACAGCTCGACACAACGCGTCAGCCCGGCTGGTTCGGCGAGCAGCACATGCTGGGCTACAGCGCGTATGTGGACCGCTTCGCCGGCACGCTGCAGGGCGTGGCCGAACGCGTGCCGTATCTGCAGGAACTGGGTGTGCGCTATCTGCACCTGCTGCCGTTCCTGCGTGCACGCGCCGGCGATAACGATGGTGGCTTTGCGGTCAGCGATTATGGCCAGGTGGAGCCAAGCCTGGGCAGCAACGACGATCTCGTCGCGCTGACCACACGCCTGCGCGAGGCCGGCATCAGCCTGTGCGCAGATTTCGTGCTCAACCATACCGCCGACGATCACGCCTGGGCGCAGGCGGCGCGGGCCGGCGATGCGCGCTATCTCAACTACTACCATCACTTCGCCGATCGCACGCAGCCCGACCAGTACGAAGCCACGCTGGGGCAGGTCTTCCCGCATACCGCACCCGGCAACTTCACCTGGGTGGACGCCACCGGCCAGTGGATGTGGACCACGTTCTATCCCTATCAGTGGGATCTGAACTGGAGTAACCCGGCGGTGTTCGGCGAGATGGCGCTGGCGATGCTGCAGTTGGCCAATCTGGGTGTGGAAGCCTTCCGCCTGGATTCCACCGCGTATCTGTGGAAGCGCACCGGCACCGACTGCATGAACCAACCCGAGGCGCATACCCTGCTGGTGGCGCTGCGCGCGGTCACCGACATCGTTGCGCCGTCGGTGGTGATGAAGGCCGAAGCCATCGTGCCGATGACGCAATTGCCGCCCTACTTCGGCAGCGGTGCGGACCAGGGCCACGAATGCCACCTGGCCTATCACAGCACGCTGATGGCGGCCGGCTGGTCGGCGCTGGCGCTGCAACGCGGCGACATCCTGCACAACGTCATCGTGCATAGCCCGCCCTTGCCGGCCAACTGCGCCTGGCTGAGCTATGTGCGCTGCCACGACGACATCGGCTGGAACGTGCTGCAACACGAAGCCGCCGGCAACGCCGCGCAGCCGCCATTCGCGCTGCGCGATGTCGCGCGCTTCTATGCCAACGAGGTGCCGGGCAGCTACGCGCGTGGCGAGAGCTTCCAGAGCAGTGGCGACGGCGTGCACGGCACCAATGGCATGGCCGCGGCACTGGTCGGGATCCAGGCCGCACAGGCATCGGGCGATACGGTGGCGTTGCGCATGGCGGTGGATCGGCTGGTGTTGCTCTATGCCATCGCGCTGGCGATGCCGGGCGTGCCATTGATCTACATGGGCGACGAGCTCGCCCTGCCCAACGACGGCAGCTACCGCGACGATCCGCAGCGTCGGCACGAAGGTCGCTGGTTGCATCGCCCGGCGATGGATTGGCAGCTTGCAGCACAGCGCGAAGATGCAGCCAGCCTGAGCGGCACGGTGTATCGCCGGCTACGTGGATTGATCCGGCAACGTGCCGCGCTGCCCGCACTGGCAGCCGATCAGGCGCTAGGCAGCCTTGCGCTGGGCGATGCACGCCTGTTTGCATTGACGCGTGGCGATCGCTTCCTGGCCGTGCACAACTTCGGCGAACAACTGTTAACGGTGGAGCTTGACGCGCTCGGAGATGGCCGATGGAAGGTGGTGGCGGATGGCGGCGAGACGGCTGCCGAGTCGCTGGGCGATGACATGCGGCTGGTGCTGCCGGCGTATGCAGTGCGTTGGCTGGAGCGTATTGCTTGAACGCGATTGTGCAGGTTTGTCGCGCACCTGCAGGGCGGACCATCTGCGGCTAGGGCGGACGATCTGTGGCCTGGCAGCAGCACCCTTGCCCGCCCACCCTCGCGGGACACGCCGCAAGTACGTCCGTGTAGGTTCTTACGCGGCCTCCATGCCGCGTAAGGTCCCGCGACGGTGGGCGGGCAAGGGCTAGTCACCATGGTCGGTGCGCCTGGTTGCGAGCACCGGATTGCGTCCGATTCTTAGGATGCTGCGGCGCTCTGGAAGCGGACGACGAAGGACGCCAAAAACTGCTGCGCTCACCATCAGACGAGCGCGGCCGCCGCTCGGACCCGATATGTACCACGCGTACACCCCGGTCCCTCCGCGACGTCCGCACCTTAGCTGACGACTAGTTGCTCCGTTTTGTTGGCCGCTCCAAATCAAACGTCGCGATGTCTCCCGGTGGCCGTCCAGGCATCACCAGACGACAACTGCAGAATCAGCGCTTCGACAACTCAAGCAACGCCTCGGCAGCCTTCTCCGACGAAGCCGGGTTCTGGCCGGTGACCAGCAAGCCATCGGTGACCACATGCACGCCCCAGTCGGCGCCCTTCTCGTAGCGGCCGCCAAGTTCGGTCAGCACGTCTTCGACCAGGAACGGCACGATCTTGGTCAGGCCCACGCCCTCTTCTTCGCTATTGGTGAAGCCGGTGACGCGGCGGCCGTTGACCAACGGCTTGCCATCGCTGCCCTTGACCCGGCGCAGCGCGCCCGGTGCATGGCACACCAGGCCGTGCGGCTTGTTGGCCGCGGCGAATGCCTCGATCAGCGCGATCGAATCCGCGTCTTCGGCCAGGTCCCACAACGGGCCATGGCCACCCGGGTAGAACACTGCATCGAAGTCAGCGGCCTTGACGTCCGCCAGACGCTGCGTGCTGGCCAAAGCCTGCTGCGCGTCGGTGTCCTGCTTGAAGCGCTTGGTAGCCTCGGTCTGCGCATCGGGCTCGTCGCTCTTGGGGTCCAGCGGTGGCTGGCCACCCTTGGGCGAGACCAGGGTGATCTCTGCGCCCGCGTCCTTGAACACGTAATACGGCGCGGCAAACTCCTCCAGCCAGAAGCCGGTCTTCTTGCCGGTATCGCCGAGTTGGTCGTGGGAAGTGAGCACCATCAGGATTTTCATCGTATCGCCTCGTGTCATGGCCCATCTCGGGCAAGGCGAACAGTGTCCGGTGCAGCCCGTTGCAGCATCGTGTAGAACGCGTCGGCACGATGCTTACCGTTCAGCGCCTTGCAGTGGAAGCAATGCACTGCAAGGCTTGCGTTACGTACTGCGCCTTGTCACCCGACCTGCGCCCGCGGCAGCTTCGCCGCGCCACCGCGTTGACGCAGCAACTGCGCGCAAGTTGCTCGGCAAGCGTCAGACGTTCATCGCCGGTGGCTGCAGCTGATCCATGCGGATGCGATTGGCGAACAACGAAAACGCCAGCATGCCGGCCAGGCCGCTGACCCGGCTCACCCACGGCGGCAACCAGCGCGGGGCGACCAGCACGCCGCTGTCGAACAAGGGCGCAAAGCGCGCCACGTCGCCCAGGGCCATCTTGCCGGCGAACAGGTAACGGCACAGCTGCAGCTGATCGCGCTGCAGCGCATGCCGGAAGAAGGTGTGCACCGCCACCAGCCCGCGCAGATACACCGTGTCCTTGGTGAAGGCACCGCCGCCGGAGGTCGGCACGCCGCGGAATACGCGCTGCGCCGAGGAAAAGCTTTCCGCCGCGTTCTGCCCGCCTGCGGTGAAATAGCGGAACACCTCGATGAAGTCCGCACCCGAGCGCGCCATCGCGATCGCCTCGATACGCAGGCTGATGCGCTTCATGCGTTCGATATCGATGCTGCCGGTGATCTGCTCGGCAAACGTCGCCAGGCCTTCCTGCGTCGCGGTGGTCCGCGGCGAGGAAATGCCCAGGCTGGGCAGATGCACCTGGGCGCGCCCGTTGAGCGCGGTCAGCGAATGCACCAGCGCCTCGTGATGGAACAGCTGCGCACGATCGTAATCGCTGAAGGTGGCGCCGCTGCGCAGGCGGATGCGATGCGCGCCGGCCGCCGCCTTGGCCAGCAGATCCGGATCCAGCGTGACGGTGATGACGCGCCCTTCGAAGAAGGCGTCCAGATCGTTCTGCAGCTGCATGCGCAGGGCGGTTGCCGACACCGGCACCTGTTCTTCCGGCGCCAGCAGCTCACGGTCCAGCTCCTGCGCGATCTGGATGAAATGCCGCGCTGCCTCGCGCGTGCTCGGGCCGTTGCCCGGCATCGGGTCGTCGGGCACGCCGAACAGCTGCGCCGAGTAATCGCTGACTGCGGGAGTACCCAGCGATTCCAGCAGGCCGGCGGCCAGGCCCCAGCTATGCGTCGAGTCGATCAGGTAGGCGCCCAGCGGGTGATGCGGATCGGCCTGCTTGGCAATAGCCCCCAACTCGCGTCGGGTATCGCCGAAATCCAGTCGCGGATACTCCACCTGCGGCAGCTCCGGCTGCCCACGTGCCACGCTTTGCAGGAACGGCTCCTGCAGCGAGCGCGGCCAGCTGGCCAGCGCGAGCAGACGCACACCGCGTACGGCCTTGACCAGGCGCGTATCCAGCGCCGCATGATGGACGATGTCCGGCGGCCCCTTGCGCGATGGCATCAGCGGCGTCCGTTGCGGTCGACGCTGGCAGGCCGCCGGCCCGATCCCTTGCCCCGGTTGTTCTGCGCTAGGCGTGTGGCGAGCTTTTCGGCCGCTGCGGCCACTTCCACGCGCAGCTTCATGTAATTGGCCACCCGCTCCGGATCCAGCGTCTCGGCCTCGATCGCCGCACGCACCGCACAACCGGGCTCGGCGATATGCGCGCAATCGTTGAAGCGGCACTGCGCCGCCAACGCTTCCACATCGGAGAAGCCGCCCTCGGCCAGATCTTCTTCGCCGGTGGGCTTGAGTTCGCGCATGCCGGGCGTATCGATCAGGCAGGCACCGGACGGCAACGGAATCAAGGCGCGATGGGTGGTGGTATGCCGGCCGCGCGAATCGTTCTCGCGCACCGCATTGGTCTTCATCTTCTGCGACCCTAGCAGGGTATTGGTCAGCGTCGACTTGCCGGCACCGGACGAGCCCACCAGCACCGCGGTACGGCCATCGCCCAGCCACGGCCGCAGCGCCGCCACGCTGTCCGGATCCTTGGCGTTGACCGCGCGCAACGGGATGTTCTGCGCTTCCAGTTCCTCCAGCACGGCCAATGCATCCTCGGCGTATTCGGTCTGGTCGGCCTTGGTCAGTACGACCACCGGTTCGGCACCGCCGCCGCCGACCAGCAGCAGGTAGCGTTCGATGCGGCGCGGATTGAAGTCCGCATCCAGCCCGCACACGATGAACACCGTATCAATGTTGGCCGCGATCACCTGCTGGTGGTAATGCTCGCCGGCCGCACCGCGCTTGATCGAGGTGCGCCGCGGCAGCAAGGCCACGATGCGCTTGCCCTCCATCAGCACCCAATCGCCCACCGACGCCCGCTCATGGCTGGGAAACCGCGGCCGCTGCCACTCCGGCAACGATTCGGCCTTGAGACCGGCCTCCGGCGTATCGGCCACCACATAGCCGGTGCGGTGCTGCTCCACCACCCGCGCCGGCAACGCCTGCGGATGCGCGGCAAAGAGCGCCTGCCAGGCCGGATCCTCGGCAGGGCCAGGCCAGGGCCAGCCAATGGATTGGAGGGTGGGGTAATCGGGGGGTGCGTTGCTCATGGGGCGATTCTAGAGGGTATGGTGGGTTTTGCCACGTTTGCTCAATACGCTTGCCGGCATTCACACACCCTGAGACAACGGACCTCAAATCTGAAAATATGACTTGAAATTCTTGCGAGGAATATACCGAATCTTTGGCAACTCCGCTCCAGCAATAACTTAACGCATAAATAAAATAAAGGCCCCGCCAAATGGCGGGGCCCGGCGTCGGCTATATAGTGATGATCAATTAGATAGCCGAACTTGCGAGCATCAACTTCGTCTCTTGAGTTTCACGCGATGCAATAAATGACACAGAAGAGGCATTTGCCACCGCCATAGCATCAATCAAGCTGGATACTTCGCTAGCAGCTACTGATCTATCATTAAAATCCAGATATTCAACTTGGGATGAGTCTGAGGCAAACCAACTTGCTACTGCCAGCTGATCTTGACTTCCCTTCAAGGTGACAAGTAGATCGTTACCAGATCGAGTGAAGACCGTATCATCCAGATTAATCCCGCTTCCAAAACTGACACGATCCACTGCACCGCTGTAGCTCGAGGTCTCTACCACCGTGTCGTGGCCATCACCCTTGTTGAAGAGGTAGGTGTCCGAGTACCAGCTGCCGTTGAGCGTGTCGTTACCCGTGCCACCGATGAACACGCTGTCGCGTGACTGCGAGTCCACCGACAACACGTCATCGCCTGCACCACCCTCCAAACGATCTGTGCCGGTGCCGCCGGACAAGGTGTCGTTGCCAGCTCCGCCCAGCAGGACGT
>NZ_JACHOM010000002.1:0-3417 GCF_014199865.1 Xanthomonas sp. F14 | reverse complement strand
CGCGTGACTGCGAGTTCACCGACAACACGTCATCGCCTGCACCGCCTTCCAGACGATCTGTGCCGGTGCCGCCGGACAAGGTGTCGTTACCGTCTCCACCGAGCAGCAGGTCGTTGCCATCGCCTCCATCCAAACTGTCATCGCCCATCCCGCCGAAAAGCTGGTCGCTCCCGTCCCCGCCGTTTAAAACATCATTGCCGTAACCACCACCGATCAGATCAGCGCCAGCACCACCAGCGACTACGTCGTTTCCAGTGCCCCCCCAAACCAAGTCATCGGAACCTGTACCTGCAAAGGTTCCATTGACTATTTTTATGTTTGCCGCTGCCATCGCATTCATGCCCGCCGAACTTGACACGGCTTCACCAATCCAGGCATCAAGAATTTCACCAAATTTCCAACCTGACCCTTCTAAGAAAGACTTCCCATAGGTGTGCAAGTCAACAATATCTTGAAATGCCTCATCCAGCTGACGGCCCCGCTTTAACTCCAACATCGCATCAAGCGCCGAGTAATCGAACTTTAAGCATCCATCAACAAACTGAATGTTGACTCCATCTAGGTAGCCTTTAAGACGCGTCTGCATAACCAAGCCTGCATACACAGACTCTTTCAAACTAGCGTACGCGGCTTTGATGGATTCGACCTGTTCTGGCTGCAACAAGATATTCATGACCTGCGTCTTGGTGCCATCCAGCTTGGCGAGCTCACTCCAGGAATAGGTACTACCACCCGTGGATGCTTGGTCGAAGCGATAGCTGATCAGGCTGGAGCCATTGAACTTCTCCAAGATGGCAATCATGGGACCAAGTTCTGCATGCTGCTGCTTGATCCAAGCATCTATAGCTTCGGGGCTCTGGGCCGCGATATCGGCTGGCAGAACGCCACGGTAAAGCAGCTCGCGCGCTCCCCCGACAGATTCAAGCATCTCTTCACTGCTCTGCATTGTGGAGGTCGCTGCCCAGCGCGCCAGTATCGTGTCGAGCGAACTTTTCATTGCGTCGCGTGAAGTTCCAGGCACTAAGGCTTGGATGGATGCAAGCAGCTGGGTAGAGAGGGTTGCAGCTTCTTTTAAATCACGAACTGCGCCACTACCTTTAACGCCAGGCAAGAGATTTGCCTCGCTACTCACTTCCACCTTATCAAGCGATCCGCTAAAGTCTCTAAAATAGTTATTGATGGCTAGCTGAAGGTCGCCAGCCAATCCAGCTGTGCCATCAGTACGAATATAACTACCACGATTATCGACAATATTGCCGTTACCCAGATCAAGGTCATCGGTAGTCGAGGGATTTAATTTAATTGAAGCAACACCTGCATCTAATAACGTAGCCAATTCGGAAGCTTGAGACGATCCGTCCTGATTCAAATCCCTCCACACCCTAACATTACTAAACTCGGCATCACCAACATCAAATATTCCGTTTTTGTCAGTATCCAAGTCTGCTAAAGCTGAGAACCCTGAACTTGCAGTAGCCCCATTTGATAAAATGGTATCGACCCCAAAAAGCTCGCTGCCGCCATCTATCGTGCCATTACCATTTCTATCTAAAACAACTAAGCCGTCGTCTGAAGCGATCCATCCAGTACCTGTCTTAATGCCGTCGCCATCATGGTCAAACAATACTTTCCCGCTTGCTGCGACTGTTTCAATTCCATCGCCATCTAGATCAAGAGTCAGTGGATCCCTGCGAGGAATCCATTTACGTGCACGATCGAATAGATCGTCGACCATATCGCCAATTTCGGCTGCCTTATCACTTATCCATTTTTGAGCATCTTCATACCAGTCTTCCGCAGCCTTTTTAGCGTCGGCTAAGTTTTTTTTCGCAGTGTCGTACCACTCTTCCCCTGTCCTTTGGGCACGATCCGCCTGGTCTTTCACCCAATCTGAAACCTGCTCTGCCGTTTTCTCACTCCAGTCGCCAACCTCATTTACCTTATCATTAATCCAATCACTTGCAGCATCATGAAAGTCTTCAATCCTATCGTAAGTATATTGCTGGTAAGGATTCCACGCATGATCAGCCTCAGTTGGAAGATCTATGCCTGCTGCGTTAAATGCAGTGCTCTGCCAAGTGGTGCAGTTATACATACTGGCAGAAAAATGGTCACCTCCCGCCCAATAGGTAGACCCTACCCTCGTTGAATCAACAAATCCCATGAGGGATTCATACTGAGCCTGATTTATTGAGTATTTACTACTAGCAGCCTGATATTCGTGCTCGCCCTCGGCAGTTCCTACACCTGTTTCGTATACTGCGCCATCCCCTGCGAGGGCACCTCCCTCCAAGGGAGCAAACCCGTATTCACGCGAACTGCCGTCAGGCTTCGTAATTACAAAAAAGGTGTGCGGTATATTATTCGAACCGCCAATATCGTATCTAATTTCAACATAGTACACGGGGCCGCTCATCATAGTTCCTTTATGTAAATTGGCGTCGGATAAATCACTTTATCCAAAGATTGAATTTTACTTTCCGAAAAAAAATATAAATTTAATTTATAATTTACCTTACTTTCCCTCTTCGCCTCTTCAACCTCCCTGCAAACAAATTCAATTTTTCTTTTGCTTGAAACCCCGTATATGCTGTAATAAACCCCTTTACCATCCCTTTCCCAGAAGACACGACTCGCTTTCTGACAAGATTCAACAGAACCACACTCCCCCACTCTCACTAATGCCTGATGAATAGCAAGGTTGATATCTGCCTGCTCTACTGAAGGCCCGTAATCGCATCCAGCGAGGGCCAGAACCAATGGGAAAATTATTCCAATATAATTCACTTACACCACCATTTAGTTACCAACTTGAGAAGATCCTAAGCGCAGATGTATTTATCCAATCACTCACCTCTCCCTAAATGATTCTTGCCCGTGCCGACCTAAAGGACTCAACAAGTAATCAATTACCCGTCGCTTGCCCGTCTTCACTTCCGCACTCAAGCTCATCCCGGCACTCATCCGCACCTTGACCCCATCGATCTCCAGCGTGCTGCCGTTCAATTTGATGCGCGCGGGAAATACCAGGCCAAGCTTTTCGTCCTGCGCGGCATCGTGGGACACACTGGCGACCGTGCCGGTCAGATAGCCGTAGCGGGTGTAGGGGAAGCTGTCGACCTTGACGGTGACGGGTTGACCGGCGCGCATGAAGCCTATGTCCTTGTTCAAGACGGTGACTTCGACCTCCAGTGCTTCTTCGGCTGGCACTACGACCAGTAACGGCTGTGCAGGCGTGACTACACCACCTACGGTGTGGACGGCTAACTGCTGGATGGTGCCGTCAACGGGTGCGTGCAGCGCCATCAGCTTGTCGCGCTGGCCGGTCTTGGCGACGTCCTGGGTCAGCTGGCCGGCTTGCTCGCCTGCCTGGCGCAAGGCATCCAGTGCCTGCTGGCGTGTGTCGGTGACAAGCAC
>NZ_JACHOM010000001.1:1708216-2002864 GCF_014199865.1 Xanthomonas sp. F14 | reverse complement strand
CTCGGTGGCGGCATCCATGCCGCCACACGGTCCCGCAATCGGCGAGGACACCGCCCCAGACAGTTGGTCGGTTGTTTGAAAAGCTGGTCCGCTGCACTGGCTTTCTTGCGAAAACGAGCGGACGCTTTCTTGCCTGACACCGTGCTGCTCGCACTATGCGGACCGACCATCGCGACAGGTCCTTGCCCGCTCACCGTCGCGGGACCTTGAGCGGCATGGATGCCGCGCCAGAGCCTACACGGACGTACTTGCGGCGTGTCCTGCGATGGTGGGCGGGCAAGGGCCTTGCAGACAAGCGACAGATCAACAACCAAAGCCGGGTGAGTCAAGGGCGCGGCGGCCCTCCCAATCCCCAATCCCGAATCCCGAATCCCAGCCCCTCAGGCATCCAGCTCGAGAACCATCCGCACCAACTCCGGCGACTCCGGATGCGGCTGTGGCTTGAAGCCCAGCGACTCGGCTAGCTGCAGCATCGGCACATTGCTTTGCAGCACGTCGCCGAACAGGCAATCCAGGTATTTGCGCCGTGCCCACTTGACCAGCTTGCGCATCAGCTGCCGTCCCAGCCCCTGGCCGGCGACGAAGCTGCTGACCAGGATGGTGTACTCGGCCTGGCGGGTGCCCGGCACCAGTGCCGCACGCGCCACCGCACCTACCAGGGCTTCGCCCGGGGGCAGCTGTTCGGCGGCCACCAGCACGATTTCGCTCTTGGGGTTGGGATGGGTCAGGCGCTGCACCATCTCCGGGGTGATTTCGGCGGAGGAACGCACGAAGCGCGCGCGGATTTCCTCCGGTCCCAACAGGCTGAAAGCACCCTGCAGCGGCGGACCGTCCTCGGGACGGATCGGACGGAGCAGGAGTGTGCGGCCATTGGGCAGACTGAAGTTTTCATGCCAGGGAGGCATGCGATTGCGAATGGCCATGACCGGTGTTCCTTAAAGATCGGAAGATTCTGGCACCCGCCCAGCGCACAACCGTGAATGAATCCGGTGCGCCGCTGGGGGTCGTCAGGGGGTGGCAGTGCTTCCCTGATCACTGTACCGAGCGATACCGTGATCCAGTCGTGAGTATGCAGCCGCGTTCGCCAGCGCGAGCAGGCGCCCGGTATAGGTAACTCCCGGTATAGGTAACTCAGGCGTCCTGGCGCAGCCACTCCAGCCGGGTCGAGGCACCTGCCTCGCCCAGGTGCTGCTTCAGCACCGGCAGCGCGGGTGCCAGCACCTGGTCGAACTGCCACGGCGCATTGACGATCAGCAGCCCGCTGCCGGTGAGGCGCAGCGGCGAGTCGTCCGGGCGCACCTGCAGCTCGGCCACCAGCACCGACTTGGCCGGCAGCGTGGCCGCCTTGCGCATGAACGGCTGCAGGCTGCGGCGCAGCTTGATCGGGTACCACACCATGCAGATCGCCTGCGGCCAGCGCGCCAGCGTCTCGCGCACGCTATGGATGACCTGCGGGTACTCGGCTTCCTGCGCCTCGTATGGCGGGTCGATCAGCACCAGCCCGCGGCCGATCTTGGTCTCGCCCGCGCGCGGTGGCACGAAGGCGCGAATCGCCTCGTAGCCATCGCCGGCATGCACGCGCACGCGGCTGTCCCTGGCGAACAGACGCTTGAGCGCCTCGGCCTCTTCCGGCTGCAACTCGCAGAACGCCATGCGGTCCTGTTCGCGCAACGCCTGCGCCGCCAGCAACGGCGAGCCGGGGTAATGGTTGATCTGGATGCCGGCGGTGGGGCGCGCCGGCTTCTGGCCGGGCGTGGCCGGGCGGGCGACGGTGTGGTTGTCGGCCTGTACCGCGCGCAGATAGCGTTCGACCACCTCGGGCAGGGTCGACTCGGCCATCAGCCGCATCACCCCGGCATCGGCCTCGTTGGTCTTGCGGCTTTCCTCGCCGCCGAGCTGGTAGCGCCCGCGGCCGGCGTGGGTGTCGAGCACGAAGAACGGCGTGTCCTTGCGCTTGAGGGTGTCGATCAGCGCCAGCAAGGCGATGTGCTTGAGCACGTCGGCATGGTTGCCGGCATGGAAGGCGTGGCGATAGTTCATCGCGGCAGTGTACGGGCCGCGCCAGCATGCGGCTATGCTGCGCGCCATGTCCGAGTCCCCCGCCCGCGTGCTCGTCGTCGAAGACGAAGCCGCCATTGCCGATACCGTGCTGTACGCGCTGCGCAGCGAAGGCTACGCGCCCGAACACTGCCTGCTGGGCCGTGACGCATTGGCGCGCCTGCGTGCCGACCCGGCCGATGTGGTGGTGCTGGACGTGGGCCTGCCGGATATCAACGGCTTCGAGGTGTGCCGCACGCTGCGCGGGTTCAGCGACGTGCCGGTGATCTTCCTGACCGCGCGCAACGACGAGATCGACCGCGTGCTCGGCTTCGAACTGGGCGCCGACGACTACATGGCCAAGCCGTTCTCCCCGCGGGAGCTGGTGGCGCGGGTGCGCGCGCGGCTGCGTCGTCGCAGTGTGGCGGTCGTGGCGGAGCCGGGCTGGCAGCCGCATGGCGCGTTTGCGATCGACCGCGAGGGCAGCCGCATCCGCTACGGCGATGCGCTGCTGCCGCTGACCCGCTACGAGTACGCGCTGCTGTCGGCGCTGTTGCAGCGCCCCGGCGCGATCCTGAGCCGCGCGCAGCTGATGGACCGCGGCTGGGACGCCACTGCCGACAGCGCAGACCGCACCGTGGACACCCATATCAAGACGCTGCGCGGCAAGCTGCGCCAGGCCGGCGTGCCGGCCGACCCGATCCGCACCCACCGTGGCCTCGGCTACGCGCTGGAGCTATAGCCATGGCCGCGCGCAGGCGTCGTGGTGTTCTTCGGACCGGGGCCTGAGATGCGGCTCGGTCTCAAGCTGTTCCTGGGCTTCTTCCTGATCGTCGGGCTGGCCGCGTTCTTCGTGATGCGGGTGTTCGTCAACGAGGTCAAGCCGGGTGTGCGCCAGGCGATGGAATCCACGCTGGTGGACGCGGCCAATGTGCTGGCGGAAATGGCCAGCAGCGAGCTGGCTGCCGGCACCATCGCCAGCGGCAGCTTCGCGCGCAACGTGGCGCAGGCGCAGCGGCGCGACCCCAAGGCCTGGGTGTGGCGGTTCCGCAAGAACGATGTGGCCTACCGCGTCACCGTCACCGATGCGCGCGGCGTGGTGGTGTTCGACTCGCTGGGCCGCGATGTAGGCCGCGACAACTCGCGCTGGAACGATGTCTATCGCACCTTGCGCGGCGAATACGGCGCGCGTTCCAGCCCCGAGGTCGATGGCGACCCGACCGCCACGGTGATGCATGTGGCCGCACCGATCTACGCGCCGAATGACCCGGCCAAGTTGATCGGCGTGCTGACGCTGGCGCAGCCCAATCGCAGCATCGACCCGTTCATCGAGGCCAGCCAGCGCAACATCCTGCAGCGCGGTGCCTGGCTGATCGGCATTTCCGCGCTGATCGGCATCTGGATGACCTGGTGGCTGATGCGCGGCATCGGCCGGCTCAATCGCTACGCACAGGCGGTGAGCGCCGGCGTGCCGGAGCCGCCGCCGGAGCCGCGCGGCGATGAAATCGGCGACCTCGGCCAGGCGCTGGAAAGCATGCGGCGCAAGCTGGAAGGCAAGGCCTACGTGGAGCAGTACGTGCAGTCGCTGACGCACGAGATGAAGAGCCCGCTGGCGGCAATCCGTGGCGCGTCCGAACTGTTGAGCGAGCCACTGCCGGAAGCCGATCGCCAGCACTTTGTCGCCAGCATCCGCGCGCAGGAGCTGCGCCTGACCGAAACCATCGACAAGCTGCTGGCGCTGGCCGAGGTGGAGCAGCACGGCTGGCTGCAGACGCGCGAGCGCATCGCGGTGGCTGGCCTGCTGCAGGCGGCCGTGGATGCCGTGCTGCCGCGCGCGGCAGCGGCCGGCGTGCTGCTGGAACGCGATGCCGCATCCGACACCGCGCGCGGGCAGTACGTGCTGGGCGATGGATTCCTGCTGCGCCAGGCGCTGATCAACCTGCTGGAAAATGCCATCGCGTTTTCACCGCAGGGCTGCACCATCCAGCTGCGTACGCAGGTGCTGGAGGAACAGCTGCAGCTGGTGGTCGAGGACCGCGGCAGCGGCGTGCCGGACTACGCACTGGAACGGGTGTTCGAACGTTTCTATTCGCTGGCCCGCCCGCAGACCGGACAACGCAGCTCCGGCCTTGGCCTGCCGTTCGTGCGCGAAGTGGCGCGCCTGCATGGTGGCGAGGCCACGCTGGGCAACCGCGAGGGTGGCGGCGCGATCGCGACCCTGCGCCTGCCCATCGGCTAAGCGCGCTTACAAACCGCAGAACGTAGCGAGCAGTCGTCAGGTGGGTCCAGCAACCGAGTGGTACGCGCCGATTCCGCGCGCCGTCCGCGCCCGCCTGGCGGCTGTGTAGCAGGTGTGTCGGCGGCTCTGAACCGCATTGCGTGCCGTCAGTGCACAGGCCGGCGGCCGACGGCGGCGGCATCGCGGTGGCACGCAAGCGGCATGCGCCAGGCACATGCCGCATCCGTGTCCGTGTCCGCCGCGCCTCACCGTGCGCAGCCGCTGTGTGTCAGTGCACCACGTCGGCCCCGATGACGTCCTTGGCGACCACCGACCAGGACAGCTTGCCAAAGCCCTTGTTGCCCCACTCGGTGCCCCAGCTGTTTTCGACGAGCAGCCCTTCGCTGTCGTAGCCCAGCGCGATCACCGCGTGCCCGCCCAGGATCGGCGTCTTGGTGTCGTAGTCGACCTGGTTTTTTGGCGTGAGGTCTTCGAACCCCTGCCTGACATAGAAGCCGATCGCCACCGGCGTGGACGAGGCCAGCGCAAGTTTGATCTGTTCGATCAGGGCCCGCCCGCCATTGCCGTCGCCCGAATACAGCACGGTGTACTTGCGGTACGGCGTGCGGTTCTTGGCGGCGTTGGCGCGGTCGGCCGCGGTGGGTGGGTTCTTCCAGTTGTAGTTGCCCCACGAATAATGCTGCTCGGTGTCGATGCCTTGGGCCAGCGCGACGTCCAGCGGCGCTTCCAGCGTGGAGCCCTCATCGACGCCGCCGTTGACCTGGCTATAGAGATACATCGGGGCGAAGCGGGTTTGCGCCTGCTTGTTGGCGTTGGCATACCAACCGGTCAGGGTGTGGGCGGTTGCCCATGACGCACACGCCCCCACCCGGCCCTGGTCGCCCGGGGTGATTGCCCAGGCAGTCAGGTCGACCGTGGCGGGCAGGGGTTTGGCGGCGCTGGCAATGCCGAACAACGGAGTGACCGGCTGCATCAACGACGAGGGTTTCAGGCCCATCCCGTGCATTGCCGCCTGTGCGGCGGCGGCGGACAGGCTCAGGGCAGCGAGCAGGCAGAGCGTGAGCGAACGTTGCTTGGTCATGAAGGCAAACTCCAGGCGAGAGAGGAATGCAGTCGTGCGCGTTTGTTGAGCCACGGCTGGCAAGCGGGCAAGCGTGTGCGACACCGCCGCTGCGGCGCGTAACGTTGAATGCGGATGCCGCGGAACCACGGAACTGGAACGCCGTGATCAACGCAGACTCGAGAAGCAATGGCCCCGTGATGCGCAACTGCACTGGCATCGTTGCGCCTGGCGGCGAAGCGCGCGGCGGTGATGCGAAACCCTGGCGATGCAACGGAAGCATGTCCTGGGCCTCTGTTGCATTTTTGCAGGGCAAAACCTGCATTTCCTAACGGGATCACAGTGCCGGTCGCCGAGCCTGCCGATCGCCCACTTCACATTCGCTTCAAATTCGCCTCAAACCTGCGACACCGTCGCAACGCACCCTGGCGACCTCCCAGACTGAGGAAGGTCGATGAAATCCCTGAAACTGTTGTTGCGCTTCGCCACCATTGGCGGATTGATCCTGTTGCTGCTGATTCCATTGCTGCTGATCCGCGGCACGGTGCAGGACCGTGCGCGTTACCGCGACGAGGCGGTGGAGCGGGTGGCGCAGAGCAAGGCCGGCGAGCAGCAGTTCATCGCGCCGGTGCGGGTGCTGCCGTTTACCGAGGACGTACAGGTCACCGAGCCGGACGAGCAAGGCAACCCGCGCAAGGTCTGGCGCAAGCGCGATGGCCAGTTGCTGCAGACCCCGCGCACGCTCACCCTGAGCGGCGAGCTGACCCCGTCCGAGCGCAAGATCGGCCTGTTCCGCGTGCAGGTGTATTCGTGGAAGGCCAGGCTCAAGGCCGAGTTCGACCCGTTCGAGTATCCGGCCATGGCCGGTCGCCGCTATGGCCGGCCGCATCTGGCGGTGGGCATTTCCGATGTGCGCGGCCTGGTCGGCACGCCGAGCCTGCGGGTGGACGGCCGCAGCTTGCCGCTGGAGAGCGGGGCCGGTGGCCTGGTGGGGCGCTCGGCCGGTATCCATGCCGATCTGCAGCCGCTGGGCGATGCGCTGACCGGCACGCTGGGCGATGGCAACCTGGTGGAGATGTCGTTCGTGCTGGATGGCACCCGCAGCCTGGCGATCGCACCGATTGCCGACAACAACGACATCGCGCTGCGCTCGGCCTGGCCGCATCCGCTGTTCGGCGGGCGCTTCCTGCCGAATGCGCCGACGATCGGCGCGCGCGGTTTCGATGCGAGCTGGTCGTTGTCGTCGCTGGCCACCGGTGCACAGACCCAGCTGCAGTCCAGCCAGTCGTCGCTGGATACGCTGGAGGTGCGGCTGGTCGATCCGGTGGACGTGTATACCCAGGCCGACCGGGCCAGCAAGTACGGCATCCTGTTCGTGGTGCTGACCTTTGTGGCGTTCGTGTTGTTCGAGTTGATCAAGCGTCTGCCGATCCATCCGCTGCAATACCTGCTGGTGGGTCTGGCGCTGGCGATCTTTTTCCTGCTGCTGCTGAGCCTGTCCGAGCACATCGCGTTCTGGCAGGCGTACCTGGTCTCTGCCGCGGCATGTATCGGCCTGCAGTTCTTCTATCTGTCCGGGGTGTTGCGCAGCTGGGCGCGTGCGGCCGGGTTCTCGGCGATGCTCACGGCGTTGTACGGGGTGCTCTACAGCCTGTTGATCTCCGAAGACAACTCGCTGCTGATGGGATCGTTGCTGCTGTTCGGCATCCTGGCCAGCATCATGTGGGTGACCCGCAAGCTCGACTGGTACGAGCTTGGCAACAGCCTGCGCTGAGGCCGGCATGCGCGCTCACGCACAGTTGCACCGGCGGGCGCAGCGTTTGCTGCCCGCCGGGATCGACACGGTGGCGCTGCTTCCCGCAGCGTTGCCGCAGTATTGGGACGCTTCGCCGTTGTCGGCCTTGCCCCTGCGCCGCGACGGACGCCGCGGCGTGATCGGCCTGCGCCTGCATGCAGGCACCGCGCAGGCATTGCGCCTGGGCGGCAGCGGCTTCCTGCAGGCGGCGCAGCGGCAGGACGCGGCGGCAGGCAACGCGCGTCCGCGTCGCTACGGGCCGTGGCAGCGGTTGAGCAACGGCAGCTACTGGGCGCGCAGCACCGATGCACTGCTCGGTGTGCTGCTGGCCAGCGAGGAGGCGGCGGTGTGGTTGCTGTGGCAGCAGCCGGCTGCGGCGGCTCCGGGCAATGGCGGCTGGCTGCGCTGACGTGCGGCGGCGCAGCTGCGCCAGGCTGGCTTACCATGGCCGGCATGAGCGGCTCCTCCCTGATCGTTGAAACGGTGCGCGGCACGCAGGTGCTGCCGCATCTGGCTGCGGTGGCGCAACTGCGCATCGCGGTGTTCCGCGCCTGGCCGTATCTGTACGACGGCGACGCCGATTACGAGCGCGGCTATCTGGCAGCCTACGCGGCCTCGCCGGACAGCGTGTTCGTGCTGGCACGCGATGGCGATGCGGTGATCGGCGCCTCCACCGGGCTGCCGCTGCTCGACGACAGCGAAGCCTTCCATGCGCCGTTCCGTGCAGCCGGCATCGACCCGGCCAGCGTGTTCTATTTCGGCGAATCGGTGCTGCTGCCGGACTATCGCGGGCAGGGAATCGGCCACGCATTTTTCGACCAGCGCGAGGCGCATGCGCGTGCACTGGGCCGCTTCGCGCTCACTGCGTTCTGCGCGGTGGAACGCGCAGAAAACGATCCGCGCAAGCCGGCCGACCATCGACCCAACGACGTGTTCTGGCGCAAACGTGGCTATGCACCGCAAGCGGACATGCGCGTGCAGCTGGCGTGGGCGGAGTTGCAACACGGTGAGATCGACCACAGTCTGCGGGTATGGACGCGGCCACTGCCGCCGTGACCGGGTCACCTCTTACGCCATCGATCAACCGCAACCAGGCCCGTAGATGAAAATTGCCGTCGCCAAATACCCGATCGGCAAACCTGCCGACTTTGCCGCGTTCGCCGCACGCCAGTCCGCGCTGGTGGGCGAGGCTGCTGCTGCCGGCGCGCGCCTGCTGGTACTGCCGGAGTATCTGTCGCTGGAGCTGGGCGCGACCTTCGGTACGCAGATTTCTGCCGGGTTGCCGGAGTCGCTGGCGGCGATCCAGGCGCTGCGTGCGCCCTGGCTGGAGCTGTTTGCCCGCCTGGCGCGCCAGCATCAGCTGCATCTGGTGGCCGGCAGCTTTCTGCTGGACCTGGGCCAGGGCCGTTACCGTAATCGCAGCGACTGGTTCACCCCCGATGGCCGGCATGGCTGGCAGGACAAGCTGCAGCTGACCGGCTTCGAAAAGGCCACCGGGCTGATCGAGCCGGGCAATGCGCTGAAGGTGTTCGACCTGGATGGCGTGCGTGCGGCGATCGCGATCTGCTACGACAGCGAGTTCCCGCTGCCGGTGCGCGCGCAGTACGAGGCCGGCGCGCGGCTGTTGATCGTGCCAAGTTGCACCGACACCGCCGCCGGGGCGATGCGGGTACGGGTCGGCTGCCTGGCGCGCGCGCTGGAAAACCGTGTGTTCGTCGCGCAATCGGTCACGGCCGGGCAAGCGCCGTGGAGCCCGGCGCTGGACGTCAATACCGGCGAAGCGGCGGTGTTCGCACCGATGGATGTCGGCTTCCCCGCCGACGGTGTGCTGGCGCAGACCCAGGGCACTGCCGTGTGGGCGTATGCGGAGCTGGATTTTGCCGCCTTCGAGGCCAGCCGCGCGCAGGCCCAGGTCGCCAACGATCGCGATTGGGTCGGTCAATTGGGCGCTCACGTTGCACGTGCCAGGCTGGCGACGTTCGACTGATAGAGCGTGGTCCTCAAAGGACGATGTTCATCGTCGGGCGAGCGCAGCCGGTGTTCGCGACGGCACTGCCATACGTACGCTGCAACGTTCACGCGCCGTGCCTCAAGTGGTGACCGCGCGCTACGGTACCTCAGCCACTTTCATCCCTTGCAATACCTCCCACCAGGTTCCCATGGCCAAGAAAATCCTGATTCCGCACAGCGTCCGTCTCGAGTTCGCGCCCGGCGCGCTGGTACACAGCAATCTGTCCGGCGCGGCTTTCACCGACGACTGGCTGTGGGTGGCCGGCGACGAGGCCTGCGCGGTGGATCGCCTGCGCAGGCTCGACCCCGTGCAGCGCGAGACGCTGCGCTTCGGCCAGGGGCAGAGCTTTGCGCTGGCCGAGTTGCTGGACCTGCCCGGCGAGGCGGCCGAGGAGGCGGATCTGGAAGGCATGGCGCTGTCGGAGGGATTCCTCTGGGTGATCGGCTCGCATGGGCTCAAGCGCAAGAACGCCAAGCGCAGTCGCGACGATGCCGAAAACGCCAAACGCCTGACCAAGCTCAAGCTCGACGCCAACCGCCGCCTGCTGGCCTGCCTGCCGATCGAGCGCGATGCCGACGGCACCCCGCGCCTGGTGCGCGAAGCCGCTGACGGCCGTCGCGCGCTGCGGCTCAAGGGCGATGCCAAACACAACCAGCTCACCGAGCTGCTGGCCGACGACTCGCACTTCGGCCCGTTCCTGAAGATCCCGGGCAAGGACAACGGCTTCGATATCGAAGGCATCGTGGTGGACGGCGAGCGCCTGCTGCTGGGCCTGCGTGGCCCGGTGCTGCGCGGCTGGTCGGCGCTGCTGGAGATCCGGGTGCAGGCGCATGGCGAGCACCTGCGCCTGGCGCCGCTGGACGAGGACGGCACGCTGCTGCGCAAGCACTTCCTGCAATTGGGCGGGCTGGGCATCCGCGACCTGCATTATTCCGGCGACGACCTGTACCTGCTGGCGGGCCCGACCATGGTGCTGAACGGCGAAATCCGCCTGTTCAAATGGCCGGGCGCGCGTGCAGTGCTGGCCGCCAACCAGGCGCCGGTGCGCTTTCAGCACGCGCTGCTGGAATCGGCGGTGTTGCCGCACGGCACCGACAGCGACCGCGCCGAGGCGATCTGCAATCTTCCCAGCCACCTGGCCGGCGACACGCCCAGCTGGCTGGTGCTGTACGACGCGCCCGGCCCGGCGCGCAGTGGCGGCGATGACGTGGTCTACGGCGACCTGTTACGCAACCGCTGAGCCGCGCGCGGGCAGGTCTGCGCTGGTCAAGGTAAAATCGGCCGACTCCCGTTTTGCCGAGCGCTCCATGACCTGCCGCACCCGTTTTGCCCCCAGCCCCACCGGTTACCTGCACATCGGCGGCGCCCGCACCGCCCTGTATTGCTGGCTGGAGGCACGCCGCCGCGGCGGGCAGTTCGTGCTGCGCATCGAAGACACCGACCGTGAGCGCAGCACCCAGGCCGCGATCGACGCCATCCTGGAGGCGATGGAATGGCTGGGCCTGGGTTACGACGAGGGCCCGATCTACCAGACCCAGCGCGTCTCCCGCTACCAGGAGGTCGCCGAGCAGCTGCTGGCCCAGGGCAAGGCCTATTACGCCTACGAAACCCGCGAGGAACTCGACGCCATGCGCGAGGCCGCGATGGCCAGGCAGGAAAAGCCGCGCTACAACGGCGCCGCCCGCGAGCAGAACCTGCCGTACCGCGACGACCCCAACCGGGTCATCCGCTTCAAGAATCCGGTCGGCGGCACGGTGGTGTTCGACGACCTGATCAAGGGCGTCATCGAGATCGCCAACAGCGAGCTCGACGACATGGTGATCTTCCGCCCGGACGGCTTCCCCACCTACAACTTCGCGGTGGTGGTGGACGACTGGGACATGGGCATCACCGAGGTGATCCGCGGCGACGACCACATCAACAACACTCCGCGCCAGATCAATATCTATGAGGCGCTGGGCGCCCCGGTGCCGAAGTTCGCGCACATGCCGATGATCCTGGACGAGCAGGGCGCCAAGCTGTCCAAGCGCACCGGCGCGGCCGACGTGATGCAGTACAAGGACGCCGGCTATCTGCCGCATGCGCTGATCAACTACCTGGCTCGTCTGGGCTGGTCGCACGGCGACCAGGAGTTGTTCAGTCGGCAGGAACTGCTCGACCTGTTCGACGTGAAGAACGTCAATTCCAAGGCCGCGCGGCTGGACATGGCCAAGCTGGGCTGGGTCAACCAGCACTACCTCAAGACCGACGACCCGGCCAGCATCGCCCCGCAGCTGGAATACCAGCTCGCCAGGCTGGGCATCGATGTCGCCGCCGGCCCGGCCGCCGCCGATGTGGTGGTGGCGCTGCGCGAACGCGTGCAGACCTTGAAGGAAATGGCCGAAAAAGCCGTGGTCTGGTACCAGCCGCTGGAAACCTACGACGAAGCGGCGGTGATGAAGCACCTCAAGCTGGGCGCAGAAGTGCCGCTGGGCAAGGCGCGCGAACTGCTGGCGGCACAGAGCGAATGGAGCGTGGAGACCGTCTCGGCCGCGTTGCACGACGCGGCCGCCGCGCTGGAGCTGGGCATGGGCAAGGTGGCCCAGCCGCTGCGCGTGGCCATCACCGGCACCCAGGTCAGCCCGGACATTTCGCAGACGGTGTACCTGGCCGGACGCGAGGGCGCCTTGAAACGCATCGATGCGGCACTCATCAAGATAGGGGCGGGCTGACCGCCGGAGCCTGTGATGAAAACCAACGAACACGCCTGCACTGCACCGCATCACCATGTCGACGACGCCAACGGCTTCGTGCGCGCGGTGGAGCGCGCCTGCAGCGAGCGCGGCCTGCGGCTGACGCCGATCCGCGCCAATGTGCTGCGGCTGATCGCCGACGCCGGCAAGCCGGTCAAGGCCTACGAACTGCTGGACTGGGTGCGCGAAGGCAAGGGCGTTGGCGCCGACGCTCCGCCCACGGTGTACCGCGCGCTGGATTTCCTGATGGCCAACGGCTTCGTGCACAAGCTCGAGTCGGTCAACGCCTTCGTCGCCTGCCACCACCCCAACAGCGCCCAGCACTCGGTGCCGTTCTTGATCTGCGACCGCTGCCATAGCGCGGTGGAACTGGAAGACCGCGAGGTGGTGGCGCAACTGGAAGCGCGCGCCAAGGCGCTGGGCTTCCAGCCGCAGGCGCAGACGCTGGAAGTGCACGGCCTGTGCGCCAAGTGCGCGGTGGCCGGCTGACCGCCGGCGCGCGGCAGTCGCTGACGGACAAAGTTGTCGTTGTCGTGGGCAGGCGGTGCCTGGTTCTGCTGCGGCAATGCCGAGCAGAGTGCGATTCCGGGTGCAGCGTGTAGGTAGCGCGCGCTCGCGTCCCGGAAATAACGGGGGCATTACAGGGCGAGTGATGCTCGCGCAGCAGCTTGCCTCGCAACGCTGAGGCCTTGTGGCCTCAGCGTTGCGCTGTGGTATCTGGACTCGTCTTCACCTGTTCCCAGTCCAGGCCGAAGCGCGCCAGGTACTTGCGCAGGCGATCGGCGTCGTTGGTGCTGGCGCGCTGTCCGCGCGAAACCGCGAACAGCTCGCGGCCAGCCTGCGACAGCGACCTGCTGCGCGCACACAGGCGCACCACGTCTTCCAGCTGTACGCGATCGAAGCGATCCAGCTGCGCCACGCCATCGCCCAGCAAGGCCTCCAGCGGCGACGCCGCTTGTGCACCATTCCATTGCTGGCGCAGGCGAATGATTTCCTCGTCCACCAGTTCGGTTTGGATACGGCCGGCATTGGCCAGGGTCGCCAGGCGCATGACCGAGGCGCTGAGGTCGCGAAAGTTGCCGTTCCAGCGCGCTTCTGCGCTGGTCGCGAAGGCCAGGTAGCGCGCACGCGCCTCGCGGTTGAAGGCGACCCGCTGATGCTGTTCGCGCGACCACCGCTCCAGTTCGAAATCGATGTTCGGCTCGATGTCCTCCATGCGCTCGGCCAGTCCCGGTAAGTGGTAGGTCCACAGATTCAGGCGTGCCAGCAGGTCGTCGCGGAAGCGCCCTTGCAGCACCTGCTGCTGCAGGTCGCGGTTGGTCCCGGCGATCAGTTGAAACTCGCTGTCCACCTCCTTGTCGCTGCCGACCGGCAAAAAGCGCTTCTCCTCCAGGGCGCGCAACAGCATGGCCTGTTCGTCCAGCCCAAGTTCGCCGATTTCGTCCAGGAATAGCAGCCCCTGGTGGGCGGAGCGCAATAATCCGGGGCGATCGCTGATCGCGCCGGTGTAGGCGCCCTTGGTGTGGCCGAACAGCGTGCTCATGGCGCCGTCGCCGCGCAGCGTGGCGCAGTTCACCTCAACGAAGCGTCCGCCCAGCTGGTGCTTGAGCTTTTTCAGCTCGAACACGCGCTTGGCCAGCTGGCTCTTGCCGGCGCCAGTGGGTCCCATCAGCAACATCGGCGCCTTGGAGCGCGTGGCTACCGTCTCGATCTGCTCGATCATCCGGTTGAACGCGGGGTTGCGCGTGGCGATGCCGCTCTTGAGCAGGGCGCGGTCCTGCATCTGCTGTTGCGCGAAACGCTGCGCAATGCGGTCGTAGCGAGAGAGGTCGAGATCGATCACCGCATAGCTGCCCGCCTCCCCGCTGCCTTGCTTGCGGGGCGGTGAGGTCTGCAGCAGCCGGCCGGGGAAGTGCCGGCTCTCGGTCAGCAGGAAGCAGCAAATCTGGCTGACGTGGCTGCCGGTGGTGATGTGCAGGTAATAGTCCTCATCTTCCGGCGCAAACGTATAGCTGGCAAAGAAGTCGTGCAGGGTGGCGTACACGCCCTCGAAGTCCCAAGGGTCGGCCAGGTAGGTGTCGTGCTGTTGCACCTGGGTATCTGGCGACACCTGGGCAAGATCGTTGCAGACCACGCTCGCCAATTTTGCATGGCGGCGCGCATCGGCGAGCAGTTCGACGCGGCCAACCAAAAAGTCGTCGTGCATGCCCAGTGACACGGTGGGTCTCCACTTTTCCCAGCGTCCCGGCCCGGTGCCGGCATCCAGCTGCACGCCGAGCATGCCGAAAATGACCTTGGTCCTGTCCATATCCATCCAGATAAATAGCGCGCCTGGAGTATACGAAAAATATCAAACTTGCCGTACCGGCGTGTCATGGAAATAAAATTAAACCCTTGAAAAACAGTGCCTTATACATTGGCTGCCAAAGTTGGCACGCGCATTGCTGAGTATGGCTCATCGCCCCGCCGTGGGCAGTTCCCGCCAGGAGCCGGACATGGCCAATCTTCAACTCTTCTCCTCGCCGCGTGGCGCATTGCTGCCCAAGGCGGCCGCCCAGAACGAGGCCGGCGGTTGCGCCTATGAGCGCACGCCGCGTGGTGCGCTGGCGTTGTATGCGGCTACCGGCTGCTTGAACGGCACCTACTATGCGAGCGCCGACGCGCAGTTGCAGCAGATGCTGACCTTGTGCGAGCGGGTCCCGCCGGCATTCGTTGCGAAGACCGCGATCTATGCACGTCAGGTAGCGCACATGAAGGACATGCCGGCATTGTTGCTGGCGATGTTGACCACCCGCGACGCGGAGGTCTTTGCCCGTGCGTTTCCCCGCGTGGTCGACAACGGCCGGTTGTTGCGCAACTTCGTGCAGATCATGCGCAGCGGTCAGGTCGGGCGCAAGTCGCTGGGTTCGCTGCCCAAGCGCATGGTGCGGCAGTGGTTGCAGCAGGCGTCGGTGGCCACCATCGTGCAGGCGGCGATCGGGCAGCAGCCGTCGCTGGCCGACGTGATCCGCATGGTGCACCCGAAGCCGGCTGATGCCGAGCGCGAGGCCCTGTATGCATGGGTGATCGGCAAGCCCTACCAGGAGACCGCATTGCCGGCGGTACTGCAGGCGTACGAGGCGTTCAAGCGTTCGCCGGGCGAGGCGTTGCCGGATCTGCCGTTCCAGTACTACACGGCAGTGCCGTTGACGCGGGCGCACTGGGCACTGCTGGCAGAGCGGGTGTCGTGGCAGACGTTAAGGATGAACCTCAATACGTTTGCGCGTCATGGCGTGTTTGCCGATGCGACGATGGTGGCCAAGGTGGCCGCACGCCTGCGCGATCCGGAGCAGATCCAGCGTGCCCGTGTGTTTCCGTATCAATTGCAGGTGGCCTACACCGCGGCGAGCCAGTTGCCGCCGCAGATCGGTGCTGCCTTGCAGGATGCGATGGAAATCGCGACCCGGCAGGTGCCGGTGCTGGAGGGCAAGGTGGTGGTGGCGGTCGATGTCTCGGGATCGATGGCATCGCCGGTCACCGGCTACCGCAAGGGGGCGACCACCAGCGTGCGTTGCGTGGATGTGGCGGCCTTGATCGCCGCGTGCGTGCAGCGTACGAACCCGCAAGCCACAGTGCTGCCGTTCGACACGCAGGTGCGTTCGCCGCGGTTGAATCCACGCGACAGCGTGCTCACCCAGGCGCAGCAGTTGGCGGCGCAATGCGGTGGCGGCACCAGCGTCAGTGCGCCGCTGGCGCACTTGAACGCAATGCGGGCTCAGGTGGATCTGCTGGTGTTGGTGTCGGACAACGAAAGCTGGCGCGATACCCGCAGCGGTGCGGCAACGGCAACCATGCAGGAATGGACGCGGTTGAGGGCGCGTTGTCCGCAGGCCCGCATGGTGTGCATCGACTTGCAGCCGGTCGCAACCAGCCAGACGCTGGAGCGCGACGACATCCTGCATGTCGGCGGTTTCAGCGATGCGGTGTTCGACCTGATCGCGACGTTCGCAGCGCAGGGTGCGGGTGCGACGCGCTGGGTCGAGCGGATCGGCTCGATCGAGCTGTGAGCACACACGGACGTGTGCAGACCCGGCGGGCAATGGGGCCCGCCGGGTGGTGGCAGGAATGCTATGTGTTGAACAATCGGTAGCGACTGACCTGGCAGCAGTGTCATGGTCTGGTTGCCACCTACAAGTTTCGCCGTCGGTGGTCACGAATGCCGATGAAACTACAGCCTCTTACGCTCCAGGTCGCGGGTTCGAGTCCCGCCCACCCTGTGTGGGGTGGTAGCTCAGCTGGTTAGAGCAGGATGTTTCATCTCCGTTGTCGTGGTCGCCGTCGGTCTTGTTGTCTGCGTTGTCGTGCGAATGCAAGTGAAACTCCATTGTCGCGGGTTCGAATCCCGCCCGTCACGACGGTAGCTCAGTGGTAGAGCGTGCGTGTCATTGATCTTGTCGCAGGCAGCGTGGTTTGGTTTTGCGGTGAATGCCGATGGAACTACTTTGGTTCCCCTGATTGGGTTGGGTTCGATTCCCGCTGTGTCACGCCGGTTCACGCCGGCGTTCCGCAGAGCGTTCCATCACTTTTGTCACCGCGCTTTTATTCAGTCATTTTCAAGGAGTATTTCCATGAGCATCGAACACTACGATGTGATTGCCCAGCCGGGTGCGGCCCCGATCAAGCTGTGGACGCGCGGCGTTCCGCTCGAGGACGAAGCGCGCCAGCAGTTGCAGAACATCGCCAAGCTGCCTTTCATCCACCGCTGGATCGCGGTCATGCCCGACGTGCATCTGGGCAAGGGAGCCACGGTGGGGTCGGTGGTGCCGACTATCGGCGCGATCGTGCCTGCCGCAGTCGGCGTGGATATCGGGTGCGGCATGATCGCAGCGCGTACCACGCTGGTGGCCAGCGACCTGCCGGACAACCTGGCCGCGATCCGCAGCGCGATCGAGCGCGCGGTGCCGCACGGGCGCACGCCGGGTGCGCGCGACAAGGGCGCATGGCAGACCCCGCCGGGGCATGCGATCGATGGCTGGTCGCAGCTGGCGAGCGATTTTGCGTTGATCTGCGAGCGCCATCCACGGTTGCAGAAGACCAATAACCTGCAGCACCTGGGAACGCTGGGAACCGGCAACCATTTCGTCGAGGTCTGCCTGGATGAGGCGCAGCGCGTATGGTTCATGCTGCACTCCGGATCGCGCGGCGTCGGCAATGCCATCGGCAACCATTTCATCCAGCTGGCCAAGAACGAAATGCGGCGCTGGATGATCAACCTGCCGGACCAGGACCTGGCCTACCTGCCGGAAGGCAGCGAGCACTATGCCGACTACGTGTTTGCAGTGGATTGGGCGCAACGCTATGCGCGAATCAATCGTGAAATCATGATGCGGCACGTGGTGGCGGCCGTGCGCACGGTCATCGCCAAGCCGTTCGAGGCGCAGGCGGAGGCGGTCAACTGTCACCACAACTACGTCAGCCGCGAGCACCACTTCGGCAAGGACGTGTTCGTGACGCGCAAGGGGGCGGTGAGTGCCCGCAAGGGCGAGCTGGGCATCATTCCCGGCAGCATGGGCGCCAAGAGCTTCATCGTGCGCGGGCTCGGCAATGCCGACAGCTTCCATAGCTGCAGCCATGGTGCCGGACGGGTCATGAGCCGCACCGAGGCCAAGCGGCGCATCAGCCTCGACGACCACATCAAGGCCACGGCGCATGTGGAATGCCGCAAGGATCAGGACGTGGTGGACGAGTCGCCCGCGGCGTACAAGCCGATCGAGGCGGTGATGCATGCACAGCGCGACCTGGTGGAAATCGTGCATACGCTTCGGCAGGTGGTCTGCGTCAAGGGATAGGCCTGCGCATCGGTTACCGCAGCGCTGGCGATGCGTTGCATCGACGCTGCGGCATCGGACACTCCGCTGCAGTGCAGGTGCAGCCAGCGGGCGCCGCCTGGGTATTGGATCCACCTACACTGCGCCGGCAAGGTATTGACAGCCCCGATCTCGACATCAGGGCGTTTATTTGAATGGACGTGCGTCATGGACATGATTGAAATCGATGGAGCGGCAGGCGGTGGACAGTTGTTGCGCACCGCATTGACGTTGAGCCTGTGCACCGGAACCGGCTTTGTCATGCACAACATCCGCGGAGCACGTTCACGCCCGGGCTTGATGCGTCAGCACCTGACGGCCGTCAATGCGGCGGCGGCGATTGGTCAGGCGCGTACGCATGGCGCGCAGATCGGCGCGACGGCATTGCGGTTCGAGCCGGGCCAGGTGTTGCCGGGGACGTATCGCTTCGCGACCGGAAGTGCGGGCTCTGCCACCCTGGTGTTGCAGACGGTGCTACCTGCGCTTTGGCAGGCAGCAACCCCTTCCAGCCTGACCTTCGAAGGCGGGACGCACAACCCGTTGGCGCCGAATGTGGACTTCATCGCCGACTGCTATCTGCCTGCCTTGCAGCGAATGGGCGTGCGCGTGTCGGCGGTGCTGGAGCGCCATGGCTTCTATCCGGCCGGCGGTGGAGTGCTGCGGGTGGCGGTGGAGCCTTGTGCGCAGCTCCAGCACGCCGTGTTTGATGCACGTGGGGCGTTGGAGTCGATCGAGGCGAAGATCCTGATTTCCGGGTTGTCGACCAAGATTGGGCATCGCGAGTTACGCGTGTTGGCTGCACGTCTGGGCGTGGACCCTAGCCCGCGCCATGTGGAAAGCGTGCGTCCTGCGCTGGGACCGGGCAATGTTGCGCTTGTGCGTGTGCGCCATGCAGCGCATGTCGAGACCTTTGCCGGCTACGGCGAGCGCGGTGTGCCCGCCGAGCGGGTGGGCGAGCGCCTTGCCGATCAGGTGCAGCGGTATCTCGATGGTGGCGCCTGCGTTGGCGAGTATCTGTCGGACCAGTTGCTGCTGCCGATGGCGTTGGCCGGCAGTGGCGGGTTCACGACCGATGCCATCAGTAAGCATCTGGCCAGCAATGCCCGGCTGATCGAGAAGTTCCTGCCGGTGGAGATCACCTGGCTGCCGATGGCAGATGGTCAGTGGCGCGTGTCTGTGTATCGCTGAAGTGGGGCAGGCGTGGCGTTGCCGGCAGCGCCTGCGCGCCCGGCGTGGGACACCTGAAAGCCAGTGTCATGCACAAAGGCATTGCCGCACTGGGCGATGCCCTCTGACGAGCGTGCGCAGTGCAGGAGTGCGCTTTCGCGCCATGCCTGCCCGATGCATCAACCCGGTGCCGACTCGAGCGCATACGCCGCCAGGAACATCTCCACCGCGCGCTGTGCGGCGCCGCGCAGATATTCGGGCGAGGGGTCCTTGAGTGCGCCGAACAGGCAGGGCATCAGGGTTTCCGCCTCCAGCAGCCCGCCGAACTGCCTTGACGCGATCAAGACGTCGGCGCAGCGGATCGCGCCGCGATCCATCTGCGTCTGCAGGTAATCGGCCATGCGTTGCACGCCTTCTTCCGGACCGGAATTGAAGAACAGCGCGCCCACGTCCGACCGCCCCGACACGCCGATGATGGTCTGCCAGATGGTGATCGAGCTGGGCGCGCACAGGAAACCGAGGATGTCCTCGCCGAAGCGCTGCAGGGTCTCGGCGACCGGGCCGTTGCTCTGCGAAAGCGCGTCCAGCAGCGGGTCGATGTAGCGGTCGGACATGTCCTTGGCAAACGCCACGAACAACTCCTCCTTGGACGGGAAATAGCCGTAGAGCGTGCGCTTGGAGCCGCCGACGCGGGCGGCGATCTGCGACATCGAGGCACCTTCGAAGCCCAGTTCGAGGAACACCTCGCTGGCCGCCTGCACGATGGCGTCGCGTTTTTCTTCGGTTCTGACCCGCATCCACTGACTCCCTTGGGCGCTTAAGTATACCGACTGGGCAGGAATGCTTGACGCCCACGGATGCGCTTATTAGGATACCGAACCGTACCGTTTAGATTTAACCATCCTGCGTCCCGTCGGAGACCTCCTCGTGCGTCCTCATGCTTCGTTTCGCCTGCCCCTGCTCGCTGCTGCCGTTGCTGCCACCGTCCTGCTCAGTGCCTGCGGCAGCCCGCCGGGCGGCGCGCCGCCGGAGGAGGGCATGCCCGAAATGGGCGTGCTGACCGTCAAGCCGCAGCCGGTGACCCTGACCACCGAGCTGCCTGGACGCACGGTTCCCTACCTGATCGCCGAAGTTCGCCCGCAGGTAGGCGGCATCGTGCAGTCGCGCCAGTTCACCGAGGGCGGCGACGTCAAGGCCGGGCAGACGCTGTACCAGATCGATCCGGCGACCTACCGCGCCAGCTATGCCAGCGCCCAGGCCACCCTGGCCAAGGCGCAGGCCAACCTGCGCACTGCCAGGCTCAAGGCCGAGCGCTACACCGAACTGGTGCAGATCAAGGCGATCAGCCAGCAGGACGGCGACGACACCGCCGCCGCGCTGGGCCAGGCCGAGGCCGATGTGGCCGCCGGCAAGGCCAGCGTGGAAACCGCGCGCATCAACCTGGCCTTCGCGCGCCTGGACGCGCCGATCTCCGGCCGCATCGGCCGCTCCAGCGTCACCCCGGGCGCCTTGGTGACCGCCAACCAGGCCACCGCACTGACCACCATCCAGCAACTGGATCCGATCTACATCGACGTCACCCAGCCCAGCGCGGCCTTGCTCCGCCTGAAGCAGGCGATGGCGCGCGGCGAGCTGGAGAAGGCCGGCGACGACGCGGCCAAGGTGTCGCTGCTGTTGGAAGACGGCAGCACCTATCCGCTGCAGGGCCACCTGGCGTTCTCCGATGTCACCGTCGACCAGAACACCGGCTCGATCACCTTGCGCGCGGTGTTCCCGAACCCGAATGCGGAGTTGTTGCCGGGCATGTATGTGCGCGCGGTGCTGCAGGAAGGCATCAAGGAGCAGGGCGTGCTGGTGCCGCAGCAGGCGGTCTCGCGCAATGGCGCCGGCAAGCCGACCGCGTTCGTGGTCGGCGCCGACCACAAGCTGCACCTGCGCGTGCTGGAAACCGACCGCGAAGTCGGCGACCAATGGCTGGTGCGCAGCGGCCTGAAGGCCGGCGAGCAGCTGGTGGTCGAAGGCGTCTCGCGCGCCCGCGACGGCATCGAGGTCAAGACCGTGCCGTGGCAGCCCAAGGGCAGGCCGGCTGCCGGTGCCGGCAATGCAGCCGCTGGCACTCCTTCCGCCCCGACCGCACCGCGTGCGGCCAACTGAGGCGGGATCACACGTCATGGCACGCTTCTTTATCGATCGTCCGATCTTCGCCTGGGTGTTGGCCATCATCGTGATGCTGGCCGGCATCCTGTCCATCGCCACCTTGCCGATTGCGCAATACCCCAGCATCGCGCCGCCCGCCGTCGCCATCACCGCCAACTATCCGGGCGCCTCGGCGCAGACCCTGGAAGATACCGTCACCCAGGTCATCGAGCAGAAGATGAAGGGGCTGGACCACCTCAGCTATATGGCCTCCACCAGCGAATCCAGCGGTGCGGTGACCATCACGCTGACCTTCGACAACGGCACCGATCCGGACACCGCGCAGGTGCAGGTGCAGAACAAGTTGTCGCTGGCCACGCCGTTGCTGCCGCAGGAAGTGCAGCAGCAGGGCGTGACGGTGACCAAGTCGGCCACCAACTTCCTCAACGTGCTGGCCTTCACTTCCGAAGACGGCAGCATGAGCGATTCAGACCTGTCCGATTACGTGGCGGCCAACGTGCAGGAAACCATCAGCCGCGTCGAAGGCGTGGGCGACACCACCTTGTTCGGCTCGCAGTACGCGATGCGGGTATGGATGGACCCGAACAAGTTGAACAACTTCAGCCTGACTCCGGTGGATGTGCGCACCGCGATCCAGGCGCAGAACGCGCAGGTTTCCGCCGGCCAGCTCGGCGCGTTGCCGGCGGTGCCCAACCAGCAACTCAATGCCACCATCACCGCGCAGACCCGGCTGAAGACCGCCGAGGAGTTCGAGAACATTTTGCTGCGCACGCAGTCCGATGGCTCGCAGGTGCGCCTGCGCGATGTGGCACGCATCGAACTGGGCAGCGAGAGCTACAACACGGTGGGCCGCTACAACGGCAAGCCGGCCGCCGGTCTGGCGATCAAGCTGGCCACCGGCGCCAATGCGCTGGATACGGTGCGCGCGATCGACAAGAGCCTGGAGGAGCAGGAGAAATTCTTCCCCCCCGGCATGAAGGTGCAAAAGCCGTACGACACCACGCCGTTCGTGCGCATCTCCATCGAGCAGGTGGTGCATACGCTGATCGAAGCGGTGGTGCTGGTGTTTCTGGTGATGTACCTGTTCCTGCAGAATTTCCGCGCGACCTTGATCCCGACCATTGCGGTGCCGGTGGTGTTGCTCGGCACCTTCGGCGTGCTGGCGGCGTTCGGTTTTACCATCAACACGCTGACCATGTTCGCGATGGTGCTGGCGATCGGCCTGCTGGTGGACGATGCCATCGTGGTGGTGGAAAACGTCGAACGCGTGATGGGCGAGGAGCAGTTGTCGCCCAAGGACGCCACGCGCAAGTCGATGGACCAGATCTCCGGCGCGCTGGTCGGCGTGGCCCTGGTGCTGGCCGCGGTGTTCGTGCCAATGGCGTTCTTCGGTGGTTCTACCGGTGTGATCTACCGGCAGTTCTCGATCACGATCGTCTCGGCCATGACCTTGTCGGTGCTGGTGGCGATGATCCTGACCCCGGCCCTGTGCGCCACCTTGCTCAAGCCGGTGGAGAAGGGCCATGGTCTGGCGAGCACCGGGTTCTTCGGCTGGTTCAACCGCGTGTTCGATCGCGGCAACAACGGCTACCAGGGTGTGGTGCGGCACATGCTGGGCAAGGGCTGGCGCTACATGCTGGCCTACGCGGTGTTGCTGGCGTTGGTGGTGTTCGGCTTCATGAAGCTGCCGGTGGGCTTCCTGCCGGACGAGGACCAGGGCACGCTGTTCGTGCTGGTGCAGTTGCCGCCCGGTGCCACCGATGCGCGCACCGGCGAGGTGCTCAAGCAGGTGGAGCATCACTTCCTGGTCGATCAGAAGGACTCGGTTGCCGGCATCTTTGCCGTCTCCGGTTTCAGCTTTGCCGGTACCGGCCAGAACGTGGGCTTTGCCTTCGTCAAGTTGCGCCCGTGGGACGAGCGCACCGGCAAGGGCCAGAGCGTCACCGACGTGGCGGGCAAGGCCGGTGCGTTCTTCAGCACCATTCGCGATGCCAAGGTGTTTGCGTTCGCACCGCCGGCGGTGTCGGAGCTGGGCAATGCGACCGGCTTCGACCTGATGCTGCAGGACCGCGCCAACCTCGGCCACGAGGCCTTGATGCAGGCGCGTAACCAGCTGCTGGCTGAGCTGTCGCAGGACAAGCGGCTGGTGGCGGTGCGCCCGAACGGGCAGGAAGACACGCCCGAGTTCAAGCTGGAAATCGATTCGCACAAGGCGCAGGCCATGGGCGTGTCGATCGCCGATATCAACAACACCTTCTCCAGCGCCTGGGGCAGTACCTACGTCAACGACTTCATCGACAAGGGCCGCGTCAAGAAGGTGATGCTGCAGGCCGATGCGGTGTACCGCATGAATCCGCAGGACATCGACCGCTGGTTCGTGCGCAACAGCGCCGGCACGATGGTGCCGTTCAACGCCTTCGCCACTGCCAGCTGGAGTTCCGGCTCGCCGCGTCTGGAGCGCTACAACAGCGTGCCGTCGGTGGAGATCCTGGGCATGGCGATGCCGGGTGCTGCGTCCAGTGGCGAGGCGATGCAGATCGTCGAAGCGGCGGCGGCCAAGTTGCCGCCGGGCATCGGCTACGAGTGGACCGGGTTGTCGCGGCAGGAGAAATCCTCGACCGGCCAGACCGGCTTGTTGTACGGGTTGTCGATCCTGATCGTGTTCCTGTGTCTGGCCGCGTTGTACGAAAGCTGGGCGATTCCGTTCTCGGTAATCCTGGTGGTGCCGCTGGGCGTGTTCGGCACGCTGCTGGGCGCAATGCTGACCTGGAAAATGAACGATGTGTACTTCCAGGTGGGCCTGCTCACCACGATTGGCCTGGCATCGAAGAACGCGATCCTGATCGTGGAATTTGCCAAGGAACTGCATGAAAGCGGCAAGAGCCTGATCGAGTCCGCATTGGAGGCAGCACGCATGCGCTTGCGGCCGATCCTGATGACATCGCTGGCCTTCATCCTGGGCGTGGTGCCGCTGGTGCTCGGCAGTGGTGCCGGTGCAGGCGCGCAGCATGCCTTGGGCACCGCGGTGATCGGCGGCATGTTGTCCGGCACGATTCTGGCGATCTTCTTCGTGCCGTTGTTCTTCGTGCTGATCAGCGGCTTGTTCACCCGCCGCGCACAGCCCACTTCGCCCGCACCGCAACCGGCAGGACACTGAGATGACACCGATCCGCATGACATTGACCGCGATCGCGGTGGCCGGCGTGCTGTCCGGATGCACGCTGATGCCGCGCTATGCACGGCCCGACGCACCGGTGCCCGAGCGCTTTGCCGGCACCGAGCTCTCGACGGCATCCACTACCACCGATACGGCCAGCCCCGCGCAGGCGATCGATATCGCCAACATCGGCTGGCGGCAGGTGTTCACCGACCCGGCGCTACAGCAGGTGATCGCGCTGGCACTGGAGAACAATCGCGACCTGCGCGTGGCCGCGCTCAACATCGAGGTGGCACGTGCGCAGTACCGGGTGGAGCGCGCTGCGCTGCTGCCCGCCGTGCAGGGCACCGGTACCGCCAATAACGCGCGCACGCCGTCGGAGCTGGCCATTCCGGGCCAGCCGCAGGTGTTCCGGACCTACAGCGCCAATATCGGCGTCAGTGCGTACGAGCTGGATCTGTTCGGACGTGTGCGCAGTCTCAAGGAACAGGCGCTGCAGCAGTTCCTGTCCACCGCCGAGGCACGCCGCAGCACGCATATCAGTCTGGTGGCCGAAGTGGCCACCGCCTATCTGACGCTGGCGGCCGATCAGCAGTTGCTGCAGCTGGCGCAGTCCACCTTGAGCAGCCAGGGCGACAGTTATCGCCTGCAGCAACGCAGCTTCGAGCTGGGTGTGGCCTCGCAGCTCAGCTTGCGCCAGGCGCAGACCACGGTGGAATCCGCACGCGTGGATGTGGAGCGTTACACCGCGCAGGTGGCGCAAGACCGCAACGCATTGGTGCTGCTGGTCGGCACGCAGGTGCCGGCGGAGCTGTTGCCGCAGGCCTTGCCCGACGGCGCCAGCGTGGACGGCAACGTGCTGGCCAGCGTGCCGGCCGGGCTGCCGTCGCAGTTGCTGCAGCGCCGCCCGGACATCCTGGAGGCCGAGCGCAACCTGCGTGCGGCCAATGCCAACATCGGTGCGGCGCGCGCGGCGTTCTTCCCGAGCATCAGCCTGACCGCATCGACCGGCTCGTCCAGCAGCAGCCTGTCCAACCTGTTTGATTCCGGCACCCGCGCCTGGAGCTTCGTGCCCGCGCTGACGCTGCCGATCTTCAACGCCGGGCGTAATCGCGCCAACCTGGACATGGCCAAGGCCAACCGCGATATCGAAGTGGCGCAGTACGAAAAGGCGATCCAGAGCGCGTTCCGCGAGGTTTCCGATGCGCTCGCGCAACGCGAGACCCTGGGCCGGCAATTGCAGGCGCAACAGGCCCTGGTCGATGCCACTGCCGACAGTTACCGGCTGTCGCAGGCGCGCTTCGAACGCGGCGTGGACAGCTACCTGCAGGCGCTGGATGCGCAGCGCGCGCTGTACAGCGCGCAGCAGAACTTGATCACCACGCAGCTGTCACGCTTCACCAATCTGGCGACGTTCTACAAGGCGATGGGCGGCGGTTGGCTGCAATCGGCCGACCCGGCGGTGGCCACGACGGCGACGGGGCAGCCACGTGGATGACGTCGCTGCCGAGGTCCCGGCGCCCAGGCGCGCGCCGCACGACAAGCGTGGCGCGATCCTGCGCGCGGCAGCCGAGCTGTTTCCACGCCAGGGCTTCGACAAGACCAGCATGGACAGCATCGCCGAGCGCGCAGTGGTGTCCAAGGCCACGGTGTATGCGCACTTCGCGTCCAAGGAGGTGCTGTTCCGTACCACCCTGGAGGCGCTGGCGCACCAGTCGCCCAATCCCTGGGAGGCGCTGTTGAACATGCGCGGGCCGCTGCCCGTGCGTCTGCTCGCCATCGCCGACGCGGTCGTGCGCATGGCGGCCAGCAATGCGCTGGGCGATGCCGCCTACGGCCTGGTGCGGCCGCCGGCACTGCCCAGCCAGATACGCGAGGAGATGTGGACGCTGGGCTTCGAACGCTACGACACCACGATGCGTGCGGTGTTGGCGCGCGAAGTGGAGCAGGGCAGCCTGGTCATCGACAATCTGCCGGATGCCTCGGTGCATTTCTTTGGATTGATGACCGGGATGCCGGCCAATGCGGCGCTGCGTGGCGACACGTGGCAGGCACCGGCTGCCACGCAGCACGGGTATGTCGCCAGTGCGGTGGCGCTGTTCCTGCGCGCGTATCGGCCGCAACCGCCGGTGGTGACAGCGGAAGGCAAGCGCGAGGTGCCGAGCGGGTTCTAGCGGCGGCGGCAGGGCAGCGCAATGGGCGTTAACGAGAAGGCCTAGTCGCGCGCAGGCACGCTCCTACGCGGGCGTGTCACCGCAACGGATCGTGTCGCAATGCGTCGATCATCTCTTCAAACCCGTCCGCAAGCCGACGCTGTCGTAGGAGCGTGCCCGCGCGCGATGGGGCGTTACCGAGAAGGCCTCGTCGCGCGCAGGCACGCTCCTACACAAGCGTGTCACCGCGCCGGAGCGCGCCGCAACGCGTCGATCCCCCCCTTCAACCCGTCCGCAAGCCGACGCTGTCGTAGGAGCGTGCCCGCGCGCGATGGGGCGTTACCGAGAAAGGCCTGGTCGCGCGCAGGCACGCTCCTATACGGGCGTGTCAGCGCGTCAGATCGTGCCGCAACGCATCGATCACCCCCTTCAACCCGTCCGCAAGCCGAGGTCGTCGTAGGAGCGTGCCCGCGCGATGGGGCGTTACTGAGAAGGTCTGGTCGCGCGCAGGCACGCTCCTACACGGGTGTGTCAGCGCGCCAGGTCGTGCCGCAACGCATCGATCACTACCTTGAGTGCGCGCGAGGATTGGCGGCGGCTGGGGTAATAGGCGTGAGCCATCGAACGGCTCGCACCAGTCCTCCAGCACGCGGCGTAGCCGGCCGGCGGCGATGTGCCCTAGCGCCATGGTTTCCGGCAAGAACGCGGGTCCGCCGCCGGCCAACGCGGCACGCAGGATGGCGCTGCTGCCGTTGAAGGTCCATTGGCCTTCCACGCGCACCTTGACCTCGCGGCCGTCCTTTTCGAAATCCGAGGGCAGCAGGCCACCATGGGTGGGCAGGCGCAAGCCGATGCAATTGTGCCGGGCCAGCTCGGCCGGCGCGGCGGGGATGGTGTGGTGCACGAACGTAGTCCGGCAGCGCCACCACCGCCATGCGCTGCATCGGGCTGATCGGTACCGCGATCATGTCCTTGGCGACCTGGTCGCCCAGCCGGATGCCGATGTCATAGCGCTCGGCAACGATGTCGGCCAGCCCGTAATCGACGGTGACCTCGATCTTGAGGTCGGGATAGTCGGGCAGTACGTTCGACAACCCCGGCCAGATATAGGCATCGGCGGCGTGGCCGGCGGTGGTGATACGGATGGTGCCGGCCGGCTTGTCGCGGAAGTCGGTGAGCGCGCATGCCATTCATGCCGCTGCATCATGCGCGATGGTGCGTGATGGCTTCAAATCCGAGATGTCATTGCCGCATTGATGCGCTGTGTTTCTAGGTGCATGCGCGGTTGCCCGGGTAATGCCGGCGCACACGCGCGCTACAGTGCAGGCACTTGGATCGAGGAGCACTGCCATGAATCTGTTCGCAACTGCGATGTCGCTGTCGATGATGGCTGCCGTCACGCCCGGTGGTGAAGAGCAACAGGCGATCAGGGTGAGCAAGGCCGGTGGCGCCGCATCTGCGGCCGGCCCGGCCGACTATTTCACCGGCAAGGTGCGCATCGATGCGCCCTTCCAGGCCGACGCGCCGGCGCGGGTGGGCGGCGCCACGGTGACTTTCGAACCTGGCGCGCGCACCGCCTGGCACACCCACCCACTGGGGCAGACGCTGATCGTCACCGCCGGTGCCGGACGCGTGCAGGAATGGGGCAAGCCGGCGCAGCAGATCCGCCCGGGCGACATCGTGTGGATTCCGCCGGGCGTCAAGCACTGGCACGGTGCCAACGCCACCGTGGCGATGTCGCATATCGCCATCGCCGAAGCGCAGGACGGCTCGCCGGTGACGTGGCTGGAGCAGGTCAGCGAGGCGCAGTACGCGGCCGAATGACACGGCGCTCAACGGTGACGTGGTGCGGTCTGCCGCGTCATCGTAGGTGATGCATGTCGCTTAGTGCAGGAGCGCGTGACTAGGCTCCGCTGCGTCACTGCGCACGAATGAGCTTACGCCGCTTGTGTCGCAGCCTGTGCTCCGGCACGCAACCGTTGTGCGTCACGTGCGGGCGGCGCGCCAAGAATGCGTGCGTAGTCGCGACTGAATTGCGAGGCGCTTTCGTAACCGACGCGGAAGCCGGCATCGGCGGCATTCAGCGTTTCGGCCAGCATCAGCCGGCGCGCTTCGTGCACGCGCAGATGCGAGCGGTATTCCAGCGGCGTCATCGAAGTGACCGCCTTGAAATGCGCATGAAAGGTGGAGCGGCTCATTGCCGACAGATCGGCGATCTGCTCGATGCGGAAGCGCTGTGCGTAGTGCTCGCGCAGCCAGACAATGGCTTTGGAAATCTGGTTGAGCCGGCTGTCGGCGATGGCCATCTGGCGGACCACCGCATTGGCCGGATCGGCCATCAGGCGATAGAGCACTTCGCGCAGGACCAGCGGTGCCAGCGCGGCGATCTCCTGCGGTTGATCGAGCAGACGCGCCAGCCGCACTGCAGCGTCCTGCAATGGCGGGGTGCTGTGGTTGAGCAACAAGCCGGCCTGGGCCGCATCGCGTTGCGGCTCCACCAGCTCCGGGTGGCTGACGGCCAGGTCGCTCAGCACCGCGGTGTCCAGATCCAGGCAGAAACACAGATACGGCTGCGCGGCGCTGGCCTCGATCACCGAACCGACGATCGGTAGATCCACCGAGGCCACCAGATACATCTGCGGGTGATAGAGATACGCCGTCGCGCCCAGCATCGCCTGCTTGCGGCCTTGCGCCACCAGGCACAGCATCGGCGTGTAGACCGTGGGCACCGACACGGTGGGCGAGGCGCTGCGCATGATCTGCAGCCCGGCAATCCGGGTGGCGTGCATGCCGTCGCCAGGAGCATGGCGCAGCAGGATGTCGGTCATCTCGGTCAAGGCGGACATGCAGGACTCGGCGGTGGCACCAGGCGGCTCGGCCGCGATGCCGTCGATCGTACAAGACCCACTGTCATGGAGCCCACATGACGACCGCAGCAGCGGCAAAGGCAGCGCCGGGTGGCGCCGGCACCGGCGGGCAGGCCTGCGCGCCCGACGCCCGACAATCGCAGGCCAGACACGATCCTGCGCTCACACACGCGCCGTATCATGGGTGTCTGTTCCCGTGACCACCCCCGTCCCATGCCCGCAAGACGTTCGACCATCCCCGCACCGGCAAGCCCGGCCGACTGGAAGGCGCTCGAGGCTGCCGCCACGGCCGAACTTGCGCGCCGCACGGCGCAAGCGCATCGGCAAATCCTTGGATTGTTGAACACGCATGGGCATCTGCTCAGCGAAGCGCAGCGGCGTGGATTGCACCGGCGCTTGCTGCGTGCAGGGCGCTAAACGAGGGCGCTAGGGCGCCAGCGACATCCTTGACCCTAGAGCGACGGTGCCAACGTGCCGGCCGCACGCGCTTTATTGATTGGTGAGTCGAGTGCGCGGTGCCCTCACCACTTGCGGGACGCGCCGTGAATCCATCCGTGGAGATTCCTTGGCGGCATCCATGCCGCCAAGGGTCCCGCAACCGGCGAGGACACCGCACCAGAAAGGTGGTCGGTGCTCGCATAAGAGCTGCTTGTCTCGCGAAGTGCATTGGTCGTTGACTGTTGGGTCGCGCAGGTACATCGCTATCCAAAAATGCACATGACGTACTGCTCGTAGCTATGCGTACCGAATATCCCGACTGGTTGTCGTTAGAGATGCATCGGGCGGTGAGCTGGCACATCGGCATCAAACAACGCGCATCTGGCACTGCTTTTAATCGTGCACACCGACCATCCAGGCAGGTCCTTGCCCGCCTACCGTCGCGGGACCTTACGCGGCATGGATGCCGCGTAAGAGCCTACACGGACGTACTTGCGGCGTGTCCCGCGATGGTGGGCGGGCAAGGGCCCCGCAGCCAAGCGGCAGATCGCCCGCTTTACAGCTGACATATCTGCAACGCCGTAGATCGTCCACTCTGCCTTGCGGCGTGTGCTGCGATGGTGGGGGGCAAGGACCCTGCAGCAAGGCGGCAGATCGCCTTCCTTACAACTGATCTATCCGCAACCCCCCATATCGGGCTCTCCGGCTTGCAACGTGCTCCGCGGTGGTGAGCGGGCAGGAGCCCTGCAGCAAACTCGCAGATCGCCGCCCACCACTGATCCAACAGCGGGACTCGGTCCAATCCAGCCACTAACCAACCAAGACGTCGCCTCGCAGCCACGCATCGATCCGCGTCCAGCCGGCATCGGCCGACGCGACCGACGCGCTCGCGTTCAACCGCCCAGCTCCCACGGCGGCACGTCGCCCAGGCGTTCCTGCAGAAAATCCACGAATGCACGCACACGCGGTGGCTGCAGCTGGCGCGCCGGCATCACCGCGTTGATCTGCGAGGTTGGCGGCGGGTAATCGGGAAGTACCTCGACCAACCGGCCGTTGCGCAGTTCTTCTGCGATATGCCAGTACGAATGCAACGCGATGCCTTGGCCGGCGACGGCCGCATCGCGGATCAACTCACCGAAATTGCTTTCGAAGCGGCTCTGCATGCGCACGCGCACCAGGCCGCCCTCCGGCGTTTGCAGCTGCCAGACATCCTGGCGGCCGTCGCGGCCCATCAGCAGCACGCCGGCATGCCCGGCCAGGTCGTCCGGCGTGCGCGGGGTGCCATGGCGCTGCAGATAGTCGGGCGAGGCGGCGAGGGTGCGGCGGTTGTCGGCGATGCGCCGCGCCACCAGCCCGGAGTCGTCCAGCGGGCCGATGCGGATCGCCAGGTCGAAGCCTTGCTTGACCAGGTCCACCAGGTCGTCGCTCAGGTGCGCACTGATGTGCACGCGTGGATGACGGGCCTGGAATTCCGGCAGCAAGGGCGAGACGTACTGCCGCCCGAACGAGGCCGACATGGTCATGCGCAGGATGCCGCCGACCGCGTGTGCGCTCTCGCGCAGATCGTCGGCCAGCGCGTCCAGATCCTGCACCAGCACGCGGCCGCGCTCGGCCAGGCGCTGGCCTTCGGGGGTCGGGTGCAGCCGGCGCGTGGTCCGGTGCAGCAGGCGCACGCCCAGGTCGCGCTCCAGCCGCTTCAGGCGCTGGCTGGCGACCGCTACCGACAAATCCAGGCTGCGCGCGCCGGCAGTGATCGAGCCGGAGTCGAGCACGCGCAGGAACAGCGCGATATCGCCGAGGCGGTCCATGCGATTCTCAATGATTGCTTGATAGTGAATCAGGATAACAGGGGTTTTTGCTTAGGACGCTGGAGCGCAGGCTGTGGGTTGTCTTCCCTGGTCCATGCCCATGTCCGCTTCCGCGCGTTCTTCCCGTTTTCCGCCAGCGCTGCTGGCGCTGACCATCGGTGCCTTCGGCATCGGTACCACCGAGTTCGTGATCATGGGCCTGCTGCAGCAGGTGGCCACCGACCTGGGCGTGTCGCTCAGCGCTGCCGGCCTGCTGATCAGCGGCTATGCGCTGGGGGTGTTTGTCGGGGCGCCGGTGCTGACCCTGGCCAGTGCGAGGCTGCCGCGCAAGGCGGTGCTGGTCGGCTTGATGGCGATCTTCACCCTGGGCAACGTGGCCTGCGCGCTGGCGCCGGACTACACCAGCCTGATGGTTGCGCGCGTGCTGACCTCGCTGGCGCACGGCACCTTCTTCGGCGTGGGCGCGGTGGTGGCCACCTCGCTGGTCCCGGCCGAGCGCCGTGCCTCGGCGATCTCGCTGATGTTTGCCGGCCTGACGGTGGCCACCCTGCTGGGCGTGCCGGCCGGCGCCTGGCTGGGTCTGCAGCTGGGCTGGCGGGCGACGTTCTGGGCGGTTGCGGTCGTCGGCGTGCTGGCCACGGCCGCGGTGGCACTGTGGGTACCGGCGAACGCAGGCGCGGCCGCGCCGGTGTCGTGGCGTCAGGAAGTGGCGGTGCTGGGGCGCGGGCAGGTGCTGCTGGCCCTGGCGATCACGGTGGTGGGCTATGCCGGCGTATTCGCGGTATTCACCTATATCCAGCCGTTGCTGGTGGACGTGAGCGGTTTCGCGCAGACGGCGGTCTCGCCGGTGTTGCTGGTCTTCGGCGTCGGCATGATCGTGGGCAATCTGCTGGGCGGGCGTCTGGCCGACCGGCGCCCCACCGCCGCGTTGCTGGGCAGCCTGGCGGCACTGGTGGTGGTGCTCGCCGCGATGGGCCTGGTCCTGCACAACAAGACCGCGATGGTGGTGTTCGTCGGGCTGCTGGGCGTGGCCGCCTTCGCCACCGTGGCGCCGCTGCAGTTGCGCGTGCTCGAGCATGCGCGCGGTGCCGGCCAGAACCTGGCTTCCAGTCTCAATATCGCCGCGTTCAATCTGGGCAATGCGCTGGGCGCCTGGCTGGGCGGCGTGGTGATCGCCACCCATGCCGGCCTGGTCGCCACGCCCTGGGTCGCCGCGCTGTTGAGCGCGCTCGGCCTGGGGATCGCGTTGTGGAGCGTGCAACTGCAACGCCGGCGTACCGCCGCGCCGGGCGTGTGTGCGCCGGCAGGTTGATTCGTTTCTTAGGCACGAGCGCAGTGACCGCGCAACCGGCAGCCCTGTGCGATCGCGCGGGTGGTCGGCGAGCAGAGCGTGGCGCTTGGCATCGCGCATGGCCGGATCGACCGCCAGCGCGCGGATTTTCTTTCGGTTTCAAGGAGCATTGCGATGGAGACACGTTTTCTCGGCCGTTCCGGTTTCAAGGTCCCGGCGCTCGGTCTGGGGGCCGGTACCTTTGGCGGCAAGGGGCCGCTGTTTTCTGCATGGGGCGATACCGATGTGGCGCAGGCGCAGCGCATGATCGATCTATGCCTGGAGGCGGGCCTGAACCTGTTCGACACCGCCGATGTGTATTCGGACGGCGCCTCTGAAGAGATTCTCGGCCAGGCGCTGCAGGGCCGCCGCGATCAGGTGATCCTCTCGACCAAGACCGGCCTGCGCCTGGGCGATGGGCCCAACGATGCCGGTGCCTCGCGCTTCCGCCTGTTGCGCGCGGTGGATGCCTCGTTGCGGCGCCTGCGCACCGACTATATCGATCTGCTGCAACTGCATGCCTTCGATGCGATGACGCCGGTGGAAGAAACCCTGTCCACGCTGGATGGGCTGGTCCGCGCCGGCAAGGTGCGCTACCTGGGTGCGTCTAATTATGCCGGCTGGCAGCTGATGAAGTCGTTGGCGGTGGCCGATGCGCAGGGCTGGAGCCGCTTTGTCGCCAATCAGACCTATTACTCGCTGGCCGGGCGCGACTACGAATGGGAGCTGATGCCGTTGGGCATCGACCAGGGCGTGGGCGCGGTGGTGTGGAGTCCGCTGGGCTGGGGGCGCCTGACCGGCAAGCTGCGCCGCGGCCAGGCATTGCCCGAACACAGTCGCCTGCATGCCACCGCGGCCGCCGGCCCGGCGATCAGCGACGAGCGCCTGTTCGACATCGTCGATGTGCTCGACGCGATTGCCGACGAGAGCGGCCGCAGCGTGCCGCAGATCGCCATCAACTGGCTGCTGCAACGGCCCACCGTGAGCACGGTGCTGATCGGCGCACGTGACGAAGCGCAGCTGCGCCAGAACCTGGGCGCGGTGGGCTGGTCGCTGACGGACGCGCAACGCGCGCGCCTGGATGCGGTGAGCGCGGTGGAGCCGCCGTATCCGTACTACCCGTACTGGCGCGGGCACTTTGCCGAACGCAGCCCGCTGCCGGTGTGATGCCGCATCACAATGGCCGTGCCGTGCGCGGAACTACCTCGGGATAGGGCACCTTGATGTCTCGAAAGAGCCGGAAGAGCGCATCCGGGTTGAATGACGGATGCGACAGGGCGTCGATCGGCTCCCGGTGCGCGGTTGCGCAGCCGATGCCGGCGGTGAGAAAGCGCAGTGGTCGCATGGCCGCGAAGGTGTAGCAGCTGGACCACTGGCACAGGTAGGCATGCGCCGCGCCTGCGCTTCCGCGTTGCGCGTCCAAGGACGCGGCCGCGCGCTCGGACGTGGACCGCGCGACAGCCGTGGACTGCCGCGCGGGATGACGTCTTGGCTTGCCTACCAGCGATACGCCACCGACATCTGGTACTGCCGTCCGGCGATCGGCCGGCCCATGAACACGCCGCCGGTCGCTGCACCCGGGACACGCACATTGCCTTCGGTCAGGCCCAGCGTGTCGGTGACGTTGCTGCCGCTGGCGGTCACTTCCCAGTGCTCGCCCACATGCAGGTTGGCGCCGATGTCGAGCATGTCGTAGGACGGCAGCCGCTGGCTGTTGGCCAGGTCCGCAAAGCGGTCGCCGATGTAGGAATAGGTGGCAAACACCTTGAGGTCGCCGAACGGCAGCATCCAGTAGTAGCTGGGCGTGATGCGGAACTGGCGCTTGGGCTGGCGCATCACCTGGTTGCCGGTGAACTCGCGGTAGTTGCGGTACTTGGCATCCAGCCACACCCCGGTGCCGGCCAGCTCGAAGCCGCCGAACGGGCGGATGGCACCTTCCACCTCCAGCCCGCGCGCACGCGAGTCGCCAACGGTGGTGAAGTTTTCACCATTGGCCAGGAACGCCTGGAACGGCGAGTTCTTGAAGGTGTTGTAGAACGCGGTCAGGTACAGGTCGTAGCTGCTGGCACCGGACTTGAGCCCGAGTTCGTACTGATCCACTTCCTGCACGCGATTCTGGCCATCGCGCAGATTGTCGAAGCCTGGGAACTTCACCCCCGAGTTGACGCGTGCGAACAGGCTGTTGTGCGTATCGAGCGTGAAGTTCAGGCCCGCCGTCCAGGAGAACGCCTCATCGTCCTGGTCGATGCGGCGCGTGCTGGCCAGGGCGAGCGAGGTGGCGTTGTCGTACAGCGTGTCCGGGTTGCCGTCCAGATCGACGGTGGCGGTGTCGTGCACATCGCCGGTGACGCTCTGGCGTTCGTAGCGGGCGCCCAGGTCCAGGCGCAGCCGCGCGTTGAGCTCCCATTCGTCGGCGACGAAGGCGGCGATGTTCTCGCCATCGTAGTTGGCGCGCAGGTTGAAGAACGCGGTGCTGGTGAAACCCTGGCGCGTGGCCTGCTGGCCGTTGTCCAGCGCCAGATCGATCCGGCGCGCGTTGTTCTGCGCGGTAAGCAGCATGGTGTTGCCCAGGTACCAGGTGTCTGCCGAGGAATATTTGGCGTAGTACGCGCCCACGGTGAGCGTGTTGCCCGTAAACAATTCGCGGCTCAGGCGCAAATCGTTGGTGACCGAATTCAGGCGCTTGTCCACCGACCACCAGCCGGCTTCCAGCACTTGCTGATTCGGATCGACGACGCCGCCGCCATTGGTGAAGCTACCGCTGCCGGTAGTGCCGTAACTGGCGATGAAATCGCTCAATCGCACCGGCGCATCGCCGGTGAACAACGCATAGGTCGGCGCGCTGCCGCTCATCACGTTGAAGCGGTCGGCAATGGTCCAGTCGCCGGTCTCCCAGTTCAGTTCGCCGCCGAACACATCGATGTTGACGCCGCGGCCGTCGGCCAGATCGCGGCGGATGGTCTGTCCATCCGGCCCGACCAGCAGATCGACATTGCGGAAGTCGCGGCCGAGCAGGGTGCCGGTTTGCGCATTCAGGCCGGGGAAGCTGGACAGGTCGTTGCCGTTGTTGCGCGACAGCAGCGGAATGGCGGTATAGAAGGCATTGTTGTCGTCGGTATGCCGCGCGTAGAACGACAGCTCGCCGCTGTCCCAGCGCTTGCTCAAGGTGGCGCTGAATTGGCCACCCTTGTCGGCGGAAAACTGCGGGTCGCGCACGCCGTCGGTTTCGCGAAAGAAACCGCCCACGCTGTAGTACCAGCCATTGCCCATCGGCCCGCTGTTGAAGACATCGATGCGGCGCAGCGCGTTGTTGCCGCCGGTCAGGCGTACGCTGCCTTCGGGCTCGTCCTGGCCTTTTTTCTGGATGAAGTTGACCGTCAGACCCGGCTGGCCGTTGGAGAAGATCGGGCTGGAGCCGCCACGCAATACCTCCATGCGCTCGACCGTGTCGTCGACGCGAAACAGCGTGGAATTTTCCAGGAACGACAGGGTCGGCGGCGGAAACAGCGGCGAGCCATCCAGTTGCATGGTCACGAACGGCGCATCGCCTTCGGACGGCATGCCGCGCACGAAGATATTGGCGCCGGTGCCGCCACCGCTGGGCTCGGCCCATACGCCGGGCACGATCTTCAGCAGGTCCGCAGTGCTCTGCGGCACGGCCTGCTGGATCTGCTCCGGGCTGGCGGTGGTGATCGAGAAGCTGGCATCGCGCTTGGCCAGGCCCTTGAAGCGCGCGGTGCCGCTGACGATCACTGCATCCAGCGTGGTGGCCTCACTGCGCGGCTCGGCGGTGGACGTCTGCGCATGCGCGCCAGGCGCAAGCAGGGCGCCGATGGCAAGGGACAGGGCATAGCGGGGCATCGATGCGGTCATGAAAGCTCTCCTGGGATGACGTCGCAGCTGGCGGCAATGCGCGCGTCGTACACGCGCCGCCAAAGGGTGACCGGCAGCACGTCACAGTGGCCGGTCGCGCAACGCAGCGACACACGTCGCGCTGTTGTTCTAACGGAGTTGCCGGCAAAAGCTGTTGTGCGCTGCGGCACTCGGCGCAGGCGACGTGCTCGCCATCGATCAATGCGGTAAGGCGCCGGACAGCGCGTGCGCAGTGCACGCGTGTCGCTATCGGACCGCGTGTGGGTCGTTCCAACGCGCACCGCAGCGGCAGCCAATGCGATCCATCGTCGCGGCACGATGGCCTTTGCGCATGTGCTGCCAGGCACCGTGCAATGGCGCAGCGATGTCGCTGCGGGCAGGCGCACGCTTGCGCCTGCTTTACGCTGCTGCGCGTACCGGCGCGGCTTCGCGGATCGGCAGGTTGATCAGTGCGGCGATCACTGCCAGCAGCATGTCGGCGTACCACATCCAGCTGTAGTCGCCGAAGCGCTCCAGCGCCAGCCCGCCCAGCCACGCCCCGAAGAAGCCGCCGATCTGGTGCGACAACAAGGTCAGGCCGAACAAGGTGCCCAGGTAGCGCGGGCCGAACAGTTTGCCGATCAAGCCTGCCGTCGGCGGTACCGTGCCCAGCCAGGTAAAGCCCAGTGCCGCGGCGAACAGGTAGAAGGTCAGCGGCGTCGGCGGCGCGATCAGGTACAAGCCGATCAGCACCGCACGGCTGGCATACAAGGCGCACAGCAGCCACTTCATGCGGATGCGTTCGCCGAGCTTGCCGGCGACCAGGCTGCCGGCCACGTTGAACAGGCCGATCAACGCGATCGACACCGCCGACACGCTGGCGGGCAGGCCACAGAGCGCGATCTCGCCGGGCAGGTGCGTGACCAGAAACGCGATATGCACGCCGCAAGTGAAAAAGCCCAGATGCAGGCACCAGTAACTGCGATCGCGCAGGGCAACCTGCAGTTGCGCACGCAAGCCGATGTCGCCGTTTGCGATCGGCATGTGCATGCCCGGCGGCGGCGATCTGCGTCGCAGCGGCCAGGCCAGCGGCAAGGTCAGCAGGGAGATCATCGCCAGCCCGGTCATCGCCCTGGCCCAACCGGCGGCGCCGATCATCAGCTGCACCAGTGGCGCAAACACGAACTGGCCGAGCGAGCCGCCGGCATTGATCAGCCCGGCCGCGAACGAGCGCCGCTCCGGCGCCAGACGTCCGGCAGTGGCACCGATCAGCACCGAAAAACTGCCGGCGCCCGCACCGGCGGCAGCCAAGATGCCCAGCGAGACGATCAGGCCCCACTCGCTGGCCAGCCACGGGCTCAGTCCCAGGCCCAGCGACAACAGCACGCCGCCGAACAGCAGCACCGGCAGTGGCCCGCGCGCATCGGCGATCGCGCCGAATACCGGCTGCACCGCGCCCCAGACCAGTTGCCCCACCGCCAGCGCGAAGCTGATCGACGCGATGCCGATCCCGGTCTGGCGATGGATCGGCTCCACGAACAGGCCGGTGGTCTGGCGTGCGCCCATCGTCAGCATCAGCATGGCCGAGGCGGTGAGCAGCAATCCCCACTGCGCGCTGGCGCGGGCGCTCGCAGAGGTGTTCATGCCGCTGCCTCCGCGTCCAGGGCCGCATCCAGTTGCATCAAGGTGGCGTGCAGCTGCGCGGTGGAGGCGCTGCCGAACAGCGTTTCCAGCTGCGTCTGTGCGCGTTGCCAATGCGGCAGGGCGCGCACCAGCAGCCCGCGTCCACTGCGGCTCAGTACCACCACTTTCTGGCGCGCATCCTCGCCGCGACGTGCCTGCACCCAGCCCGCCGCCAGCAGCGGCTTGAGATTGCGGGTCAGCGTGGTGCGATCCATGCCTAGCGAGTGCGCCAACGCACCCAACGGCTGTGCGCTGACCAGCCGGCGCAGGATCGAGTATTCGTTGAGGCTCAGGCCCACCTGTGCCAGGGCATGGTCGTATAGCTGCGAGGTGCGCCGTGCGGCGCGGCGCAGCTGGAAGCAGGTGCAGGGGCTGGTCCCGGACATGGCGATGCTCCACGAGGATGCTCGCACTTTGCGTGCATATGCACCTATTGGCAAGCGCATGGCGAATGTGGCGCGCTTGTCCGTCGAAGCATGGTCGATCAAGTCTGCGCGGCAATCGCAGACCGCCCAACGCGCGGCAATGACGGCGCTGGCACATGCATGGGTGCGTACCGGGCAGCGTCGGCTATCGGCCAACGCCGGCAAGCGGCCCCGGTGTGATCTGTCAGCGGTGCGTAGAGCCAGCCCGCGCAATGCAGCGCATCGGCTCTTCGCTGCGAGCAGCATTGCAGGGCAGGGCTGCCATCGCCGCGCCGGTACGCGCAGCACGGCAGAACGCCGAGGCCGGCAGCCCCGCCGCTGGACATGACGAGGCCGCCCGAAGGCGGCCTCGCTTATGACGGCGGGAGAGAGGTACCGTCAGAAGAACAGGCGCACGCCGAACGAGGCGCTGCGGCCGGGAAGCATCACGTCGTCCTTGAGGAAGGAGGTGTGCACGCGTGCGTCCTGGTTGGTCAGGTTGTTGCCGTCCAGGAACACTTCCCACGCGTTGCTGCCACGGTCCACGTGGTAGGCCAGATGCGCATCGACGAAGGTGTATCCATCGGTCGGGGTTTCGTTCACCGCCACCTTGTCCTGCTTCATGGTGCGGGTGGCGCCGAGCGAGGCGCGCCATGCATCGGCGTTCCAGCGCATCTGCGCGCCGACCCGGCCCGGTGCGATGCGCGGCAGGTTGCCGCCATCCTTCAGGCGCGCACGCACGGTGTCGCCGAACACGCGCAGATCCCACGCGCCGGTGTCGTTGTCGGCCAGATGGAAGGTGGCCTCGCCCTCGAAACCGTGGAAGACCGCATCGTTCTGCGTCCACTGGCGGATCGGCAGGAAGTCGTTGTCTTCTTCGTTGAACCATTGGCCGCCGGTATCGACGATGTAGACGAAGTCGTTGTAGCGGTTGTAGTACGCGGCGATCTTGGCATCCACCCATGCGTTCTGGAAGTTCAGGCCCAGCTCGGCCTGGTTGGCCTTTTCGGTCTTCAGATCCGCATCGCCGATCTCGTAGGCGAGGGTGGCGATGTGCGGGCCGTTGGCGAACAGCTCTTCCTCGGCCGGTGCGCGTTCGGCGTGGTCGAGGTTGGCGGTCAGGCGCCATTGTTCGTTGAAACGGAAGCCGCCGCTGGCCGAGAAGCTGGTCGGGGTGAAGTCGCGGTCCACGCCGATGTCGGTGCGGTACTTGACCTTGTCCACGCGCGCGCCGACTTCGGCGGTGACGCGCTCCCAGCTGTTGCGCGCCACGCCGAACACGCCGAGCGAGCGGGTGTCGGTCTTGGGCACGAAGGATTCCTCGCCGATCGCCTGGAAGGTGGTGTCGCTGCCCTGCAGGCCGAACGCGGTCTGCCAGCCGCCGCCGAAGGTGAAGGAGGCTTCCACGCGGCCTTCGTTGGCGCGCTTGGTGAACACGGTGCCGACTTCGGCACCTTCGAACTCGGTGTGCGCGTAATCGGTGTGGCCGAAGCTGTAGCGCAGTGCGCTGCCTTCGCCCCAGGGATCGGTCAGCCCGCCCTTGAGGTCGTAGCGGTCCTGCTGCAGCTTCAACGACACCCCGCGCTCGCCGATCGTCGGGTCGCCCGGCTCGCCGGGGTTGCCGTAGTTGTCACGGAAGCGCGAGGCCGACAGGCCGACGAAACCCCAGTCGCCGGACAGCGAAGCGCCGACCGAGCCGACCTTGGAGTCGATCCAGCTGTTGAGCTGGCGCCCCTGCGGGGTGTCGTAATCGTTCTGGTTGCGGTAAACGCCGTCGGCATGGATCGACAGGCCGCTGCCATTGCCGGCATCGACGCGGAACATGTCGGTGTTGCCGTCCTTGTCGCCGCCGTCGAAGCGCACTTCGGCGCGGCCGCTGAAGCCGTCCACCGGGGTTTCGGCAATGCGCCCGTCGACCACGTTGACCACGCCGCCGATCGCGCCGGAGCCGTACAGCAGCGTGGACGGGCCCTTGAGCACCTCGATCTGGTTGGCCAGGAACGGCTCGATCGCCGGCGAGTGGTCCTGGCTGACCGTGGACACGTCCTGGGTCGACAGGCCATCGCGCAGCACCGCCACGCGCGGGCCGTCCAGGCCACGGATGATCGGCCGGCCGACGCCGGGGCCGAAGTTGGAACTCTGCACGCCGGGCAGGCTGGCCACGGTCTCGCCCAGGCTGGAGCTGCGTACCTCGTCCAGACGCTCGCCGGCCAGCACCTCGACCGGGCGGCTCAACTCGCCGGCCGCATCGCGCAACGGGCTGGCGGTGACGACGACCTTGTCCAGGTCCTTGATATGGCGGCCACTGGAAGCGGTGGCGTCGTGGCGCGTGTCCGAGCTGGGCGGGGTCTGCGGGTCGGCGGCTGCCGGTGCGTCCTCGGCCAGGGCCAGGGCGGGCGTCAGCAGGCTGGTCAGCGCCAGCGAGAGCGTGGAGCGGCGGAGCGAGAAAGCGAGGCGAGGGTGCATGGCGGGCCGGACTCTGTGATTGTTACTGTATATCAATGGTAGGGCGCAGCTTGGCGACTGTGCCGACGGCAGGACCCGCTCACCTGCGCGATGCAGCGGTGCGGGTCTGGAACAAGGAAGATGTTATATTATTCCACGTCGCCGCGAGCCCCTGCTGGAAGTCATGCCTCTACCGTCCCTTCGCCATGTGCTCGACCGCTTCGGTGCGACCGGTTCGCTGCTGTGCGCGGTGCATTGCGCGGTGCTGCCGCTGGTACTGGCCCTGGCCCCGTCGTTGGGCTTGTCGTTCTGGCTGGGCGATGGGGTCGAACTGGCCATCGTGGTGTTCGTGACGCTGCTGGGGCTGTTCAGCCTGGTGCTGGGCTATCGCCGCCACAAGGCGCTGCACGCGCTGGCACTGTTGCTGCCGGGCTTGCTGTTGCTGTGGGCCGGCCTGCTTTATGACCCCTTGCACCACGCGGTGGTGCCGCATGCGGTGGTGATGACGCTCGGCGGCGCGCTGGTCGGCATCGCCCACCTGGTCAACCTGCGTCTGAACCACGGGCACGCCCACGTCCACGACGCCAGCTGCGCGCACTAGCCCGGGCTGCGCGGGCAGGGCCTACGTGGTAGGCTTGCCGGCCTTGCGCGAGGGCGCCGCCGGCGTAAACCTCGCCAGACCCGTGTTCAGCGCGGGGATTTTGTATTCAGTATTCACATTCAGGAGTCGACGAACATGGGTAAGGGTGACCGCAAGACCGCCAAGGGCAAGCGCTACAATTCCAGCTACGGCAATTCGCGTTCGCACGCGGTGAGCAAGGTTGTCGTGGGTGCAGCTGCCCCGGTTGCCAAGAAGGGCGTGGTCAAGGCTCCGGCCAAGAAGGCTGTCGCCAAGAAGACCGTTGCCAAGGCCGGCTGATCCCTAGCCCGCTTCGCGACACCAGAACGCGGCGCTTGCGCCGCGTTTTTTTATGTCCGGCATCGGCGCAGACGCGCGCTGCAGCGCTCGCCCTAGCAGCCATTCCGCTACCGGCCTGCGTCGAAGCGGCGACGCGCGCGCCGCTGGCGTCGGTTCGCGCATGGTGGAACAGCCCGTCCGGAGTGCGCGGCGGTCATGGCCGGCAGCTGCACACTGCGGTCGGTCGACCCTGCTCCGCTCTCCCGTCTGTGATGTTCAGTGCGTCGTCGCCGTAGCCGGCGAGGTGCGGGACGGCATCGGCGCCAGCAACTGTTCGGCCAGGCCGCGATAGATCGGCGTCTTGCACACCAGCCCGGACATTGCGCGCGCGATCAGCACGGTAGCCAGGATCGGCAACAGCATCTGGCTGGTGTCGGTCAGTTCCAGCGAGATCACCGCCGAGGTCAACGGCGCCTGGGTCACGCCGGTCAGATACGCGCACATGCCCAGCAGCACGAAGGTGCGCGGGTCCACGCCCGGCATCAGCACCGACAGGTTGTGGCCGATGCCGGCGCCCACCGCCAGCGCCGGCGAGAACAGCCCGCCCGGAATGCCGGCCAGGTAGGAGACCAGATTGGCCAGCAGCTTCATCAGCCCGAATTCGTGGCCGACCACCGCATGGCCCTGCACCAGGCTGCGCGCCTGCTCGTAGCCGGTGCCGAACGCGCCTTGCCCGAACACCAGTGCCAGCCCGACCAAGGCCACCCCGCACAGCGCGGCCAGCAGCACCGGGTGGCGCTGGCGCAGCGTTGCCAGCCAGCGCGGTTTGCCGCTGACGCTGGCCAGCACCAGGCGCGCGAAGATGCCGCCGAGCAGGCCGGCCACGCTGCCGCATAGCGCGATCGCCAGCCAGGCCTGGCCCAGCGGCAAGGCCACCGCAACCTTGCCGAAGTAGGTGTAGTTGCCCAGCAGGCCCAGCGACACCACGCCACCGACGATCACCGCGGTCAGCAAGGTGCCGGAGAAGCGGTGCTCGAAGCGCCCGCTCAATTCCTCGATCGCAAACACCACCCCGGCCAGCGGCGTGTTGAACGCCGCGGCGATACCGGCCGCGCCGCCGGCAAGCAGGAAATGCGAGAGCTCGCGCGGATCGCGAAACCCGAACCAGCGCCCGAACACATGCATCAGGCTGGCGCCGACATGCACGGTGGGGCCTTCGCGTCCGACCGAGGCGCCACCGAGCAGCGACAGGGTGGTCAGGGCGAGCTTGCCGATCGACACGCGCAGCGACAGATTGGTCTGGCGGAATGCGGCGTCGTCATGTTCCAGCGCCGCGATGACCTGCGGAATGCCGCTGCCACGCGTCGGCCGCATCGCGCCGGAGGTGAGCCAGGCCAGCAGGGCGAAGATGCCCGGCGTCAGCAGCAGTGCCCACCAGATCGAATGCGCGGTGATGCGCTGGAACAACTGGAAGGCGGCGTCGCTGGCCTTGGCGAACACGATCGCCACCAGTGCTACTGCAATTGCGCCACCCCAGAGTGCGGCGCGGCGACGCCAGCCTTGGCTGGACAACAACGGCCGCAGCCGAAGCCGGCGCGGCGAGGGATCAGGAGCAGACATGGCGCCATTGTCGCATCCGCGCCGCGCGGCCGCGACGCGTCACTCAGCGGCCGGCGGCCGGCGGCACGCGCAGAGCCGGCAGCAGCGTGGCGGGATTTCCATCATTGGGCGCGGCAGGAATGCCCAGCAGCCGGGTCATCAGCGCATACACATCGACGTTGTCGAAGCCCGGCAAGCGCTTGCCCTGCGCCAGATCCGGGCCCTGCGCCAGGAACACCGCACGCATCGACGGCAGCGCCGGATCGAAACCGTGCGAGCCGCGCATCTGATCGCGCGGGCGCTTGGCCAGCTTGTCAGGGAACAGTGCATCCCAGCCCTCGTGCATCTGGCACACGATCGGCGGAATGCGCGGATGCGTGCCGTAGTGCCAGCGTGCCGGCAGCTCCGTCTTGCGCCAGCAGTCGTACTGCGCATGCGCACCGAGCAGGCCGGCTTCGGCGCGGGCCTGCTGTCCCGGCAATGGCGCAAAGCCGATCACCTGCCCGTCGGTCACGGCAGTGGCGATGTCCGGGCGCGCCATGTCTTCCACGCTGATCGCATGCCCGGGCGCCACTTCGGCCATGCCGTGGTCGGAGACCACGACGATATTGGTGCGCTCGCGCGTGCCGTCGCGCTGCATGCCGGCCAGCAGCCGGCCGATCGCGCCATCCACCGCACGCACGTTGTCGGCGTATTCGCGCGACTCCGGGCCGTGGTCGTGGCCGGCTTCGTCCACGTGTTCGAAATACAGCGTGACCAGGCGGTTGCGGTCGGCGCCGGAGGCGGCCAGCCAGCCCCGCACTTCGTCCACGCGCGCGTCCAGGCTGGTGCCTTCTTCGTAATGGCGCCAACGGGTGGGGCGCACGCCGCCGATCGCCGCCTCGCTGCCCGGCCACGACCAGGTTGCGGCATGCAGGCCATGGGTTTCCGCGCCCACCCACAGCGGCTCGCCACCCCACCAGCGCGCATCGCCGACGGCATCCTGCTTGCTCAGCCAGAAGCCGCCCAGCGTCGCATCGCGCATGCTGTTGTGCACGATGCCGTGGTGGTCCGGGCGCAGGCCGGTGACCAGCGTGTAGTGATTGGGAAAGGTCAGCGACGGGTACGACGGCGTCATCCAGCGCGCACGTACGCCGTCGTGCGCGAGCTGCGACAGAGTCGGGGTGATGCCGCGATCGAGCATGTCCGCGCGCAGCCCGTCGATGGAGATCAGCAGCACGCTGTGCGCTGAATCGCTGTGCGGTGCGTCGACCGACGCGGGCGCCGCCGGGGCGGGGGCTGGCGTACTGCGCGAAGGGGCGTGAGAACTGCAGGCCGCGAGCAGTGCGAGCGCGGCAAACACAAAACGTCGATCAATCATCGCGCCAGTTTACGGCCTGGCAATGACGTCGCGAAGTCAGCGCGTGCCGGCGGCGGATGCGGCGAACAGATCGTCGGCCGCTGCGCCCTGGCGCGGCGACCAGCCTTCCAGCTGCAACAAGGCCTGCTTGGTCGGCAGACCGCCGCCAAAGCCGGTCAGCGCACCGTTGGCGCCGATCACGCGGTGGCAGGGCAGCACGATCGGCAATGGATTGCGCCCATTGGCAGCGCCGACCGCACGGCTGGCGGCCGGGCGTCCCACCGCATGCGCGAGTTGCGCATAGCTCCAGGTCTGCCCGAACGGAATCTGCGCCAGCGTATGCCAGACCTGCAGCTGGAACGGCGTGCCGGTCGGGGCCAGTGGCAGGTCGAAGCTGCGCCGCCCGCCATACAGATAGTCGAGCAATTGCTCGCGTGCCTCGCGCACCAGCGGCGCATCGGGGTCGTGCTGCCAACGCGCGCGGCCGACCGCGTCGTAGCGGTTCTGCGCGAACAGGATGTGGTGCACGCCGGCAGCATCGGCGGCCACGCTGAGCGCGCCGATCGGCGATGGGAAGGTGTCGTAATACAACGTGCTCATGAGCGGGTGTCCTTGCGATCGACAGCGAGATGCCACAGGTGCAATACGGCGTAGGCGCGCCACGGCCGCCAGGCCTGCGAGCGCGCTTCGGTGGCGCGCTCGCTCAGGCGCTCGGGCGTGCCGAGCACCTGCTGCAGGATCAGGTCGCCGGCCGGAAACGCGTCCGGATGCGACAGCGCACGCATGGCGACGTAGTGCGCGGTCCACGGCCCGATGCCGGGCAACGCGGTGCAGGCGGCGACGAACTCGGACAGGCGCTGGCCGGCGCCGAAATGCAGCTGCCCTTGCGCGCAGGCCGAGGCTAATGCACGCAGCGTGGCGGCGCGCGCCCGCGGCAGGCCGAGTTGTTCCAGCGGCGCCTCGGCCAGCTGTGCCGGGGTCGGAAAGATGCGGTCCAGGCCGGGCGGCATCTCCAGATGATGGCCGCCATGCCGGTCGACCAGCCGCGCTGCCAGCGTTGCCGCGCCGGCCACGCTGATCTGCTGGCCCAGCACGGCGCGCACGGCCACCTCGAAGCCGTCCCAGCCGCCCGGCACGCGCAGCCCGGGGCGGCGCGCGATCGCCTCGGCCAGCAGCGGCTCGGTCGCCAGCGTGGCGTGCACCGCCTGCAGGTCTGCATCCAGATCGAACAGCCGGCGCACCCGCCGCACGATCTGCGGAATCTGGCGCGGGTCGGTGGCGCCGATGCGCAGCAACAACTCCGCACGCTGCGGCGCCGCGCTGACCTCGATCAGGGTTGAGTTGCCCGGCGTGCCGATCACGCGCCGGTAGCCGCTGGCGTCGACCTGCTCGATGCCGGGAATCGCGCGGCGTTGCAGGAATGCCAGCATCGCCGGCAGATCCAGCGGCGGGCGGTAGCCCAGGCGCAGGGTCAACTCGCCACCCGGGACCTCGGCACGCTGCTTGCGCAGCGCCGATGGCGGCGTCCCGCAGCCTTCCAGGAACGCGGCATTGAAGCGACGCAGGCTGTTGAAGCCGGCCGCCAGCGCGACCTCGGTGACCGGCAATGCGGTCTCGGTCAGCAGCTGCTTGGCCAGCAGCAGCCGGCGCGTGCCATGCACCTGGATCGGGGTGGCACCGAGCTGCTGCACGAACTGCCGCTGCAGCTGGCGTGCGCTCAGGCCCACTGCGTCGGCCAGGGTCTGCACCGGCTGCTCCTGCAGGGCACCGTCGGCAATCATCGCCAGTGCGCGTTGCACGCTCTCTTCGCCCAGATGCTGCTGCGCCTGCGGCGACAGCTCGGGGCGGCAGCGCAGGCAGGGCCGGTAGCCGGCGGCACTGGCTGCCGCCGCGCTGGGGTAATAGCTGATGTTGCCCGGCTTGGGCGGCGGCGCCGGACAGACCGGCCGGCAGTAGATGCCGGTGCTGCGCACCGCGGTGAAGAACAAGCCGTCGAAGCGTGCATCGCGCGCCAGCCGGGCGCGGTCGCATTGGAGTCGGTCGGGCGTGGCGGTTTGCATGGCGCCAGTCTATGCGCTCGCCCCGGCCCGGGCTGGCCGTTTTCGGACAGGGTTGCACCGGGCCGCCGCGTTCATGGCAGGGTCAAACGCTTCGTCCATTCAGCCATAGACTGAGGGTGATCCCCGTCGCGGTCCGTTGCCTGACATCATGCTGAAACTGCTCTGCCTGTCCCTTTCATGCGTGCTGGCGCTGGCGGCCTGCGACCGCACCAGCACCTCGGCCGATGCCGCCGCGACGCAGCAGAGTGGCGCAGGGCAGGGCGATGGCGACCATATGGTGTCGGTGGATACGCCCGAGCCGGTGGCGCCGCCGCCGCGGCCGCGTGCACAGGCCGGCGAAGCCGGCTGGCCGCAGGCGGAGCTGGACGCGGGCAAGGCCTGGATCAGTTGCGCCACCGATTACAGCAGCGAAGCCGGCGACGGCACGCTGCTGCCGGCGTTGGACCGCGCCAGCGTGGAGGCGGCGCTGGCGCCGTGTCGCGACACCGGCCTGTTGCGGGTGCGCTACGCCGGCAAGATCAACGCCGGCTTCGCTGCGTTGGTGTGGCGGCTGGCCGCGGTGGCCGAGCAACTGCGGCTGCCGCATCGCATCCTGGACCTGGATTCCAGTGGCGGGCAGGTGGAAGCGGCGATTCGCGCCGGCGATGTCATCGGCGAATCCAACTGGACCATCTGGGTGCGCGAAGGCTCGATCTGCCACAGCGCCTGCGTGTTCGTGCTGGCCGCCGGCGACAACCGGCTGGTGGCCGGCAAGGTCGGCATCCACCGCATGATGCGGATCAGTTCCAAGGCCACCTCGCGCGCGGAACTCAATCGCGAATTGCGCGAGGTCTACGGCAACGTCAAGGATTATCTGGAGCGCAATGGCGTGGCGGTGGCGGTGGCCGACCTGATGATGACCGTGCCCAACCGCAGCCTGCGCCTGCTGACGATGGACGAGTTGCGCGAGTACGGGCTGGATGGCACCAACGCGGTGCAGGACGACCTGGAGCGCATCCGCCAGATGCGCAAGTGCGGCGACGCCTTCGTGCGCCGCAAGGACGCGTTTCTGGTTGCCTTCGACCAGAAGTGCAAGGGCGAGGGCGCCGATCTGGAGGCGGTCAACGCCTGCGGCCTGGCCTTGAAGCAGCGCTTCGGCTTCCCGGATGCGGCCTGCCCGGAAGAAAGCCCGCTGGCCGAAACCGATGCCGCCGCGCTGCCGGCCACCGCCGCAGCGCAGGCCGCGCCGGCGGCCGACGCAGAGGCAGGAGCGCCAACTGCGGCACCTGCCGCAGAGTCGGCTGCCGAACCCGCGCCGGACCCCGCCCAGGGCGAGGGCTGAGCTTCACACCCACCGCACTGCCGGCTGCCTATGGTCGCGGCATACCACGGAGCCGGGGGGCGACATGCTTGGAAAGACGAAAGGCGTTGCGCTGGCATATCTGCCATCGGCGCTGCTGGTGCTGGCCGGGTTTGGCGTGGCCGAACTGCTGCAGGTGATCGCTGCGGCCAGCCATGTGCAGTGGCCGGCGACGCTGGCGGTGTGGCTGAGCCTGGCGGCCCTGATCGCTGCCATCGCGCGCGCACTGTGGGTCAGTTGGCGACTGTGGCGGCCACGCGGCGTCGCGGCGGTTCCGCCGGGCGGCGACATCTGATTTTTGAGTCAAGGCGTGCGTTCCCGGCACCCGGCTCGCGCGTCGCTTGCACACTCACCTCACCATGCAGCGCAGGTCTTAAACTGCCGCACTCGCCGCAAACCCTGCGGCGGTTCCCATCCGTTTGCTAAGCACAAGGTCATCTGCCCCATGTTCCGTCCTCGTCTGCTTGCCGCACTGCTGTTGGCTCCCTCGCTGGTCCTGGCACAACAGCCGCAGACGGCTGCACGTCCGGCCGCCGCTCCCCAGGCGGCGCCCACGGCCAGCCCGGCGCAGCAGGCGCAGCTGACCAAACAGAACACCGAGATGACCCAGGCGGCACTGCGGGTGGCGCAGATGGTCGATGCCAACCAGGTGGCCTCGCTGTGGGATGGCGCCTCCAGCGTCGCCAAGACCGCGGTCAAGCGCGATGTCTTCGTGAGCCAGATCGGCGCCGAACGTGCGCGCCTGGGGGCGGTGGTCGGACGCGGGCAGGGCTCGGTGACACGGGTCAAATACGCTGCCGGCGCGCAGGTGCCCGAAGGCCTGTACGTCAACGTCAGCTTCCCGACCCGGTTTGCCAAGGCCCAGCAGCCGGTGCGCGAGCTGGTGTCGTTCCGCCTGGACGAGGACAAGACCTGGCGTCTCGCCGGTTACAGCCTGCGCGCGTCGATCAAGTGATCTTGCAGCTCATCGGGAGACCCGTGTGGAACTGACCATCGAACTACAGATGCTGGGCTGGGCCATGGTGCTCGGTCTGGTGCAACTGCTGGCCGCCTCGGCCAGCATGACCGCCCAGCGCGGGACCAAATGGAATGCCAGCGCCCGCGATGGCGACCCCAAGCCCCTGACCGGCGTCGCGGCGCGGCTGGATCGCGCCTTCCGCAATTATCAGGAGACGTTCCCGATCTTCGCTGCTGCGGTACTGGCGGTGAGCGTTGCCGGGCGTACCAATGCAGATACCGCACTGGGCGTGCAGCTGTACCTGTGGGCGCGCGTGGCTTACGTGCCTGTGTATGCGGCAGGCATTCCCTATCTGCGCAGCGCAATCTGGGTGGTGTCGTTCTGGGGCATCGTCAAGCTGGTGCGGGCGTTGCTGGGCTGGTGACGCAGGCCGGGCTGCGTGCGCGTAGCCTGTGGTTATTGGCTGAGAAAACGCAGCGACAAGCTGCACGCCCGTGACTGCGGTGGTTCGCCTGCTCGGTCGCTGCTTGATCCTGATCAAGGCCGGCCAGCACCAGTGCCATTAAACTGAGAGCCGCTACCAAGACGGCTGCGCTTACCGCCATGCGTGCGTGCTCGATGCGGCAGGTGCCACGCGGACATGCCGGTTGCTCTGCGCCGACCGCATCCAGCTGACCATTGCATGCGAGGTCTTGTTAGCTCCTCTGGGTCTTGGTGCTGAAGGAGCGTGGCATGCAATCGGTGGATGTCGCAGTCATTGGTGCCGGGCCGGTCGGCCTGAGTTTTGCGCGGTCGTTGGCCGGCAGTGGCCTGTCGGTGCTGGTGGTCGACCAGCAGCCGCGCGCGCAGCTGGCCGAGCCGGCTTTCGACGGACGCGAAATCGCGCTGACCCATGCCTCGCGTGCATTGCTGGAGCAACTGGGCATCTGGCCGCAATTTCCCGCCGATGCGATCTCGCCGCTGCGCGACGCCCGCGTCATGGACGGACATTCGCACTTCGCGCTGACCTTCGCCGCCTCCGCGCGTGGTGCCGGCGATCTGGGCTGGCTGGTGCCCAATCATCTGATCCGTCGCGCGGCCTGGCAGGCGGTGCAGGCGCAAGCTGCGTTGGAGGTGCGCTGTGCCTGCACGCTGCAGGCCGTGCAGCAGCAGCGCGACCGCGTGGTGCTGCAGTTATACGATGGGGAAACGGTGGCGGCGCGCCTGCTGGTGGCGGCCGACAGTCGCTTTTCCAGCACCCGGCGCCTGCTCGGCATTGGTGCGCAGCTGCGTGATTTCGGCAAGACCATGCTGGTGTGCCGGATGCGGCATGCGCTGCCGCACCGGCATGCCGCCTGGGAGTGGTTTGGCTACGGCAAGACGCTGGCGTTGTTGCCGCTGCAGGGCAATTGCGCCGGTGCGGTGCTGACCCTGCCGCCGCGACAGGTGGAGGCCTTGCTGGCGATGGAGGCGGCTGACTTCAGTGCGGCAGTGACCGAGGCGTTCGAGCATCGGCTCGGGCCGATGCAGCAGGACGGCAGCCGGCATGCCTATCCGCTGGTGGCGGCCTATGCGCAACGCTTTATCGCCGAGCGTGCCGCGTTGATCGGTGATGCGGCGGTGGGCATGCACCCGGTCACCGCGCACGGCTTTAATTTCGGATTGCAGAGCCAGGCGCGCCTGGCCGAGCGTGTGCGCGCCGCTGCCGCCGCTGGGCGCGACATCGGGGCTGCGGCCCTGCTGCAGGGCTACGAGCGGGCGCACCGGCTGGCGACGCGGCCGCTGTATGAAGCGACCAACGCATTGGCCGCGCTGTATACCGACGACCGTGCGCCGGCCCGCCTGCTGCGACGTGGTGCCTTGCGTGCGGCGCATGCGGTGGCGCCGTTCAAGCAGGCGATTGCGGCGCATCTGACCCAGCGCAGCGTCTGACGTATCGAAGTGGGAGCAGGGAGGCACAGTGCGTGCAGCGCTGCGCTGTGGTCCTCACGCGCAGTGGCTTGTAACGGTGTTCGACATGCGGGCGGGCAATGCGGTCAGCGGCCCGTTCGCGGGTGCTCGTTCGGCAATCGATGGGCTCGATCAGGCCGGATTTGCATGAGGTCGGCTTTCGTCACACGCGCCGCATCGGGCACGCAGCCATCAGGCCGGCGTGTTGACCCGCGCAAGAATCGCATCGATCGCGCTGCGCGCATCGCCGCTGCGCAAGGCGTCTTCCAGCAGTGGAATGACCCAGGCGCAGCCGGCCTTGGTCACGTCTGCGCGCCAGCCGCCGGGCCAGGCTTCCAGCTCGTGCAAGGCCAGCATGCTGCAACCGCCGCGCTCGGCGTGACCGCCACGGATCGACTGCTCGAACCAGAACGGCGTGGGTGAATCGACGTCGATCGAGAAAATATAGACATCGTGGTCCGGGTCTTCAGCCGAGGGCGCGTTGTTGCGCCAGCTGACCTGCACCACGCTCATTCTGCCGGCTCCGCATCGGGGTCCAGCGCCAGCACGCGGATCTCCACATCGTCCAGTTGCACGCACTGGCCGGGGCGGATCTTGGCGGTCTTGCGCAGTTCCTGCACGCCATCGACGCTGACCGCGCCGCTGGCGACGATCGCCTTGCCCTGCCCACCGCTGTCGGCAATACCCGCCAGCTTGAGCAACTGGTTGAGTTCGATGTACTCGCCGTCCAGGTCGAATTCCAGAAATTGCATGGTGCGCTCGGTGACAGGAAGACGGCGATTATCCGCCCGTCGCAGCCGGCAATACCACCGTGCCGAACGCAGCGCCGGCAGGTGCAGCCGCGATGGCAGCGCGACGCAGGCGTACCAGCGGCATCCGCGACGCCGGCGTCGTGGTGCGGCGTCGGCAAGCTTATTCGCGTCGAAAGCGTGCAATCTCGTCCAGCATGCTTTCGGCACGCACGACGCCGGACCCGGCATGCGCGTTGTCGATGCGCTCCAGCCACGGATGGCGTTTGCGCTGCAGCCGTCGATAGCCGAGCCAGGTGCCGATACCGCCGAATACACCCACCAACAGATTGAGCAGCAGCCAGTCGTGCGGCAGGGTCAGGCCGGTCAGCCCGCGCCAGCCGGCGTCGGCCACGGCCACCCACAGCACCCAGAACGCCACGCCCAGCCACGGGGCCACCCGCGTGCGCCAGCGCCGCAGCTGCGCGAGCGCGCGCTGCGTCGGCAGCAGCGGTCCGGCAAAGTCCAGCTGCGCCAGCAGGTGCAGCTGCCGTAGTGCGGAGATCGCCAGTGCAATGCTCCACAGCTGCAGCAGCACGCCGCCGATGATGGCCGCAGCCTGATCGGTGTGGGCAAGCCAACTGCGCGCGATCACGATGTGCAGCGCCACGGCGCACAGCAGTTGCGCGGATTGGCTCAGCCATAGCGGGCGCAGGCTGGTGCGCGCCGCATGGCCACGCACCTGGCCGACGATGTGGCCGATCTGCGTGCCGTGCTGATCCAGACGGTGTTCCATCGCGTGCCAGGCACGTTGCATGTCGTCGAGTTCCATCGAATGTTCCTTGGGCGAAGTGGGTGGTCAGAGTTCGGCGCGGATGCGCGCCTTGAGGCGGCTGAGTTTCGTGGCGACATTGGTCTCGCTGATGCCGAGCACCTCGCCGATCTCGCGGTAGCTGTGCGCATCTAGGTACAGCAGCATCAGGGCGCGTTCCAGCGGCGGCAGAAGGGCGATGAAGCCATGGAGTGCGGCGACCTGCTGCGCGTGTGCCGGGTCGCGCGCCAGCGGGTCGGCGATGCTGTCGGCCACCGCCTCCAGCGGGAGCGGGTCCTGCGGCGCGCGGCTGCGGCCGCGCAGATCGCTGATCGCCACGTTCAAGGCAATGCGGTACATCCAGGTGGAAAAGCGCCGGCCGGCGTCGTAGCCGGGGAATGCGCGCCATAACTGCACGGTGATGTCTTGCGCCAGCTCGGCGCGGTCGTCCGGGTTCCAGCAATAGCTGGTCGCGACCTTCAGGACGATGCCGCGGTGCTGCTGCAGCAGAGCGTTGAAGCGGGTGTGCAGGTCTGTTTCCAGGGACATGGCTCCGGCCGGGTGGGTGGATGACAAGGGTCGAGGAGATGATTCGCCGCAGCGGGCGAATCCTCACAAGCTGAACGGACTGTCACGAAAATTTCGACAGCAGGGGGGCTGAGGGCGCACACTATGCTGCTTTGCGCCTGCCGGCTCCGTGCGGCGCCTCCGGAGTTACCCAATGACCCAAGAATCTCCCGCGCCGCTGCTGTTTGCAGACCTCGGCCTCTCAGACGCTGTGATGAAGGCGGTTGCCGCCGTCGGCTATGAGTCGCCGTCGCCGATCCAGGCCGCCACCATCCCCGCGCTGCTGGCCGGCCGCGACGTGCTCGGTCAGGCGCAGACCGGCACCGGCAAGACCGCCGCGTTCGCGCTGCCGGTGCTGTCCAATGCCGATCTCAACCAGCTCAAGCCGCAGGCGCTGGTGCTGGCGCCGACCCGCGAGCTGGCCATCCAGGTCGCCGAGGCGTTCCAGAAATATGCCGAAGCCATTCCCGGCTTCCGCGTGCTGCCGGTCTACGGCGGCCAGCCCTACGCCCAGCAGCTGAGCGCGCTCAAGCGCGGCGTGCATGTGGTGGTCGGCACCCCCGGCCGCGTGATCGATCACCTGGACCGCGGCACGCTGGACCTGTCCCAGCTCAAGACGCTGGTGCTGGACGAAGCCGACGAAATGCTGCGCATGGGCTTCATCGACGACGTCGAAGCGGTGCTGAAGAAGTTGCCGGAGAAGCGCCAGGTGGCGCTGTTCTCGGCGACCATGCCGCCGGCGATCCGCCGCATCGCGCAGACCTATCTGAAGGACCCGGCCGAAGTCACCATCGCGGCCAAGACCACCACCTCGGCCAACATCCGCCAGCGCTACTGGTGGGTGAGCGGCCTGCACAAGCTGGACGCACTGACCCGCATTCTCGAGGTCGAGCCGTTCGACGGCATGATCATCTTCGCGCGCACCAAGGCTGCCACCGAAGAGCTGGCGCAGAAGCTGCAGGCACGCGGCATGGCCGCGGCGGCCATCAACGGCGACATGCAGCAGGCCGCCCGCGAGAAGACCATTGCCCAGCTCAAGGACGGCAAGCTCGACATCCTGGTCGCCACCGACGTGGCCGCGCGCGGCCTGGACGTGGAGCGCGTCAGCCATGTGCTGAACTACGACATCCCGTACGACACCGAGAGCTACGTGCACCGCATCGGCCGTACCGGCCGTGCCGGCCGCAACGGCGATGCGATCCTGTTCGTCACCCCGCGCGAGAAGGGCATGCTGCGCGCGATCGAGCGCGCCACCCGCCAGCCGATCGAAGAAATGCAGTTGCCGAGCGTGGATGCGGTCAACGACACCCGCGTGGCACGTTTCATGACCCGCATCACCGAGACCCTGGCCGGCGGCCAGATCGAGATGTATCGCGATCTGCTGCAGCGCTACGAGAGCGAGAACAACGTACCGGCGATCGATATCGCTGCAGCATTGGCCAAGTTGCTGCAGGGCGATGCGCCGTTCCTGCTGACCCCGCCGGTGCGTGGTGCACGCGAGGAATTTGCACCGCGCGAGCGCAACGATCGCGGCGAGCGTCCGCGCTTCGAGCCGAAGTTCGAGCGTGGCCCGCGTGCCGATGGCGAGCGTGCGGCACGCCCGCCGCGTGCGGAACGTCCGGCGTTCGCCAGCGATGGCGCGGGCGCCGAGCGTCCGCGTCGCGATCCGGTCGCCCCGCGTGGCGAGCCGGAGTTCGGCATGGAGAGCTACCGCATCGAAGTGGGCCACACCCACGGCGTGAAGCCGGCCAACATCGTCGGCGCGATCGCCAACGAAGCCGGCCTGGAAAGCCGCTATATCGGCCGTATCGACATCCAGGACGATTATTCGATCCTGGACCTGCCGGCCGACATGCCGCGCGAGCTGCTGACGCACCTGAAGAAGGTCTGGGTGTCCGGCCAGCAGCTCAACATGCGCAAGCTGGAAGAAGGCGAAGCGGCCGCGTCGCCGTCCAAGCCGCGCTTCCCGCGCGGCGGCAAGCCGTCCGGTCGCCCGAATGGCCCGAACCGTCCGATGGACCGCGCCGGCGCGCCACATCGCAAGGGCCCGCCCAAGCCCCGCGGCGAGTAAGCACCGCTGACAACCCGGCGGCGTGCGGCTGCCCGGCCCATCCGGCCGGTCGCCGCAGTCGCTATGCTGATCTATGCATAGCGGTGTGCGCGCGTCACGCGTCGGTACCGCAGCGATTGTCGGCGGCATCCTGTTAGCCATGCTAAGTTCCGCGCCAACCGTGGCCGGGCGGGCGCAGCCATACAGACTGCGCCGTTGCGGCCGCTACTGCCTTCAGGCGCCCACTGGGCGCCTGAATCGCATGGGCAGCAGCAGGGGGGGGCGAGGATGACAATGGCGCAGATGGCGGGCGGCACGAGCGGTGGGCGGACCATGCACCTGATGCGCGGCTGGCTGACGCTTCCCTTGGCCTTGTTGATCGGCATGGCCGTCAGCATGGCGGTGCTCTCGGCACTGGTGATCGAGATCCAGTCCGGGGCAATGGCCTGGATCGTCGGCCAGAGCCACTGGTCCAATGCCCAGCAGGAGTCGGTGTACTGGCTGGAGCGCTATCTGGGCAGCGGCGATCCGGCCGACCTGCAGGCCGCCTGCCGCGCACTGGAAGTGCCGCTCGGCGACCGCGCCGCACGCGAGGCGGTCGAGCAGCCGGTGATCGACTGGGCTGCGGTCCATGCCGGGCTGGCCGCCGGCCGCAATGCCCGTGAGGACATGCCGCAAATGGTGCGGCTGTATCGCTACGGCCATGTCTTTCCGTATCTGGGCGACGCCATCGCGATGTGGAAACACACCGACGCCGACCTGCTGCAACTGAGCACCCTGGCCGACCGGGCCGCCTCCGTGCAGGCCGCCAGCCGCCCGGATCTGCGCGCGCTGCAGGCCCTGCGCGACGAGCTGCACCTGCTCGACGGCCGCATGCGCGGCGATACCGCGCAGTTCCAGTCGCTGCTGGTCCGCTGCGCGCGGCTGCTGCACGATGTGATGGTGGTCTGCAGCCTGGCGACCCTGTTGCTGGTGCTGATCACCTGCGTGCTGGCGATGCGCCGCATCCGCAATTATCTGCTCTCGCACGAAGGACGCTTCCGCACCGCGTTTCAGCAGGCGGCGCTGGGCATGGTCAAGTTCGACCTGCGCGGCCGCGTGCTCGATGCCAATGCCGCGATGGCCAACATCCTGCGCTACCGGCCGGAGGAACTGCAGGCCTGCACGCTGGCCGAGGTGCTGCATCCGGACCACATCGCGCTGGACAGCCGCGGCCTGATCGACTGGCCGACACTGCTGCAGTCCGGCGAGCGGCGCTTGCTGCGCGCCGACGGCGGGGTAATGTGGGGGCGCTGGAGCGCGTCGCTGGTGGAGCCCGGCCCGGAGGAGCCGACCCTGGTGCTGGCAGTGATCGAAGACGTCTCGCATGCGCACGAGCTGGCCGATGAAGTCGCCTTCCATGCGCGCCACGATGCCTTGACCGGCCTGATCAACCGCCGCGAGATCGAACGCCGGCTGCTGCGCCTGATCGAGCCGCCGCAATCGCCGCAGCTCTGCCACGCGCTGTGCTTTGTCGACCTGGATCACTTCAAGCTGGTCAACGACACCTTCGGGCATGCGGTAGGCGACAAGTTCCTGTGCCACTTCGCCGACGTGATCACCATGCAGTTGCGCCCCGGCGACTGGCTGGGGCGGCTGGGCGGCGACGAGTTCGCGATCCTGCTGGCCAATACCGATCTGGCGCAGGCGCAGACCTTGCTGGAGCGCATGCATGCGGTGCTGGGTCAGCCGTGGAGCCACCAGGGCGGACGGCCGCTGACGCCGAGCTGCAGTTTCGGCGTGGTGGAAATCCGCCAGGGCGCCAGCGACGTCAATGCCTTGATGACCGCTGCCGATCTGGCCTGCCATGCGGCCAAGGAAGAAGGGCGCAACCGCATTCGCTGCTTCGGCGAAAACGATCTGGCGCTGGCGCGGCGGCGCCACGACGGCGGCTGGATCAGCGCGGTGCAGCAGGCGATCGCCGAGGACCGGCTGCTGCTGTATGCGCAGAAGATCCAGGTGTTGAGCGATCCGGAACGCCTGCAGTACGAAGTGCTGGTGCGCATGCGCGCGCGCGACGGGCGGGTGCTGAGCCCAGGCGAATTCCTGCCTGCGGTGGAGCGCTACGGCCTGGGGCGCATGGTCGACGTGCATGTGCTGGAAACGCTGTGCGCGCAGCTGGCGGCCAGTCCGATGCATGTGGCCACGCTGGACCTGTGCCACGTCAATCTGTCCGCACAGTCGATCGCGCAGCCGGATTTTCTCGATTTCGTGTGGTCCTTGTTCGAGCGCTACCCGAGCCTGGTGCCCAAGCTATGCATGGAGATCACCGAGACCGCGGTCATCGGCGATCTGGAGCACGCGCAGCGCTTCGTGCAGAGCGTGCGTGCGCGCGGCTGCCATGTGGCGCTGGACGATTTCGGCAACGGCCTGGCCTCGTTCGGCTATCTCAAGCAGTTCACCGTGGATGTCCTCAAGATCGATTGCGGCTTCGTGCGCAACTACGCGCATGACGCGGTGGACCGCGCGGCAGTGCACTCGATCGCGCAGGTGGGCCTTGCGCTGGGGATCGAAGTGGTGGCCGAGGGCGTGGAGTCGGAGGCGGACATTCCCGGCCTGCGCGAGGCCGGTGTCGGCCAGGTGCAGGGTTTCAGCCTGCATCGTCCATGCCCGCTGGACGAGCTGCTGCACGCCGGGCAGCCGCTGCTGGCGCTGTCCTGATCGCAGATTGGTGCACGCGCGCCGCTCCAAATCGCCGATAATCGGCCGATGACGACCCGACTCAACAAATACATCGCCGAAACCGGCTTCTGCTCCCGCCGCGAGGCCGATCGCCTGATCGGCGAACGCCGGGTCACCGTCAATGGCGTGGCTGCCGGCACCGGTGCGGTGGTGGGCGAGGACGACACCGTGCTGGTGGACGGCCAGCCGCTGCGCACGCGCGCCGCCAGCAAGCCCGGTGGCCGCAAGCATGTCTACATCGCGCTCAACAAGCCGGTGGGCATCACCTGCACCACCGAAAGTTCGGTCAAGGGCAACATCGTCGAATTCGTCGGCCACGAGCAGCGCATCTTCCCGGTCGGCCGGCTCGACAAGGAGTCAGAAGGTCTGATCCTGATGACCAGCAACGGCAACATCGTCAACGAGATCCTGCGCGCGGAAAATCGCCACCAGAAGGAATATCTGGTGGCGGTCAACAAGCCGGTCACCGACGAATTCCTGCGCGGCATGGCGCGTGGCGTGCGCATCCACAACGAGACCACGTTGCCGTGCCGCACCGCGCGCATCGCCAAGTTCGGCTTCCGCATCGTGCTGGAGCAGGGCTTGAACCGGCAGATCCGCCTGATGTCTGCCGAATTCGGCTACCGCGTGACCCAGCTGCGCCGGGTGCGCATCGACAACATCAAGCTGGCCGCGCTCAAGCCCGGACAGTGGCGCAACCTCAGCGATGCGGAGTTGCGCGGCCTGCTGCCGCAACGCACCGACTGGTGAGCGTTTCTCGCGCGTTGGACTGAACCGCAACAACACGGTGCATCGGCTGCGCAGGCGCAACCCGATGGCCGTGCATGACCGGCTCGGTCATACTTCCGCCGCCGACAGCCAGCTGGGGAGCGGGCAGAGTGATCAAACCGACATTGCCGGACAACGAGGCCGAGCGGCTTGCAGCGCTGCGTCAGTACGAAGTGCTGGATTCGCCGCCCGAGCGTGCCTTCGACGACCTCACCATGATTGCGTCCACGCTGTGCGAGACGCAGATGGCGGCGGTGGTGCTGGTCGACGAACAGCGGCAATGGTTCAAGTCCGCGCATGGCGCGCCGCGCAGCGAAGCATCGCGCGACATCTCGTTCTGCGCGCATGCGATCCTGCGCCCGGACGAAGTGATGATGGTCGACGACACCTTGCTCGACCCGCGCTTCCACGACAATCCGATGGTGACCGGCAGCGCGGCGGTACGCTTCTATGCCGGCGCGCCGTTGGTGACCAGCGAGGGCATGGCGCTGGGCTCGCTCTGCGTCTTCGACCAGACCCCGGCGCATCTGCGCGAAGAGCAGCGTGCTGCCCTGCAGGCATTGTCGCGGCAGGCCGCGCATCTGCTGGAACTGCGCCTGGCCGGCAAGCGCCTGCGCCAGCAACTGCACGAGCGCGAATGGTACGAGCAGCAGCTGGCCGGCTATTACGCGCAGATGGACGCGCTGAATGCCGATCTGGTCGAGCAGACCCGCACCGATCCGCTGACCGGCTTGCCCAATCGACGCGCGTTTTCAGTGGCCTTGGCCGCGGCCATGGAACAGACGCGTGCGGCAGGCCAGCCGTTGTCGGTGGCGTTGCTGGACGTGGACCACTTCAAGACCGTCAACGACGTGCATGGGCACGACCAGGGCGATGTGGTGCTGCGCGAACTGTCGGCGTTGCTGCGTGCGCATGTGGCCGGTGCCGGCACCATTGCGCGTTATGGCGGCGAGGAGTTCGTGCTGCTGCTGCCCAACGTGGATCTGCTGCAGGCGCGCGTGCAGTGCGAATACCTGCGCCAGAGCGTGGCGGTGATGACGATCGCGCTGCCGGTGACGGTGAGTATCGGTGTGGCCACGCTGCATCCGCAGGAAAGCGTGGACGCGGTGATCAAGCGCGCCGACCAGGCCCTGTATGCGGCCAAGCGTGGCGGGCGCGACCAGGTGGTGGCGTTGGGGTAGGGGGCGTGCGCACGCGGGTGCGTCATCGATAGGTCGGTCGCGGCCTGGGCCGCTGCGACAGTGGCGTTTGTTGGTTGCGCCGTGCGGTCAGTCGACGATGTTCTTCGCCTCGGCAGTGCCGAGCAGCTCCGGATGCACGATCTTGCGCCGGCGTTCCAGCACCGGATGCAGGAACACCGCGCCGAGAATGATCGCCACGCCGAGATAGAACTGCACGGTCAGCTCGCGTTGCTCGCCGAGCAGGGCGATCGCCAGCACGATGGCGTAGACCGGTTCCAGGTTGGTCACCAGCTGCACCGAGTAGGCGCTGAGATGGCGCAGTGCCACCAGGGCCAGCGCAAACGGCAGCAGCGTACAGGCCAGCGACAGCACCAGCAGCAGGACGCCGTCGTGCAGGCTGGGGATGATCATCAGGTCGCCATGCAGCGACGGCAGCAACAGCGGCATGGCCGGCGCCAGCACCGTCAGGGTCAAGGTGCCGGCACCGAGCTCCAGTGCGGTGACGGTGAGCGGGTCGGCATGCGCGACCATGCGCTTGTTGAGCGAGCCGAACAGGCCGACGAACACCGCCGAAATCGCGCCGACCACCACGCCGGCACGCATGCCATCCGGCACCCCGCCGACCACCAGCGCCACGCCGGGCAGCACTGCCAGGCCGAACAGCAGTTCGCGCGGGCGGAAGGGGCGCTGCGTCACCCATGGCTCGATCACGGCGGTGAACACCGGCGCCAGTGCAATGCAGGTCGCCGCCACCGAGGCATTGGCCAGCTTGATCGCGCCGTAGAAGGTCAGCCAGTGCAGGGCCACCAGGGCGCCGATGCCGCAATAGCCCAGCACCACGCGGCCGGACAGCCCGCGCAATCCGCGCCAAACCCGCGGCAATAGCGCCAGCGCCACCACCACGATCAACATGCGCCACCACACCAACGGCAACGCGGGCAGCGTGATCAGCTTGCCCAGGATCGCGGTGATGCCCCAGAGCAGGACGCAGAAATGGATTTGCAGTTGCGCCTTGCGCAGGTCGGTCGTGGGCATGCGCCATTGTCGCCGAAGACGCGACGCAACGCCCCTGTCAGCGCGCCCCCAACGCCTGCAGCAACGCCATTGCCGCGGCCGGATTGCGCTCCTTGGCGGCACTGATGAAAAACACGAATACCTCGCGCGGCGTGGCTGCGGCGTGCGTCGATGCGTCGATATGCGGCAGGTCCGCCACATCGTCGCCGCGCCGCCAGGCCTGGATGCGCTCGGCCCAGCGCGCCAGTGCCGGCGCCGGGTAGCCGGCATGCAGGCGCGCCTGGCTGCGCATCAGCCGCGCATAGACAAAGTCGGTGGACAGATCGGCAAAGGACGGATGCTCGTCCGAATCGGTGAACACCGTGGCCACCCCATGCCGGCGAACCAATGCCGGCAGCGCGGCATCCACCGCGTCGTGGTCGCGGATTTCCAGCACATGGCGCAGCACGCGCTTGCCGGCGCGTTTGGGCAGCAACGACAGGAAGGCGTCCAGGTCGTCGGCCTGCAGCCGATGCCCTTGTTCGAACTGCCACACCAGCGGCCCCAGCGTATCGCCGAGCTCGACAATGCCGCCGATGAAGTCGTCCACCTGCGCCTGGGTGCCGGCCAGTCTGCGCGACTGGGTGATGCGGCGCGGTGCCTTGGCCGAGAAGACGAACCCGGGCGGCACCTGGTCGCGCCACTTCGCGTAGGTGGCCGGTTTCTGCGTCCCGTAATACGTGCCGTTGATCTCGATGGCGGTGACGTGGCGGCTTGCGTATTCCAGCTCGCGGCGCTGCACCAGCCCTTGCGGATAGAACATCCCCTCCCGCCATGGCGCATACACCCAGCCGCCGATACCGACGTGGATGCCATCGAGCGCGGGCGGGGTGGCGGCGAACAGATCGGTCATGACAGATTCCACGTTGGCGTGAGCGCGCGCCTGGCATGTTCGCAGACGCGCAGATGTGGCAAGCCGCCCAGATGATAGCCCCGCCGGCTCCGCAGCGAAGCAGCGCGGCCCCGAACGCTTGCGCGCACTGCCAGGCAGGCGCGGCCGTTGGCGCGGGGCGGCATGCAGGCGTTGTGCACTCGATGCCGGCACCGCCCGGCCAGCCGGCGGGGCGATCGGCGCTTACGCGGACGCGGCCATGCCGCTACCATCGGAGATCGCCACTTTCGGACCGCAGCGATGACCTGGACCACGCCCGATCTGTGTGACCGCTTTCCCGAGGTGAGCATCGCCGAACCGCTGTTCCGCTCCTATGGCGGACGTGCGGCATTCTCCGGGCCGATCGTCACCGTGCGCTGTTTCGAGGACAACTCGCGGGTGCGCGAGCTGGCCTCCACGCCTGGTGACGGCCGCGTGCTGGTGGTGGACGGGCAGGGCTCGTTGAAGCACGCGCTGCTGGGCGACCAGATCGCGATGCAGGCGGTCGCCAACGGCTGGGCCGGCGTGTTGATCCACGGCTGCGTGCGCGATGTGGAGATCCTGGCCACGCTGCCGCTGGGCGTGCTGGCGCTGGGCGCCTGCCCGCGCCGCACCGAGCGCCGCGATCTGGGTGATGTGGATGTGCCGGTGAATTTTGCCGGCGTGGCCTTCGTGCCCGGCCATTGGCTGTATGCGGATGGTAATGGCGTGTTGGTGGCACCGCTGCCGCTGTCGCTGGACAGTGCCGGCGGATCGACCTGAGCGAACGAGAGGACGTGCGACAGTGACCGTGAACCGATGGCTGAGTGGAGGCGTGCTGATGCTGGCAAGCTTGGTGACGACGCAGGCGGCCGAGCTTCCCGCCGGCATGCAGCAGTTCGACGCGCAGATGGAACGCGTGCGCAAGCAGTTCGATGTGCCCGGCATTGCGGTGGCCATCGTCAAGGATGGGCAGGTGGTGCTGGAGCGCGGCTACGGCGTGCGCGAGATCGGCAAGCCTGCGCCGGTGCAGGCCGACACGCTGTTTGCGATCGCCTCCAACACCAAGGCCTTCACTGCCGCATCGCTGTCGATCCTGGCCGACGAGGGCAAGCTCTCGCTCGACGACAAGGTCATCGACCACCTGCCGTGGTTCCGGATGTCCGACCCGTACGTCAGCGGCGAGATGCGTGTGCGCGATCTGCTCGCGCACCGCAGCGGCCTGAGCCTGGGCGCGGGCGATCTGTTGTTCTGGCCGACCACCAGCTACAGCACCGACGAAGTGGTGCAGCGCCTGTCCAAGGTGCCGCTGAAGGGCGGTTTCCGCGATCGCTACGCCTACGACAATATCCTGTATGCGGTGGCGCAGAAGGTGATCGAGCAGGTCTCCGGGCAGACCTATGCGGCGTTTCTGCAGCAACGCATCTTCGCCCCGGTGGGCATGCGCGGTACGCGCTTCAATGCCGACCATCTGCAACCGGGCGACAACGCGGCCGTGGGCCATGCCAAGTACGACTTCACCGAATTGCGCACTGTCGCGCCGCTGACCTGGTCCAACAACTCCGGTGCCGGCGGCATCTATTCCAGCGCGCACGACATGGCGTTGTGGATGAAGGTGCAACTGGCCGGCGGCATCCTGCCCGATGGCACGCCGCTGTTTAGTGCCAAACGGCAGCAGGAGATGTGGTCGATGATCACGCCGATCGCGATTGCCGACCCGGCCGTGCCGGAGCTGGCGGCGGCACGCCCCAATTTTGCCGGCTACGGTGAGGGCTGGAGCCTGAGCGACTACCGCGGCCATCGGCTGGTATGGCACACCGGCGGCTGGCCGGGCATGGTGTCGCGGCTGACGCTGGTGCCCGACCAGCAGCTGGGCGTGGTGGTGCTGACCAATCAGGAGATCGGTGCGGCCTTCAATGCGGTGACCCTGCAGGTGCTGGATGCGTTCCTGCAGATGCCGGCCACCGATTGGACCGCCGCCTATGCCAAGGCAGTGGCCAAGGCCGATGGCGATGCGGACACCAGCTGGAGGAAGCATCAGGACGCACGCGCAGCGCGCTCCACGCCGTCGCTGCCGCTGCGCAGCTATGCGGCGACCTATCGCGACCCGTGGTACGGCGATGTGGTGATCCGTCAGGACGGCAAGCGCCTGCGTCTGCAGTTTTCCAAGACCGCGCAGCTCGTTGGCACGCTGGAGCATTGGCAACACGACAGCTTCATCGTGCGCTGGGACGATCGCAGCCTGAATGCCGATGCCTTCGTCAATTTCGCGCTGACCCCGGATGGCGCGGTGCGCGAGATGCGGATGGAGGCGATCTCACCGCTGACCGATTTCAGCTTCGATTTCCAGGACCTGGTGTTGACGCCGGTGGCAGCGGAGCAAGCGGGGCACAAGTGACACATCCCTCGTCCTGCAAGCGGGGCACGGTCACTGAACGGAGCGTGTAGTGGCCGGCGGCCGGTGGTGTGGCGTCCACGCCATCCCCAACCGATTGCGATGCTTTGGCGTGTCATCTGCGCCGCAATGCGCGCTGCAGCATGCATTGATCGTGGCGTGTGCCGGCAACCGGGCTCGGCGGGCATGCGTCACGTGGTCGGGCCTGCCGGTGCAGGCAGGCGTGCCGACGCCCGACGGCGCGTTGGCGCCAGCTGCACGATGGCTATCGCCAGCCGGCATGGCTCGTTATGATCCGCGCACTTCTCAGGGATGTTGCCCAACGCATGACCACTCCGCAGATGTCGGTGTATTTCTTCTTGCAGGCTGCGGTGATCCTGCTGATCTGTCGTCTGGTGGGATTGCTGGCCAAGCGGGTGGGGCAGCCGCAGGTGGTGGGCGAGATGATTGCCGGCGTGGCGTTGGGACCGTCGCTGTTCGGCATATTACTGCCGGATGTGCAGGCGGCGCTGTTTCCCAAGCAGACGCTGGACGTGCTGTATGTGCTGGCCCAGTTCGGCGTGGGCCTGTACATGTTCCTGGTGGGCACCGACTTCCGCAGCGATCATTTCCGCGCACGCTATCGCAGCGCGATGAGCGTGTCGCTGGCCGGGATCGCGGTGCCGTTCGCATTGGCCTTCGCGATGTGTCCGTGGCTGATCAACGTGGAGGGCTTGTTCTCGGAAAAAGCCAAGTTGATGGAGGCATCGCTGTTCCTGGGCGCGGCCATTGCGATCACCGCCTTCCCGATGCTGGCGCGCATCATCCACGAGCGCGGGCTGACCAATAGCCCGTTGGGCACGCTGGCACTCACTGCAGGTGCGTTCGACGATGCGGCGGCCTGGTGCATTCTTGCCGTGGTGCTGGCCAGCTTTGGCGGCAGCTGGGGCAGCGCCTATCTGGCCATCGGCGGTGGCGTTGCGTATGCGGCGTTCATGATCTTTGTCGGCCGGCATCTGCTGCGCCGTCTCGAGCGTTACGTGGTGCAGGACCAACCGCTGAGCAATGGCGTGTTGGCGGTCATCCTGATGCTGTTCTGCCTCAGCGCCTGGGCGATGGATGCGATCGGCATCCATGCAGTCTTCGGCGGCTTCCTGCTCGGCGTTTGCCTGCCCAGGGGCGCGTTGACCGAAAAATTGCGCGAGATGATGCAGCCGTTCGTGGTGGTGTTCCTGTTGCCGATGTTCTTCACCTATTCCGGCTTGAAGACGCAGCTGAGCGTGTTGCTGCAGCCGCAGATCATGCTGGCCGGCGTGGCGATTCTGGCCGCATCGTTCATCGGCAAGGGACTGGCCTGCTGGGCCGCCGCACGCATCACCGGCGAGAACAACCGCGATGCGATGGCGATCGGCTCGCTGATGAATGCACGCGGTTTGATGGAACTGATCATCATCAACATCGGGTTGCAGGCCGGCGTGATCGAACAAGGCCTGTTCTCGGTGCTGGTGCTGATGGCGATCCTCTCCACGCTGATGGCCACGCCGCTGTTCAACTGGATCATGCGTCGCCATGCCGACGTGACCGCTGCGGTGCCGAGCCTGCAGCAACGTTGATGCTCGCAGCTGCCTGGCATGCCAGGTCGCCGCGAGCGCGGCGGCGCAACCGCGCGAACCCCTCAGCGCGACAACGGCAGTTGCACGCTGGCCGACAACCCGCCGCCGACGCGATTGCCCAGGATCAAGCGGCCATCGTGCGCCTGGCAGATGGCCGAGGCGATCGCCAGGCCCAGGCCGCTGCCACCGGAATGGCGCGCGCGTGAACTGTCCGCGCGCCAGAAGCGGTCCAGCAGGTGCGGCAGCTGCGCAGGCTCCACGCCGGGGCCGCGGTCGCCGAGCGTGACCAGCACATGCGCACCATCGCGGCGCAGCTCGATATCCAGCACCTTGCCTGCGGCGGCGTAGCGCAGTGCGTTGTCGATCAGGATGGAAAACACCTGGCCCAGGCGATGGCGGTCGGCGCAGACGCGTAGCCCGGAAGGTGCCGGCGCGGTGACCGTCGTCTGCAACGCGCGGATTGTCGGGCCTGCCCATTCCACCCGCTCGGCAATCAGCTCATGCAGATCGAAACTGTCCGGCTCCAGCACCAGCTGGCCGGCACGCGCCAGCGACACCAGATGCAGGTCGCCGATCAGCCGGTTGATCTGTTCCAGCTGGCGATGGACCAGGCGCAGCTGCTCGGGATCGCGCGGGAAGACCTCGTCCAGCATGCCCTGTACGCGGCCCATCGCTGCGTTGAGCGGGGTGCGCAGTTCGTGTGCCAGCATTGCGCTGGACTCGCGCAGTTCGCGTTCGTACTGCTGCAGTTTGCCGCCCATGGCGTTGAAGTCGTCCGCCAGCGCCGTGAGCTCGTCCGGTGCGCCTGCCACCACCTGCGCGCGTGCGCCGAAGTCGCCATCGCTGACCCGATGCGCGGCCCTGGCCACCTGGGAAAATTGCCGCGACAACGGACGCGATGCAAGCAGCCCGCAGACCAGGATCACCGGGATGGAGAGGGCGACCATGGCCCACAGCGTCCACCAGTCAGGGTTGGCCAGCCCGGGCAGAAAATTTTCCACATCGTAGTACTGCTGCAGCAGTTGCCACAGGCGTGCCTCGTTGGCGACCGGCTGTTCGCGCAGTTGTTCGATTTCGGTGCGGGCCGCCGCCGGCAGCTTGCCCAGGATCAGGCTGTCGCGCAGGTTGAAGTAGCACCACATGCCGAAGGCGATCACCGCCACGGTCACCACTGCCAGTGCGCTCATCCGCACACCCACCCACATCCACAGCGGCGCTTGCCGGCGCCAGGCGTTGAAGCGCCGCAGGGCATTCATTGGAAGCGGTATCCCACCGCGCGCACGGTGACCAGCACGCCGGTGATGCCGTGCACCTCCAGCTTGCGGCGCAGGTTGTGGATGTGCGAATCCACCACCCTTTCCAGTGCATCGCTGTCGGGCAGGCAGGCGTCGAGCAGTTCGCTGCGGGTGAATGCCTTGAACGGCGTCTTGAGCAGGATGGCGAGCAGGTTGAATTCGGTCGGGGTCAGGTCCAGTGCCAGCTGAGCCCCGGCCGGGTCCTGCACGGTGGCCGCCACTGCAGCCAGGTCCACACTCAGGCGGCCATGCCGCAGCGGCTCGCCCGGCGCATGCACCGCCACGCTTCGGCGCAGCACTGCATGGACGCGCGCCACCACTTCCTTGGGGCTGTACGGCTTGACCACGTAGTCGTCGGCACCATAGCGCAGTGCGCCCAGCTTCTCCGGCTCGTCGCCGATGGCGGTGACCATGATGACCGGCGTATCGCTGGCGCGGCGGATCGCCGACAGCACCTCGATACCGCTGAGCCTGGGCAGCATCACGTCCAGCAGCACCAAATCCGGCGCCCACTGACGATGCAGGTGAATCGCCCGCTCGCCGTCTCCGGCGATGGCAACGTCGAAGCCGTCGCGGCGTAGATAGGCGTCCAGGATGCTGGCGCTGTCTGCATCGTCTTCCACCAGCAGAACCTTTTTGCCTGTCATGGCGTGGTGCCCTGTCGTCTCGATCAAATCTGGATAATTCCCGAAAACAACCTGGACGCTGCAGGTCGAGGATGTCGGTCGAGATTGGCTCGTGTGCTCCGACATCATGATTCCACAAATGACCGCGCCTCGTTGTTTCCGCGCCCTGCGTAATGCGGCAATCGCCATGCTGCTGGGCGGCTGTTCATTGACGCCGACTTACCAGCGACCGGCGGTGACCGTGCCGGGCACCTTCGGCAGCCAGCAGGCGGTGGCCGCTGGGGAACCGAGCGAGCCGGTGGGGATCGAGCTGAATCTGCAGGAACGCGCGTTTGTGCAGGCGTTCGCACCGGATCGCGATCTGCGGCCGTTGCTGCAACGCGCGCTTGCGCGCAACAGCGACTTCCGTCGCGCCGCCTTGCAGGTGGAGCAGGCACGGGCGCAGTACCGCATCGAGCGCGCCGCGCGCGTGCCAAGCATCGGCGTGGGTGCACAACAGGTGCGGCAGCGCTTCGACGATCCGGCCCTGAACGCGCGCTACGGGCAGGATCTGGTCGTTGCCAACGCCGGCATCGGCAATCTCGAGCTGGACTTCTTCGGCAAGCTGCAGGCCATGTCCGAGGCGGCGCGGCAGCGCTATCTGGCCAGCACCCATGGGCGCGATGCGGCCCGGGGCGCGCTGGTTGCCGAGGTGCTGCGCGCCTACACCACCGAACGCGCAAGCAGCCAGGCGCTGCAGCAGCTGCAAGCAGCCGATGCCGACAGTGCTGCGCTGCTGGCCATCGCACAGCGGCAGTACCGGATTGGGCTGATCGCGCGCGACCAGCGCGATGGCCGGCAGCATCAGGCCGATCAGGCCCATGCCGCGGCCTTGCAGGGCGCCGACGACCACGCTGCGGCAGTGCGCGCGCTGCAACTGCTGGTTGGCTACGACAGCTTGCCGGTGCCGGGCGACCTGCAGCGCCTGATTGCCGCAGATACACCCAGCACGGCGTGGCGTGCGCTGGATTCCTCGTTGTTGCTGCAACGCCCGGACATCCAGCAGGCGGAGCTGGAACTGCGCGCGGCAAACGCCGACATCGGCGCAGCACGCGCCGCGTTCTTTCCATCGATCACCCTGAGCAGCAGCGTGGGCACCGCCAGCGATGGCTTGAACGGGCTGTTTTCAGCCGGCCACGGCATGTGGAGCTTCAGCCCGCAATTGAACCTGCCGTTGTTCGACGGCGGCCGCAACCGCGCCAATCTTGCCCTGGCGCAGCTGCGCCAGCGCGCCGATGTCGCGGCCTACGAACAGGCGATTCAGTCCGCCTTCCGCGAGGTCGCCGATGCGCTCGACGCGCACGCCACCCTGGCCGACTCCGAACCGCGTGCACGTGCGCAGGCCGAGCGTGAGCAATCGCGCATGACACGGCTCAGCAGGCGCGTGGACGCAGGCCTGGAAGATCGCACCACGCTGCTGACCGAGCGCCTGCGCGCCACGCAGGTGCAACTGGATTACCTGACCACCGCACGCCAACGCCTGTTGAGCCGGATTGCCCTGTTTCAGGCGTTCTACGGCGTTTGCCTGCTATCCCTTTCTTGATCGCTGACGGAGATTTTCATGGCCATCCTGTTTTCCATGCAGCTGCCTCGTGACACCACACTGCGTGCCTGGCCGTTCGTTGCCAGCCTGCTGCTGCCATGCCTTGCGCATGCGCAGACCGATCTGACCGGCAGCTCGCGGCTGTTAGGCGACCACACCGATCTCACCGTGGGCGCGGCAGCGGTTGCGGCACCGCGGTATGCCGGCGCCGAGCGCGCGCGCGTGCAGGCCAACCCGGTGCTGGTGGTCCAGCGCGGCATGCTGTTCTTTGACACCGCGCGTGGCGCGGGTCTGCAGTTCCAGAGCGATTCCGGCTTCTATCTGTCGCAGTCGCTGTATTACGACCTGGGCCGCCTGCAACGCGACAGCGACTGGCGTCCGGGTTCGCGCGTGCTGGCCGGCATGGGCGATGTACCGGGGGCGGTCACCGCACGCACACTGGTGATGCAGCGGATCACGCCGTACATGAACGTCAACGCGGAAGCCGAATTCGCGCTCAAACAGGACGCGCGGCGCAACCGCTATCGCGCCGGCGTGGAGTTCACCCTGCTGCATGGCGCCAGCGACACGGTGACGCTGGATCTGGATGTGCATGCCGGCGATCGTCGCTTCAATCAGGCCTATTTTGGGGTCACCGACACGCAGGCGGCGCGGACGCGCTGGCAGGCCTTCCATACCGGTTCCGGCGTGTATGCCGCCGCGGTGGGCAGCAGCTGGACGCATGCGCTGGGCGATCACTGGGCCACCACCGTGAGCGTGACCGGCACCCGCTATGCGGACAACGCCACGGACAGCCCGCTGGTTGCACGCCGCAGTTTTGTCGGCGGCACGGTTGCAGTGACCTACAGCCGCTGAGCGGCACATGGCAGGGGATAGCGTGATGATGGATGTTCTTCGCACCATGGTGTGTTGCGGTCTGTTGCTGGTGCTGGCCGGCTGCAGCCGGCCGGATGCGCCGGCGGCCGAGACCCCGCGGGCGGTCAAGCTGGAGCGCTTCGGCTCCGGCCGCGATGGGTGGCTGCAGGTGCCGGCAATGGCGCGTCAGCAACAACGGGCCGAGTTGGCATTCGAGAGCGGCGGACGCATCGCCGCCGTGCTGGTGGATGTGGGCGACCGCGTACAGAAAGGGCAGGTGCTGGCACGCCTGGATGCCGAGCCGCTGCAATTGCGTCAGCAGCAGGCCGACGCGAACCTGCGCGCGGTGATGGCGCAGTCCGGCGAGCGGCAGCTGCAACTGCACCAGCAGCACGCGATGTTCGACGATGGCGCCAGTTCGGCGGCGACGCTGACCGCCGCCCGCGCGGCGGCGGATGCGGCAACCGCGCAACTGCAGGTGGCAAAGGCCGACCTGGCGCTGGCGCGGCGTGCATCGCGTCTTGGCGAGCTGCGCGCACCCTTCGATGGCGCCGTGGTCGCACGCCTGCAGCAACCGCAGGCCGATGTGGGGGCGGGGCAGGCAGTGTTGCAGCTGGAAGGGCAGGCGCATCTGCAATTGCTCGCCAATCTGCCGCCTGTTGCTGCCGCCGGGCTGACGCCTGGGCAGACCGTGCAGGCCACGCTGGCCGACGAGCCTGCGGTGCCGCTGACATTGCGCCTGCGCAGCCTGTCCAGCCGGCTGGAGAACGGTGCCACTGCGCTGGCGATTCTGGAGGTGGTGCGCGCGCCGCACGCGATGCGCAGTGGCGACAGTGTGTTGCTGCAGTTGCCCGCGCAGGCTGCGAGCACGCCCAGCGTACCGCTGTCTGCGGTACTGCCCAGGCTCAATCGCCAACGGGCCAGCGTGTTCGTGTATCAGCCGGCACAGCGGATCGTGCGCGAGCGCGCAGTCGAGCTCGGGTCGATCGTCGGCGGCCGCATCCAGGTCCGGCGCGGGCTGCAGGCCGGCGACCAAGTGGTCAGCGCAGGCGTGGGCTTCTTGATCGATGGCCAGCCGGTGGCGCCGTTGCAGATGCAGACGCAGCTGAGCGGAGGGCAGGCGCCATGATGCTGACCCGGATGGCGATGAGGTCGAGCCGGCTGACCTTGTTCGCGGCAGTGATGATCCTGCTCGGCGGCATCGTGGCGTTCGTCGGTTTTCCCTCGCAGGAAGAACCCTCGGTCACCGTGCGCGACACCATTGTGTCGGTGGCGTTTCCGGGCATGCCCAGCGAGCAGGTGGAAACCCTGTTGGCGCGCCCCCTCGAGGAGCGCCTGCGCGAACTGGCCGGCATCAAGCGCATCGTGAGCACGGTGCGGCCAGGCAGCGCGATCGTGCAGCTGACCGCCTACGACGATGTGCAGGATCTGCCGGCGTTGTGGCAGCGCGTGCGCGCCAAGGCCGCCGAGGCGGGTGCGCAACTGCCTGCGGGCACGCAAGGGCCGTTGGTCGACGATGACTTCGGACGGGTGTCGGTGGCCTCGATCGCAGTCACCGCACCGGGCTATTCGATGAGCGAGATGCGTGGGCCGCTGCGGCGCCTGCGCGAGCAGCTGTATACCCTGCCTGGCGTGGAGCAGGTGGCGTTGTACGGGCTGCAGGACGAGCGCGTGTATGTGGCATTCGATCGCGCGCGGCTGCTGGCGACCGGACTGAGCCCTGCCAGCGTAATGGCGCAGTTGCGCTCGCAGAATGTGGTGGCCTCCGGCGGGCTGGCGACGGTGTCCGGGCTGGCGATGACGGTTGCGACTTCCGGGGAGATACGCTCGCCTGCGCAGTTGCGGAACCTGTTGCTGACCTTGCCGACACCCAATGCCAATGGCGTGCATGAAGTGGCGTTGGGCGAGCTGGCGCAGGTACAGGTGATGCCTGCCGATCCGCCGGAAAGCGCTGCGGTCTACCAGGGCCAGCCGGCGGTGGTGGTGTCGGTCTCGATGAAGCCCGGCAGCAATATCGCCGACTTCGGTAAAACGCTGCGCGCCAAGCTGGACCAGACCGCGCAGGAATTGCCCGCAGGTTTTGCGCAGCACGTGGTCACCTTCCAGGCCGACGTGGTCGAGCGCGAGATGGGCAAGATGCACCACGTCATGGGCGAGACCATCGTCATCGTCATGGCGGTGGTGATGCTGTTCCTGGGCTGGCGCACCGGCCTGATCGTCGGCGCGATCGTGCCGTTGACCATCTTCGCCTCGCTGATCGTCATGCGCGTGCTGAGCGTGGAGCTGCAGACGGTGTCGATCGCGGCGATCATCCTGGCGCTCGGCCTGCTGGTGGACAACGGCATTGTCATTGCCGAAGACATCGAACGCCGCCTGGTTGCCGGAGAACAGCGCCGTCAGGCCTGCATCGACGCCGGCCGCTCCCTGGCCACCCCGTTGCTGACCTCATCGTTGGTGATCGTGCTGGCGTTCTCGCCGTTCTTCTTCGGCCAGACCAGCACCAACGAATATCTGCGCTCGCTGGCTACCGTGCTCGGGGTGACCTTGCTGGGCTCGTGGCTGCTCAGCATCACGGTGACGCCGCTGTTGTGCATGTATTTCGCCAAGGCACATGTCGCACACGGCAGCGAACAGGAGCCGTCGCGCTTTTATCGTGGCTACCGCCGCCTCATCGAGCGCGTGCTGATGCACAAGGCGCTGTTTATCGCCGGCATGGTGGCGATGCTGGCGGTGGCGGTCGCGGTGCTGGTATCGATTCCCTACGATTTTCTGCCCAAGTCCGATCGTCTGCAGTTCCAGATGCCGGTGACCTTGCAGGCAGGCAGCGATACGCGTGAAACCCTGCGCACGGTGCGTGCGCTGAGCCGCTGGTTGGCCGATCGGCGCGCCAACCCGGAGGTGGTGGACAGCATCGGCTATGTCGCCGATGGCGGCCCGCGCATCGTGCTGGGCCTCAATCCCCCGCTGCCGGCGGCCAACATGGCGTACTTCACCGTGAGCGTGCGCCCGGGCACCGATCTCGATGCAGTGATAGCGCGGGCACGTGCGCATGTCCGCAGCCACTTCCCCACCGTGCGCGCTGAGCCGAAGCGGTTTTCGCTGGGCGCGACCGAAGCCGGCATGGCGGTGTATCGCGTGGTCGGCCCCGACGAGACAGTACTGCGCAGCAGCGCCGCTGCGATTGCAAAGGCGCTGCGCGCGTTGCCGGGCACCGTGGATGTGCAGGACGACTGGCAGGCGCGCATTCCGCGCTACGTGGTGCAGGTGGACCAGCTCAGGGCGCGGCGTGCCGGGGTGAGCAGCGAGGACATTGCGCAGGCGCTACAGGCGCGCTACAGCGGCGTGGATGCCTCGTTGTTGCGCGACGATGGCAGCTCGGTGGCCGTGGTGTGGCGTGGCAGTGCGCAGGAACGCGCCGCCGACGGCACACCTGGCGACACCCTGGTGTACCCGCAAGCCGGCGGTGCGCCAGTGCCGCTGGCGGCGGTCGCCACGGTGCTGCACGACAGCGAGCCATCGGCGATCCAGCGGCGCAACCTGAGCCGTGCGATCACCGTGACCGCACGCAACCCGCAGTTGACCGCGACCGAGATCGTCGAGCGCCTGTCGGTGCCGATGGCCGCGCTCAAGCTGCCGCCCGGTTATCGGCTGGAGATCGGTGGCGAGCTGGAGGATTCTGCCGAGGCCAATCAGGCCCTGCTCCAGTACATGCCGCACGCACTGGGCGCGATCCTGCTGCTGTTCGTGTGGCAGTTCAACTCGTTCCGCAAGTTGCTGATCGTGATGTCGGCAGTCCCGTTCGTGCTGATCGGTGCGGCACTGGCCCTGGTGATTACCGGCTATCCGTTCGGTTTCATGGCGACCTTCGGCTTGCTGGCGCTGGCCGGCATCATCGTCAACAACGCGGTGCTGCTGCTGGAACGCATCGATGCCGAGCTTGCCGATGGCCTGCCACGCCGCGAGGCGGTGATTGCCGCAGCGGTCAAGCGCCTGCGCCCGATCGTGATGACCAAGCTCACCTGCATCGTCGGCTTGATTCCGCTGATGCTGTTTGCCGGCCCGCTGTGGACCGGAATGGCCATCACCATGATCGGTGGCCTGGCGCTGGGCACGCTGGTGACGCTGGGCTTGGTCCCGATCCTGTATGACCTGTTGTTCGGCCTGCGCCTGCCGGCGCGTGCAGCGGGTGTGGCGTAAATCCGGGCGGGCGAGGGCGGCGGCGCAATGATGCTGGCGTGACGATGGGCGGCATCGTCGATGCGTGATCGCGCGACATGCCGCATATCGCACACCGCACACCGCACACCGCATGGCGCAGCGCTGACGGAGCTGGGCCATGCAGGCGCGGGCCGCTGCCGCCATACTGGCCACTGAGAGACACGACCAAGACCCGATGACCAAGGCCAAGAAGAAAGCTGCACAGCAGGTGGTACCCGCGCCTGCGCCGGTATATCAGCTGCATGTTTCGCTGGTGGATAGCGCACCGTTGATCTGGCGCCGCGTGCTGGTGGCCGGAGCGCTGCGCCTGGCCACGCTGCATCGCGTGCTGCAGCCGGTGATGGGCTGGAGCGGTGCGCATCCTTACGAATTCGACCTGGGCGGCGGCCGCTACGGCGAATCCGGGCTGGATGTGCCGGAGCGGCCACGGCTCAAGCATGCTGCCCGGGTCAGTATCGAAAGCGCGGTGGGCGAGCTGGAGCGTTTCGACTATTTCTACGGTGCCGGCGCGGGTTGGCAGCACCGCGTTCAGGTCGAGGCGATCCTGCCGCCGGACGCGAGCCTGCGCGCGGCCCGTTGCGTGGACGGCGCCAATGCCTGCCCGCCGGAGAGCAGCGAAGGAATCGACAGCTACCAGGCCTTGCTGCGGATCATCGCCGACCCGGAGCATGCGCAACATGTGCAGGAGCTGGCCACCCTGGGCGGGCGCTTCGATCCGGGCCATTTCGATCTGGTCGAGGTCAACCGCCTGCTCGCACGTGTCCGCGAGTGAGCGCGACCGACGCCGCATGACCTGGGCCATCGGAACCGATGCGATGGTCCGGTTGCCTGCCGCGCACATCGCAGCCTGCCGTGCGGGTGATGCTGCAGCAACCCGACGCCAGCGCCACTGCAGCTTGACGCGCGATCAGCTAGCCTGATCTCCCGGTTTTCACGAAAGTGTCTGCGATGTTCCGCTGGTTCGAATCCCTGATCGATGTCTTCCCGCCGATCGAGCGGGAAATGCCGCCGCGTAGCGTGTGGCGGTTCTATCTGCATTATCTGCGGCCGTTATGGCCGATCCTGCTGGCCACGCTGATCGCCGGACTGCTGCTGGCCCTGGTGGAAGTGGCGATGTTCGACTTCCTCGGGCGCATCGTCGACATGCTGGCCGAGCGACCGGGAGCGGACTTCTTCCGCCGGCATGCCGGCGAATTGCTCTGGATGGCGGCAATCACGCTGGTGGCGCGCCCGCTGTTCACCGGGCTGCACAACCTGCTGGTCAACCAGGCAATCGTGCCGGGCCTGAGCAACCGCTCGCGCTGGCTGATGCACAACTACGTGGTACGGCAGAGCCTGGGCTTTTTCAACAACGATTTCGCCGGCCGCATCGCCAACCGGGTGATGCAGACCGGGACCTCGCTGCGCGAATCGGCGGTGCAGATGGTCGATGCGCTCTGGTACATCGTGGTCTATACCGGCAGCGCACTGTGGCTGTTTGCGCAGGCCGACCCCTGGCTGATGCTGCCGCTACTGATCTGGCTGGTGGTATATGTCGCGCTGATGGCGTTCTTCGTGCCGCGCATGAAGGCGCGCGCGTGGATCGCGTCGGATGCACGCTCCAAGGCCACCGGGCGCATCGTCGACGGCTACACCAATATCTCCACGCTCAAGCTGTTCGCCCATGCCGGCCGCGAACAGGCCTATGTGCGCGATGCGATCGACGAGCTGGCGGTGAAGCATCGCGGGCAGACGCGCGTGACCACCACGATGGATACCGCCATCGCGGTAGCCAACGGCTTCCTGATCGTGGGCACCTGCGGGCTGGCGTTGTGGCTGTGGAGCCGCGGCCAGATCAGCGTCGGCGCGATCACGCTGGCCACCGGCCTGGTGATCCGCATCCACAACATGTCCGGCTGGATCATGTGGACGGTCAACGGCATCTTCGAAGACATCGGCAGCGTGCAGGACGGCATGCAGACCATCTCGCAGCCGGTGCTGGTGCAGGACGCGCCCGACGCCGTGCCGCTGCAGGTGGCGCACGGCCAGGTGCAGTTCGAGCACATCCATTTCCATTACGGCAAGCGCGGCGGCGTGATCGCCGGGCTGGACCTGCAGGTGCGTGCAGGCGAGAAGATCGGCCTGGTCGGGCCGTCGGGCGCGGGCAAGTCGACCCTGGTCAACGTGCTGCTGCGGCTGTACGACCTGGAACAGGGGCGCATCCTCATCGACGGGCAGGACATCGCCCAGGTCACCCAGGAAAGCCTGCGCGGGCAGATCGGCCTGGTCACCCAGGACACTTCGCTCCTGCATCGTTCGATCCGCGACAACCTGCTGTATGGCAGGCCGCAGGCCAGCGACGCGCAGATGCTGGAAGCGGTGCGCAAGGCACGCGCGGAAGGCTTCATCGACACACTGGTCGATGGCGAAGGCCGGCGCGGATTCGATGCCTATGTGGGCGAACGCGGGGTCAAGCTGTCGGGCGGTCAGCGGCAGCGCATCGCCATTGCGCGCGTGCTGCTGAAGGATGCGCCGATCCTGATCCTGGACGAGGCTACCTCGGCGCTGGACTCGGAAGTGGAAGCGGCGATCCAGGACAGCCTGGACGCGTTGATGGGCAACAAGACCGTCATTGCCATTGCGCACCGCCTCTCCACCATCGCGCGCATGGACCGGCTGGTGGTGATGGACGCCGGACGCATCGTCGAGACCGGCACGCATGCGCAACTGATCGCGCAGGGCGGGCTGTATGCACGCCTGTGGGCGCGGCAGACCGGCGGGTTTGTTGCGGCGGATGGGTGAGGCGAACGATGCTTGAGTGCTCGATGCGAGCGGTCGCAGGCGGGCGTAGTAACTTCGAGATCTAGCCCCTCTCCCGCATACGGGAGAGGGATGGGGTGAGGGTACGGGGCGAAGCCACGCGCTGGTCGGCCATACGAGGCTTCGCCCGTACCCTCATCCGCCCCTACGGGGCACCTTCTCCCGCATGCGGGAGAGGGGGAGGCGAATCCGCAGGAGCTTTGCAGGAGTTTCTCTTGCGCATGTGCGAGACCGATCAATCACTCGATCGGCTGGTCCAGCATCAACTCGCGTGCAAAGCGCACCGGCGGGGCACCGTAGGACAGCATCTGGTCGTGGTACGCCTTCAGGTTGAAGTCCTTGCCCAGCTTGTCCTGCACCGCCTTGCGCGTGTCCAGATGTTCCTGCACGCCGACAAAGTAGGTTGGCAGCTGCGCGGACGACAGCTGCGCACGCACCCACTTGCCCGCCGCTTCGCTTTCCTGCTGGAAGGTATCGTGGGTCATCAGGTGCATCGCCTTGTCGCGTTCCCAGCCATCCACATGTACGCCCTGATCGAGGATGGCGTTGGCGATGGTGCGCAGGTAGAACTTGAGCTGCACCAGGTGGAACAGCGGGTCGTTATCCAGATAGCCCTGTTCCTGCATCATGCGTTCGGTGTAGACCGCCCAGCCTTCGGCGAACATGCCCGAGCGCAGCACCGCGCGCAGCGTGGAGGGGAACTTGGCCGAATGCCAGCCTTCCAGGTAATGGCCCGGGGTGCCTTCGTGGATGCTGAGCAGGTGGATCATGCGGCTGTTGTACTCGCGCAGGAACGAATCGACCTGCTTGTCGTTCCAGTCGTCGGGAATCGGCGAGACCGCATAGAAGGTCTTGAGATTCTTGTCGAGCGGGCCGGGCGAATCGCAGTACGCCACCGCCACGCCGCGCTGGAACTCCGGCATCAGGATGATGTCCACCGGCGAATCGGGCAGCGTCATCAGATCCTTCTGGCGTACGAACTCGGTGGACTGCGCCAGTGCGGCCTTGGCATCGTCCACCACCTTGTCGCGTGCCGGCTTGTCGGCATAGGCCAGTTCCAGCGCCGCCTCGATCGCGGCCTGCTGCTGGTCGTCGTTGGGCGTCTCGGGCAGTTTGGGTGCACCGGGCTTGTCCTTGAGCACCGTGCGGGCAATGCCGTACATCTCGCTGCGGACGCGCTTGAGCTCGGACTCGGCGCGCTGCTTGATCTCGGCGCGCGACAAAGACGACAGCAGCGCGAATTTCAGCTTCTGGTCGTAGATCTGCGCACCGACGCGGAAATCGCCCTTGGCATTGGGCACCAGCACGGTATCCAGCCAGGTCTGCTGCTCGGCCACGGCCTTGCGCAGATCGTCGATGGCGGCCTGCGCGCGGGCCGCTTCGATCGGGCCGAGCTGGCCGATATTGGGTGCGATGAAGGTATCGACGATGCTGAGGATGCCCTTGTTCTGCTTGGCCACCGTTTCGGCATGGATCTTCGGCACGCGGGCCGGGTCCAGGTTTTCGCGCGCCTGCGCAAAGATGCCGGGAATCTTCTCCATGCGCTGCGTGGCGGAGCTCAGGCGCTCGGACAGCGGCGCGAAGTCGCGCGCCATCAGGCCATACAGCGCGCTGCCGGCCAGGCCGTTGTAGACCTGCGGGTCCCAGGCCCAGCTCTGCAGCACCTCGGTGTTCCAGATTTCCGATTGCAGCTGGTTGCGCAAAATGGCCGCATCGACCTGGTTCTCGCGCGACAGCTTGGCCACCTCGATGGCATCCAGCTCACTCAATAGCTTCTTGCCGGCCTCCAGGCTGCGCTGGCGCCCGGCGCTGCTCAGATCGTCGATCTGCGTGTCGAAGCGGTGATCGCCGGTCTGGGTGGCGGTAACCGGCGACAGCTGCATCCAGGTGTCGAGCGCGCGCTTGGACAGCGCCGCAAAGCGCGCATCCGGCGTCTGCGCAGCCTGCGTCGCGGCATCGGGGCTGCCGGCGCGCGGCGATTCGGGCTGCTGCTGGCAGGCGCTCAGGCCGGCGAGCAGGGCGAGGACAAGCAGACGTTGACGCATGGTGGATTCCAATGGAAGCAATCCGCCAGCATAGGCATGTGCGCGCTTGTCCGCATCCGCCATTGGTTTAGAGTGGCCGCTTTCAAGGAGGATCACCATGCACGACGCCCACAGCTGTCATTGCGGACGCATCGCGTTCGACCCGCACACCGATGCGCCGAACCCCGAGGCGTGCGAGCGCCCGTGTGCGTCATGCCGTCGCCGTGGCGGCCTGCTGCGGCCCCGCATGCGCGCGCCATTGCGCCTGCAGGCGGCGCCCGAGATGCCGGGAATCCATCGCTTCAACCGGCAGCATGCCAATCACCACCACTTCCCGCAGCGCGGCAGTGCGCCTTTCAGCACGGGCGTGCGTTGCAGGACTGGCGAGGCCAGTGTGGCGGTCAAACTGCGCGGTGTGTCCGCGCCGGGTCTGGCCGTGCAGAGCATGCACGTGGCCGATGGAGCCAGCCGATGAGGCGCCGGATGCAGTGGTACGCGGTCGGCTTGTTGCTGGGCTGGGCGCTGAGCGGATGTGCCAGGCCGTCGGGCGAGATGGCGGCAGACGGCGGCGCGCCGGCGCCGGCGCCGGCACCGCCCGCCGCGCAAGGCAATGCGCTGGCGTATGAGCACGATGTACGCATCGAGCTGCCGGCCGATCAGATCGATCAACGCATCGCCGCGGTACGCACTGCCTGCCAGTCGGCGCAGTTCGGCGACTGCGCGCTGCTGGCGGTGGAACAAACCGGTGGGCGCGACCCCAGCGGCAGCGTCAGCGTGCGGTTAGCTCCGGACGGCATCGAGCCGATGGTGCAACTGGCCGGCCAGCATGGCGATGTCGCCGCGCGCAGCACGCGTGCCGAGGATCTGGCGCAGCAGATCGCCGATACCGGGCTGGCACAGGCGCGCCTGCAGAAAGAACATGCGCGCCTGCTCGAACTGCAGCAGCGCCGCGACCTGGCCGTGACCGATCTGCTGGCCCTGTCCAAGCGGCTTGCCGAGATCGAGGCCGAAGCGCAGCAGACCCAGCAGGACGCCGCCCAGCAGCAACGGCGCGTGCGCACGCAGTTGCTGACGCTCAATTTCCGCGGCACCGGTGGCGAGCAGGGCAGGGGCGAGATTGCCGAGGCGGCAGCCGAGTTCGGCCAGGTCTTCGCATCCAGCGTGGCCTTCGTGATCCGCGCGGTGGCGGCGTTGCTGCCGGTGCTGGTGCTGGGGGGGATCGTCGCCTGGCTGCTGCTGCAGGCATGGCGCTGGCGTGCGCGGCGACGCCGGATGTCCTGATCCACTGCGTAGCTGGTCGGCGATGCCGCATTAGCTGCGCATGTTTGGGAAGGGCGATTACTTCACGCAGCTACTCGACGCGTTGCGCGGTAGCACGTCGATCCCGATTGCGCTGCTTGCACGCGATCGCGGTACAGCACGTGGTGTGCAACATCTCCAGACACCGACTGCGCGCAAGTGCAGCGCAGTCGGTACGCAGCCGGCTCAGCCTTCGTCGAATTCGTACTCGACAAACACGTCCAGCTGCAGGGCCAGCTCCTGCACGGCGTCGCGCACCTTCTGCGCAGTGGCATCGTTGCCGGCTTCCACTTCGAACTCGTGGCTGCCCGGACCTTCGTCGTCGGACAGGCCGGCCGAGCTGGAATCGTCGTCGTCCAGGTGCGGCATCAGGTCGTCGACTTCTTCCACGTGCTCGATGCCTTCGATGCTCTGCAGCAGGTTGGCGATGGCACGCGCGTCGTCGTCGGTGCCGGTGATACGCATGCGAAGAGTCGGCATGGGAAAGCTTCCTTGGATTGGGGACCCAAAGACTAGGCAGCCGTCAGGCAAGATCGGGTGATGGCCGCGTGCGCTGGCCGCTCACGGGCGCCGCGCGGTTGCCTGTGCTGCGGTGGTCTCCAGTACCGGCACCAGCAGGGCCTGGGCGGCAGTGCGCAGTAGCGCCGGTGCGATGTAGCGATGGTGCACGCCGTCCACCAGGGCCATGTAAACGCGGCCAAACCTGTTGCGGCAGGCCACGCGCGTCTCCAGGCTGAGCTCCACGCTGCCATCCTCCAGCACTTCCACGCCCACGCTGCTGCGGAAGACCAGGTGGCGGTCGTCGGCGCCCAGCAATACCTGCACGCGTCGATCCAGTGGCGCGTTGTCTTGCGCAAGTACCGGGAATCGCCCTGCGAACAGGCAGTCGCGCTGTGCCGACAGCAACGAAGACACCGGGCAGCCCAGCGGAGAAGTTCGCAACTGCAGCGGCGCCACCAGCGCATTGCGCAGCCGCATCAACCAGGTCACGCCGCGCGGCGCGCGCTCGGTGAACCCCTCCAGCAGCAACGCCATCAAAGTGTGCGCACCGCGTTGACGCAACTCATGCGGCTGCAGGCGCAGACGTACGCTGTCCTGATGATCGAAGCCCTGCAGGTGCCGGGTCAGCAGCGAGCCGGGCTTGGGCTCGGCATGCACGCTGACCTGCGCCAGCTGCGGTGCCATTGCAACGAACCCCACCGGTCGACGCAGCCGGCTCACTGCCTGGCGCAGCCTGCCGCTGAGCGCGCGCAGTCGGCCGCACCATGCAGACCTGCTGCTGCCTGGCGATGCGGCCAACGACAGGCGTACGGTGGGGATCTGCAGCGCGCGTGCCTGCGCCGAGGCCAGTAGCCCGATCACCGCCTCCGGCAGCGTTTCGGTGAGCGTGGCGATATCGGCGGTGCCGGACAGCACGCGTGCGCGCACCGCATCGCTCAACGCGCCGCCGGCCTCGTCGCTGTGGCAGGACAGTGCGAAAAATGCCGGGTGTGCGGCTTGCGCTTTGAGCGGTGCGAACTGATGCCAGGTGCCGCCGCCAAAGCGCACGGTGAATAGGCAGTCGGCCGGTAGATCGATATGCCGCAACGCCGCCAGAAAGTGCTGTGGATCCTGTTCGATCTGCTCCATCGAGGCGGTGCAGAAGCGCAGTTGCGCGCCGCTGCTGCCGGTGATGGCGGTGAACATGCGATGGCCGGCGTGGCGATGGAACGGGTGGCCGTTGGCGCCCACCGCAAACGAGAACAGGGCAGTCGATTCGCCGTGCGCAAAGTCGGTGCCGGCCAAGCGTGCCGATGGCTCGTCCAGCGCATCGTGAAAACTGGGATGCGCGCGCTGGCGGCGGCAGGCCTGTTCGATCAACGGGTTGCCTGCGCCCACGCCCAGCTGTGCGATCAGCGTGACCTCCACCGGCAGACCGCCGCTGTAGGACTCCAGACGGACTGACGGAAAACCTGCCTGTGCATCGGCAGGGCGTTGCTGGGGCGTGCTGAACATCGGCAGGAGTCCTTTGCGGCCGGAGGAGGGTCAGGAGGTCTTCTTGGTCAAGGCGCGCGCCTTGCGCTTGAGCGGCGCCGAGGCCGGGCAGACTTCGAAGGCAAAGCTGCTGAGCGTGTTGACCATGTTGTCCGGGGTGAGCCGGTAGACCACGAACTGGCCGCGCCGTTCGCTGGATACCAGCCCGGCGCTTTCCAGCACCGACAGATGCCGCGAGATGGCTGGCGCGCTCATTTCGAACAACTGCCCGATCTGGCCGGCGGTGAGTTCCTGGTCTGCCAGGCACGCCAGCATCTTGCGGCGGGGCTGGGAGGCAAGGGCTTCGAAGATGCGGTCGATGGACATAAGGAATTAGGCAATTAACGAATTAGCTAATTAATTGATTTTATGGCGGCCGATGTCAAGCGCCTTTTCGGTCGGCGGTGGTCGGGCGCGGCTGGCGGCTGTCGCCAACGTTGCCGTGATGGGGGATGCCCAGGTTTCTGGCGCGCGGGATCTGCCCGCGGGGCAGGTCGCAGCCGATAGGTGCTGAAGGTTTTTGCGGGTGGCGGCCTGCAGCCCAGGCATGCCAGATCAGTCCGGCAGCACCGGCTCAGGCACCGCGCTCAAGTCCTCCAGGCAGGGCCCGGCATGCAAGGTCGCAGTGATGCAAGCAGGCGCCCTCAGACCGCAGGCAGTGCCAGCAGCTCTGCCGGCAAGGCAGGCATCGGGGTGCGTTCGTCCAGCGCCTCGCGCTTGAGCCAATCGATAAACGCCATTGCCGCAGGGCCGGGGACGCGGTGACTGGGGTGCACGATGTAGTAGGCGTAGCGTGCCTTGAGGGTGGGGCCGGGCAGGCGCACCAGCTCGTAACGCTGCAGGTACGGTTGGGCGATGTGCTTGCGCGCCAGGACCGCGCCCAGGCCATAGACGGCAGCGCGCATCGCGTCGGTGCTGTCGTTGAAGGTGTGCATCGGCGGCAGCGTGGTGCCGCGCACCTGGGCGGCACGGAACCAGTCGCGCCAGCCCTGCGGCGACATGTCGGTGAGCAGCGGCAATTGCGCGATCTGCGCCGCCGTGCGTAGCGCGGCGACCTCCGGCAGTGACGGCGAGGCCACCGGAAACAGTTCGTCGTCCATCAGATGATGCGAGGTCAACCCGGGCCAGGCGCCCTGGCCGTAGCGGATGCCGAGATCCGGGCCGCCTTCTTCGAAGCGCGAAAACGCCGCGTCCGATTGCAGATCCATGCGGATATGCGGATGCGCGCGACAGAAGCGCGGCAGCCGCGGCAACAGCCAGCAGTACGACAGCGAGCGCAAGGTGGTCACGCGCAGCGGGACGGCATCTTCGCGCGGATGCAGGTTGCCGGCCACCGAGGCGATCTCGGCCAATGCAGCGGTGGCGGCGTCGGCCAGCTGGCGGCCCTCGGCGGTGAGCTTGACCCCGCGCGGCAAGCGCTGGAACAGGGTCACGCCGAGCAGCGCTTCGAGCTTGCGCACATGGTGGCTGACCGCGCTGGCGGTCAGATGCAGTTCTTCGGCGGCATGCGCGAAGTTCTGGTGGCGCGCGGCGGCGGCGAACACGCCCAGCGCGGGCAGCAGGGTGGGGCGCAGGTTCATCGAGGCATGAGTGAGATTTGTGGCTCGCCTCGATACTACGCGCTTGTCGCGCCTGCGGTTGCAACCGATGCTGCAGTACCCCATCGCGATGATCGTGCCATGCCCGTCTGCTTGCCTGATGTTGTCTCTTGCGGTTTCAGCACATCACGGCAGCGTGCGCAGGTGCGGCCATGAGCGCGCAGCCGGCGACGCAGCCAGCGGTTGCGGCACGCGAATGGCGCACCCCGCTGGAGTTGGGGTTTCTCGGCATCGTCTGGGGTTGCTCGTTCCTGTTCATGCGCGTGGCCGCACCCAGGTTCGGCACCGTGGCGCTGGTGGAAATCCGCCTGGCGCTCGGTGCATTGGTGCTGTTGCCGTTCCTGTGGCTGGCGCGCGAACGCTTCCCGCTGCGTCGCTGGCCGATGCTGGCGGCGATCGGCGTGCTCAACTCCGCGTTGCCGTTCCTGCTGTTCGCCTGGGGCGCGCAACACGCGCCGGCCGCGATCGGTGCGATCTGCAATGCGATGACGGTGCTGTTCACCGCATTGATCGCCTTCCTGTTCTTCGGCGAGAAGATCGGCACGCGTCGCGCGCTGGCCTTGCTGATCGGTTTCATCGGCGTGCTGGTGCTGGCCACCGGCAAGTCGGCCGGGTTGAGCGTGGGGCCGGCGGCGCTGGCGGGCGCCACCGCGTCGCTGCTGTACGGCATCGGCTACAACCTGGTGAAGCGCCACATGGGCGATTTGCCGCCGGCCGCATCGGCGGCGTCCACACTGGGTTGCAGCGCGTTGCTGCTGGCACCGCTGGCCTGGCTGCAGTGGCCGACCACGCCGGTGCCGGCTGTGGCCTGGGCCTGCGCCACTGCGCTGGGCGTGGTGTGCACCGGGTTGGCGTTCCTGATGTATTACCGCCTGATCCAGCGCATCGGCCCGGCACGCGCCTCCACGGTGACCTATCTGGTGCCGGTGTTCGGCGCACTGCTGGCATGGTCGCTGCTGGGCGAGCCGCTGACCTGGACCATGCTGGTGGCCGCGGTGCTGATCCTGGGCAGCGTCGCCTTCAGCCAGCGCGCCCGCTAAGCCAGCGCGCCCGCTTTTGCGATTCCCCAATCCCCAATCCCGAACTAGCCAGCCGGCGGCGTCCGCACCGGCAACGGCACATTGCACAGATCGATATGCCCGGCCGGGCGCTTGTAGAAATCGTCCTTGCGATTGCGGCGCGCCTCGGCCACATCGCGGAAGGTCTGACTGTCGGTGCGCAGCAACTGCAGTGGCGTGCGTTCGGGCATGGGCACCTCGCTGGCCAGGCGAATGGCGCGGATCGGCGAGCGCTGCGCGGGGTCTTTGTAGAAACCCATCGGGTCCGGTCCGCGCGGGATCACGCTGAGCAACTCCATGCCCTTGACCACGCGGCCGACCACGGTGATGTTGCGGTCGAGCTGGCGCGGCGATTGCCCGGTGACCACATACAGCTCGGCGCCGATGCTGCTGTCTTCGTCGTTGTTGCGGCCGGCGCCCAGGGTGCCGTAGCAATGCGCCAGCCAGGTCTTGCCGCTGGCACTGTCGCGCCCGACCGGGAAGCCGTCGACAAAGCCCACCTGCGCCGCCCAGCCATCGCTGTCGGGCAGGCGCTGGAAATCCAGGCCCTGCGACGGGCGTTCGAATTCGGCCGGCAGGTGCGTCTTCGCCGAGCCCAGCGACTTGGCCTTGGCCGGCGTCTCGCCATCCGGGTCGCCGAACTGCACCACGAAGTTGTCCTGCGAACGGTAGATGCTGAGCCCGTCCCAGAAGCGCTCGTGCGCCAGGGTGCGGATGTTGCCCACGTGCGCGGGCGCAAACTGCGGCGCCAGCTCGATGATCACCCGTCCGCCATCCAGCTCCAGGTACAGCGTGCGCTCGGGGTCGAGCACACGCCACGCGCTGGCCGGTGAGGCATCCAGGATCTGTTGCGGGCTGCGATAGGCGGCGTTGGCGGCAGCGGGTAATACCAGGGCAAGCAGGCAGGCGGAAGCAACAGTGCGCAGAAGCATGAAGGCAGCCAGCGGGAGGGATGCCCGATTCTTGCCGACCACGCGCCCGGACGCAAAGCGCCTGGACACAACGTGCACGTACGCACAGCAGGACGCCGGCGGAATGCGCCGGCGTCGTGCTGTCACGCGCATGCCTGCTGCAGCTGTGCGCTTACGGGTTGTTGCGCACGTGCGGGCTGGTGTGGTGCACGTTGGCGCCATGGTCGTTGCGGAACAGCGGAACCAGCTGCCACAACGCAGAGATGCCGACCAGCGTGTAGACCACACGCGACAGCAGGGCATCCTGGCCGCCGAACAGCGTGGCGACCAGATCGAACTGGAACAGGCCGACCAGGCCCCAGTTCAAGCCGCCGACGATAAGAAGCACCAGGGTGATGACGTTGAGCGTTTTCATGAAGACAGTCCGTGTGGGTTGGGAGACCCCAGAGTCCGCATGCCGCGCGCAACACCTCGTGAGCGTGCGCGAGGGCATGACGGGCTTGCGCACGCCACGATCACGTCCAGCCGACGCGCATGAAACCGATGCGGTGTGTTGGCCATCGGCAGCGCACCGACGGCGCAGTGTCAGCGTGCCGGTTTTTTGCGCCTGACGTACAACTGCTTGCGCACCCGTGCCACCACCTCGCCCTGGCGGTTGTGCACCACGTTTTCGAACCAGCGCAGATGTTTTTCGCCATTGGCGGTGGCGGCGCGCAATTCGGCCAGCACGCTGTCGTCGATGACGAACTCCGCGCTCACCGTGCCGCGCCCGGGTTTGACGAACTCGATGCTGCCGGCCTTGTCCCACACGTAGTAGTCGCGCCCCAGGTTCTGCATGGTCAGCAGCATCCAGAACGGGTCGGTCATCGCGAACAGGCTGCCGCCGAAGTGGGTGCCGACGTAATTGCGATTCCACGGTCGCTGGCGCAGCTCCACGCGTGCGTAGCGGTAGTCGGCCGACAACGTGGTGACGTGGATCCCGGCGAACAGGTACGGCGGCCACAGGTTGATACCGAGCTTGAACAGTGAAGCACGCATGCGGCCAGGGTCCATGGCGGGGCGGGCCTGCAGCATACCATTCGCATGCGTATGGAACTTGTGGCAGTGGCGGCAGCGCCCGGCCGGCCTGCAGACCGGGCGCCGTGGTGCCGGCGGTGCTTAGAACACCAGCGACGACATCTTGCGGCGGTAGCGGCCGACCAGGTCTTCGTCCTCGATCACCCGGAACGCATCGATCAGGCTACGCCGCGGCAGGTTGTCGTCGAAGGCGCGGTCCTGCCGCAGCATTTCCAGGAACTGCTCCAGCGCGGCCTCGTCATGGCCGTCGAGCAGGTAGCGCACGCCAAGCAGATGGCGCGCGCGCAGGTCGGCGCCGTTGGCGGCAACGGCGGCCTGCAGCGCGTCGGCATCCGGCGCGTCCTTGAGCACATTGGCAAAGCTCAGCCGGGCCTTGGCGCGCACCGCACGGTCGTCGGTGGCCAGATTGGCGGGCAGGGCGTCGATCAACTGCTCGGCCTCGGCGGTGTCGCCGGTCTTGAGCAGCGCCAGTGCCAGGTCCAGCTTGAGTTCGTCCTTGTCCGGCTCGGCGGCGATCGCCTCACGCAGCGCGGCGACCTGGTCCTGCGGCTCGAGCGGGGCCGGCGGCAGTGCTTCGGCAACCTGCGGCTCGGCCGGCAGCACGCCGTGCTGGGTCAGGAATTCGCGCACCTGGCCTTCCGGCATCGCGCCCGGGAAGCCGTCGACCAGCTCGCCGCCCTTGACCAGGAACACCGTCGGCACCGAGCGGATCTGAAACGCGGCGGCGATCTGTTGCTCCTTGTCCACATCGACCTTGGCCAGCTCGAAGGCACCGTTGTAATCGGCGGCGAGCTTTTCCAGGATCGGCGTCAACGACTTGCAGGGGCCGCACCAGGTGGCCCAGAAGTCCACCAGCACCGGTGTCGTCAACGATTTCTGCAGGACCTCGGTCTCGAAGGTGTCGGTGGTGGCATCGAATACGTGCGGCTTGTCGGACATGGGCTTCCAGAAGTGATTGCGGCAACAGTGGGAGGTAATGGTGGCAAACCGGGCCGACACAAGGCTGGCCGGCCCGGGCGCATGGCGTGGCCGGCCGTCACGCCGGCAGGGGTTCACGCCACGCGCGCCCGGCACGACAATGCTGCGTCCTGGTGGCGCAGCCTGCGCCCCGCGTTGGAGCAAGGCAATGACACGCATCGATGGCACCCAGCGCTACCTGGGCCTGGTCGCCGCAACCGTCTTCGTGCTGGCGGTGGCCGGCTTCGGCGTGGCACTGCCCGGTTACCTGCAGGCCAGCCATCCGGTTGCGCTGCTCGGTGCCAACGGGGTGCCGCATGCGCTGGGCTTCAACCTGCTGGCGTTCGTGCTGGTCGGTGCGCTCGGCATGGCCACCGGAGTCAGCCTGCTGGCGCGCATGCCGGCCAGATCCAGCTGGAGCCTGCGCGTGGGCGGGCAGTTGATCGTACTGGCCGGGCTGGCCTTTCTCGGCATGGGCGCCTTGCCCCTGGACCCCACCGATCTGGACGGGCGCGCCAGCCAGGCCCATGCCACCGCCTGGCTGTTGTGGGCGGTGGCGTTCGTGCCTGGCATGTTGCTGCTCGCCGCCGCGCTGCTCAACCAGCCCGGCACCCGCGCACTGGCATGGCTGAGCCTGGGCGCGGGGCTGCTGGTGGCGGTGCTGGCGTTCGGCCCGCCGGGCCTGCTGCGGCAGGCGATCGCCCAGCGCCTGGCGTTCCTGGCCTGGGTCGGCTGGCTCGCGGTGGCGGCCTGGCGCTGGCCGGCCAGACCCGCCACCTGAGACAGCGTTTGGAGCACCTGCTGCACTGCGGTACCCTGTGCCGCTTTGCACCGCCCGAGCATCCGCTCCCAATGTCCACCGTCGAACCGAACGCCTACGACCCGCAGCAGGTCGAAACCTCCGCCCAGCAGTTCTGGGATGCCACCCACGCCTTTCAGGTCGACGAAACTTCGGACAAGCCGAAGTTCTATTGTCTGTCGATGCTGCCGTACCCATCCGGTGCGCTGCACATGGGCCATGTGCGCAACTACACCATCTCCGATGTGGTCAGCCGCTACAAGCGCATGACCGGCCACAACGTGATGCAGCCGATGGGCTGGGATGCGTTCGGATTGCCGGCGGAAAACGCGGCGATCAAGAACAAGACCGCGCCGGCCAAGTGGACCTACGCCAACATCGACCACATGCGCGGCCAGCTCAAATCGCTGGGCTATGCGATCGACTGGTCGCGCGAGTTCGCCACCTGCACGCCCGAGTACTACGTGCACGAGCAGCGCATGTTCACCCGCCTGATGCGCAAGGGCCTGGCCTATCGCCGCAACGCGGTGGTGAACTGGGACCCGATCGATCAGACCGTGCTGGCCAACGAGCAGGTCATCGATGGCCGCGGCTGGCGCTCCGGTGCGCTGGTGGAAAAACGCGAGATCCCGCAGTGGTTCCTGCGCATCACCGACTACGCGCAGGAACTGCTCGACGGCCTGGACCAGCTGGACGGCTGGCCGGATTCGGTCAAGACCATGCAGCGCAACTGGATCGGCCGCTCGGAAGGGCTGGAGATCCAGTTCGACGTGCGCGACACCGACGGCGCACCGCTGGACCCGCTGCGCGTGTTCACCACCCGCCCGGACACGCTGATGGGCGTGACCTTCGTGTCGATCGCCGCCGAGCATCCGCTGGCGCTGCATGCGGCCAAATCCAATCCGGAGCTGGCCGCGCTGCTGGAAACGCTCAAGCACGGCGGCGTCTCCGAAGCCGAGCTGGAAACCCAGGAAAAACGCGGCATGGCCACCGGCCTGACCGCGGTGCATCCGATCAGCGGCGAGCAGGTGCCGGTGTGGGTGGCCAACTTCGTGCTGATGGGCTACGGCACCGGCGCGGTGATGGCGGTGCCCGGCCACGACCAGCGCGATTTCGAGTTCGCCAACAAGTACAAGCTGCCGATCGTGCAGGTGGTCAAGCTGCGCGAGCCGCGCAACGACGACGAGCAGAGCTGGGACGCCAGCCAGTGGCGCGACTGGTACACCGACAAGAGCCGCCCGCTGGAGCTGATCAATTCGGCCGAGTTCGACGGGCTGGATTTCGGCGGCGCCTTCGAGGCACTGGCCGAGCGTTTCGAGCGCAAGGGCCAGGGCCAGCGCCGGGTCAATTACCGCCTGCGCGACTGGGGCGTGAGCCGCCAGCGCTATTGGGGCTGCCCGATCCCGGTGATCTATTGCGCCAAGTGCGGCGCGGTGCCGGTGCCGGAAGACCAGTTGCCGGTGGTGCTGCCGGAGAACGTGGAATTTGCCGGCACCGGTTCGCCGATCAAGACCGACCCGACCTGGCGCCAGACCACCTGCCCGGATTGCGGCGGCCCGGCCGAGCGCGAGACCGACACCTTCGACACCTTCATGGAGTCGAGCTGGTACGTGGCGCGTTACACCAGCCCCAACGCACGCGACATGGTCGACCGCCGCGCCAACTACTGGATGCCGGCCGACCTGTACGTGGGCGGCATCGAGCACGCGATCCTGCACCTGATGTACTTCCGCTTCTATCACAAGCTCATGCGCGACGCGCGGCTGGTGGACAGCGACGAGCCGGTGACCAACCTGCTCACCCAGGGCATGGTGATCGCCGACACCTTCTATCGCGATGCCGATAACGGCGGCAAGGACTGGATCAATCCGGCCGACGTGGAGATCCAGCGCGACGAGCGCGGCCGCGTCACCGGCGCGGTGCTGATTGCCGACGGCCAGCCGGTGCACATCGGCGGCACCGAGAAGATGTCCAAGTCCAAGAACAACGGGGTGGACCCGCAGTCGATGGTGGCCAAGTACGGCGCCGATACGGTGCGGCTGTTCTCGATGTTTGCCGCCCCGCCGGAGCAGTCGCTGGAATGGAACGAGGCCGGCGTCGATGGCATGGCGCGCTTCATGCGCCGGCTATGGGTGCAGGTGCACAAGCATGTGGGCGAGGGCGCTGCCGTTGCACTGGACGCCGCCGCGCTGAGCGCCGAGCAGAAGGCAATTCGCCGCAAGACCCACGAAACCATCGGCAAGGTCAGCGACGACTACGGCCGCCGCCACAGCTTCAACACCGCGATCGCCGCGGTGATGGAACTGTCCAACGCGTTGGCCAAGTTCGACGACGCCAGTGCGCAGGGCCGTGCGGTGCGCCAGGAAGCCCTGGAAGCGATGGTGCTGCTGCTCAACCCGATCACCCCGCACGCCAGCCACACCCTGTGGCAGGTGCTGGGCCACGGCGAGACGCTGCTGGAAGATGTCGCGTTTCCGCAGGTCGATGCCGCCGCGCTGGTGCGCGACGCGCTGACCCTGGCGGTGCAGGTCAACGGCAAGTTGCGCGGCACCATCGAGGTGGCCGCCGATGTTGGACGCGAGCAGATCGAAGCGCTGGCCCAGGCCGAGCCGAACGCGGCCAAGTTCCTGGAAGGGCTGAGCGTGCGCAAGATCATCATCGTGCCCGGCAAGATCGTGAATATCGTGGCGGGCTGATCGTTGCCACGCCGGTCCGTGCAGTGTCGCGGACCGGCGTGGCGACGCGCAGGTGAGATTGCCGCAGTGGCGTGTGGTCATTCATTTCACCGGCGCGTGGCGACGCGTTTGTCATTCCCGGGCGCCGCGTTTTTCGCGGTGCCCTCTCAAGCCCCGTTCACGCGGTGTCGGGCAGGCTAGCCGCCTGTTGCCGCCGCCGGGGCGCTCATCCAGACTGTGCCCATGATTCGATTTCCTACTGCCTTCGCTGCGTCCCTCGTGCTGGTCTCGAGCCTCACCGCCTGCGGCTTCCATCTGCGCAACTCGCTGGCGCTGCCGCCGGACACGCCCGCGGTGAAGGTGCAGTCCGCGGTGCAGTACAGCGAGCTGGCCAAGTTGCTGCGGCGTGGCCTCAAGGCCGCCGGCGCCACCCTGGCCGACGAAGATGCCAAGACCGGCTTTGCGCAGGTGCAGGTGTTGTCCGAGCGTTGGGGCGATCTGCCGATCGCCATCGACAGCCAGGGCCGCGCGCAGGAATACAGCCTGCGCTATGCGGCCATCTTCACCGTCACCACCGCCAACGGCTCGGTGCTGGTGCCGCAGCAGGTGATCGAGCTGTCGCGCGACTACGTGTCGCCACCGGTGGATGCCACCGGCACCGCGACTGAGCGCGAGATCCTCGCCAACGAACTGCGCAAGGACATGTCGGCCTCGATCCTGCGTCGCATCGACAGCGTCGTGCGCGCGCGTGTGGAGCGCGGCGAGACGCTGGAAAGCACGCCCAGCGCGCCGCTGCAGCCAGCCACCACACCGCCGGTGCAGCCGTCCACGCCGGAATCGAGCGTGCCGGCTTCGCTGCCGCCCGCGTCTTCGTCGAATAACTGAGCAACTGGTGATCGTCCCGTCCGCGCATCTGCCGGGCAACCGCGCACGCTGTGCGGAATTGGCTTGCGCCAGGCGCATGTCGCGCTTGCTGCGCGGTGACCGTGCCCAGACGATCGCTGCCGACGCTGTCTTGTGCGTGACGGTGCAGTGGCGTGTGCCTTCGTAGTGATGGAACTTACCTAGTCATGGAACTTCGCCCAGAACAGCTCGCAGGCCAGTCCAATCAGCCGCTGCAGCCGGTCTACCTGATCGCCGGTCCGGAGACCTTGCGCGTGCTGGAGGCAGCCGATGCGGTGCGCGCACGCGCGCGCGCCGAAGGCATCAGCGAACGCGAAGTCTTCGACGCCGATGGCCGGGAGTTCGACTGGAACCAGCTGGATGCGACCTTCAACGCGCCCAGCCTGTTCAGTCCGCGCCGGCTGGTGGAAGTGCGCCTGCCCAGCGGCAAGCCGGGCAAGGACGGCGCCGAGGTCATCACCCGCTTCTGCGCCAACCCGCCGCCGGATGTGGTGCTGTTGATCACCGCCAACGACTGGAGCAAGGCGCACCAGGGCAAATGGGCCGATGCGATCGGCCGCATCGGCACCATTTCGGTGGCCTGGGCGATCAAGCCGCACGAGCTGTCCGACTGGATCGAGCGCCGCCTGCGCAGTCACGGCCTGCGTGCCGACGCCGCGGCGGTGCAGCGCCTGAGCGAGCGGGTGGAAGGCAACCTGCTGGCCGCCGCGCAGGAAATCGACAAGCTGGTGCTGCTGGCCGATGGCAAGGTGCTGGACCTGGAGGCGATGGAGTCGCTGGTCGCCGATGCCGCGCGCTACGACGTGTTCCGCCTGGCCGAAACCACGTTCTCCGGGCAGCCGGCCGCAGCGATCCGCATGCTCGCCGGCCTGCGCGCCGAAGGCGAGGCGGTGGCCGCGCTGATGCCGATCCTGATCAAGGAACTGCTGCGCACCGCGTCCTTGGCCAAGGTGCAGGCCAACGGCGGCAACCTCGCTGCCGAAATGAAGGCACAGGGCCTGTGGGAATCACGCCAGGCGCCGTTCAAGCGCGCGCTGCAACGGCACCCCGAACCACGCCGCTGGGAGCGCTTCGTCGCCGAAGCCTCGCGGGTCGACCGCATGGCCAAGGGCCGCGCCGACGGCGACCCCTGGGTCGGCCTGGAACGCCTGCTGGTGGCCGTGGCCGAATCCCGCGCGGTGAGATTGCTGGCGTGAAGGCCGGCGATGCCGCCGACGGCGACGCGCGCCCCGCCTCCCCAAGCAGCGCAACCCCCGACCAGACCGCAGCTGCGACCCCCTCTAGCAGCGCAGCCCATACCTCGCCGCCCACCAACTCCCACCCGGCAGCGCCGAACCCACGCTCTTCCGATTCCCGAATCCCGATTCCCGAATCCCGGCTCCATCCCGAATCCCAGCTCCACCTCTACTACGGCGGCACCTTCGATCCGGTCCACCTGGGCCACCTCGCCATCGCCTGCGCCGCGCGCGACGAACTGGGCGCGCTGGTGCACCTGGTACCGGCCGCCGATCCGCCGCACCGTCCCGCACCCGGCGCCACCGCAGCGCAGCGCGCGCGCATGCTGGAGCTGGCGCTGGCCGACACCCCCGGGCTGGCGCTGGACACCCGCGAGCTGCAACGCGCCAGCCGCGACCATGCGCCGTCCTACACCGTCGACACCTTGCGCGCGCTGCGCGCCGAGCTCGGCCCCACGACACCGATCGCCTGGCTGCTCGGTGCCGATGCCTTCGTCGGAATGAGCAGCTGGCATCAGTGGGGAGATTTGTTCGAACTGGCGCATTTCGTCATTGCCGCGCGTCCGGGCACGCCGCTGGACCTGGCCGCCGCGCCGCAGCTCGCCGCGGCAGTGCAGGGCCGCTGGGCCGCCAGGGCGGGCGAGCTGGGCACCTCGCCCGCAGGCCGCCTGTGGTCGCTGCAGCAGCCGTTGCGCGGTGAATCGGCCAGCGCGGTGCGCTCGCGCATCACCGCCGGCGGCGACTGGCAGGCGCTGCTGCCGGCATCGGTGGCGGCATTTATCGCGCACGAAGGCCTCTACGGCTGCGCCCCGCCGACTAGCTGAACACGCAGCCGGCCGGACCGGCCTATAATTCGCGCCAATTCCATCGAGTTGCCCGCTTTGACCACCCAAGCCCAAGTCATCAAGACCTCCATCCCGAATCCGCCGCCGTCCGTGCCGGCCCTGCTGGCCACCGTGCGCGAGGCCGTGGAGGAGCTGAAAGCCAAGGACGTGGTCGAGATCGATGTGCGCGGCAAGTCCAGCGTCTGCGATTACATGGTGGTCGCCTCAGGTACCTCGACCCGCCACGTGAAGTCGATCGCCGAAGAAGTGGTCAAGTTCGCCAAGCGCCTGGACGTGATGCCGCTGGGCGTGGAAGGCGAGCGCGAGGCGGAGTGGGTGCTGGTGGACCTGGGCGACGTGGTGGTGCATGTGATGCTGCCGCGCGTGCGCGAGTTCTACGCGCTAGAGCGTCTGTGGACGGTGGGCGACCAGCGTCCGGACGATGCGGAAGCCGATCCCGAAGAGTGAGTGAGCCGGGCATGCCGCGCAATGCCCGACCCCCGACCGATGCGCCTGCCTCGCAGGCGCTGCAACAGCTGCGCAGCCAGGGCGCGCACGCCCCCGGCGCGCCGCTGTCGCCGGCACGCAAGCGCTTCGACCGATTGCTGCGCGACCTGGAACGGCATCGTGCCGACCTGCAGGCCTGGCAGCTTGCACTCGCGCAATGGCGCGAGCGTTACCACGCCGAATTGCAGCCCTTGCTCGACCACCGCCGCGCGGCCGACATCGCCCTGGTCGAAGAGCTCGACCGTGCGTATGCCACGGTCAAACTGGGTAAGGCCGACCGCGCCTTCCTGTCCGAGTTGCTGTGCGATATCGCCGCCCCGCTGATCGAGGCCGGCCACGCGTCACTGCGCCCGATCTACGATCGCCACAGCGCAGCCGGTTACGACCAGGAAGTCGCCGAATCCGATGCGCTGATGAAGCAGATCCTCGGCCAGGCCTACGGGCTGGATGCCGACGAGCTGGATGGCATCGATTCGCCCGAACAGCTCTACGAGCGCGTCAGCGAGCGCCTGCAGCAGGAGCGTGCGCAGCAACAGCAACGCCACACGCAACGGCGCAAGCGTGCCGAGCACAAGGCAGTTGGGGAGAATGCCGAGCCGCCTCCGTTGCGCGAGCTGTATCGCAAGCTGGCCGGCAATCTGCATCCGGACCGCGCCAAGGGCGCCGACGACCACGCCGCGCGCACCATCCTGATGCAGCGGCTCAACGCGGCCTACAAGGCCGGTGATCTGCTGGGTCTGCTCGAACTGCAGGCCGAGATCGGCCTGATGGACGCCCAAGGCGTGGATGCGATGAGCGCCGCGCGCCTGCAGGACTACAACCGCGAACTGGATCGGCAGTGCAGGCTGCTGCAACAGCAGGTGCAGCAGCAGTCGGACGACTTTTGCGCCGAATACGGGCTGGAGCTGCCGTCGCGCCCCAAGCCGGAGCGACTGGGCCGCTTGATGGCCCAACTCAAGCGCGAAGTCGAAGACGACCTGCTGGACGCGCGCCGTGGCCTGCGCGAGCTGGAAGACCCGCAATCGTTCAAGCGCTGGTTGAAGCGACAGCGTGCCATGGCGGGCGCGCCCGACGCGCCCTGGTTCTGATCCCGGTCTTTATGGTGGTTGGCGGCTTGCACACCCGCCATCGCGCGCGCGCGTGCGGCGCGCAGCCTTGGCTGGACACGCTGCCAGCCCTGCAATCGGGACGCGTGCATGCCTGGCGTTGTGCCGGCGGCCGGAGCGACGCTGCCGAACGGAGGCCGGTCCGTTCGGCAGCGCTGGCCGTTGCCCTATGCCTAAGACAGCCAGCTCAGGGCCGCAGGCTCACAACGGCCCGCGTTCCCACGGCCCGGTGATCGCCAGCGTGATGCCCGGGGTCTGGATGTTGACGAACAAGGTGCGCGCCAGCGGATCCCAACAGGCGCCGCAGAACTCGGTATCGCGGTAGTCGCCCTCGGCAATGGTCTTGCCGGCATCGGCGATCTGCTGCGAGGTGAGCTGCACATTGTTCTTGGCCAGATAGAACGATTCGCCGCCGCGGGTCAGCCCGAGCAGCCGCGCGCCGGGGCCGTATTCGTCCGGGCTTTCGCCGCCGTCTTCGCACAGCACCACGCCGCCGCGCGCGCTGACGGTGACATTGTCCGGGTTGTGCGCGGCCAGCTGATTGCCGCTGACGAACAGGGCGCTCAGGCGCTGGGTGAACAGGTCCAGCACCCACACCGCGCCGTTGCCGTAGCCGCGCCGGCCCTGCGCATCCACGCCGGTGCTGGTGTCGACGATGAAGAGCTTGCCGTAGCTGTACCAGATGCCTTCGCCACGGCTCATGCGCAGCGCACCGTCTGCCCAGGCCTGCGCAAACGGCCCGCTCAGGGTGTCGTTGGCGCCGATGTCGGCAAAGCCGGCCGGCGCGGCGATGCTGTCCAGATCCGGCTCTTCGATGTCCACCCATTCCAGCTGGAACTGCTGGCCGATGCTGGCGACGGTGAGATCGGCATTGCGCCGCCCGCGCACGCGTGCGGCCTGCAGCCGGCCACCGTTTTCCAGCGAGCCATTGCGCCCACGGCGGTCGTTGGGAATGAAGCGGTACAGCCCGGCCTTGTTGCGGTCGTCCTCGGTGAGATAGACGATGCCGGTGCGCGGATCGATCGCCACCGCCTCGTGGCTGAAGCGGCCCAGCCCGACCAGCGGGCGGCCGGTGGTGCGCTGGCTGTCCGGGTCCACTTCGAACACATAGCCGTGCTTGCGGCCGGTGCTGGATACCGCGTTGGTCTTGATCTCCTCGCAGCTCAGCCAGGTGCCCCACGGGGTCGGGCCGCCGGCGCAGTTGACCAGCGTGCCGCCCAGGCTGGGCTCCAGGCTGCCCCAGCCGCGGCGGCCATAACTCAGCGTGGTGGTGCCGCCACCGGCGGATTGGGTGCCGCTGACGATGCCGGTGTCGTACATCGCCGGCGCGCGGAACGGCGTGGTCGCACCGCGTTCGTGGTTGCGGATCAGCACGTATTCCAGGCCGCGCAGCGGATCGCTGCCCGGACGCCAGTCGGGCCGACGCAGGCCGACCACGGCCATGCCGTCATGGCGGTCGGGGCAGGGCTGGCCATCGTCCATGCGGTCGCCGCTCCAGCCGAACGAGCGGTAGCTGAAACCGCGCGGCAGCTGCAGCAGCGGCAGTCCGGTGCTCTGGTCGGCGACCGGCGCGAGCGGGCCGTACCGGCTGGGCACCGGGGCAAGTTGCAGCGGCGGCGAGGAACTGTTGGCGGCCTGGGCCTGGCGCGACTGCAGCGCACTCAAACTGCCTAGCGCACCGGCGGCCATCACGGCAGCGCTGCCCTTGAGCACCTGGCGGCGGGCGGGATCGAAAATCGGCATCGAACGACTCCTGCGGGCTGGGTAGTGCGCCGACCCTAGAAGCTCGCTGTAACCGCACCATGACACCGCTGTGATCGCCCCGGTTCCGATGCCCAAGCTGTGACGCGGATATCATGTGGTCATGAAATGCCGACTTATCGCTACCGGCGAGCGCGCACCGGCCTGGGTGGCGCAGGGCTTTGCCGAATATCAGAAACGTCTCTCGCACTGGATGCCGCTGGAGCTGGTCGAGATCGAACCCGGCCTGCGTGGCAAGGGCCGCGATGCACAACGCGCCATCGACGACGAAGGCCGCCGTGTGCTCGCCGCGCTGCCCAAGAACGCCTACGTGGTTGCGCTGGATATCCCGGGCCGCCCGCTCAGTTCGGAACAGCTGGCACAGCGCATGGAGCACTGGCGCGGGCAGGGCCGCGATCTGGCGTTCCTGATCGGCGGCCCCGAAGGTCACGCCGCCGAGGTGCTGAAAACCGCCAGCGAAAGCTGGTCGATCGGCCCGCTGACCCTGCCGCACATGCTGGTGCGCCTGATCGTCGCCGAGCAGCTGTACCGCGCTGCGGCGATGCTGGCCAATCACCCGTACCACCGCGCCTAAGCGGCATCGCGACGGCAGTATGCCGCGCGTCGCCGCTGCGCTTTCGAGATGGGTGTGCGGGCGAGTAGACGCGCGCATCCTCAACCCGATCCGCGAGACCGCACGTCGTCGCGTGCACGCAAGGCGCACTGCAACGATGCGCATGCAACAGCTGAAACCGTGGTCTTGCAGCAGCCGGCTGCGCAACGCCAGACCATGCGGCGACCGGGCATCCGGGTCGCCGCAGGTGATGACGCATCAGTTCAACGAAAAACTCACCGGCACCAGGCCGTAGGCCTGCACGGCCTGGCCGTTCTGCATCGCCGGCTGGAAGCGCCAGTTGCGCAGCACCTGGCTACGTGCCGCCAGATCGAGCGCGCGATGACCGCTGCTGGTCTGCACGCTGACTTCGGCCGGGCGCCCATCGGTGCCGACCAACACGCGCAGCAGCACCGTGCCCTGCTGCCCGGCACGCAGTGCCGCCACCGGGTAACTCGGCGCCGGTGAGCTCAGGTACTGCAACTGGCCTGCCTCGACCGGGCCGCTGGGCGCGGCAATCGCCGGCGCGCTGTCAGACACCGCCTCCGAGACCGCAGGTAAGGCGAACGTTGCGTTGTCGACCACCGCGGGCTCACTGATCACCGGGGTCTGCACCTGCACCGGCACCGTGGTCGGCGGTGTGTGCGTTGCCTTCGGCTTGAACTTCACCTCGATCGGAAACACCGGTGGCGGAGGTGTCTCGATGGTGATGGGCATGACCCAGCGTTCTTTCGGTGCGGGCTGCTGCGGAACCGCCCGGTACGAGAGCGGTATCAACAACAACCCGCCGGCCAGCAGATGCAAGGCCACCGCCGTGCTCATCGCCAGAACGCGCGAGGTGTCGATGCCGGTGGATCGGGAAGAAACCTGCGATTGCGTGCGAACCATCATCCACCTCCTCAACGGAACTGCGGAAAGGACCAGCGCGACCCGGACGCACTACACCATCCGGTAGCGTAGGTTTACCGCGAGCCTTGCGCGGGCACAAGCGATTTCGACGCGCTGGAGGTCGGCTGGTCGATTCGCCCCGGTCCCATCAATCCGCACACATTTGGCACGTCTGACTCGTGTCGGAAGCGGGGCAGGTGTCATCGCAAGGCGAGGCAACACAACTTTTGGCGTGCCCAATAAAAAACTGCCCTCGGGGAGGGCAGTCTGGAAAGCAAACCGAACGCGGTTGCGGTCAGGTCAACGACCCAACTCGAACGTCACGTCCAGGTTGATCGACAAGGTGCTCTCGCCCGGGGCGACCTGGGTGTCCATCTCGGCCTTGGCCGAGCGCATCGAGGCGGCCATCATCATCGGACGCACGCCGCCGCCGCTGCGGCCTTCGGAGATGCTGACGATGCGGCGCACCTTCAGGCCGAGCGACTTGGCATAGGTGTCGGCGCGGGCCTGGGCCTTCTTCAGCGCGGCCACGCGGGCCTCGTCGTAGGCCGGTTCGGGCTGGTCGACCGAGAAGCTGGGGCCGTTGATGTCGTTGGCGCCCTGGGCGACCAGCGCATCCAGCACCTTGCCCAGGCGCGAGATGTCGCGGACCTTGAGGCTGACCGTGTTGCTGGCCTGGTAGCCGTTGATCTTGGGCGCTTCGTTTTCCTTGTAGGTGTACTGCGGGCTGAGGTTGATGCCGGTGGTCTGCACGTCCTTGTCGGCGATGCCGGCGGCCTTGATCGCGGCCATGACCTTGCTCATCTGTTCGGCGTTCTGGCGCATGGCGGCGTTGCCGTCGGCGGCCTGGGTGACCACGCCGGCCGACAGCGTGGCGATGTCCGGTATGCGCTTGGCCTCCGCCTCGGCCGACACGTTGAGCAGGGTGCCGTCGTTGGGAATGGTGTAGCTCGGAGCGGTCTGGGCGTGGGCGGTCATGGCGGTTCCGGCAGCGATGGACAGGGCCAGCAACAACGGTTTGAGGGTGGTACGCATGAGATCTCCTTGTCTGTAGGGGAAGCGTGTTGCCGGTTCGATGAACATGTTGTGAGTCGAACGCGACCACTGCCGCCCGGATCGGCAAGCGGGCGGGGAGGGGCAACAGGTATGCTGGACGGATGCTCTATCTCGCCTCCCGGTCGCCGCGCCGGCAAGAACTGCTGCAACGCTTGGATGTGCCTTTCCAGACCCTGCAACTGGACGTGCCCGAACTGCGCGCGCCCGACGAATCGCCTGCGCAATACGTGCAGCGCGTGGCGCTGGACAAGGCGCGTGCCGGCCTGGCGCAGGTGCAGGCCAGCGACCCCGATGCGATCGTGCTCGGCTCCGATACCGAGGTGGTGCTGGGCGAGCGGGTGTTCGGCAAGCCGGCCGATTCGGACGATGCGATCGCCATGCTGAGCCTGCTGTCCGGGCGTACCCACCAGGTGCTCACGGCCGTGGTTCTAGTCTGCGCGCAACGCGCCCCGGTGCAGACGCTGGTGGTGTCGGAGGTGACCTTCGCGCCACTCGATGCTGCGCAGATCGCCGCGTACGTTGCGTGCGGCGAGCCGATGGGCAAGGCCGGCGCGTATGCGATCCAAGGCCGCGCCGAACGTTTTATCAGCCATCTGGCCGGCAGCTATTCCGGCGTGATGGGATTGCCGCTGTTTCACACCTCGCAGTTGCTCACAGCCCTCGGAGCGCATTGATGTCGGAAGAGATCTTGGTCAACGTCACCCCGCGCGAAACCCGCGTCGCGGTGATCGAGAACGGCATGCTGCAGGAGCTGCATATCGAGCGCGGCTGGCGCCGGGGCGTGGTCGGCAATATCTACAAGGGCAAGGTGCAACGGGTGATGCCGGGCATGCAGGCGGCATTTGTCGAGCTGGGCCTGGAGCGCGCCGCGTTCCTGCACGCCAACGACGTGGTGCGCCCGGCGCCGGCACCGGCCAGCGTGGTCGATACCGAGGAGACCCCGATCCCGCCGCCGCCGGCGGCTGCGGTGCCGATCGTGGAACTGCTGCGCGACGGCCAGGAGATCGTGGTGCAGGTGGTCAAGGACCCGATCGGCACCAAGGGCGCGCGGCTGACCACGCAGATCAGTATTCCTTCGCGCTACCTGGTGCTGCTGCCGCAATCCAAGATCGTCGGGGTGTCGGCGCGGATCGAGGACGAGGCCGAGCGGTTGCGCCTGAAGACCATCGTCAGCGAGGTCTCGGCCCAGCACGGCGGCTTTGGCTACATCATCCGCACCAACGCCGAAGGCCAGCCGGCCGAGGCGCTGGCCGAGGACATCGCCTACCTGTCGCGGGTCTGGAACGTGGTCGAGCGGCGCGGCCGCGAGGCGCCGCCGTGCAGCATCATCTACGAAGACCTGAGCCTGCCGTTGCGTGCGGTGCGCGATCTGATCCGCCGCGATGTGGAAAAGGTCAAGGTCGACTCCAACGAGACCTTCGTGCAGTTGCAGGCCTTCGTGGCCAAGTACATGCCGGTGCTGGCCGAGCGACTGGAGCTGTATACCGGCGACCGGCCGATCTTCGACCTGTACGGGGTCGAGGACGAGATCGGGCGCGCGCTGAACAAGCAGGTGCCGCTCAAGTCCGGCGGCTACCTGGTGATCGACCAGACCGAGGCGATGACCACCATCGACGTCAACACCGGTTCGTTCGTCGGCCAGCGCAATCTCGAGGAAACCGTATTCCGCACCAACCTGGAGGCCGCGCAGGCAGTGGCGCGGCAACTGCGGCTGCGCAACCTGGGCGGCATCATCATCATCGACTTCATCGACATGGACGATGCCGAGCACCGCCGCCAGGTGCTGCGCACGCTGGAGAAAGCGCTGGCGCGCGATCACGCCAAGACCACCGTGTACGAATTCTCGCCGCTGGGCCTGGTCGAGATGACCCGCAAGCGCACCGTCGAAAGCCTGGAGCGGCAGCTGTCGGAAACCTGCGGCCAGTGCAGCGGGCGCGGCACCATCAAGACCGCCGAAACGGTGACCTACGAGATCTTCCGCGAGATCACCCGCGCGGTACGCCAGTTCGATGCGGCGCGGCTGCTGGTGATCGCCTCGTCGAAGGTGGTCGCCCGCATCACCGACGAAGAGTCGGCCGCGGTGGCCGAGCTGGAGGAATTCCTCGGCAAGAGCATCCGCTTCCAGTCCGACGACCAGTATCTGCAGGAGCAGTTCGATGTGGTGCTGCTGTGAGTCCGGGATTGGGGAGTCGGGATTCGGGATTGGTCAACGCCGGCTCTGGTAGCGTGGCTTGGTCCGATAATGGCGCTTGACGGCACCGTGCGCGGCTTTGCTTTGACCAATCCCCAATCTCCAATGCCCAATCCCCGCCCCTGATGCCCACCCCGCTGCGCCGCCGTCTCCGTCTGTTTCGCCGCTATGCGATCACTGCCACCGCGCTTGCGCTGGTGGCGATCGCGTTGCTGGTGGGCGCGGCCAGCCAGGCGTTGCCGTTGGCCGAGCAGCGGCCGCAGCAGATCGCCGCATGGCTGAGCGAGCGCGCCGGCCAGCCGATCGCGTTCGATCGCCTGCAGACCGAATGGACCCGGCGCGGGCCGTTGCTGCGACTGGATGGCCTGCGGATCGGCCCGCATGGCGAGGTGCGTGTGGGCCAAGCCGAAATCCTGCTGGCGATGTACGCCGGCCTGTTGCCCGGCCACTCGCTGACCGAGGTGCGTCTGCGTGGCCTGGCGCTGACGCTGCAACGTAGCGACGATGGCGTGTGGTCGGTGCAGGGCCTGCCGGCCGGGCGGCGTTCGGACCCGTTGGAAGCGCTGCGCCGGCTCGGCGAGATCCAGGTGGCCGAGGCGCGCCTGCGCGTGGCCGCGCCGTCGATCGGCGTGGATACCACGCTGCCGCGCATCGACCTGCGCCTGCGCGTCAACGGCTCGACGGTGAAGGTCGGCAGCCGCGCCTGGATCGACCTGCAGCGCGCACCGCTGACCACGGTGATCGCGTTCGATCGCGACAGCGGTGACGGCAGCGCCTATGCACAAGCCGACCCGGCCGATCTGGCCGCCTGGGCGGCGTTGCTGCAGTTCGGCGGCATGCGCGTGGACGGCGGCGGCGGACGCCTGCAGGCCTGGGCGCAGTTGCGCGCGCGCCGGATCACTGCAGTCACCGTGGATGCCGATCTGCAGCAACTGCGATTGTCCGGGGCGGCATTGCCCGAGCAGACCGCACGCCGCACGTTGGTGTGGGAGCGGCTGCAGGCGCGCGCGCGCTGGCAGACCATCGACGGCGGCTGGCGCATGGATGCGCCGCTGCTGCGCTTGGGCCAGGCGGCCAGGCTGCAGCGGCTGGACGGGCTGAGCGTTGCCGGCGGGCGCCGTTATGCGGTGGTGGGCAACCACCTCGATGTCTCGGGCCTGATCGCGGCGGCCGCCTTGAGCGAGCAACTGTCGCCTGGCCTGCGGCGCTGGCTGAGCCTGTCACGGCCGCAGTTGCGCCTGGCCGATCTGCAGATCGCCGGCGAGCAGGGCGGAGCGGTGCGCGCGCAGGGCCGGATCGAGGAACTGGGCTTTTTGCCGGTGGGCAACGCGCCGGGCATCAGCGGCCTGCGCGGCCGGATCGATGGCGATGCGCAGGCAATCCAGCTCGACCCCGCAGCGGATGCCACGCTGCGCTTCGACTGGCCGACCGGTTTCGGGGTGGTGCACGAGTTGCAGCTGGCCGGCAGCATCGTGGGCTGGCGCGACGGCGCCGGCTGGCAGGTCGCCACGCCGGCGTTGCGCGTGCAGGCCAAGGACTATGGCGCCAGCGTGCGCGGCGGGCTGTGGTTCCAGAACGATGGCAGCCGCCCGCGCATCCAGCTGGCCACGCAACTGGACGATGTCGCCCTGCCAGTGGCGCGCAAGTTCTGGATCCGCTCCAAGATGAGCAAGGCGGCCATCGACTGGCTGGACACGGCGGTTGCCGGTGGCGTGATCACCGGCGGCACCGGCCTGGTCAGCGGCGACCTGGACGACTGGCCGTTCGACAACAACGACGGCCGGTTCGAGGCCTTAGGCCAGATCCGCGACGGCGTGATCCCGTTCAATCCGGACTGGCCGGCGATGGAGCAGGTGCAGGCCGATCTGCGCTTCATCGGCAACGGATTTTCCCTGCAGGGCAAGGGCGAGCTGGCCGGTGCGCCGATCGCGTCGCTGGAGGCGGGCATTCCCAGCTTCGCCACCTCCGAGCTGTACGTGCGCGCCTCCACCCGGGCTGATGCCGCGCAGCTGCTGGGCATGTTGCGCAAGAGCCCGCTGGAGCAGCGCTACGGCGATACCTTGCGCAACCTCACGGTGTCCGGCCCGGCAGCGGTGAGCTTCGACCTGCTGCGTCCCCTGCGCACCGGCGGTGTAGGCGGCCATCTACAGGGCACGGTCGCGCTGCAGGGGGCCAGGCTGGGCGATGCGCGCTGGAACCTGGCCTTCGACCAGGTCAGTGGACAGGCCGAGTACCGCGACAGCGGCTTTGCCGCCGAGCGCCTGAGCGTGCAGCACCAGGGCCGCATCGGCGAGTTGTCGTTGCGTGCCGGTGGCTTCGTGCAGGACCCCAAGCAGGCCTTCGAGGCGCGCTTTGGCGCTACCCTGGATGCGAAAGAGCTGTTCGACCGCGCGCCGCAGATGGAATGGTTGCGCCCCTACGTGCATGGCAGCGCACCGTGGCAGGTGGGCGTGGACGTGCCGCTGACCTCGCCGGGGCAGGCCGACGCGCAGGCGTTGCTGACGCTGCGCTCGCAGTTGGTCGGCATCACTTTGGATTTGCCCGCACCCTTGGACAAGGCGGCCACGCAGCCGCTGGACACGCAGGTCAGGGTGGCCTTGCCGGTGGGCGATGGCGACATCGACGTGGCCTTCGGCAAGCTGGTTGCGCTCAAGGCCAGCAGCCAGGGCAACCAGACCGGCGTGCGCGTGGTCATGGGCACCGACACGGTCACCGAGCGGCCGCCCGCCAACGGCCTGGTGGTCACCGGCCGCACTGCCTCGCTGGATGCGATCGACTGGATCAGCCTGGCGCGCGGCAGCAGCGAGCCGGACATGCCGCCACTGCCGGGCCAGCCGGCAGTACCGAAACAGGACGCCGTGCCATTGCAGCAGGTCGATGTGCAGGCCGACCGGTTGCTGATGATCGGTGGCGTGTTCCCGCAGACGCGCCTGCGCCTGCGGCCGACCCGCGACGCGGTGGCGGTGACCCTGGACGGCCCGTCGCTGGCCGGCCAGCTTAGCGTGCCCAATGCCGATGGCGCCGCCGTGCAGGGCAAGCTGAGCACGGTGCACTGGCAGCCGGTGGCTGCACCGGCCGAGCCGGCCGTGCCCGAGCCGGGCGATCCGCTGGCCGGTGCCTTGCCGGAACCGGCGCGCCGCGCGGTGGCCGAGTTCGACCCGGTCTCGATCCCGCCGCTGTCGCTGGACATCGACGACCTGCAGGTCGGCAAGATGACCCTGGGCGCGGCCACCCTGCGCAGCAGCCGGCTGACCGACGGCATGCAGGTGGACCAGCTGCAACTGCGCTCCAACGACCAGAACATCGGCCTGACCGGCGCCTGGCGCGGCAAGGGCGATTCCGCCAGCACCCGGCTGTCGGCACGGGTGGACAGCCGCAACCTCGGCAACCTGCTGCAGAACCTCACCCTGGGCGGCCAGCTGCGCGGCGGCGAAGGCCAGCTGGAACTCAATGCCGGCTGGCAGGGCTCGCCGACCGGGTTTGCGCTCGGTTCGCTGGATGGCGACCTCAAGATCGACGTGCGCAACGGCCAACTGCTGGAAGTGGACCCCGGCGCCGGTCGCGTGCTCGGCCTGCTCAGCGTGGCGCAGTTGCCGCGCCGGCTGATGTTCGACTTCCGCGATTTCTTCTCCAAGGGGCTGGCCTTCAACAAGCTGGACGGCCAGGTGCGCTTCGGCGAGGGCTTCGCGCGCACCGATGCGATCCGCATCGAAGGCCCGGCCGCCGACATCGCCATCCGGGGGCAGACCGACCTGCGCGCGCAGACCTTCGACCAGACCGTGGACGTGAACCCCAAGGCCGGCAATCTGCTCACCGTGGTTGGCGCGGTGGCCGGCGGCCCGGTCGGAGCGGCGGTGGGCGCGGCCGCCAATGCGGTGCTCGGCAAACCGCTCGGGGCGATCGGCGCCAAGACCTATCACGTCACCGGGCCGTGGAAGGATCCGCAGGTGGACGTGGTGGAGCGCGAAGTGCGCGAGCGGGCGCCCGGCAAGCCGCCTGCAGAAGGCGCGCCCACCGCAACGCCAGCCACGCCCGGTCGGTCGCCACGCTGACGCGTCCGGTTGCGGGCGCGTTGGCGAGTGTTGCTGTTGAGTCGTCGCGGGCACTCAGGCCTTGCGGCAAGTCGATCGAACGCGGCACCCGCGTCAGCGGGCACGTCCGGTGCGCCGATGCAGCGATGCACTCAGTCGAGCGGACTGTCGCCGTCGCTGTCGGCGCGCACGAACATCGGCAGACGCAGGCGCGAACGGTGGCCCTGCACCGGCGCCTGATCGGCACCGGCGACGCCACGGAAATAGCCGCGTTGCCATTTCTCGCGCGCGGCGACCGACTGCGCATCCGGCAGTTCCTGCAGAAACTGCGTGCGGCTGCGGGTCCAGTCGGCATGCTGCTGCGCCAGTTGCGGCGCCTCGGACAAGGGCTTCCACTGCGGCTGCACCTGTTCGATCAGCTGGCGCGGCAGCGGGAACAGATGGCAGAACGGCTCGCCGGCCTCGAAGCGCACTTGCCCGGGCCGGGTGAACTTCCAGTTCATGGTGAAGGTGTACGGGCTCCAGTCGGTTTCGACCATGCCGCTCAGCGCGCCGATACCGTCCTTGGGCCGGTTCAATGGCCCGGTGACAAACAGATCCATGCCGGCATCGGTGCGAAACAGGCAGGGCACGTGGAAGGTCAGCACGCCGTAGCCGAAGTGACTGATGGCCGGTGACGCGGCGCCGGCATCGGCGCTGATCCGGATCGCATCCAGGCTGTCGCGCCCGTCCCAACTCGCCTCGAAACCGGCCTGGCACAGCAGCTCCCAGCCATGCGCATTGGCGATCGCCAGCGGCAGGCAGCGGTAGGCATAGCGCTGGTCGGTGGCGTCCATCCAGTCGCGCTCGTGCGGGGCGGGGCGGATGTCCAGCGTATGGCCATCCAGGACGTGGGCAGTGAGCTTCATGCGCGGGCGTCGGCGTGGCGATGGGCCCGCGATGATAGCCGTGCCGCATGTTCAGCCGAACGACTTGTCTCCCCGGCGCGCGGGCCCCATCCTGACTGCATGACCGATAACGCTCTCACTCTGGCCGAAACCCGGCTGCTGCTTCCTTCCGGCCTGGACACCGGCCATCTCGACCGCACCTTCGGCGCCCTGCTGGGCCCGGGCATCGACTTCGGCGACCTGTACTTCCAGCATTCGCGGCGCGAGAGCTGGAGCGTGGAAGACGGCATCGTCAAGGACGGTGCGCATTCCATCGAACAGGGCGTGGGTGTACGCGCGATTGCCGGCGAGAAGACCGGCTTCGCCTATTCCGATGACATCCAGCGCGATGCCTTGCTGGAGGCGGCGCAGTCCGCACGCGCAATCTCGCGCGAGGGTGGTGCGCAATCCACCCGCTCGCTGGTGCGCGGCAACGGCCGTGCGCTGTACCCGGCCACCGACCCGATCGACGACATGGACAGCGCGACCAAGGTCGATCTGCTGCGCCGTATCGACCAGTACGTGCGCGCCGCCGACCCGCGCGTCAAGCAGGTGATGGTGAGCCTGTCCGGCGGGGTGGACACGGTGCTGATCGCGCGCAGCGACGGCGTGCTCGCCGCCGACGTGCGCCCGCTGGTGCGGCTGAACGTGCAGGTGATCGTCGAGCAGGGCGGGCGGCGCGAGTCCGGTTACTCCGGCGGCGGTGGCCGTTACGGCTATGCCGAACTGTTCGCAGATGGCCGCCCCGAAGGCTTCGCCCGCGAAGCGCTGCGTCAGGCGCTGGTCAACCTGGATGCGATTCCGGCTCCGGCCGGCGTGATGCCGGTGGTGCTCGGCCCGGGCTGGCCCGGCGTGCTGCTGCACGAGGCGGTGGGGCATGGCCTGGAAGGCGATTTCAACCGCAAGGGCACCAGCGTCTACGCCGGTCGCATTGGCGAGCGCGTGGCCTCGCCGGGCGTGACCATCGTCGATGACGGCACTCTGGATGGCCGCCGCGGCTCGCTCAATATCGACGACGAGGGCACGTCCACCCAGTGCACCACGCTGATCGAAGATGGCGTGCTGGTCGGCTACATGCAGGACACCCACAACGCGCGCCTGATGGGCGTGGCGCCGACCGGCAACGGCCGGCGCGAATCGTTCGCGCACCTGACCATGCCGCGCATGACCAACACCTACATGCGCGCCGGCCAGCACGATCCGCAGGAAATGATCCGCTCGGTGAAAAAGGGCATCTACGCGGTCAACTTCGGCGGCGGCCAGGTCGACATCACCAGCGGCAAGTACGTGTTCTCGGCCACCGAGGCCTACCTGATCGAAGACGGCAAGGTCACCGCGCCGGTCAAGGGCGCCACGCTGATCGGCAACGGCCCGGAGACCATGCAGAAGGTGCGCATGATCGGCAATGACCTGGCGCTGGACGACGGCGTGGGCGTGTGCGGCAAGGACGGGCAGAGCGTGCCGGTCGGCGTCGGCCAGCCGTCGCTGCTGATCGACGGCATTACCGTTGGTGGAACGCAGGCCTGAGATGCGGGGATTCGGGAATCGGGATTCGGGATTCGCAACAGCGGGGACTGGGGGGTGTGGTGGGTTCCGCTTGGGTGGATCCGGGAGCCGGGATCTGGGATTGGCAACGGCCGGGATGGCCGTTGCGGGGCTGGATGGATCGGGCGGAGCCTTATTCGTCGCCTTCCGACGCCGATTCGTCGTCTTCCAATCCCGATTCCCCACTCTCCAATCCCTGCTCCTGAGACAGCTCGCGCAGCACCTGGAACAGCTCGCGGTAGGCGCGCGGCGGTTTGTTCTTGGCCCGCTCGTGGATGGCATTGCGCACCAGCTGGCGCAGTTGTTGACGGTCGGCGGCCGGGTAGGTTTCCAGCAGTTCGGCCAGCGCCACGTCGCCTTCGGCGAGCAGGCGCTCGCGCCAGCGCTCGACGCGGTGGATCGCGGCCACTTCGCGGCGCGCGGTGTCGCTGTTGGCATCCAGCGCATCGCGGATTGCGGCCAGCGTTTCGTCGTCCTCGCGGCGCATGTGCTTGGCCAGAAACGCCAGCTGGCGCTTGTGCGCGATATGCGAGGTGATGCGCTTGCTCTCCTCGATATGCGGGATCAGCGATTCGGGCACCGGCAACTTGGCCAGCTGCGCCGGAGTGAGCGCCACCAGCTTTTCGCCCAGGTCGAAGATTTCCAGCGCCTCGCGCCGCTGCTGGCTGCGGCTGGCGCCGCGGAATTCACCGGTGTCTTCGTCGCGTCCGCGCATTGCCATCCATCCGAAACAAGAAGTTATTCATCATTGAGACTAGGATAAAGCATTGAACGCACTCTCCTCCGAAACACGTGTCCAGGACGACAGCCTGCAGCGCCTGGATGCGCTCACCGACATCGCGCAGCGCCTGCTCGAGCGCGCCCGTGCCGCCGGCGCCACCCAGGCCGAAGTGAGCTGCAGCGAAGAGCGCGGGCTGGACGTCAACGTGCGCCTGGGCGATGTGGAGACGGTGGAATCCACCCGCGACCGCGGCATTGCGGTCACCGTGTACTTCGGCAAGCGCAAGGGCAGCGCCAGCACCGCCGATCTGCAGGATTCCAGCCTGGAATCGACCGTTGCCCAGGCCTGCGCGATCGCCCGTTACACCGAGGACGATGTCGCTGCCGGCCTGGCCGACCCGGAGCTGATGGCGCGCGACTTCCCCGAGCTGGACAGCTGGCATCCGTGGGCACTGGACGCCGACACCGCGGTGGACCTGGCGCTGGCCTGCGAGAGCGCCGGGCGCGATGCCGATGCGCGGATCAGCAACTCCGACGGCGCCTCGGCCAGCACCGGGCTCAGCCTGTCGGTCTACGCCAACTCGCATGGTTTCATCGGCCGCGAGCGCGGCACCCATCATTCGATCAGCTGTGCGCTGATCGCCGGCCAGGGCGACGGCATGCAGCGCGATGGCTGGTACAGCAGCGCGCTGGCGCGCGAAGACCTGGAGGCGCCGGAAGCGATCGGCCGCCACGCCGCCGAACGCACCCTGGCGCGGCTGCAGCCACGCTCGTTGCCGACCGGCCAGTTGCCGGTGCTGTTCGCGCCGGAAGTGGCGCGCTCGCTGGTCGGGCATCTGCTCGGCGCGGTCTCCGGCGGCGCGCTGTATCGCCGCGCCAGCTTCCTGCTCGACAGTGTCGGCAGCAAACTGTTTCCGGACTGGTTCAACATCGAAGAACTGCCGCACCTGCGCCGCGGCCTGCGCTCGGCCGCCTTCGATGGCGAAGGCGTGGCGACGCGGCGTTCGGCATTGATCAGTGACGGCGTGCTGCAGCGCTATGTGCTGGGCAGCTACTCGGCACGCAAGCTGGGCCTGCAGACCACCGCCAACGCCGGCGGCGTGCACAACCTGCAGGTCACCGCCAACGCCGGCGACCTGGCTTCGCTGGTTGCCGGCATGTCGCGCGGCCTGCTGGTCACCGAGCTGATGGGCAACGGCGTCAATCCGGTGACCGGCGATTATTCGCGCGGCGCCGGGGGCTTCTGGATCGAGAACGGCGTGATCGCCTATCCGGTCGACGGGCTGACCATCGCCGGCAATCTGCGCGAGATGTTCGCCGGCATCGAGGCGGTCGGCAGCGATGTCGATCCGCGCTCGCACGTCAAGATCGGCTCGGTGCTGGTCAACCGCATGACGGTGGCAGGCGATAGCTGACCGTGATTGAGCAGGGCTGCTGCGCCAACTGCCCAACTACACAGCGTCCGGCGCGCGTGGGTCTCGCCGCTCTGCCTGGCGGCAGTCGCCGTGCAGAGCCGAGACCATGTCTTCCCGCACTGGTGGCTGGCTGAATCGTTGCTATAGTCCGCCGCAACACAACCATGCATGGGGAGACATGATGAGCGAATTCGAGTCACACGCCGTACCGCCGCCGCCGCCGCCGCCGATCGGGACCAGCACACCGTCGGGGGAGCGCACCCTGGCGCTGGCCGCGCACCTGCTCGGTATCCTGACGTCCTTCATCGGCGCGCTGGTGATCTGGCTGATCAGCAAGGACGCCAGCCCGTCCAAGCCGTTTGCCACCGATCAGGCCAAGGAGGCGTTGAACTTCCAGATCACCGTGATCATTGCCTATGTGGCTGCGGTGATCCTGACCATCGTGTCGTTCGGCATCCTGTTCTTCGTGCCGACGCTGGTGTGGATCGCAAACCTGGTGCTGTGCATCGTGGCCGCGGTCAAGGCCAACAACGGCGAACACTACCGTTATCCGTTCACGCTGCGCCTGATCAAGTAATCCGGCGCGGTGCAAATGACGAAGGCCCGGCAGCGCTGCCGGGCCTTTGTCGTTTCAGGCGATGATGCGATCAGTTCTGCGCCGGGGTGTTCTCGGCGAAGTACTCGTGGCTGTCGGCGTTGGTGATCGCCTGGGCCGGGTTGCTGATCGCCAGGCTGCGCGCGCCGGACTGGCCGTAGACACGGTCCTGGGTGCCGGCGACGACCGTGAAGTGGCTGGTCTCGTGCACCAGCGTGCCGGCCTTGGAGTCGGTGCCGGTTGTCGACGCACTCCAGAACGCATTGCAGACATGGATCTCGTACGGCTGGTTCGGATAGACGTAGGCGAAGGCGTCCGCCAGATCCGCTTCGCAGCTGCAGTTGATCGTCAGCTGGCCGTTGTTCTGGTCCAGCGCGTTGTCGATGTTGACGAAGTTCGAGCTGACCCGGCTGTAGCGCGAGGCGTTGTAGGCGCCGAACCAAGTGGTGTAGCGCGCGCCGGTGCTGCCGGCATTGAGGTAGTTGCGCGCGTTCTGCGAGTAAGTACGCGCGGCAGTGACGGCACTGGCGGCCTGGTTGGTGCGGGTGGTGCTGCAGTTGAGGTAGTTGATGCCATTAACCACGGCGGTCGGACCGATTGCGAGCTGGCGTTGCACGCCGCGACGCGCGCCGTCCAGCCAGACGGTGAGCGGTGTGCTGGTGGCCACGGCCGGCTGGCCGTTGGCCGCCTTCATCAGACTGCCGTCGGACAGCGAGGCGTATTGCAGCGACGAACGGACCTGGATGGTGTAGTTGCCACTGGTCGACAGATCGTAGGCGCCGGCCAGATCGACCTCACCCTTGACGCTCTGGCCGGGCTTAAGGATGGTGAAGTCCGCCGCCTTGGGCAGGCCACGCTTGACCAGGCGTCCGGTGTAGGCCACCGGCGCGCCATCGCGGCTCACTTCCAGGATGCCGTTGTCCAGCGTCTGCAGCGGCAGCTGATAGGTCGGCACGCGGGCGATCTGGCTGCCGTTGTTGGTGACGGTCACCGCGATCTTGCCCTGGTGTCGCCCGGCCTGATCGGCGACCGGCGCCAGTTCGATGGTCAACGGGACCGGGCCGCGCACGGACTGCGCCTGCGCCGAACCGAGCACGCCAACAACGGCCAGCGTGCCTGCTGCAAACGATGCGAGAAAAACGTTCTTCACCAGTGACTCTCCATGTGGTCGGGGGATGTCCGCGAACGCGGGCAGGTCAACCTAGGCAGAGCGAGCAGACGCAACAAGAGAACCGATTGATGCAGTTTTTGGCCTGCCGGTAGTCAGGCAATGACAAATGCGGACACCGATGGCGACAATTCAGCCTGGAAGTGTGAGTTAGTCCGCACTTCATTGCCGCCCTGCCGAAGTTTTCATGTGAAAAATGTATGGAAGGAGAAGTTACGTTCTGTGACGCAGCGCAGCGCTTGCAGGGCGGTGTGCTGCAGCCGCACCGTGCGTTGGCGCACGGTATGCGCAAAGGCCGGTGCGAGCGCCTGATCGCTGGGGCTGCTGAAGTCGAACGCGCTGCCGTAGTCGCCGTGCGTGGTGGCGTTGAAGCCGGCTGCGCGGCCGCTCGCCCTGCGCATCGGCGGAACCTGTGCATGTCGCCAGGCATCGGCGCACGAGGCGCCCGGCGCGCCTGTGCGGCAGCTCGAACGAACGCGGAGCGCTAGTGCGCGCGGTCCACCGCAAACCGGCCCAGCGTCGCCAGCGTGTCGCCGGGCGCACCGTAGGGCTGCAGGATGTCGTGCATGCGGGTGGCCAGTTCGGCCAGCTTGGCCTTGGCGCCGTCCATTCCGAGCAGGGCCGGATAGGTGGACTTGGCCTGCGCGGCGTCCTTGCCGGCGGTCTTGCCCAGTTGCGCCGAGCTCGATTCCACATCCAGGATGTCGTCGCGGACCTGGAACGCCAGGCCCAGCGCATCGGCAAACGCATCCAGGCGTTGCTGGTCGTCGGCTGCGGCAGCGCCTGTGAGCGCGCCCATGCGCACCGCGGCGCGGATCAGCGCGCCGGTCTTGAGGGCGTGCATGCGCTCGAGATCGCGCAGCGATTGCAACTGGCCGGTGGCATCGATATCCAGCGCCTGGCCGCCGCACATGCCGGCAGCGCCTGCGGCGGTGGCCAGACTCTGCAGCCAGCCGACCCGCAGCTCCGCGCTGACCGGGGCCGCAGCCAGCAGCTCGAAGGCGCGCGTCTGCAGCGCGTCGCCGGCCAGGATCGCCGTGGCTTCGTCGAAGGCGATGTGCACGGTGGGCTGGCCACGGCGCAAGGCGTCGTCGTCCATTGCCGGCAAGTCGTCGTGCACCAGCGAATAGGCGTGAATCAGCTCCACCGCCACCGCGGGCGTGTCCAGGCGGTCCTCGTCGGCGCCGAACAGCGTGCCGGTCGCATACACCAGCAGCGGGCGCATGCGCTTGCCGCCGCCCAGCACCGCGTGCCGCATCGCGGCGTGCAGTCGCTGCGGCGCCAGGGTGGGACTTGGCAGACTGGCCTCCAGGCTGCGTTCGGTGCGGCCGATCCAGTGCTCGAACAACGCCGAACTCACCTCAGCCGCCGTCCTGCGACGGCGCCTGGAAGTCTTCGGCCAGATCGGGGCGCGCGGGGTCGGTCAGCATGCGCACGCGCAGTTCGGCCTGTTCCAGTGCCTGCTGGCAGTCGCGGTACAGGCCGATGCCGCGCTCGTAGGCGGTGAGCGATTGCTCCAGGCTCTGGTCGCCGACTTCCATCTTCTGCACCAGTTGCTCGAGTTCTTCCAGCGACTGTTCGAAGCGGGCGACCGGGGATGTTTCGTTCAAGGATTTTTTGACCATCGTCAAAGTGTGCGGCGCGCAGGCAGGCGGGTCAATTCGCAGTGGCGTGGTCGCGCCATCGCAGGGATGCGCCATGCGCGCGCAGCCAGTCGTTCAATGCCGCCGAGACGATGCGGTCGCCGGCTGCAAGCACCTGGCCGTCGGCCCACAAGACCGGCAGGCGTGCGCGTTGCCAGGGCGGTAGATCCAGCGCCTGCAGCAGGTGCTTGAGCCGGTGCGAATGCGCGCGCTGCGGCAACACGATGCGTTCGCCCCCCTGGCGCGCGCGCACCAGCAGCGATTGCGCGAAGCGCAGGCCGGGTGCGCCGTGCAACTGCAGTTGCGCGCCATCCGGCAGTGGCAGCGGGGACGTGCCATCCCAGCAGGCCTGCCATGACGCCGGCCACGCGCTATGTGGACGCAGCAGGTACAGGCACTGGCGCCAGCGGCGTACCTGCACCTGTTGCCAGGCAAAGCAGGCCTGCCGATCCGGCGCATCGTCGTCGACTTCCTGTTCCAGGGCGGCAACGCCGTGCGCAGGCAGCGGTGGCGCCTGCGCTGCCGCCACCCAGGCGCGCAGCAGCCGCGGCCGACGTGTTGCCGGCTGCGCACGCAAGGCCTGCAGATCCAGTGCGCCGGCGGCGGTCAGCAGGCCGGGCAGCAGCGCGGTGTCCTCCTGCAGCAGCAGGTCGCTCGCATCGGCGCTTAGCTGCGCGCTGCGCGCCAGTGCCTCGGCGGCCTGCGGCCAGCGCTGCTGCAATACGGGCATCAGCTGAGTACGCAGGAAGTTGCGGTCGTGGCGGGCGTCGGCGTTGCTGGGATCTTCGATCCACTGCAGGCGATGTGCCTGCGCATACGCCAGCACCTCGGTGCGCGCATGCGCCAGCAGGGGGCGCCACAGCATGCCGGCGGCGAAGGGACGCTGCGCGCGCATCGCCGCCAAGCCGTCCGGGCCGGAAGCGCGCAATGCGCGCAGCAGGAAGGTTTCGGCTTGATCGTCGCGATGGTGCGCCAGCGCCAGCCATTCGCCGGGCGCCAGTGCCGCGGCAAACGCGGCGTGGCGTGCATGGCGTGCCGCCGCTTCCAGCCCCAGGCCGCTGTCGCGCGGGACCTGCACGTGCGCGATCTGCAAGGGGACGTGCAGGGCGTCGCAGTGGCGCTGGCAATGCGCGGCCCAGGCGTCGGCATCGGCATGCAGGCCGTGATGCACATGCACCGCACGCAGCCCCGTGTCGCGACAACGCGGCGTCGCTGCCAGCAGGTGCAGCAAGACGCTCGAATCCACGCCGCCGCTGTAGGCGACCAGCACCGGGCCGGGCGGCGCCGCGGGTGGCAGCAATCCGGTCATCGATGCAGATGGCGTGCTGCGACGCTGCATCCGCACGCGGGCGGCGGGGCATGCCGCGCCGCCACCGTCCGCGCTGCGCGCAGCCTGCCCATCAGCGTTTGGCCGCAGTCTCGAACGTGGCCGACTGCGGCAACTCCACCGGCACGCCGGCGCTGTCGCAGGTACCGGCCTTGCACAGGCGCTCGCGCAGGCGCGGGGTGGCCTGCACGATGACGTGGTAGATCACGTTCTCTTCCAGCGTGCCGCGGAAGGCCGCGCTGCCCGGGCCAGTGGCCCAGATGCCGACGTCTTCGCCGCCATGGCTTTCGGACTTGGTCGGCACCAGCGATTCCTGCATGTAGCTGGGCGCCTCGGTATCGACATGGGTCAGGTCCGGGCGGCCGGCGGCCGGCTCGCTGTTGCTGGGTTCGTGCGGGTACTTCTTGGGGCCGGCCGGCTGCGCGTTGCTGGCGCCGGTGTAGCCGGGGCCGTTGGCGTAGCTCAGCGTGGTGTAGGGCTGGCCGGCCAGGTCGGTGGCCAGCTGGCTGCGGTCGCCTTCTTCGCCGCCGGTGCCGCGCACCTTGCCCAGGATCGGGTTGCCGCGCACCGGGTAGCCGACGAAGTTGAGCGTATGCGAATGGTCGGCGGTGACGATGATCAGCGTGTCCGGCGGCGCGGTCTGCACGGCGGTGCGTACTGCATCGGACAGCGAGACGGTTTCGTCGAGCGCGCGGTAGGCATTGCCGGCGTGGTTGGCGTGATCGATGCGGCCGCCTTCGACCATCAGCACGAAGCCGTTCGGGTCGCGCGACAGCGACTGGATCGCGGTACGGGTCATCTCGGTCAGGCTGGGCTCGCCCTGCGCGGTGCGATTGCGGTCGTGGTCGAACTGCATGTGATCCGGCTCGAACAGGCCAAGCAATGCGGGCGCGCCGGCGGCCGCCTGCAACTGTTGTTCGTTCCACACGTAGGCGCCCTGCGGGTGCGCCTGCTTCCACTCGGCGACCAGATCGCGGCCGTCCAGGCGCAGGCCGACCTTGTCGTCGTATTCCGGATCGCGCTCCTGCACGGTCTGGAACTGGCTGCGTCCGCCGCCCAGCACCACCTGCGGGCCACGCCCGAAGCGCGCGCTGGACAGCAGCTGCTGGGCGATGTCCTGGCAGCCGGCAGTGCGGGCGGACCCGGGCAGGTCGGTGTCGTTTTCCCAGTTGCGGTCCGGCGAATGCGCATAGGTCGCCGCCGGGGTGGCGTGGGTGAGGCGGGTGGTGGTGACGATGCCGGTGGCCATGCCGGCGCTGTCGGCCAGCTGCAGCCAGCTCAACAGGCCCTTGCCCAGGCTGTCGGCGCAGTCGCTGCGGTTGCCGCTGCTGACGCCGATCGCGCCCATATGCGTCTTCACCCCGGTGGTGATCGCGGTCATGGTGCCGGCCGAATCCGGCGTCTGCGAATCGGTGTTGTAGGTCTTGCTGAAGGCGGTCGCCGGGAACTGCTCCCAGGACAGCAGGTTCTCCTCGCCCGGCCCGCCCTTGCGCTGGCCATCCAGGATGCGTGCTGCCGCCACCGTGGTCAGGCTCATGCCATCGCCCAGGAACAGGATCACGTTGCGCGCGCGCCCGGCCATGGCGCCGTTGCCGGCTGCGCGCGCGGCGCCCGAGCGGTACCACCATTGCGGCGTCTCGCCGGCGGGATGCGTCACCTGCGGCACCTCCACGCGCACGGCGGCGGGCGCGGATGCGCTGGTGCCGGCGCTGGACGCGCAGGCGGCGACACACACGGTGGTCAGGGCGGCGAGGGCAGGCAGGCGGTAACGCATCGGCATCGAACTCGTGACTGAATCAGCGCGCATTATGCCGGGATGCCTGGTGTCACACAGATGACACGCCGCTGTTCCAGTCGTGGCCTCGCGGGCGACGCGGGCCTGGGCTATGGTGCATGCACTCTCCCCCCGGATGATTCGACGCATGACATTGGTCTCGGCCTGGTTGCGCATTCCGTTCTGGCAACGCGTGGTGGCCGGCTTCGTGCTCGGCGCGCTGGCCGGCTGGGCCATGGGTCCGGCCGCCGATGTGTGGTTCGGCCCGCTCGGCGATCTGTACGTCACCCTGATCAAGATGATCGCGATCCCGCTGGTGTTCTTTGCGGTGATCAATGCGATCTCCTCGCTGCACGGGCAAAAATCCGTCGCCGCGCTCGGTGGGCGCACCTTCCTGTGGTTCGTCATCACCGCCGCGCTGGCGGTGGGCGTGGGCCTGGCAGTGGGCACGCTGATGCAGCCCGGCGCCGGCCATTTCAGCCTGAGCGTGGATTCGGCCTGGAAACCGCGCGATGTGCCCAGCCCGATCAAGGTGCTGCTGGACGTGGTGCCCTCCAACCCGTTCTACGCACTGACCGGCATCGGCACCAAGACCAATGCGGCCGGCGAAACGGTGCTGGCGGCCGGGCGCGGATCGATCCTGCCGGTGATCTTCTTCGCCGCGCTGCTGGGCTTTGCGATGGTCAAGCTCGGCGAGCGCGTGGCCGAGGCACGCAAGCTCACCGCGCAGTTGAGCGACATCATGATCCAGGTCACCCGCTTCGTGCTGGAGATGACCCCGCTCGGCACCTTCGGGCTGATCGCCAGCCTGGTCGGCAGCTATGGCTTCGAGAAACTGCTGCCGTTCGGCAACTTCGTGCTGGCGCTGTATGTGGCCTGCGCGATCCATATCGTAGTGGTCTACAGCAGCCTGTTGTTGCTGCATGGATTGAACCCTTGGAAGTTCTTCCGCGGCGCGGCGCCGGGCATGCAGGTGGCCTTCGTCAGTTCATCGAGCTTTGCCGCGATGCCGGTGGCGATGCGCTCGATCACGCATAACCTGGGCGTCAGCAAGGACTACGCCGCGTTCGCGGTGCCGCTGGGTGCCAGCATCAAGATGGATGGCTGCGGTGCGATCTTCCCGGCCCTGTGCGCGGTGTTCATCGCCCAATACACCGGCGTGCCGCTGACCGCCAACCAGTACTTCGTGGTGTTGATTGCCTCGGTGCTGGGCAGCTTCGGCACCGCCGGCGTGCCCGGCACTGCGGTGATCATGGCCACGGTGGTGTTGAGCGCGGCCAATCTGCCGCTGGAAGTAATCGGCTACCTGTACGCGATCGACCGCATCCTCGACATGATGCGCACCATGACCAACGTGACCGGGCAGATGCTGGTGCCGGTGCTGGTGGCCAAGGAAACCGGCCTGCTCGACAAGGCGGTTTACGAGTCGGCCTCGACCAACGTGGGCCTGGAAGATCCGCTGACAGATCACGCGCCGACGCAGCGCTGACTGCCGCCGATGCGCGCTGGATTTCCCACGCTGCGCGATCGCCTGCAGCAGTTGCCCGAGCTGCACAGCGTCGACGGCGTGTTGGTGCAGCGGTCGTTGGCCGACGATCCGTTCGAACAGCAGTACCTGCAGGTTCGGCGCAAGGAAGGCCGGCTCTACACCGATGCACAGGTGCGCAGCCTGCCGCGTCCCGGCGGCAAACTCGGCGCCAGTCTGGAATGGCAGGTGCGTGCGCTGTCCAGCGCCTTGCTGGTCCAACATCTGCGCGCGCAGGCAGGCGAGGGCGCCATAGCCGAACTGGGCTGCGGCAACGGCTGGCTGTCGCAGCTGCTGGCGCAGTCGCTGCAACGCGACGTCTGCGGCATCGACGTCAACCGCACCGAGCTGACCCAGGCCGCGCGCGTGTTCGGCCACGACCAGCGCCTGAGTTTCATCGCCGCCGACATCCAGACCCTGGCGCTGCCGCGCGATCTCTTCGACGTCATCGTGGTCCCGGCCTGCATCCAGTATTTCGCCGACCCTGCGGCATTGGTCGTGCGCCTGCTCGCCCAACTACGCGACGGCGGCGAGCTGCACATCCTCGACAGCCCGCTGTATGCAGATGCGCAAGCCGCCAACGCAAGCGCCGCGCGCAGCCTGCGTTACTTCACCGAACTGGGCGCTCCGGCGCTGGCCGCGCACTACCACCAGCACACCTACGCCAGCTTCGACCGCTTTGTGGTGCAGCGACTGTTCGACCCGCGACGCCCGGGGGCGCGCCTGCGAAGAATGCTCAGGATGAAACAACCCCACTTTCCCTGGCTGTGCCTGCGCAGGCAGGACAACCTGGATGCGCTGCGTTCCTGAGTGAAGCGTCGGCCCTGCCGGACGCGGCGTCAGGCGTTTGCGTTGGGCGCGCTGACGTCCCACCCGCATGGCACACTGCCAGCTCATCCATTGATGGGGGCGGGCGGTGATTGGCCAACAGCGTGATCTGACATTTCGTTTTCTGGCCGAGCCCAGCGACGTCAACTTCGGCGGCAAGGTGCATGGCGGCGTGGTGATGAAGTGGATCGACCAGGTCGGCTTTGCCGCAGCCAGTGGCTGGAGCGGGCATTACTGCGTCACCGTGGCGGTGGGCGGCATCCGCTTCGTGGCGCCGGTGCGGATCGGCGATCTGGTCGCGGTGTCGGCCAAGCTGGTCTACACCGGGCGCACCAGCATGCACTTCGCCATCGATGTGCGAGCGCGCAGCCCGATGGGCGGCGACTCGCGGCTCTGCACGCATTGCATCATCGTGTTCGTGGCGATGGACCCGGATGGTGTCACGCCGGTGGAAGTGCCTTCCTGGCGGCCGGGCACGCCCGAGGATCAGCGCCTGGCCGAATACGCGCTCAAGGTGATGGAACTTAGCAAGGGCATCGAGGACACCATGGCGCATTACCAGGCCGATGCCGCGCGCTGATCGGGGTGGCGAGGTGTGTGGTGCTGCGTACGGGATCCAGATGCGTGCGCGGCGACGGTAGGGAGCTTCCGCGCAAAGATTGTCCACAACGCAAAAGGCCGCGGAATCCGCGGCCCCTCTGTCATGCAGTGGATCAGGTACTCGAAATCAAAGCACCCGACGTGCCTGGATGAACTTCTCGCTCCAGTAACCGCTGGCCAGCGAATCCACGCGCACGTCCTTGCCGCGGCTGGGCGCGTGCAGGAACTTGCCATCGCCGACCACCAGACCCACGTGGTCGATGCGACCACGCCTGCCGAAGAACACCAGATCGCCTGCCTTGAGCGCGTTGGGGTCCTTGATCAGTTCAGCAGATTCGTCGCGTGCGATGTCGCGCGAGACGCGCGGCAGGTCGATGCCCAGGGCGGTCTTGAACACATAGCCGACCAGGCCGCTGCAGTCGAAACCTTCGGTGGACTCGCCGCCCCAGACGTACGGGGTGCCGAGCAGGGCCATGGCGCGTTGCAGGATCACCTGCACACGGCTGTCGGCCACGGCGTTCTGGGCAGCATTGGCTGCGCTCTGGGAGACGTCGTAATTGGCCAGCAGGCGGCTGAGGTCACCGGCGAACATCGCCGAGCGGTCCATCAGCGGAATGGCGTCGTTGGCGGCCAGGTGCGGAAGCAGGGCGGCCAGTGTTGCGGTGGCAGCGGCGTCGGCGCGGCTGCGGGTTGCGGCTTTCTCGGCGGCGACGGCGCTGTCTGGCGTGGTCGTCTGCGGAGCGGATGCGGTGCCGTTGGCGGTCTGGGCCAGGGCGGGTAGGGCTGCGAGCCAAAGGGCGGTGGCGCATAGCAGGCGGAGCGGTTTCCGGGGCGGAAGCGGTGCGGCGCCAGTGTTGATCTGTTCGTCGTTCGTCACGCGGGAATCACAATTCTGCTGTCGATGCGGGATGATGCCTTGGTGAAAGAATCGTTACGTTCAAAAAAGGTTAAATTTCCGTTTTATGAAATGTGATGGACATCACATATCAGGGTAAAACCCGTTTTGAACCTGAATAATGGTCACGCCAGTAGGCGCCATCCAGGAAATCCAAGCGGACGGTACCGCCGGTATTCGGAGCATGTACGAAACGGCCTTCACCGACATAAATGCCGACATGGGTCACGTTGCCGCTGGAGCCGAAGAACACTAGGTCGCCGGTGGTCAACTGCTCCGGCGGGATGCGCGGGCCCTGCACTGCGGCCAGCTCCCGCGAGGTGCGTGGCAGCGAAAGCGCCAGCACATCCTTGTAGACATAGGTGACCAGCCCGCTGCAGTCGAAGCCGGTTTCCGGCGTATTGCCGCCGAAGCGGTACGGCGTGCCGACCAGGCCCAGCGCACGCATCAGGATGTTGTTGGCGGCAGCCGGGTTGGACGGCGGCACCTGTGGCCAGACACGCGGTGCCGGTGGCGGGGTGGCGGCCGGTCGACGGACCGGCGCCTGTGCGCAACCGCCCAGCAGCACGAGCAGGCCCAGCAACGAACTGGCCGCGGCGCGGCGGGCGCGGGCGGCGAAAACTGGCGTGATATGCATGGAGCCGGGATAATGGGCGGTTCGAAAGGTCGCCATGATGGCGGCGCACCCGGCGGCCGACAAGCCGTCCTCCACCGTCTGCCACCGGGCAGCCTATCCAGAGCCAGGCATGAAGATCGAAAAAGACAGCGTCGTCCGCTTCCACTACACCGTTTCCGAGCTCGGCCAGGAGCCGATCGAGAGCTCCAAGGAGCGTGACCCGTTGGCGATCATGATCGGCCACGGCAACATCATTCCGGGCCTGGAAGCGGCCATGATGGACAAGGAAGCCGGCGACAGCTTCGGCGTGGACGTCAAGGCCACCGAAGCGTACGGCGAATACCGCGAAGGCCTGAGCCAGCGCGTGCCCAAGAAGCACTTCGGCGCCACCAAGCTGGTCCCGGGCACCCAGGTGGTGCTGCAGACCAACTTCGGCCCGCGTGCAGTGACGGTGCAGAAGGTCGGCATGAGCGTGGTCGACGTCGATCTCAATCACCCGATGGCCGGCAAGGACCTGCACTTCGACGTGGAGATCATCGAGGTGCGCGAAGCCACCCAGGAAGAGCGCGACCACGGGCATGTGCATGGCGAAGGCGGCCATCACCACTGAGCGCAGTCCTCACACGGCCCGTGTGGCAGGCGGACCGATGCGGGCTATCTGCAGGATCGGCATGCACCGCACGGTGATGCCGGCTTGCACGCGCCGATCGTGTGTGTGTGACCAGCGTTGGCTGAATGTGTTTCCGCGGCCCGCCATCTCGGCGGGCTGTTTGCATGTTGCGCGCCGCGATCGCCGCGCCGCGCTGCCCGAGCCGAGATGACCCCGCGCGACCCTTTGCTGCCCATCGCAATCAGCGAGCGAATCGCGGTGCTCGACGTGCTGCGCGGTTTTGCGCTGCTGGGCATCCTGCTGATGAATATCGAAGCCTTCGTCGGCCCGCTCGATCTGGCGGTCACCGGCGTGGAGCCGCATTGGCACGGCGCCGACCGGGTTGCCGATGCGCTGGTGTACCTGCTGGTGCAGGGCAAGTTCTACACGCTGTTCTCGCTGCTGTTCGGCATGGGCTTTGCGGTGATGGCGCAACGCGCCGCGCAGGCCGGGCGCGGGTTGTTCGGCACCTATCTGCGTCGTACCGTCGGGCTGCTGGTGATCGGGCTGCTGCATGCACTGTTGCTGTGGTCCGGCGATGTGCTGGTCACCTACGCCTTGCTGGCCTTGTTGCTGCTGGCCACGCGCTCGGTGCCGACGGTGACGCTGCCGTGGTTTGCCGCGCTGGTCTACTGTTGCGCGCCCGCGTTGACGCTGCTGTACGGCGTCGCAGGCACCTTGATGCAGCTCGATCCGGCGGCTGCCGTGGAATGGAAGGCCGCGATGGCCGATGCGGCGCAACAGGCGGCAGCGAACGTGCAGGCGCAGCGCGCCGCCTTCGGGAGCGGCAGCTATGCGCAGGCCACGCTGCAGCGCTGGCACGACCTGCAGCACGCGATGACCGGGCTCAGCATCAATGGCCCGGCGATGCTCGGCATGTTCCTGCTGGGCAGCTGGTTTGTGCGCAGTGGCGCGATCGCCGCGCCCGAGCGCTTCCCGCGCCTGTTTCGGGCCCTGCGCTACGTGGTACTGCCGCTCGGGCTGGGCGTGATGGGGGTGAGTTACGCGCTGGAGCCGTGGATCGATCCGGCGCGGCTGGATCTGCGCCTGTCGGGTGCGTTCGCGTTGTCGCTGATTGCCGGCCCGCTGATGAGCCTGGGCTATGCGGCCTGGGTGGTGCGCCTGGCGCCGCGCCTGGCCTGGCTTGCGCCCGCCGGACGCATGGCGCTGAGCAACTACCTGCTGCAGTCGCTGGTGTGCACGTGGATCTTCTACGGTTATGGGCTGGGCTATTTCGAGCAGCTGCCGCGCGTATGGCAGCTGCCGTTCGCGCTGGCGCTGTTTGCGTTGCAGGTGGTGCTGAGCCAATGGTGGTTGCGCTGGTTCCGCTTCGGGCCGATGGAATGGCTATGGCGCAGCGTGACCTATCTGCGTGTGCCGCCGATGCGCCGCAGCGACGCGCGCGTGGGGTAGTGCGCACATGAGCGCCGCGCCTGTCGATGTGGTGGTGGTCGGTGCCGGCGCCATTGGGCTGGCGACTGCGCTGGCACTGGTCGAAGCGGGCCGGCAGGTGCACGTGCTCGACGCCGGCGCGGTGGGTGCGGCGACGTCGTACGGCAACTGCGGCACCATCACGCCGAGCCATGCGCCGCCGCTGGCAGCGCCGGGCATGATTGCGCAGGCGCTGAAGTGGATGCTGACGCCGGACGCGCCGCTGTATATCCGGCCACGTCTGGACCCGGCGCTGTGGCGCTGGTTGCTGCAGTTCGCGCAGCGCTGCAATACGCGTCACTGGCAGGCCAGCGCGCAGGCGCGCGCGGCGTTGCTGGGCGATGCGCGGCAACGCTTCGACGACTGGGTCGAGCGCTATGCGCTGGACTGCGAATTTCGCAGCGATGGGCTGGACTACGTGTTTGCCGATGCGCGCCGCTTTGCGCACTATCGCCACGAGTGCAACGTGCTTGCGCAGTGGGGTATCCAGGCCGAGATGATCGAGGGTGCCGACTACGTGCGCCAGGATCCGGCATTCCGCGCGGGCATTGCCGGTGCGATCCATTTCCCCGGCGATGCGCATCTGCGCCCGGAGCGTTACACCGCAGAACTGGCAAGAGTGCTGCGCGCGCGCGGTGCGGTGATCCATGCGCAGTGCCGCGTCGATGCGGTGGTGCCGGACGTACGTGGCGCGTGCGTGCACACCGCGCGTGGGCGACTGCAGGCGCGCGAGGTGGTCATCGCAACCGGCCCGTGGTCGCCGCTGCTGGCGGCGCAACTGGGATTGCGTCTGCCGGTGCAGGCCGGCAAGGGTTATTCGATCACCTATACCGCCCCGGCGCTGATGCCGCGTCGCCCGGTGGTGCTGAAAGACCGTTGGGTGTTCGTGGTGCCATGGCGCGATCGTCTGCGTATCGGCAGCACGATGGAATTCTCCGGGCACGACACCCACCTCAACCCCACGCGCCTGGCGGCACTGGAGCGCGCAGCGTCCGATTATCTGCATGCGCCGGCCGGTCCGGCCGTGATCGAGCGCTGGTATGGATGGCGGCCGATGACCTGGGACGACGTGCCGGTGCTGGGCGCGGTGCCGGGCCGTCCTCACGTCTGGCTCGCAGCCGGACATGGCATGCTCGGCATCAGCATGAGCACTGCAAGCGGACAACTGATGGCCGACCTGATCACGGGCCGCGCACCTGCGCTGGACCCGCATCCCTACCGGGCGGAGCGCTTCGCATGAGTGCCCGGTACGACTACGACGTGGTGATCCTGGGAGGCGGCTCCGGTGGACTGGCCGCTGCGTTTCGCGCGGCCAAGCACGGCGCGCGCGTGGCGATGATGGAGCCGAACGAATTGGGCGGTACCTGCGTCAATCTCGGCTGCGTGCCCAAGAAAGCGATGTGGCTGGCGGCCGATCTGGCCGGCAAGATCGAGCTGGCCGGGGCGCTGGGTTTCGATGTGCCGCGACCGACCCTGGCGTGGCAGGAACTGGTCACCCACCGGCAGGGCTACATCGGCAACATCCACGCCAGTTATCGGCGCCGCCTCGACGAAGATGGCGTGGTCATGATTCCGCAGCGCGGTGTGTTGCAGGATCGCCATACCATCATGGGCGGCGACGGCGTGCCGGTGACCGCCGAGCACATCGTGATCGCCACCGGTGCGCATCCGCTGCGCCCGGACATCGAAGGTGCCGAGCACGGTGAGGTGTCCGACGATTTCTTCAATCTCTGTCATGCGCCCGCGCAGGTGGCGATCATCGGCGGCGGCTATATCGCGGTGGAGATCGCCGGCCTGCTGCAGGCGCTGGGCAGCCGGGTGCATCTGTTCGTGCAGGGCGAGCGGTTGCTGGAGCGCTTCGATGCCGAGCTGACCCTGCAACTGGCCGACAACCTGCGGCACCTGGGCGTGCGCCTGCATTTCGGGTTTTCCACCACCGGCCTGGAGCGCGATGCAGAAGGCAGGCTGCGTGTGCATGGTCATCCCGCGCACCCCAGCGAGCAGGGCAACGACGTCTTCGACAAGGTGTTTTTCGCCACCGGCCGGCGCGCCAACACGGCGGGGCTGGGTCTGGAAGAGGTCGGGGTGCGCCTGGGCGACAAGGGCGAGGTGGTGGTGGACGAAGGCCAGACCACCAGCGTGCCGAACATCCATGCCATCGGCGATGTCGGCGGCAAGGTCGGACTGACGCCAGTGGCAATCGCGGCGGGACGCAAGTTGATGGATCGCCTGTTCGGCAAGCAGCCGGATGCGCGCATGGACTACGAAGGCGTGCCGAGCGTGGTGTTCTCGCATCCGCCGCTCGGGCAGGTCGGACTGACCGAGGAGCAGGCGCGCGCGCGGCACGGCAGCGCGGTGCGTGTCTACCGCAGCAACTTCCGCCCGATGTTGCACGCGCTGGCCGACGCGCCGCAGCGCAGCCTGTTCAAGCTGGTCTGTGTGGGCGAACAGGAGCGCGTGGTCGGCGTGCATCTGCTGGGCGAGAGCGCCGACGAAATGCTGCAGGGCTTTGCGGTGGCAGTGAAGATGGGTGCGACCAAGCGCGACTTCGACGAGACCGTGGCGATCCATCCCACCTCGTCGGAAGAGATCGTGTTGATGCACTGATGCACTGATGCATTGGTGCGGCAGTTGTGACCGGGCCGACGAGGGCATCAGCGCCCTGCCGGATGCAGGGACTGGCGTCGGCCCCTGCGTTTCATAACTTGCTGCAGCCCCGCGCAACAGGGCACACCACTCCGGCACCGACGTAAGTGCGCTTGACGCAGGCCAGGCCCCCGCAAGCAAGCGGATCAAAGCCCCTCTCCCCTCGGGAGAGGGGTTGGGGTGAGGGTTCGGTAAAGTCGATGCATCAATCAACTGCCGATCCGACGTTCACGGCCGGCCATGCCTCATCGGCCCTGCATGGAAGTTGGCCGCGCTGCTTGTCCGCCGAGCCTCGTGCCGCCCGAACCCTCACCTCAATCCCGCTTCGCGCTGTCGGCCAAGGCGCGTCAAGACACGCGCACCGAGAGCGCGCAAACACTGCCTCCTCGCTCGGACGGAAGAGGGATTTCAATCCCATAGCTGGCATCCTTGCGCGATGTCCAAGCCCCGCAAACCAACGACGCGTCGATCCGCCAATCCATCTGCGCGTGCCGCCTCCAACGCCGAGCCGCTCTCCGGCGAACAGGCGCGGCTGCGCATTCTTGCGGCGATTCGGGCAATACCTTCCGGCCAGGTTGCCGGCTATGGCGAGGTCGCACTACGCGCCGGCCTGCCCGGGCGGGCGCGGCTGGTGGCGCGCGTGCTCAGCGGCAATGATGATCCGCAGCTGCCGTGGCACCGGGTGCTGCGCAGCGATGGCCGGATCGCGTTGCCGGAAGGCTCGTCCGGCTACCGTGAGCAATGCCGGCGGCTGCGTGCCGAAGGCGTGGTGGTCGAGCAGGGCCGGGTGCGCCGTGCCAGCGCCGCGCAGCGGTTGGATGCCGCCGTGTGGGGACCTTCATAAGCCTGCCGTTATGATGGTTGGCATTCCGAAGGATGCCGTCATGCCCCAACTGCCGCCCGTCACCAAAGCGTTGTTGATCGCCAATATTGGCTTGTTCCTGCTGCAATGGGCACTGGGCGACCTGGGCGCCGGCGTGCTGCCCTCCGATGCGGCGCTGTCCTCGTTGATGCTATGGCCGATTTCCAATGGCTTCGATGCGTTCTCGCCCGGCGCCAGCTTCATGCCATGGCAGTTGTTGACCTATGCGTTCCTGCATGGCGGTTTCAACCATCTGTTCTTCAACATGCTGGCGCTTTTCATGTTCGGCGCGGCGCTGGAGCAGACCTGGGGGCAGAAGCGCTTTCTGACCTATTACCTGGTGTGCGTAGCCGGTGCCGGCGTGTGCCAGTTGCTGATGGCCTGGTTCACCCAGAGCGGGGCGCCGGTGGTGGGGGCGTCGGGCGGGGTGTTCGGTCTGTTGCTGGCCTACGGCATGCTGTTCCCCAATCAGCGGGTGATGCTGCTGTTTCCGCCGATCCCGATGAAGGCGCGCACCTTCGTGATCGTGTTCGGTGCGATCGAACTGTTCCTGGGTGCGACCGGCTGGCAGCCGGGCGTGGCCCACTTTGCGCATCTGGGCGGCATGCTGTTTGGCTGGCTGATGATCCGCTACTGGCGCGGGCAGTCGCCGTTTGGCGGCAGCGGCGGCGGGAAGGGTGGTGGCAAGGGGCGCAAGCCGCCGCTGCGTGTGGTGCGTTGAGGTAGTCGCGGCGTGGCAGATCCACGCTGATCCGTAGGAGCGGCCATGGCCGCGATGGGGCGTTACCGGTAAGGCTTCATCGCGGCCGGGGCCGCTCCTACCAAGCGTGCGTTGTCAGGCAAGCAACGGATGGATGACTGGCAGCCGGGCGTGGCCTACTTTGCGCATCTGGGCGGCATGCTGTTCGGTTGGCTGATGATCCGTTACTGGCGCGGGCAGCCGCCGTTTGGCGGCAGCGGCGGCAGGAAGAGTGGTGGCAAGGGGCGCAAGCCGCCGCTGCGTGTGGTGCGTTGAATGCGTGTGATGCGTTGAAATAGTCGCGGCGTGGCGGATCCACACTGATCCGTAGGAGCGGCCCTGGCCGCGATAGGGCGTTACCGGTAAGGCTTCATCGCGGCCGGGGCCGCTCCTACCAAGCGTTGGGATGGATGGACTGCCAGACACAAAAAAAGAGCGCGGAGTCCGCGCTCTTTTTTTATTGCCTGCCACTGCGTGTTGATTGCCAGTGACTTCCTGGCGCTTGACTCAGCGCCAGATCTTCAATTGCTCGGCATCCACGCGCTGCATCGGCTGGCCGGCCTTGCAGCTGAATGCCGCACCGAACTCCGGCAGGTTGGACAGCGGGCCGTTGGTGCGCCACTGGCCCGGCGCCCGGATGTCGGCGCTGGCACGCTGCACCGCTTCGTTCGGCGACAGCTGTTGGGCCCACAAACCGGCCCAGGCGGTGAAGAACGCCTGCTTGTCGGCCTCGGTGGCCGCTGGCTGTGCCTTGCTGAAGGCCTGCCAGGCCAGTTCGACGCCGGCCAGGTCGGCCAGGTTTTCTTCGGCGGTCTGCGCACCGTTGACCTTGACGTTGGGCACGCCCGGGTAGGGGTAGGCACCAAACTGGCTGGCCACCTTGCCGGTCAGCATGGTCCAGCTGCTCTTCTCGGCCGGCGTCCACCAGCTGCGCAACTCGCCCTTGGCATCCACCAGCGAGCCCTTGGCGTCGATGGCACGGGTCATTTCGTGGGCGACCAGCGCGCCGTAAGCGCCGTACTGCGCGGCCGGGGTGCTGCCGGCGGTGAGCACCGGTGCCTGCAGCACGGCGGCGGTGATGATCAGGCGGTTCTGCGCAATGTCGTAGGCCACTGCCGGCTGCTGCGGCAACACGTCCCAGCGACGGTCGGCGTTGCCCTTGCCGATGCGCTTCATCTCCTCGCGGTGACGCCAGGTCGAGGCGATCAGCATGTTGCCGCCGAAGCTGCCGCGGCCCATCGGCTGCACGGTGTAATCCAGATCGCGACGCGGTGCGCCGACTTCGATCTTCATCGCCGCCAGCTTGGCCTTGGCTTCGGCGATCACTTCACCGTTGCCCCAGCCGGTGCGCTCCAGCGCGGCCAGCTGCGCGTCGCGTACCTGGTCGGCGATCGCTTCGGCCTGGCGGCGCGTGTCGCTGCTCAGGTAACGCGCCACGTATTCGCGGCCGAGCATTGGGCCGGCGGCGATATTGATCGCGTCCAGCACCTGCTGCCAGCGCTGCGGCGGCAGCGCATCGCCACGCAGCAGACGGCCGCGGAACTGGTACTCGGCATCGTGGAAGCTCTTGGACAGGTACGGCGCCATCGCATCGCCTACGCGCCAGCGCAGATAGGCCTTCCACTGGTCCGGCTTGATGCTGACGATCATGCTGTCGAGCTGCTTGAACATGGCCGGGTCGGCCATCGACACCAGGTCGTCCTTGACGCCCTGCGCCTCCAGGAAGTCGGCCAGACGCAGATTCTTGTACTGCTTGGTCAGCTCCTTGGTGGCAATCGGGGCGTAGTTGTTGAACGGGTTGTTGATGCCCTGCACCGACTGCGCACTGCGCGCCAGCGCGGTCTCGATCTGCAGCACCGAGGCGGCATCGGCGTCGAGCCTGTCGGCCGGGGTGCCGGTCAGCGCCAGGATCTGCTTGACGTAGGCGCGGTAGCGGCCCATCAGCGCCTGGGTGTCGGCGTCGGTGCGGGTGTAGAACGCCGGGTCCGGCAGGCCCATGCCGCCCTGCATGAAATACCCGATGTGGCGATCCAGCGCCTTCAGGTCCACGTCCGGGCCGAAGTTGAAGCCGACCGGGATGCCGACCTGATGCAGTGCTGCGATGGAAGCGGGCACATCCTTGGCCTTCTTGATCGCGTCGATGCGCGACAGCAAGGGGGCGATGGGGTTGGAGCCATCCTTTTCGACGGAGGCCTCGTCCAGGCCGCTGGCCCAGAAGTCGCCGAGCAATTTCTGCACGTTGCCCTGCGGCGCCTTCATCGACGCATCCAGCAACTCGCGCTGCTGCTGCAGTGCGCGCTCGGACAGCTGGCCCAGCGCGGTGACGGCACCGGCCTGCGGCACCGGGTTGGCCTTGAGCCAGCCGGCATTGGCGTAATCGTAGAAATCGGTGCAGGCCGCCGACACGGCCGGGGCCTTGGGAGCGGCCTTCTTCTTGCGAGCGGCGTCGGCGTCGGGGGCGGACAGCAGCGTGATCAGGCTGAAGCCAAGAGCGAGGGCAAGCGGACGAATGGTGGGCATCGAGAAGAAGGGTGGCCAGATTGAAGTCGGCGGAGTTTAGCAAGGCTGCGCCCCGTACAGGCGGGCGCGAGCTGCTGCCGGTCTTCGGTGCCGGCCGCTTGCATGAATGCGACAGGCCCGCAAGCGCGGGCCTGTGCATGTTGCGATCGAGCTGAAAGCGCTTGCAGCCGCCTACCAGATCACCACGCGGTCTTTTTCGGCACGCGCCATCGGAGCACCTGCCTTGCATGCGAAAGCCTGTGCGAAGGACGGCATGTTCGAGGGGACGGCAGTGGCACGCAGGCTGCCGGGCGCATGCGTGCCCGGGGTCAGATAGACCAGTTGCTGCTGCTCGCGGATCTGTTCGCGCCAGTTGCGCGCAAAGCCCGGGAAGAAGCGTCGTTCCGGGCGACACCCATTGATCGTCAGCGCGTGTTCGGGGTGGGGCTGGATGCAGTGACGGCGATGGCGATGCATGTGGCCGGCCGTGATTTCCCCGCGGACGCAACAGAAAAACCGAAGGAAAAAAAACGGGCGACGATCTTTCGATCGCCGCCCGCCCGAACTACCGCACTTGCGCAATTACCAGATCACGACCTGCTGATCGCCCTGACGCACCATCGCATCGCCGGCCTTGCACGAGAACGCGGCGGCAAACGCCGGCATGTTCGACGGCGCACCGATGGCGCGGAAGTTGGCCGGGGCATGCGGATCGGTCTTCAGGCGCACCACCAGTTCTTCCGGAGTGAAGTTGCGGCGCCACACCGTGGCCCAGTTGAGGAAGAAGCGCTGGTCACGGGTGATGCCGTCGGTCTTGGGATCGTCCTTGCCGGCGGTGGCGGTCTTCATCGCGTCGTAGGCGGTGTTGAGGCCGCCCAGGTCGGCGATGTTTTCGCCCAGGGTCAGGTCGCCCTTGACCTTGTCGCCGGCCGGGGTGCGATAGCCGTCGAACTGCGCGACCAGCTTGCCGGTGCGTGCCTTGAAGGCGTCCAGATCCTTCTGCGTCCACCAACCCGGATCGGCGATGAAGTTGCCATCGGCACCGAAGCGGCTGCCCTGGTCGTCGTAGCCGTGGGTCATCTCATGCCCGATCACCGCACCGATGCCGCCGTAGTTCATTTCCTCCGGCGCATTCGGGTCGAAGAACGGCGGCTGCAAGATCGCGGCCGGGAACACGATCTCGTTCTGCAACGGGTTGTAGTAGGCGTTGACCGTCTGCGGGCTCATGCCCCATTCGGTCTTGTCCACCGGCTTGCCGATCTTGGACAGGTTCCACTTGTAGTTGTACTCGGACGCGGCCATCACGTTGCCCAGGTAGCTGTCGCGGCTGGTGTTCAAGCCGTTCCACTCGCGCCACTTTTCCGGGTAGCCGATCTTGGGCGTGAAGCTTTCCCACTTGGCGATCGCCTTGGTCTTGGTCTCCGGGCTCATCCAGTCCAGCTTTTCGATGCGGGCCTTCAGCGCGGTGCGCAGGTTGGTCACCAGGGTTTCCATCTTGGCCTTGGAGTCGGCCGGGAAGGCAACCTGGACGTACATCTGGCCCAGCGCTTCGCCGGTCTGGCCATTGATGGTCGCCAGCACACGCTTCCAGCGTGGCTTGATCTGCTTCTGCCCGCGCAGGGTCTGGTTGTAGAACGCGAAGTTCTCATCGACGAACGGCTGGCTGAGGAACGGCGAGGCACCATCGACGGTGTGGAAGCGCAGGTAGGCGCGCCAGATCGCCGGATCGGTGTCGGCGATCATCTTGCTCACTTCCTGGTGGAAGGCCGGTATCGCCAGCGAGAACATCTCCGGCGTGGCCACGCCCTGCGACTTGAAGAACTCGGTCCACGACCAGTTGGGGGTCAGCTTGTCGGCATCGGCCGGCGAGATCGGGTTGTAGGCCAGCGAGGCATCGCGCGACATCTGGGTGCTGGTCTTGGAGACCTTGGCCAGACGGGTCTCGAACGCGACCACCTGCTTGGCCTGCGCGGCGGCATCGGCCGCGGCCACGCCGGACAGTTCCAGCACCTTGGCCACGTGCGCCTGGTAGGCCTCCAGCTTGGCCTTGTTGGCGGCGCTGGTGTAGTACTCCGGATCCGGCAGGCCCAGGCCGCCCTGCATGGCATAGGCGATGTTCTGGCTGGATTTCTTGAAGTCGGCCTCGGCGCCGAAGCTGAAGAGCTCGTTGTTGCCCTTGGCGGCGCTGCTGCGCAGATAGTCGACCAGCTTGGCCTGGTCGTTGATGGCGTCGATCGCGGCCAGTTCCGGCTTCAGCGGCTCGATGCCCTGGGCGTTGATCTTGGCCTCGTCCATGCCGGTGGACCACAGGTCGCCGACGATCTTTTCCACGCCGGTGGCGCTGGTGTCGGCCGCGGCCTGTTCGACCAACTGCTGCTGGATCGCATTGGAACGCTCGTCGAGCATCTCGAACGCGCCCCAGCTGGTGCGATCGCTCGGCACCGGGTTGGCGGCCAGGAACTTGGCGTTGGCGTACGCATTCAAATCCGTGCAGGCGTTGCCGTTGGTATCCAGGTCGGCGGCGGTGAACTGGTTCACGGCCGGCAGCTTGCTCTGGTCCAGGGTCAGCGCCTTGGGAGCCGCCGGGGTGGTTGTGGCGGTATCGGCAGCGGGCGCGGCCGGCGCGGCGTCTTCGGATTTCTTGCAACCGCTCAGCGCGGCGGCCACGGCCAGGGACAGGGTCAACAAATGAGGTGTACGAATCACAAAGGGCTCCAGGAGCAGATGTGGGAAGCCCCGTCGCGGGGGCTGTGGCCGGCACTCTACGCCTCGCCAGCCGGATGGCATGGTGTCGAAGGTCATGGGTGCGGCATGTGTAGGTGAACCGGCCCGACGGTGTCCGGATGGGCGGCAGTCCTGCGCAGGGCACCAGCGCAGTGGCGGCCCGGTGTTTTCGCATCCTGTGCGCTGTGGCTTGAGGCTGTGCCTACCTGGTCCGGCAGTCTGTGTCGTTGCGCGGGCGGCAGTCGAGAGGGGCGAGTACCTGAATGCTCCTGCTGTGCAAGCAGTGCTATATACAAGCGCATGCCTACCGCCTCCGAACCGTTGGATGCCCTGATCATCGGCGCTGGCCATAATGGCCTGGTCTGCGCCGCCTACCTGGCCAAAGCCGGCAAGCGGGTAGTGGTGCTGGAAGCGCGCGACGTCGTCGGCGGCGCAGCGGTCACCGAAGAGTTCCATCCGGGGTTTCGCAACTCGGTGGCGGCGTACACGGTGTCGTTGCTGCAACCCAAGGTCATCGCCGATCTTGACCTGGAGCGACATGGCCTGCGCGTGGTGGCGCGCCGCATCAACAACTTTCTGCCATTGCCCACTGGCGAGTACCTGCTGGCCGGCGCGGGGCGTACTGCCTTGGAAGTCGGCAAGTTCTCCGCGCGCGATGCCGCTGCATTGCCTGCCTATGAAGCGCGCCTAGAGCAACTGGCCGATGTCTTGCGTGCGCTGGCATTGCAGCCACCGCCGGATGTCAGCGATGGTGGATGGCTGCGCGCGTTGCCGCAGCTATGGCGCGCGGGCAAGCTGGGGCTGCAGCTGCAGGAGCTACCGCTCGCGTTGCGGCAGGAGCTGCTCGACCTGTTCACGATTTCGGCCGCCGAGTATCTGGATCGCTGGTTCGAAAGCGCACCGATCAAGGCGCTATTCGGCTTCGACGGCATCGTCGGCAATTACGCCAGCCCCTACACGCCGGGCACCGCCTACGTGTTGCTGCATCACGTGTTCGGGCAAAGCAATGGCGTCAAAGGCGCCTGGGGGCACGCCATCGGCGGCATGGGCGCGATCACCCAGGCGATGGCCGCCAGTGCGCGCGACTCTGGCGTGACGATTCGCACCGGCTGCGCAGTGGCGCGCGTGCTGGTGGAGCAGGGGCGTGCGGTCGGTGTCATCACCGCTCAAGGAGAGACGCTGCGTGCGCGTGCAGTGGTGGCCAATGTCAATCCGAAGCTGCTGTATCAGCGCTTGATGCAGCCGGACGATGTCCCCGCGGCGACACGCGAGCGCATGGCGCATTACCGCTGCGGATCGGGCACCTTCCGCATGAATGTCGCGCTCTCGCGGCTGCCGGATTTCACCGCCTTGCCGGGCACGGGCGATCATCTGACTGCCGGCATCATCCTGGCGCCCAGCCTGGATTACATGGACCGTGCCTGGCAGGACGCGCGCGCTTCGGGATGGTCACGCGAACCGGTGGTCGAGTTGCTGATTCCCAGCACGCTGGACGACACGCTGGCACCGCCCGGGCAACACGTGGCCAGCCTGTTCTGCCAGCACGTGGCACCGCAGCTGCCGGATGGCCGGCATTGGGACGATCATCGTGAGCAAGTCGCCGAGTTGATGATCGCGACGGTCGAGCGCTACGCTCCCGGATTCGCGGCCTCGGTACTGGGCCGGCAGATCCTCAGCCCGCTCGATCTGGAACGCATCTTCGGGCTGACCGGCGGCGATATCTTCCACGGCGCCCTCAGCCTCAATCAACTTTTCAGCGCACGCCCGATGCTTGGGCAGGGCGCCTATCGCGGCGCGATTGCCGGGCTGTATCTGTGTGGATCCGGCACGCATCCGGGCGGCGGAGTGACCGGAGCGCCTGGGCATAATGCAGCGCGGGTGATTTTGGGTGATTGACATCTATCTTCAAGGCGCACTCTGCCCCTGCAAACAGATAAGGAGGCCCTGGAGAACCAGGGCCTTGGAGCAATGCACTAACTGATTGGCTGACTTAGGGAAGGCGCGGAATTCCTGCAACTAACCGTCAGGGCTAATCAAATGAAAGCAAGGCCGGCCTCAGTCAGATCTTCGATTATCAGTTGTACAAACCGCGCTGCCACGGGCTGGTCAAGTAGCCGTTAGGCCATGGGCCGTCTTCACACATTCCCTGTCCCCACGTATCGCAAAAGTCAGCGCGTAACTGCTGCGACACCTCGGTGTAGGCGATCGAGTTCACGTTGCGCGTATCGCATGCATAGCTGATGACGACGCGCTTGACGGTCGACGTCGTGCCCTGATGCTCAGTCTGATTACTGCAATACAGGATGCTTTGGCCAACTAGGTTTTCGTTAGCGTCGAACCACATCCAGGTACGGCCGTACTGCGTCGCTGCGTTTGCTTCAGTGGTGACAGCAAGTGCGCTTATTGCCAAAGAGACTGCCGCCAAAAGTACCGTTTTCATTCAACTGGCTCCTTGTTGTGCCTCAAATCCCTTGAGGCGTAGGTCGTACCCTTTTCCTGACTAGTCCTGACGAATAGCTTGTAGTTTTGCAGATGGGGCCATTTCCCCTTGCGTTTCTAGCATGTCCAACCCCGGTGTCGCTCAGTCCACGTTTTTCAGTCGGAAATTTATGGGCAAAGCGAGGTGGGATAGTTTAAAGAGCAAGAGGTACAGAGTCGCTGTGATTAAGAGTCGGGACTAATCAAGATCCATTAATTCACCGGAAGCGTCAAAGCGACGCTTCCGGTGGTTGCGATCAGAAGTCGTAGGATGCAGACAGGCGCACATAGCGCGGAGTGTTGTAGCTATAGTTTTCTAGGCCAATTCCATATGTATTTGAAACCAGGCCGGGATCTGTTTCATAAACTCCGTCGATGCGAGTGACAGCGCGATCATTAAGGACGTTGAATACCTGGAGCCCCAGAGCAAACTTGTGTTCGGCGAACGAAGGACGATATGTCACGCCCAGGTCGACGTTCTTAATCCAGGGGGTCCGGCCAGCATCACCGGGTCGCGAAGGCTGGCCGCCGCAATAGTGATAAGCCGATCCGTAGCTGATCGGATCCGGGTTTTCTGGATCGTTGAAATAGCCCAGGCAGGAAACGGGTGTGCCTGACATGACACGCAGGGTAGCTGATGCCATCCATTCTGGCGTGATCTGATAGGCGCCGAACGCTTTCAGTTGATGGCGACGATCATTTGCCAAGCTGCCGCCTGCATAGTACATCAACGCCGCCGCATCCCAGTCCTGCGTTTTAGAAACGTCAGATTGCCCGATATCGGACTTGACTTGGCCTTCGGTATTACCATAGCTATGTGACCAGGTGTAATCGATGCGGCCGTACCACTTCTCATCGAACGGGTGTTCCAAAAAGAGGTCAACCGCAATGTAACTGCGCTTGGCCTTATCGGTGAAGCCCCAGTCCGATTGGGACATTTGCAGCTGGGTAAAGCCCGATCCATCGCGATTTGCGAGATTATAGGTGTTGGTCTTGCCCGGATTGAAAATAACGCAATACGGAGTGTCGATGGTCCTGGGATCAATTCCTTGCGATGCAAGTTTCAGGTCGCCACGTGCGGTGTAGTCATCGTTATGCATGTCGCAGACGTCGTCGATTGCCGCTTCCAGCTTCCGATACGTTGCCTTGGCGCCGGAGTTCCAACTTTCACCAATCGTCTTTTCAAAGCCAAGAATCAACTCATCCTGGTACTGCGACTTCAAGTCGCTTGGAGCAAATGCTCCTGGATTGGGTGCTTGGCCAAATTCGCCGTTGGCTGAAACCGGTCCCGGCCCGAACGGCGTCAAGCCAGTTGGTTCGCCGTTGGCGTCGATGCCGGTATAGGTGAAATATTGATCGGTGTAGGTCGATGCCGACGCGCCACGGATGGCAACGCTATTAGGAAGCGCCAGGTAGTAACGGCCGAGATTAGCGAATATCTTCAAAGATGAGTCGCCAAAAACATCCCAGCTCGCTCCGAGACGCGGAGCCCACTGGTCACCGCTATCCACGTAGGCGACATGATCACTGTTGAAGTTGGTGAACTGGTCATTGCGGATGCCCAGCGTCAGCAGCCAGTTGTCGTTAACCTGCCAGCGATCTTCCAAGTAATACGCTTTTTGCTCCACTGCCATGCTTGTGGTGGTGGTGAAAATACGTTGTTGGGCGTAGAACCCGTTGGAGCCAGCTCCGGGAGCACCGACGCCCAGTCCTGGACGTACTGGTGTCTGCTCTGTGAGAGCGCGTCCATAGATCCATTGGTAGCCGGGGCCGGTGGTGCGTACGCCCTCGTCATAGGCATTGAAGTACATGTTGTCCACGCCGGCGGTGATGTCGTGGTCACCCAATCGATAGTTCAACTCCAGACGCAGGCTGCGAGTCTTGTTGATCGGATCCTCTGCCTTCGCGCGGTTGGTCGTCTGATTGTTGCGGATCGGCGTACCGCCGTTCAGTGCAGGGTTCTGGCTAGTGACGCTCCCAAGGAACGGCAGGTCGGAAACAAATGGGTTGAATTGCTGATTATGCTGGTTGCTGCGTCCCCATGTAGCGTTCAAGGTCAGATCGTCCGTCAAGTAGCTTGTGTACTTGAAGATGTCGTAGCTGTCTTTGATCTTGAATGTATCTGGATAGGTTCCGGTGCGATCGCCACTCACTAGGCCATCGTAATCAAACGAGGTGTAGTAGCCACTACGGCGATCAGTATTTTGAACGCGCGTGTATTCAAGGATGTTGCTGTCGTTGATATTCCAGTCGACTTTTCCGTAAAACTTTGGAGTGCTGTATTCGTAATTATTACGGGCCTGGATGCTTGCATTGCTGGCGTTCGTGCCTACTCCGTCAACTTTTTCACTTTCACCAGCCACAAAAATGAAAAGTTTATCCTCGATCAGCGGGCCGCCAGCGTATGCACTGTAGACAGTGCGCGTTTGCTTGTTGTCCTTGCCGGCGCGGTACAAGGTGCCCGGTTGGTCTGGCGTATCGTATTCGTACCCATCTGGGAGCGCTGCATTGGGGTACCACACGTCACCACGCGAGCTCGCCAGAGAATCTGGCTCCCAAACGGTCTGCACACCAAAATGCCATTCATTGGTGCCGCGCTTGCCGAGCTGGTTGATCACGCCGCCTGTGGAGCGGCCGTACTTGGCGCTATAGCCGCCGGTATAGGTTTCCTGCTGGTCGATGGCGCCATAGGGCAGGCTGACGCCGCCCAGGTTGCTCAGCGGATTGCTGACGTTGAAGCCGTTGATGTAATACGCGTTTTCGGTAACGCCCGAGCCGCCGAAAGACACGACGGAGCGCGAACCGTTGTTGAATGCGCCGGCACCCGAGACAGCACCGGGAGCAAGCAGCGCAATCGCTTCTGCACTGCGTCCCAGCGGCAGGGTTGCCAGCTGTTCGGACGTGATCACCGATCGCGAGCTGGTGGAGCTGACGTCGATCTTCGGTGCATTGGCGGCAGTGACCGTGATCGCGCCGAGCGTGGTTGCATCGGTGCTGCCGCTGGCAGCTGCGCCAGCAAACGACACCTCGGTGCCGGATCCCACGCGCAGCTGCACGTTCTTGCGGGTGTCGACGACCTGATCGCCACGCTTCAAGGTGACGGTGTAAGCACCGACCGGCAACGAGCCGAGGTTGTAACGGCCGTTGGCGTCGATGGTGATCGTCCGGCTGAGGCCGGTGTCGCTTTGAACGACGATGGTGCTGCCGGCTTCCGAGGGAGCGCTACCGTAGATGCTGCCGGTGGTGCTTTGTGCGTAGACCGCGCCATTGGCGAGACAGGCGCCGAGCACAACAGCCAGAGCGGTGCGCTTGAGGGCATGGCGACGAATTTGATTGCTCATTCCTAACCTTTCAGCTGGGTATCGGGAGAAGTGGCGGTCACCGGAGAGTCAGATGGCCTTAACCCGAACGTAATGAATGTGTGGTCTGGGTCGCAAGCGGTTTGAATGATTGGTTAATGAAAAGGGCGAGATCCGCATCAAATATGCGGATCTGCGCACAAATTGCAGGGCATGCGAACAATCGCTGACGTGTTCGTCACGAGTATTCATTTTTGTCAGTGCGTGCGATGCGGCATGACATTGCGCCGACTAACCGAACGCTACATGGCGCCGCGTTCATCTTGAGAGTGTCGCGTCCGGAGTTACTGGTTTCATATGAAACATGAAGTCAAAAAAAGACCCCGTCGAACGGGGTCTTTTCGATGCATCGTCAACAGCGCTCAGAACCTGACAGTCGTACCCAGGTAGAAGAACCGGCCGATGTTGTCGTACAGCGCGGAGGTGAAGTCCGAGCCGAAGTAGTTGCGCGGCGGGTCCTTGTCGAAGGCATTGTCGATGCCGAGGTAGACGTCGATCTTCGAGCCGGGGAACTGATAGCCGAACTGGAAGTTGTGGTAGGTGTACGAGCCGTTCTTGATCGGGCTGGCCGAGCCCGGATTGCTGTTGTAGCTTTCCGGCGTCACGCGCAGGTTGCCGTCCACATAGTTCATGTCCCACGAGGCACGCCATTCGTTCCAGTTGTACTTGGTCTGGAACTGCGCGCGCCAGCGCGGGTCGGTCACGTATGTCACGTACTCGTCGTACTCTGCCGGGAAGTCCTGGAACACCCATTCGCGCGACTGGATCAGGCGCGTACCGACAAGGCGCAGCACGGTGTTGCCTTCGCCGAGCTGGAAGCGGTAGTCCATTTCCAGATCCACGCCCACACGCCGCGAGCGTGACAGGTTTTCGTTGAGCGCCTGCCAGCCGATGATGCTGTGCTCGGGGTAGATGCGGCCCTGCGGGTCGGTGAATCCACCCAGCGGGGCGCGCTGCACGAAGCCGCAGAAGCTGTTGTTGATGCCGCCTGGGTTGTCCACGCAGCGCGTGGCATTGGTCTCTGCGGTCACGGTGCCGATCGCGTCCTGCAGGTCGATGCGCCAGTAGTCGATCGACATGCCGAAGCCGTCGAAGAACTCCGGCTGCCACACCAAGCCATAGGACAGGCTGCGCGCGCGCTCCGGCTTCAGTTCCGGGTTGCCGCCGCTCACGCCGGGGCGGGTGGAGGTGAAGGTATCGATCCAGCCCACCGGCACACCCAGCGCACTGCAGTTGGCCTGGCGCAATGCCACATCGCCTGCGGTGCCGGGGCGGTTGGTGTTGGTCGGCAGGTAGTTGCAGGGGTCGTTGATGGTCGCGAAGTTTTCGCTCTGCGAGTCGTACAGCTCACCGATGCTGGGCGCACGCACTGCCTGTGCCACGGTGCCGCGCAGACGCAGCGACGGGATGATGGTCCAGTCCAGGCCCACGTTCCAGGTCTTGGTCGAGCCGATGCTGTCGTAGTCCGAATAGCGTCCTGCCACATCCAGCGCCAACCGGTCCACGCCCGGCAAGCCGGCAAGCAACGGAATGGTGCTCTCGACGAAGATTTCCTTGACAGTGTATTCGCCACCGCTGTTGGGGATGGCGTTGAGGAAGGTCGCGCCCGAGGCCGCCAGCGGATCGGTGATTTCCTCGCTCTGCTCCTTGCGGTATTCCACGCCACCGGCAAACCCGATGTCGCCGGCCGGCAGCGACAGCAGGTTGCTGTTGGCCACCGATGCGCTGAACACGGTCTGCTGGATCTTGGCCTGCGAGCGCGCGGTGGTGTTGAACCATGCCGCTGCTTCCGGGGTCACCGCGCCGTTGCCAAACACACTGAACGGCACGCAGCCTTCGCGCGCCAGCGCCGAATAGACGCGATTGGTGTGCGGATTGATCGCGTTCGGATCCAGCGTGGTGCGGCAGACGATGTTGCCGCTGGCATCGCGTGCGGCATCGATACCGGCTTGCCAGCGCTCGTTGATGCGGTTGTTGAGATTCAAGCGGTCGACCGTGGTCTTGCCGTAGTTGGCGGACACGTCGTAGGTCCAGTTGTCGGTGAAGTTGCCTTCGGCGCCGAGCACTGCGCGATAGGTCTTGCGTTCGATGTTCTCGCCGCGACGGCCGGCATCGACATTGAAGCGGTTCATCAGGATCTGTGTGACACCGCGCGAATCCATCAGCGCACCGAGTTCGGGGCTGACATACGGATTCTGGCGACGCACGCGCAGCGAGCTGTCGAAGGCCGGCTGGCCGAAGAAGTCCGAATCGGTCTCGCTGTACTTGCCTTCGAAGAACAGGCGATGGTTCTCGCTGACCTCGAAGTTGATCATGGTATTGACGCTCTTGCGATCGAAGCCGGGCTGCAGGTCGGCGACCGCATTCAGATCAACGAAATCGCAGTCCACGCAGGAGGTGTTGCTGACCACCGTGCCGTTGTAGCGGTTGCGGCGGAAGCTGCCGTCCTGGTTGAACAGGTAGCGGTTGCCATAGCTGGCCGGGTTGCGGAAATCGAAGGTACCCAGGTTGAAGGTGCCGCCGTAGGACGTGGAATGATTGCCGCCCGGGCCGCTGAGCACGTTCTGCGGACTGCGCTCGCTCGGCGGTTGGCTCGGATCGAACGCGGGGTTCGGAACCGACACCAGGTACTCGCGGCCGATGGCGCGGTTGCCGCGACCGAAGCGGTCCTGTTTGCTGTATTCGCCCGACACCGCGATGTTGCCACGGCCGTCCGCAAAGTCGCTGCCTGCCGAGAAGCTGGCGAAGGAGCGGTTGTAGTTGCCCTCATCGGCCAGACCGGTCTGCGCGCGCGTCTCGAATCCGGTGAAGGTCTTCTTGAGGATGAAGTTGACCACGCCGGCCACTGCGTCGGCGCCGTAGACGGCCGAGGCACCACCGGTGATGACTTCGACGCGTTCCACCCATTCCACCGGAATCGTGTTGACGTCCACCGCAGTCGAGCCCGGGCTGGAACCCACGTGGCGACGGCCGTTGACCAGCACCAGGGTGCGGTCCACGCCCATGCCGCGCAGGTCGAGCAGGCCCAGGCCGGCGGTGCCGATGAAGCGGGTGGAATTGCCCAGCGTGTAGCTCGGTGCCAGCGCCGGCATGCGCGCCATCAGGTCGCTGATGGTGGTCGCGCCGGTGGCGCGGATTTCCTCGGCACTGATTGCGGTGACCGGCGAGGGCGTGACAAAGCCGGTACGCGCAATGCGCGAGCCGGTGACAGTGACCTTGTCCAGATCGGTGGTGCCGGGTGCGACCCCGTTTTCTGACTGCGCGGCAGCGTGGCCGGCAGAAGCGGCCAGCACGGCAAACAGCGCGGTGCTCAGACGATGACGCTGGGTGGGTTGCAGAGGGCGACTCGACATGCGCTTGCAGATTCCTTGCGGGGGATTTTGCGGCACAGCTGTGCTCGCTGAGCGCTGGCTGAACTGAATCCCGAACGTAACAATTCCTTAATCATGTGTCCACATTTGTGAAATTTGTCGCCATTTGACACATAAGTAAGCGAGCAGCGCCGATGTCTGGTGGCAGCTTGAAACGCATCTGCCTGTGGCCGAGCCGGTAAACTGCCGGTCTTCCCATGCGCTGCGGCTGGCGATGCAGCCATCGCTGTGTTGGCAGCGCACGACGAATCAGGCAGGCAATGACGACGATGGTGCAATACGCTTCAAGCAAGGCGATCGACCCCTCCCGGAGCGCACGCGCATGAGCGGCGAGCGCAGAATCCCCGCGCATGCGGTGCAGGGGGCGCTGGCGCCGCATCCACGCATCCGCAATGTGATCGCGGTGGGCTCCGGCAAGGGTGGGGTGGGCAAGTCCACCACCGCGGTGAACCTGGCGCTGGCCTTGCGTCAGCAGGGCGCGCGCGTCGGCGTACTGGACGCGGACATCTACGGGCCGAGCGTGCCGGCGATGCTGGGCCTGAGCGGGCGGCCGGACAGCCCGGACAACAAGTCGATCGAGCCCTTGCGCGCGTTCGGAATCGAAGCGATGTCGATCGGCTTGCTGGTCGATCAGGACACGCCGATGATCTGGCGCGGGCCGATGGCGACCTCGGCATTGACCCAACTGTTCAACGACACCTTGTGGGACGACCTGGATTACCTGCTGATCGACCTGCCGCCAGGTACCGGCGACATCCAGCTGACCTTGTCCCAGAAGATCCCGGTGGCCGGCGCGGTCATCGTCACCACGCCGCAGGACATCGCCACGCTGGATGCGCGCAAGGCCTTGAAGATGTTCGAAAAGGTCGAGGTGCCGGTGCTCGGCATCGTCGAGAACATGGCGGTGCACACCTGCAGCCAGTGCGGCCACCGCGAGCACCTGTTCGGCGAAGGCGGCGGCGAGCGCATGGCCGCCCAGTACGGCGTGCCCTTGCTGGGGTCGTTGCCGCTGGCGATCGCGATCCGCGAGCAGGGCGATGCCGGCCAGCCGATCGTGGTGGCCGCACCTGAGTCGGCGGCAGCGCAGGCCTATCTGGCCGCTGCCGCGCGCCTGTCCGAGGAGCTGGGCAAGCGGCCGCGCGCCAGCATCCCGATTTCGGCGTCGCTGCTGTAGCGCGCAGGCCGGCGCTGGTGCCGGCCGCTTGCTAGAATTCGCTGCCTTTCGCGCGGGCCGCTCGGCCTGCCGCCTTCCGTCTTCAAGGAACACCGCATGAGCATCAAGAGCGACCGCTGGATCAAGCGCATGGCCGAACAGCACGCGATGATCGAGCCGTTCGAACCCGGCCAGATCAAGCACGATGCCGCCGGCCAGCGCATCGTCAGCTTCGGCACTTCCAGCTACGGGTACGACGTGCGCTGCTCGCGCGAGTTCAAGATCTTCACTAATATCAACTCGACCATCGTCGACCCGAAGCACTTCGATCCGGGCAGCTTTGTCGATATCGAATCGGATGTGTGCATCATCCCGCCCAACAGCTTCGCGCTGGCACGCACGGTGGAATACTTCCGCATCCCGCGCGACACCCTGGTGGTGTGCCTGGGCAAGAGCACCTACGCGCGCTGCGGCATCATCGTCAACGTGACCCCGCTGGAGCCGGAGTGGGAAGGCCACGTCACGCTGGAATTCAGCAACACCACGCCGCTGCCGGCGCGCATCTACGCCAACGAAGGCGTGGCGCAGATGCTGTTCTTCCAGTCCGACGAAGTCTGCGAGACCTCGTACAAGGACCGCGGCGGCAAGTACCAGGGCCAGACCGGCGTGACCCTGCCGCGCACCTGATGCAGTGGAGCAGCCGCGGCCTTCAGCAGGTCGCGGTGGCCCGCTCGCGGTAGCGCAGCAGTTGGCGCACGCCGGCGGCGATCAGCAACGCCGGCCACCAGGTCGACACCAGGTTGCCCAGGTCGATACGGGCCAGCCCGAGGTTGTCCAGCAGAAACAGCGTGCCCAGTGTGATCAGGAACAGGGCGGGAATCAGGCGATAGTGCATGGCGATGTCCTCGGTAGGTGTGCGCCCATGCTGCGCGCAACACGCCCACCGATCAGGTGCCGGAAGTCAACTCTTGCGGATGACAAACGTCATGTCGGCAAGGTCATGGCTGTATTGGGGGCCGTGTCGTGTTCGCTGGCAGTCCCGGGCATACAGGAGTCCTGCCTCTCTACGGGTGCAGTCGGCTAGCCCATGAGGCTTCGCGCGTCCCCTGATCCGCCCTTCGGGGCACCTTCTCCTGCTGGGAGAAGGGATGTCGGCGCTTTGACCCGGCGCTGGGCCTGACTGCTGGAATCGCTCCATTCCATCTTTTTGGGCGCTAATGCCCATCAATGCGCACGGGCAAGAGCCGCGCCTCAAGGCGCATTGCCGCATTCAATCAATGACAGATCAGCAGCTACGGCCGGATAGTTAGGGAACCAACAGCGCCAGAAGCGCGCTCTTACGATTCCCCAATCCCGATTCCCGATTCCCGGCTATTTGCCCCGCCCAAACAACATCCCCACACCGCACGCGACCAGCGCCGCCGGCCACCACGTGGCGATCAGCCGGCCAAGACTGACATTGGTCCAGCCCAGGTTGTTGGCCAGGAACAGCAGGCCGACGAGGATCAGGATCAGCGCGGCGACGACATTGGATTTCATGCGGACAGGTGGTTGTGAGACGGGCGCCTATCGTAGCCGCTGTGCCCACGCAGCGACATGCTGGTGCAGCGCGTCGGCCTCGAAGCGCTGCGCGCTGCCGCTGCCCCAGACCGGGCCAGGCCAGGCCGCATCGCCCGGATGCCGGCCGACCAGATGCACGTGCAGCTGCCGCACGATGTTGCCCAGCGCGCCGATATTGAGCTTGGCGACCCCGGGCTCGACCCGCAGCAACTGCGAGAGCTGATTGATCTCGGCCAGCAACAGACGCTGCTGGCCGCCATCCAGATCGATCCACTCGCTGACATCGGCGACCCGCGGCACCAGCACCAGCCACGGGAAGCGGCTGTCGTCCATCAGCCGCACCTGCGACAGCGGTCCGTCGGCGACGAACACGCTGTCTGCGGCCAGCCGTGCATCGAGCTGGAAGCCGCTCGCCCCGGACGTGCCGGCTGCAGTCCCGCTCATCCCAGATGCGCTTCGAAAAAGCCCAGGGTGCGCTCCAGTGCACGCTCGGCGCTGTCGGCGTCGTAATGCGTGGGGTCGATGCTGCGATTGAAGGCGTGGCCGGTTGGATACACGAAGGTTTCCATCTGCGGAAGCTTCTCGCGGTGGGCCTGGATCGCCTCGGGCGGAATGCTGGTGTCCTGCTCGCCGAAGTGGAACATCACCGGCGCCTTCGGAGTTTCGTCCAGCAGCTGGGTGTTGCGGCCGCCGTAGTAGCTCACCGAGGGCAGGCCCAGGCGGATCGCCGACAGCAGCGCCACCGAGCCGCCCCAGCAATAGCCCACGGTGCCGACCTTGCCGGCGCGGCCGAGCAGGGTGGCGGCGGATTTGACCACCTCCACCGCGCGCTCCAGGCCGACCGCATTGGCCAGTGCCAGGCCGCGCTGCAGGCTTTCCTGGTCGTAGGGCAGCTGCACGTCCTTCTCTTCCAGGTCGAAGAAGGCCGGCGCCAGCACTTCGTAGCCGCGTGCGGCGTAATCGTCGGCCACCGCGCGGATATGTTCGTTGACGCCGAAGATCTCCTGGATCACCACCAGGCCGCCGCGCGGGCTGGAGGTCGGGGTGGCGTGCCAGGCGGCGACCTGGCCGTCGGGGGTGTCGAGCGTGGTCCAGTGACCCATGGGAACTCCTGCTGCGGTAGGGGGAAGGCGCGCATTATCGACCGGATCGGCGGCGCTGCAGGTGAGGGTCTCGCTAAGATGACCTTGCCTGCCCGCAGCGCGGTTCAGAGCGCTGCCCGCGCGCCGCTATAATTGCTCCACTCAGGCCCCAGGCCGCTCCGTTCCCAGGCTCCTGCTTCCATGTCCCAGCTGAACCCCAAAGTCGGCTTCGTCAGCCTTGGCTGCCCGAAGGCGCTCGTCGACTCCGAACGCATCCTCACCCAGTTGCGCGTGGAGGGCTACGACATCGTGTCCAGTTACGACGCTGCCGACGTGGTGGTGGTCAATACCTGCGGCTTCATCGACTCGGCGGTGACCGAGTCGCTGGATGCGATCGGCGAGGCGATGAACGCCAACGGCAAGGTGATCGTCACCGGCTGCCTGGGCAAGCGCCCGGAACAGATTCGCGAGGCCTACCCGCAGGTGCTGGCGGTGTCCGGCCCGCAGGACTACCAGAGCGTGATGGAGGCGGTGCACGCCGCATTGCCGCCGCGCCACGACCCATTCGTGGATCTGGTGCCCGACTACGGCATCAAGCTGACCCCGCGCCATTACGCGTACCTGAAGATCTCCGAAGGCTGCAACCACCGTTGCAGCTTCTGCATCATTCCCTCGATGCGCGGCGATCTGGCCTCGCGTCCTGTCGATGAGGTGCTGCGCGAAGCCGAACGCCTGGTGCGTGGCGGGGTCAAGGAATTGCTGGTGGTCTCGCAGGACACCTCGGCCTACGGCGTGGACCTGAAATATGCCGAGCGCCCGTGGCGCGATCGCATGTACCAGACCCGCATGAAGGCGCTGTGCGAAGGCCTGTCGGAGCTGGGCGTGTGGACGCGGCTGCACTACGTGTATCCGTACCCGCACGTGGACGATGTGATTCCGCTGATGGCCGAAGGCAAGCTGCTGCCGTACCTGGACATCCCGTTCCAGCACGCCAGCCCGCGCATCCTCAAGCTGATGAAGCGGCCCGGCGCGGTGGAAAAAACCCTCGAGCGCGTGCAGCGCTGGAAGGCGATGTGCCCGGAGATCACGGTGCGCTCCACCTTCATCGTCGGCTTCCCCGGCGAGACCGATGCCGAATTCGAATCCATGCTCGACTTCCTGGATCAGGCCCAGCTCGATCGCGTCGGCGCGTTTGCCTATTCGCCGGTGGAAGGTGCCAGCGCCAACGCGTTGCCGGATCCGGTGCCGGAAGAGCTCAAGCAGGAGCGTCTGGCGCGCTTCATGGCCAGGCAGGCGGAGATCTCCGCCGCGCGGCTGGAGGCCAAGATCGGCAGCGTGCAGCAATGCTTGGTCGACCTGATCGAGGACGATATCGCGGTGGCGCGCTCACGCGCGGACGCACCGGAAATCGACGGCCTGGTGCATATCCAGAATGGCGGCGAGCGCGGCTTGAAGGTCGGCGACCTGGTCGATGTGGAAATCACCGACAGTGACGAGCACGATCTGTTCGGCGATGCATTGCCGGCCAATGTCGCAATCCAGCAGGGACGTCCGTTGAATCTGCAGATGGTGTAACTGGACGCTGGTCCTGGCACATCTATCCGTAGAAGCGCGCTTGCGCGCGATGAGGCCTGATCGATAACGCCCCATCGCGCACAAGTGCGCTCCTACACGCAGGTCAGCAGAGTGTGGTCACTCGCCTACTGGGTAGCGTAATCCACCGACACCACCACGAAGGTGTGCTTGCCCGACGGCAACTGTGCTTCGAACTCGTCGTCCACGCGTTTTTTCAGCAGCGCGCGCGCCAAGGGCGAGTCGATGCTGATCCAGCCACGTCCGGCGTCGGTTTCGTCCGGGCCGACGATGCGGTAGTGCAGCAGCTCGCCGCTGTCGGCGTCCTCCAGTTCGACCTGTGCCCCGAAGAACACCGCGCGCGGATCGGTCGGTGCGGTATCCACCACACGTAGCGCTTCCAGCCGTTTGCTCAGATAACGCACGCGGCGGTCGATCTCGCCCAGCTGCTTCTTGCGATAGGTGTACTCCGCGTTCTCCGAGCGGTCGCCCTCTGCCGCTGCGGCGGCCAGCGCACGCACCACCTCCGGCCGACGCACGCGCCACAGTTCTTCGAGCTCGGCCTTGAGCCGGGCGTGGCCGTCGGGCGTGATCAGTGCGGTGCTTTTTTCGGCGGGCGGGCGCCAGCGGCTCATGGGCGGTGTATCGGACAGCGGGGCCGCGATGCTAGCGCGCATGGCCGGCTTGCGCATCTGCCGTCGCACGGCGAAGCTTTGCGCTCTCTCGGACACGGACGTTGTCATGTTGCTGATGCCGCTGCACAAACCCTGGTCGCGCCAGAACATTCCCTGGGTGACGCTGCTGCTGGTGTTGGCCAATGTGGTGGTGTACCTGGGCTATCAACGCAAGGACGATGCGCTGGTCGAAAACGCGGTGCGCTACTACGTCGAGTCGGGTCTCGGTGCAGTGGAGGCGCAAGCCCACGAGCGCTATCTGCAGCAGACCGACGACACCAAGTTGCGCGCTGCGCGCCAGGCCAGGCTGGACAGCGTGCCGGCGCGGCAACGCCTTGCCTATCTGGCGCAGCTGACGATGCACGACCTGGTCTTTACAGAGGCATTGCGCAGCGGTGCATTGTTCAAGGACGAGCAGCGTCTGCGCGAATGGCGCACATTGCGCGCGCCCTACGATGCGCGCCTGTCCAAGGTGTTCACGTTGCGGCATCTGCAGCGTAGCTCCGAGTGGTCACCTGCGAGGATGCTGACGGCCACCTTCCTGCATGGCAGCTTCGATCATTTGCTGGGCAACATGCTGTTTCTGCTGGCGCTGGGCACCTTGCTGGAAGGTGCGATCGGCAGCGGCTGGTTCCTGCTGCTGTATCTGCTCGGCGGGTTCGGTGCCAGCGCGGCCAGCCTGTGGTGGCGCTGGGGCGCGCCGGGCGGCGGCCTGGGCGCCTCCGGTGCGATCGCTGCCTTGATGGGCGCGTTCTGCGTGGTCTGGGGCAGGCGCAAGGTGCGCTTCTTCTACTGGTTCTTTGTGGTATTCGATTACGTCCGCGGGCCGGCGATCCTGCTGCTGCCGCTGTGGTTGGGCTGGGAGCTGTACAGCCTGCTATGGAGCGACGACGGCAGCGTCGCCTTCGAAGCTCACGCCGGTGGGCTGGTCAGTGGCGCCGTGCTCGGTGTCGTACTGGTGCTGTTGCGGCGCACGCGCCCGGCCTTCATGCAGGAGAGCGAGGCAGTGCTGGTGGACGATCGTTGGGAGCGCGCGCAGCGGCATCTGGGACGCATGGAGAACGTGGAAGCCGAGCGCCTGTTGGCGGAGCTGGCCAGCGAACAGCCGCATAACCTGGACGTGGCGCTGGCGCGCTACCGCACCGCGCGCAATGCCGGACGCAACCAGGACAGCGTGCAGCATGCGCAGACGCTGTTGCAGCTGCACACGCACCACGCCGAGCAGACGCGCATCCAGCTGACAGTCGCCGCCGAACTGAGCAAGGCCGGAATTGAGTACGCGCCATCGGCACGCATGGCGCTGATCGGCGCATGTCTGCGCACGGGATTGTTGGCCGATGCCGAACGTCTGTTGAAGGAAGGCGAGTCGGCGATGCCGCGCGCCGAGCTGGCGCACCACTGGTTCGTACTGGCCCTGCGGCACGGCGAGCTGCAGGACGGCGCGCAGCGTACGCGCTTGCTGCGTCAGCTGCTGGAGCAGTTTCCCGAGCAGGCACAGGCCAGCAAGGCACGCTTTTTGCTCGAGAACGGGTGAGTGGTTTCTGCTTGATCCGTGTTGCCAACGCAAGCGGTGAGGGCGCCGTACTCGACTCACCGGAGCTTTTGATCTGGCATTTGACTGCACTTGAAAGACATTGCTACGCGAGGTCCGGGTTGCTGTTGTTTCTTCTGCCTCGAGCAGAATTGTCTAGCGCGGATGGATCAATTGCAGAGCAGTCGATCTTCGACCTTGCTGCAGGGTCCTTACCCGCCCACCATCGCGGGACACGCCGCAAGTACGTCCTTGTAGGCTCTTACGCGGCATCCATGCCGCGTAAGGTCCCGCGACGGTGAGCGGGCAAGGACCAGTCGAGATGGTCGGTATGTAGGGTTGCGAGCAGTACGCGTCGCGCGACGGACCGATGGTGGAGCATCTGGTCTGCGCCTTAGAAAGTTTTGTTGGCTGCTCAAGCTGGTTGAATCGCCACCGCTTTCAGCGCGGCTTCCAGCTTCGCGCGCAGTGCATCGTCGTCGCATTGAGCCAGTGCGTCTTGCAGCACTGCGCGCGCCTGCTCATCGCGGCCGAACCGTTCGCCCAACAGCAAGCCGGCATCCAGCGACCAGGCCGGCATCATCCGATCGCGCGGCCATGCGGCGATTGCCGCAAGCAAGCCGTCGGTCGCCAGCTGGAATTGCCCGGCCATCTTTGCGCGCTCGGCCAGCAAGGTGGCGTGCTCTGGCGTCAGCGGGGTAAACGTGGAGTCGCCGTCCAGCGCTTCGCGCTGCAATGCGAGAGCGCGACGCTCCTGTTTTTCCTGCAGCAGGCGGTTGATGTACTGGCGGGTGTGCTCGCGCAGTTCGTCGTTGCGATGGTGTTGACGCAGCAGGCGCTGATACAGCTCGTGCACCGCCAGGCTTACCGCACGCGAACGTACCGCCCCGCGCAGGGCCTGGAACGCCTCGTCGGAATGTCCGTCGCGCAGGTACTGGTCGGCTTCGTCGAGCAGGCGTTGATCGGGGTCTTCGCGCTCGAACGCGGCGTCGCCGCTGGGCACGTAGCCGAGGTCTTCGTGGTACTGGTAGACCAGATACCCCATCAGGTGGAAGCTGGCGAACAGGCTCCAGATCGAGGCGATCACCATCGTCGCCTCGCGCACGATCGGCGGCAGATACTTCACCGCAATGAAGATCGCCGCAGTGGCGCTGCCCTGGATCACGTACAGCAAACCGTATGCAGCCAGGTACGGCCAGCCGATGCGCACTGCCATGTCGATCGACACGGCCGGATTGAGGGCGCGGCGTAGGCTGCCATCGATGGCCAGCGCAATCATCATGCCCGGCAGCAGCAGCTGGACTGCCAGATAGGCGATGGTCAGGCCAGGCTTGCCCGCCAGCACGCCAGCGGCACCAATGACGATGCCCAACGCAAGCGCCAGCAGGATCAGCCGCAGCACCGCGCTGTCGAAGCTGTTGTAGCCCAGCCGGGGCGCGTCGGCTTGCCCGTCGGCGGTATGGCGCAGGATGTCGAAGGCATAGGTGTAGGTCGCCATGCCCAGCACGCCGGCGACCACCAGTTTCAGAATGCCGGGCAGCACCAGCAGCGCGCTGCACAGCGTCAGCGCGATCAATGCGTACAGCGCCGAGCCGCGCAGCGGATAGGTGGCAATGGCGGGAATGCGGGTCCAGAACGGTGCCGGCGCGGCCTGCGCGGCAACCTTGCGTGCGCGAAAACGGTCTTCCATGACGCTCCCCAGGCGTGTGATGTGACCGGATTGTGCGGTGGTGCGTGCCGTCACGCAATTAGGGGAGGGACGCCGACTACTTTGAATCGCCAGCGACCGGGGACATGTCGCGGGCATGGTCCGGATACTGCTGGCCAGGCCGTGCATCAGTGCCGGCATTGCATCGAAGCTCGCTGTGTCCGATAGCATCGGACGCGCATCGACAGACCGCCGATGCGTTGCGTGCGTGATCTGTCCGACGCACCGGAGGAGGCGATAGGTAAAATAATGGCCCGCCGCAATCTTGCGGCCCATACGAGCGACCGGGCGCGCCGCGCCCCTGGCATTGCCGTCGCTCGCATCACAGGGAGTGTCGCTTGAATCCTTCTGTCACCGGCAACCCGCAGGTCCGCATTCGCAGCATCGATGTGCTCTCGGACAATTGGTATGTGCTGCGCAAGGTCACGTTCGATTTTCAGCGCAAGGACGGCCGCTGGCAGACCCTGTCACGCGAGGCCTACGATCGTGGCAATGGCGCCACCATCCTGCTGTATAGCCGCGCCAAGCAGACGGTGATGCTCACCCGCCAGTTCCGCCTGCCCACGCTGCTCAACGGCAATCCCGACGGCATGCTGATCGAAGCCTGCGCCGGCCTGCTCGACCAGGACGATGCGCTGACCTGCATTCGCAAGGAAACCGAAGAAGAAACCGGCTACCGCATCGACAACGTGCGCAAGGTGTTCGAGGCCTTCATGAGCCCTGGCTCGGTCACCGAACGCCTGTACTTCTTCGTCGGCGAATACTTCGACGGCGACAAGGTCAGCGAGGGCGGCGGACTCGAAGAAGACGGCGAAGAGATCGAGGTGCTCGAGCTGTCACTGGATGCAGCGCTAGCGATGATCGGCTCGGGCGAAATCGCCGATGCCAAGACCATCATGCTGTTGCAGTACGCCAAGTTGCATGGTGTGTTGGAGTCCGTCCACGCCAACACGCGGTAGCCCTTCAGGGGCGACGGTGTCATCGAGACGTGTCAGCGGCGGTCAAGCTGATCAACGCTTCCCACCAAAAATGCTGCCGAAGATGCCGCGCACGATCTGCTGGCCGATCTTGCTGCCGATGGTGCGCGAGGTCTGCTTTGCCATCGTTTCCAGCATGCCCTGACGGCGGCCGGTGCCGAACACGGCATCCTTGACGGCTTTTCCGAAACCGCTGTCCTGCGTTTCCTCGTCCTCGCGGGTGCGTGCCGGCGGTGCGGCGTTGTGTTTGGCGACCTGTTCGACGCGGCGCGCCAGCAGCTCGGCAGCCGATTCGCGGTTGATCGCGGTGTCGTAGCGGGTGCCGACCGGGCTGGCCGCGCGCACCTGCGCGCGTTCGGTCTCGCTGATGGCGCCCATGCGGCAGCGCGGCGGGGCGATGAGCGTTTGCTGCACCGGTGCCGGCACCCCCTTGCCTTGCAGCGGCGACACCAGCGCCTCGCCGGTGCCCAGGCTGGAGATCGCCGTGGCCACATCGAGCTTGGGATTGGCCACGAAGGTCTGCGCCGCAGTCTTGACCGCCTTCTGGTCGCGCGGGGTGAACGCACGCAGGGCATGCTGCACGCGGTTGCCGAGCTGGCCGAGGATGTTGTCCGGAATGTCGTCGGGAAACTGCGAGCAGAAATACACGCCCACGCCCTTGGAACGGATCAGCCGGACCACCTGCTCGATCCGCTGCACCAGCGCAGCCGGCGCATCGTCGAACAGCAGATGCGCTTCGTCGAACACGAACACCAGCTTGGGGTGTTCCAGGTCGCCCACCTCGGGCAGACGCTCGAACAGTTCCGACAGCAGCCACAGCAGGAAGGTGGAATACAGCTTCGGCTTGAGCACCAGTTGATTGGCCGCCAGGATGCCGATCACACCGCGGCCGTCCGCAGATACGCGCATCAGGTCGGCCAGCTCCAGCGCCGGCTCGCCGAAGAAGTGCTCGCCACCGTCCTGCGCCAGCCGCAGCAGGGCGCGCTGGATCGCGGCCACCGACTGGCTAGAGACCAGCCCGTAACTGGTGGACAGTTCCTTGCGTTCTTCCACCACCAATCCAAGCAGTGCGCGCAGGTCGTCCAGGTCCAGCAACAGCAGGCCGCGGTCGTCGGCCAGCTTGAAGACGATGTCGAGCACGCCGGACTGGGTGTCGTTGAGTTCCAGAATGCGCGCCAGCAGGGCAGGGCCCATCTCGCTGACGGTGGTGCGCACCGGGTGGCCGAGCTGGCCGTACAGATCCCAGAACACCACCGGGCTGGCGGCCGGCGCGTAGTCGGCGATGCCGATCTCCGTGGCGCGCTGCAGCACGCCGGCGGCGCCGTCGCCTGCCACTGCCAGGCCGGCGACATCGCCTTTCACGTCGGCCAGGAACACCGGTACACCCATGCGCGAGAAGCCTTCGGCCAGGGTCATCAAGGTCACGGTCTTGCCGGTACCGGTGGCGCCTGCCACCAGTCCGTGGCGATTGCCGAAGCGCCCTTCCAGCACGACCGGGATGTCGTCGGTGACGCCTTTGCCGAGCAGGAACGAGGCCATAGCGCAGATCCGGTGGGAAACGCCGGATTCTAGCGGGCAATCCGGCCGCGCAGACCGGGCGGGGCTTGACCCTGGATTTCGACCCCTGTCCGGCTGACGGCGGCCGACAGGCGGTGCAATGACGCAGCCGGTGTGCCAGCCGCTTGCCGACCTTCCCCAAGGCATTCCAGTCCCGTTGCGCAGCCGCCAAGCTAACGGCCCACTGACCCTGCCGGCCCCGCCGCCTTGCCCCGGTGTCGCCCCGGCGGCTACCCTGCCTGCCTTTCCGCTGCACTGCCTACGATGCCGCTCGCTCATTTTGGTTTGCGCCCATGGCCGGTTCTGGTCGTGGTGGCGCTGATGTCTGTCGTCCCCGCTGCCCACGCCATTTCCAAACGCGACACGGAGAAGGCCGCCGTGCTCGATGCCCGCATGGCCGCCGCCGAAAAGCGTTACCGCGATGCGCTGGTGCTGGTGAACAACTCCGACCCCAAGGGCACCGCCGAAGGCGATGCCGCGCTGGAGGACATGGAAGACGTCATCGACGCCTGCATCAAGCAGCGCGGCTGCCTGGTCGCCAATCAGCTGGCCACCTACAAGCGCCTGCTCAAGGCGCGCGCCGATGCCGAAGCGCCTGCTGCCGAAGATCCGCAGGACGACGACACCCTGCTGCAGGCCGACCCGGACCACCTCGGCCCGGCGGCGAACGGCGTGCCCGAGGCGGCGCGTGCCGCCACGCTGCTCAACGACCAGCGCCACGATTTCGACAAGATGGTGCAGTACAACCCTGCCGTGCAGGCCGGCATCCGCCGCTGGCTGACCGACATGCGCCCGGCGCTGCTGACAAGCTACGAGAACTACAGCAACCTGCGCGGGGTGATGTGGCCGGAATGGCAGAAGCGCGGCCTGCCCGAGGCACTGCTGTTCGGCATCATGGCCAAGGAATCCAACGGCAAGGTGCACGCCAGCTCGCGTGCCGGCGCGGCCGGGTTGATGCAGTTCATGCCGGCCACCGGGCGCCGTTTCGGGCTGGGCCCGGATGGCACCGGCTTCGACACGCGCTTCGATGCACGCAGCGCCGCCGAAGCCAGCGCTGCCTACCTCAACGAGCGCATGGCCGGGCTCAACCGCAACATCGAACTGGCGCTGGCCGCCTACAACGGCGGCGAAGGCCGTGCCGCGCGTGTGTTCTCGCAGAGCGGCGGGCGCGGGTTCTGGGAGCAGGATGTCTACAACCAGTTCCCGGCCGAAACCAAGGACTATGTGCCGATGGTGATAGCTGCGGCGTGGATCTTCCTGCACCCGCGCCAGTACGGTGTGGACTTCGCCAAGCTCGACGCGCAGCCGGCCACGCTGAAGCTGGCCAAGTCGACCACCATCTACGAACTCACCATCTGCCTGGGCAGCATGGGCACGCGCGACGGTTACATGCGTGCGTTGCGCAACCTCAACCCGCGCTATGAATCCGATGGCTGGATCCCGGCCGGCACCGTCATCAACGCCACCAACCGCATCGCCAGCCTGTACACGCGCTACTGCGTGAACGGCCCGCGCGCGGACCTGGCACGCACGCTGATCACCGCCGATCTCAACAGCGCGATCGTGCGCAGCAGCAACGCCCCCGAGTACGTGCCCAGTGTGGCGGTGGGCGATGTCAGCCCGATGGCCGGCGTGCCGACCACCGTGGCCACCGGCCAGCCGGCGATCGCCAAGCCCAAGGCCAAGCAGGCGCGCAGCTACACCATCGCCCGGGGCGACACGCTCGGCCGCGTCGCGCAGAAGTACCAGTGCGAGATCAAGGAGCTGGCCAAGGCCAATGGCCTGAAGGCACCGTCGTATGCGCTCAAGCCAGGGCAGAGCATCAAGCTGGCCGGCTGCGATCGCTGAGCAGCGCTTGCCGTACCGCGTGCGTTAGAGCATCGGCCAGCTGCTTCGGCAAGCTGCGCCGAGCCGCGCTCCGTTAGAAGCGGTAGGCCGCCCCGTAGGAGCGGACCTGGCCGCGACGAAGCAGTCCGGGTAGTCCCAGCACAGGCAAGGCGGCTCCAAATCGGGGGCTGGGCGTGCCAAAGGCGCAAGCCCCCAGCCTCACTGCGCATGCCACGTCGCGGTCGGGCCCGCTCCTACGCCCGCATCGTCTTGTTAGGAGCCGGAGTGGGCACCGGTCTTGTAGCGAGCGAGCCTGGCGGCAATGACACCGTCGCGGCGGCGTTTTCGTTGCAGACCCATGCTCCTGCATCGGAGTAGGCCATCGAACTGATCAGCGGAGATCGTCGGCCAGCGCAGGCAGGCGCACCGCATCGGGCCAACGCGCCGGGCTGCGCCGTGGTAGGAGCGGACCTGGCCGCGACGAACCAGTCCGGGTAGTTCCAACGTAGGCGAGACGCTCTGCATCGAAAGCTGGGAGGGCGACATGCGCCTGCGCATTGAACGTCGTCGAGGAGGCCTGTCGCGGTCAGGCCCGCTCCTACGAGGGCGTCGCTGTTGCATCACCGAAGCGAACATCGCAGGCGCGCGGCGGTGATCAGCCCGCCTGGCGACGGGCGAGCGCCTGCCCCAGGCGCACCGATGTCTCCGCGGCAAGTCCGCTATCGAGCTTTGCGACACCGGGCGGCAGCAGCACGATCACGGTCGAGCCGTAATTGAAGCGCGCCATCTCCGCAAACCGCTCCAGCACGATGCCCTTGCCGCGATAGTCCTTGCGCGTGATGCGGTCGCCGTAGCGCGGGATCTCCACGCCGCTCCACACCGTTTCCACGCCCGACACCAGCAGCGCACCCACCATCACCGAGACCATCGGGCCGAAGTCGGTGTCGAAGTGGCAGACCAGGCGCTCGTTGCGCGCGAACAGCCGAGGCACATTGCGCACCGCATCCGGGCCGACGCTGAACAGGCGGCCGGGTACGTGCACAGTCTCGCGCAGGGTGCCGGTCCACGGCATATGCACGCGGTGGTAGTCCTTGGGCGAGAGGTAGACGGTGGCGAACAGGCCGTCGTTGAACGGCTGCGCCGCTTCGGCGTCGCCGAGCAATTCGGCGGCAGTGAACGACTGCCCCTTGGCCTGGAAAATGCGGCCGTTCTCGATCGGGCCGAGCTGGCTGATGCGCCCGTCGGCGGGCATCAGCAGCGCCGCAGGATCGGCGTCGGGCACGCGTGCGCCCGGCTTCAAGGCGCGGGTGAAGAATGCGTTGAAGGTGGGATAGGCGTGCGGGTCCGGTTCCAGTGCCTCGCCCAGGTCCACGCCGAACTTGCGCGTGACCGTGTCGATCAACCATTGCTTGGTGGATGGCGTATCGGAATAGGCCAGCGCGCGCGCCAGCGAGGACAGCAACCGGTGCGGCAGCACGTAGGTCAGGGAAGTGACGAGACTCACGGAGCGGTTACCTTGGTCAGTTGCTGGAGGTCGGCGGCGATCGCCTTGGGGTCGAGCGGGGGACGGATCAGCCCGGCCAGGCGGCCCTGCGGATCGAGCACGGCGATGCCGGCCGAGTGATCCATGCTGTAGTCGTTGGGATTGTCCGCAAAGCCCTTGCCCGGCACTTTCTGGAACACGAAGCCCAGCGCGGTGGCGAAGCGCTGCAGTGCCGGCACCTCGGCGGTGGCGGCCAGGGTGTCCTTGTGGAAGGCATGCGCATATTCGCCCAGGCGCGCCGGCGGGTCGCGCTGCGGGTCTACCGACACGAATAGCACGCGCGGGCGCAGGCCATCGGGGATGCTTTCCCACTGCTGCTGCGCCACCGCCAGATCGGTCAGCGTGGTCGGGCAGACGTCCGGGCAGAAGGTGAAGCCCAGGAACACCAGCGTCCAATGTCCCTGCAGCTCACCGGGTACCAACTGGGTGCCGTCGGACTGGCGCAGGCTGAACTGCGGCAGCGTGCGTGGCTGCGGATAGAAGGTGATGGTGCGGGTGGGCGGCCAGGGCGAGCTGGGCGCGGCGCCGAGAAACTTCTGGCCCAGCAACAGCCCCAGGCCGGCGGCCAGCGCCACCAGCAGCACGATGCCGGTATTGCGATTGAACATGGCGGTTTCCAGTGCAACGGACGCTCATGATACCGATCCGACCTCTATAATCGTGGGCCGATTCCTCTTTAGTTGTTGCCATGACTGCCGCCGCGGCCGACGAACTGCACACCATCATCGACCTGATCCGCTACGGCACCAGCCGTTTCAATGCAGCCGGTCTGACCTTCGGCCATAGCTACGACAATGCGCTGGACGAGGCCACCCAGCTGGTCCTGCACAGCCTGCATCTGCCGCACGATCTGGGCCCGGCCTATGGTCAGGCGCGCCTGCTGCGCTCGGAAAAGGAGCAGGTGCTGGGCCTGTTCGAGCGCCGCATCAACGAGCGCGTGCCGGCGGCGTACCTGACCGGCGAGGCCTGGTTCGCCGGGCTGAGCTTCAAGAGCGATGCGCGCGCGCTGGTGCCGCGTTCGCCGATCGCCGAGCTGATCGAGGCCGGCTTCGAACCCTGGCTGGGCGGCCGCGAAGTCACCCGCGCGCTGGACCTGTGCACCGGTTCGGGCTGCATCGCGATCGCCATGGGCCACTACAACCCGCAGTGGGACGTGGACGGCGTGGACATCAGCGACGACGCGCTGGCACTGGCCGCCGAAAACAAGGCGCGCCTGCATGCCGACAATGTCACCCTGCTCAAGTCGGACCTGTTCGCCGGGCTGGGTGGCCGCCAGTACGACCTGATCGTCACCAATCCGCCGTACGTCACCAACGACGAAACCGATGCGCTGCCGCAGGAGTATTCCTACGAGCCGGAGCTGGGTCTGCGTGCGGGCGACGACGGCCTGGATCTGGTGCTGAAGATCCTGCGCGATGCGCCGCAGCACCTCAGCGAAGATGGTCTGCTGATCTGCGAAGTGGGCGAGTCCGAGCAGCACCTGGTCAAGCTGCTGCCGGAAGTGGATCTGGCCTGGGTCGAGTTCAAGGTGGGGCAGATGGGCATCTTCGCGGTCGAATGCCGCGAGTTGATCGCGCACGGCGCCCGCATCGCCGAGCTGGCCAGTGCGCGCTGAGTCGTCCATCGCGCGGCCGCAGCTAAGCGATCTGCTGTTGCTGGTGCCGGTGTCCATCTTCGGCGTCGGCATTCCGCTCGGTTTGATCGACGTGGTGTACCGCCTGTTCGACCCGATGTACGGCGGTCCCTTGCCTCAGCGCTTGTTGAGGGCGGGGGCGGAGATCGGCTTCGGCCTGATGGCGTTTTTCGGCCTGGTGTCGGCGTGGATCGTGGTGGTCAGTTCGGATGCGGCCTTGCGTGCGCATCGGCGCCGCACGCTCATTGTGGCACTCGGCCTGCTGGTCGGAACTGGCGTTGCGCTGCACCTGCTCGCCGATTGGCTGCTGAGTGGGCGCATTAAGCTGGATGTCTTTGCGCTGGTGTTCAGCGGCCTGTTGGCGGTGGCACCGATGCTGGTGGCGGCACGTCACCTGCCGCGCATCCTGCGCGCCACGCCACCTGCTGCAATGTTGAGAGGATGCCGTCATGGGCAGTAACAGTTTCGGCCGCCTGTTGACGGTCACCACCTTCGGCGAGTCGCACGGGCCGGCGATCGGCTGCGTGGTCGACGGTTGCCCGCCGGGCCTGGAGATCGCGCCGGAAGAATTCACCCACGATCTGCAGCGGCGTGCATCCGGTAAGAGCCGGCATACCTCGGCGCGCCGCGAAGCCGACGAGATCGAGATCCTGTCCGGCGTCTACGAAGGCCGGACCACCGGCACGCCGATCGGCCTGCTGATCCGCAACACCGATCAGCGTAGCAAGGACTACAGCAACATCGCCCAGCAGTTCCGCCCCGGGCACGCCGACTACACCTATTGGCAGAAGTACGGCATCCGCGATCCGCGCGGCGGTGGGCGCTCGTCCGCGCGTGAGACCACCATGCGCGTGGCCGCCGGGGTGATCGCCAAGAAGTGGCTCAAGCAGCGCTACGGCGTGCTGGTGCGCGGCTTTCTATCGCAGCTGGGCGAGATCCGCCCGACCGGTTTCGACTGGAATGCGGTCGAGGACAACCCGTTTTTCTGGCCGCATGCCGAGCAGGTGCCGGAGCTGGAGACCTACATGGACGCGCTGCGCAAGTCCGGCGACTCGGTCGGTGCGCGCGTGGACGTGGTGGCCGGTGGCGTGCCGGCGGGCTGGGGCGAGCCGATCTACGGCAAGCTCGATGCCGAACTGGCCGCCGCCTTGATGAGCATCAATGCGGTCAAGGGCGTGGAAATCGGCGACGGCTTCGCCAGCGCCGCGCAGAAGGGCACCGAACACCGCGACCTGATCACCCCGGAAGGCTTTCTCAGCAATCATGCCGGCGGCATCCTGGGCGGCATTTCCACCGGCCAGGCGATCACCGCCTCGATGGTGCTCAAGCCGACCTCCAGCCTGCGCCTGCCCGGCGCGACCGTGGACGCGGACGGCGCGGTGGTCGATGTGATCACCACCGGCCGCCACGACCCCTGCGTCGGTATCCGCGCCACCCCGATCGCCGAGGCGATGATGGCGCTGGTGCTGATGGACCAGGCCTTGCGTCATCGCGCCCAGTGCGGCGATGTCGGCGAGGTGGCGCCACGCATTCCCGGTCAGGCCGATGTCTGAGTCGCCCCGCGCCAAGGTGTGGGTCAGCCAGCCGCTGTTCGACGATGTCGTCGCGCAGCTGGGCGAGCATTTCGAGCTGACCACCACCGCGCGCGTCACCGCGTATTCGCCGGCCGAGCTGGCTGCGCGGCTGGCATCGCTGGACGGTGCGCTGATCACCCTCAACGAGCGTATCGGCGCGGCGGAAATCGCCTCTGCACCGCAACTGCGCGCGATCGCCAACGTCGGCGTGGGCTACAACAACCTGGATCTGGATACGCTCAGCGCAGCCGGCATCCTGGCCAGCAACACCCCGGATGTGTTGACCGAGACCACCGCCGATCTCGGCTTTGCCTTGCTGATGGCCACCGCGCGCCGCATCACCGAAGCCGAGCGCTGGCTGCGCGACGGGCAGTGGGGGCAGTGGTCGTTCAAGACCATGCTCGGTGCCGATCTCCACGGCAGCACGCTGGGCATCCTGGGCATGGGCCGTATCGGGCAGGGCATCGCCCGCCGCGGCGCGCATGGCTTCGGCATGCGCGTGCTGTACCACAACCGCAGCCAGCTGCCGGCCACCACCGAACAGGCGCTCGGCGCGCAGTACGTGGACCTCGACACGTTGCTGGCGCAGTCCGATCACCTGGTGCTGGTGCTGCCGTACACCAGGGACTCGCACCACATCATCGATGCCGCGGCGCTGGGCAAGATGCGTCCCACCGCCACGCTGGTGAATATCGCGCGCGGCGGCCTGGTCGATGAAATCGCGCTGGCCGATGCGCTTGCCAACGGGCGCCTGGCCGGTGCCGGCCTGGATGTCTACGAAGGCGAGCCGTCCGTCCGTCCCGAACTGCTGGCCCTGCGCAACGTCGTGCTCACCCCGCATATTGGCAGCGCCAGCCTGGCCACGCGCCGCGCGATGGTGCAGCTGGCGGTGGACAACCTGATTGCCGCGCTGGGCAAAGGCGCCAATGCCGGCCATCCGCCGAGCGCGCTGAATGCCGATGCGGTGGCTGCTGCCAAACAGGGCGGCGCGCGCGCTGGCGAAGCGACCAGCACCGGCACCGGCACCGGCAAAACCATCACGACCAAACGATAGGGAACCTCCGCGGCCAGCTTTGGAGGTTCCCCGAACCCACTGCGCAAGCGTATTCCCCACTTTCCTTATTCGATAAAGACAATCTCATGAGCAACGAAAACCGTCGTTTCAACGTCGCGGTCGTGGGCGCCACCGGCGCTGTCGGCGAGACCATGCTGAGCATCCTGGCTGAGCGCAACTTCCCGGTCGCCACCCTGTACGCGCTGGCCTCGGCGCGCTCGGCCGGCGGGCAGGTGGAGTTCAATGGCGGCAAGGTCGATGTGCTGGACCTGGCCGACTTCGATCCCACCGGCGTGGACATTGCGCTGTTCTCCGCAGGCGGCAGCGTGTCCAAGGAGTACGGCCCCAAGTTCGCCGCCGCCGGCGCGGTGGTGATCGATAATTCCTCCGCGTTCCGCTACGACGACGACGTGCCGCTGGTGGTGTCGGAGGTCAATCCCGAAGCGCTGAAGCAGCGCCCGCGCGGCATCGTCGCCAACCCCAATTGCTCGACCATGCAGATGCTGGTCGCGCTCGGCCCGATCCACCGCAAGTACGGCATCGAGCGCATCAATGTGGCGACCTACCAGTCGGTCTCCGGCGGCGGGCGTTCGGCGATGGAAGAGCTGGGCAAGCAGACCAGCGAGCTGCTGAGCTTCCAGCAGATCGACCCGCAGCGTTTCCCGGTGCAGATCGCCTTCAACCTGATTCCGCACATCGACGACTTCCAGGACAACGGCTACACCAAGGAAGAGATGAAGCTGGTCTGGGAGACGCGCAAGATCCTGGGCGACGACTCCATCCAGGTGAATCCCACCGCGGTGCGCGTGCCGGTGTTCTACGGTCACTCCGAAGCGGTAGCGATCGAAACCCGCGACAAGATCAGCGTCGAAGACGCGCGCGCGCTGCTGGCCGCATCGCCCGGCGTGGAAGTGGTGGACGAGCGCAAGCCTGGCGGCTACCCGACGCCGGTCACGCATGCCTCCGGCAAGGACGCGGTGTTCGTCGGCCGTATCCGTGAGGACCTGTCGCATCCGCGCGGCCTGAATCTGTGGATCGTCTCGGACAACATCCGTAAGGGCGCCGCGCTCAACGCCGTGCAGCTGGCCGAGCTGGTCGCACAGGAAGGCTGACGCGGTAGTTCCGTAGGAGCGCGCTGCGCGCGATGAAGCTCTCCCAGTGAAGCCTCATCGCGCGCAAGTGCGCTCCTACCAATGCGTTGCCGATGAGCTGCAGCATGCATGTCGCATCGCGGCATCGCGGCGGCATCTGCGCTCTGCGTCGGGTCGCCGACTTTTTCGCTCATGCAGCGGCTATATTGATGCCCATGAAACATAGGGGCGGGGGCGCGATGCGTCCGATACAAGGGATAGGTGCGCTGCTGCTGATGGCCTGCAGCGGCGCTGCCATGGCGTTGGGCTTGGGCGATATCCGGGTGCTGTCCAGGCCCGGGCAGCCGTTGGTGGCCGAGATTCCGGTCATCTCCAACGAGCCGGGCGAACTCGACAACGCACGTGTGGCGCTGGCATCGGCCACCACGTTTGCACGGGTCGGCCTGGAGCGCCCGCAGGGCCTGGTCAGCAACCTGCAGTTCCAGTTCGCGCAGGACGCGCGCGGGCGTGCGGTGATCCGTGTGACCAGCAGCCAGGCAGTGGAGCAGCCGGCGATCAACTTCCTGATCGAGGTGGAGTGGGGCCAGGGCCGGCTGGTGCGCGAGTATTCCGCACTGGTCGATGCGCCCAACACCGCCGCGGCGATCGCCGAGCCAGGCATCGAGGCGCCGCGCGCCGGGGCCAGCAACGCCATCGCACGCGCACCGGCCGCCGCGCCCGCAGCCGCCGCCGAGCGCGCCGGACAGGCCGCCGACGCGGCGGCGCCTGGCGCACGTTCCAGCACGCGCGCTGCCGCGCCGGTGCCGGCCGGCGATGCATTGCCGGCGGTGCGCTCGGGCCAGACCTTGTCGGAGATCGCTGCCGCGGTGGCCCGTTCCAGCGGGCATTCGCTCGACCAGACCATGCTGGCGCTGCTGCGTACCAACCCGGACGCCTTCATCGGCGGCAACATCAACCGATTGAAGCAGGGCGCAGTGCTGCGTACCCCGCAGGAGGATGCGCTGGCGCAGGTCGGCGCCGCCGAGGCGGCGGTGATGGTGCGCGAGCAGGCCGCGCAGTGGCGTCAGGCGCGCTCGGCGATGCCGCAGCCGGCCGAGGCCGGCGCTGCGGCCGCAACGCCCGCGCCTGCCGCAGCGGCGGCGTCGGCGGGTGCCGGCGCGCGGCTCGAGATCGCCCCTGCAGTGGCGAGTCAAACCAACACCGCCGGCGCCACGTCCGGCACCAGTGCCGAAGGCGAGGGCGACATGGCGGCCAACCAACAGTTGCAACAGGCCAGGGAAGACATCGCCACCCGCGATGCGGAATTGCAGGATCTGCGCACACGCGTCGCCGATCTGGAAAAGCTCAAGCAGCAACAGCAGGCCTTGATCGCCATGAAGGACACCGACCTGGCGGCCGCGCAGAAGCGGCTGTCGGAGACGCCGGCTGCGGCACAGCAGGGCAGCGGGTTCCCGCTGTGGCTGATCGGTGGCCTGGTGTTGATCGTCGCGGCGGTCGTCGCCTGGCTGGCGGCGCGCCGGCGCAAACCCTCGCCGCTGCCGCCTTTGCCGCGGCGTCAGTTCGATTTCGTGCCGGTCGGTGCCGCGGCAGACGCCGCCGAACCGCAGGACGATGCGCAGGCCACCGTGCCCAGCGAGCACGATGTGCTGCACGACCCCGAATTCGAACAAGCCGATCTACGCGAAGAAGAACGCGCCCAGCAGACGCAGCAACCGCTGTCCGATGTGCTGCGCCGCGAGCCGCTGCTGTCCGAGCCTGCCGCCGCGCCGCCGGTGGTCGCCAGCGATGACTGGCGCTCGCTGCGCGCAACGCCGCCAGCGCCTCCGGTAGAGCAGCCGGCGTTCGTCGCGCCCGAGGACGCGGTGCCGGAGCCGCCGAGGTCCGCGCACGCGCAGCCGGAAGACGGCCAGCCGCCATACGTAGACGTTGCGCATGCCAGCAGCGATCTGCCGCCGGGCGTGCCGTCCGCGTCGGTCGCCACGCAGGACCGCCTGGATATCGATCCGGCCCCCATCGCGCCGGCCGCTGCGCCCAGCGCGGTGAACAGCAGGGAGTTCGTCTCGGCAGGGCGCGATCGTCTGGAGCTGGCCGTGGCCTACATGGACCTTGGCGACACGGACACCGCACGCGGCCTGTTGCTGGAAGTCGCGGCAACCGGCGACGAGGCCAGCCGCGCCGAGGCTGCCGAGCTACTGGAACGCCTGGCATGAGCCCGGCGCTGGACAGCATGGCCGCCGCACGCGAGCGCCGCATCGATTACGTGGAATTCGCCTCGCTCGATCTGGAGGCCAGCCGCGCCTTTTTCGAAGCCGTGTTCGGCTGGCAGTTTCAGGCCTATGGCCCGGATTATCTGGCCTTCAACGACGGTCGTCTGGACGGCGGTTTCTATCGCGCCACCGCGGTAGCGCCGGCAGACGCTGGCCCATTGGTCGTGCTGTATGCCGACGCGCTGGAGCCCATGGCCGAGCGCGTTCGCGCGGCCGGTGGCGAGATCGTCAAGCCGGTATTCGGCTTTCCCGGCGGCAGCCGCTTTCATTTTCGCGAGCCGGGCGGTAACACGCTGGCAGTGTGGTCCGAGCGCGCGTTCGGCTAGTCCGCGCGCTCCATCGATTCGATAACAGGCAGGTTCCGATGCGTTACGCGCTGGGCGTGGAGTACGACGGCAGCGAGTTTCAGGGCTGGCAGCAGTTGGGGGAACATGGCGGGCCGAGCGTACAGGCCAGCCTGCAGGCGGCGCTGTCCTCGGTGGCCGATGCCCCGGTGCAGGTGGTGTGCGCGGGCCGCACCGATGCCGGCGTGCACGGCGAATGCCAGGTGGTGCATTTCGACAGCGATGCGCGCCGCGAGCCGCGTGGCTGGATGCTGGGCACCACCGCGCGCCTGCCGCCCTCGATCGCGGTGCGCTGGTGCGTGCCGGCCGCCGCCGACTTCCATGCGCGGTTTTCCGCACGCGCACGCCGCTACCGGTATCGCCTGCTGAATCGGCAGATACGCCCGGCGCTGTATCGCCAGACCTTGAGCTGGGAACGGCGCCCGCTGGATGCCGATGCCATGCACGCAGCCGCGCAGGCCTTGTTGGGCGAGAACGACTTCAGCGCATTTCGCAGTGTGCAGTGCCAGGCCCTGCATGCACGCCGCAACCTGCAGGCCATCAGCGTGCAACGCATCGGCGAGGTGGTGGAGGTGCAGGTCCAGGCCAATGCATTCCTTCATCACATGGTGCGGAATATTGTTGGCTCGCTGATCCTGATCGGAACCGGGGAACAACCGGGCGACTGGATCGCGACGTTGCTGGCCGGCCGCGACCGCACGGTGGCCGGGCCGACAGCGCCGCCACAAGGCCTGGTCTTCGTCGGGCCGCTGTATCCCGCAGAGTGGCATCTGCCCGCTGAGGTAACCCAATGAATCGATCGCTGTACCGCACCCGTATCAAGTTCTGTGGCATGACTCGCGCCGGTGATATCCGACTGGCCGGCGAGCTGGGTGTGGACGCGGTAGGTTTCATCTTTGCGCATGGCAGCCCGCGCCGCGTGGCGCCGGCCGAGGCGCGCGCAATGCGCCAGGCCACTGCGCCGATGGTCGATGTGGTGGCGCTGTTCCGCAATAATTCCAAGGAAGAAGTACGCGAAGTGGTGCGCACCGTACGTCCGACCTTGCTGCAGTTCCATGGCGAGGAAGATGACGCGTTCTGCCGCAGCTTCAACCTGCCGTATCTGAAGGCGGTGCCGATGGGCAGCGGCGGGATGAATGGCGAGGACGCCAACGCGCGAACCTTGCAGCTCGCCTTTCCCAATACCGCCGGTTTCCTGTTCGACAGCCATGCGCCCGGTGCAGGCGGCGGCACCGGCAAGACCTTCGATTGGTCGCGCCTGCCGACCGGCCTGCATCGCCCATTTCTGCTGGCCGGTGGCATCACCGCCGACAATGTGTTCGACGCGATCGTGGCAACGCTGCCGTGGGGCGTGGATGTGTCCAGCGGCGTGGAGTTGGCGCCCGGGATCAAGGACGGCCACATGATGCGCAAGTTCGTCGAAGAAGTGCGCCGGGCCGATTGTCACGAGATGGGGTGAGTTGGGGATTCGGGAATCGGGATTGGGGAATCGGAGTAGGCAGTCTGCTTCGTTGTTTTGATTGCCCTAGATCTTTCGCTTCTCTGATGATCGATTGTTCGGTCGCTGTTTCGCCGATCACTGAGCGTTCCAATCAGACGCTTGCGGCATCCGTGGTGCGCTGCTGATCTTCTGAAAGCGCGCTACGCAACCAGCCGGCGAGCTGTTCGATGCGCGGGTCCGGGTTGCGCCTTGCGGCGCACAGCACCCAGCGGCCGCGGGTTGGCGTGAAGCCCCACGGCGCCAGCAGGCGTCCGGCGGCCAGGTCCGCGGCAACCAGCGGTTGCGGTGCGATCGCCACGCCCAGGCCGGCGGCGGCGGCTTCCAGCAGGTAGACCAGATGTTCGAATTCAGTGCCGAAGCGCAGCGCTTCGGCTGCCACGCCGTGGCTCTGCGCCCATTCCGGCCAGGCCTGCGGGCGCGAGCGGGTATGCAGCAAGGCGTGATCGAGCAGGGCGGCAGGCGCTCTGCCAGCGAGCTGTGTTGCAGATGCCAACTGCGGACTCAGCACCGGACCGATCCACTCCACCCCCAGCTCGTGCACCTGCCAGTCGCCTGGCCAGGGCGGGGTGTCCAGCAGCAGTGCCGCATCCAGCCCGTCCAGATCCGGGCCCGGCGCCTGCTCGTTGGCCGACAGGTGCAGGCGCACCTGCGGCAGATCCCGCTGCAGCCGGCCCAGCCGCGGGATGACCCAGCGCGCCAGCAGGCTGCCCGAGCAGCCCAGCACCAGCGGCGCCTCGCTGCTGGGGCGCCGCAATGTCGCCCAGGTGTCGCCGATCAGCGCAAAGCCCTCACCGGTCGCATCGCGCAGCCGGGCGCCGGCAGGCGTCAGCACCAGGCCGCGGCCCTGGCGGGTGAACAGCGCCGCGCCCAGCGCCTGTTCCAGCGAGCGCACGTGCCGGCTGATGGCGCCATGGGTCACGTGCAACTCCTGCGCGGCCCGGCTGACGCTCTGCAGACGCGCGGCGGATTCGAACGCGCGCAGCGCTGCAAGCGGGGGAAGCAGGGTGCTCATATGTGAGTCCAGGTCACAGGTTGCGGCAATCTTATCGATTTATCGCGCGCCGTGGCTGCGCTACAGTAATGCTTCTTGTATGACCGCATCGCTGCAGAGGATTCCCATGTCGGCCCAGCCCATCAGTGACTTTCACGCCTATCCGGACGCTGCCGGCCACTTCGGCAAGTTCGGCGGCCGGTTCGTCGCCGAGACCTTGATCGGCCCGTTGCAGGAGCTGGCTGCCGCCTACGACCAGGCGCGCCAGGATCCGGCCTTCATTGCCGAGTACGACAAGGATCTCAAGCATTACGTCGGCCGGCCCAGCCCGATCTATCATGCCGAGCGACTGAGCCGCGAAGTGGGCGGCGCGCAGATCCTGCTCAAGCGCGAGGACCTGAACCATACCGGCGCGCACAAGATCAACAACACCATCGGCCAGGCCCTGCTGGCCAGCCGCATGGGCAAGACCCGCATCATCGCCGAGACCGGCGCCGGCCAGCATGGCGTGGCCAGCGCCACGGTCGCCGCGCGGCTGGGCCTGGAGTGCGTGGTCTACATGGGTGCCACCGACATCGAGCGGCAGAAGATCAACGTCTACCGCATGAAGTTGCTGGGCGCCACGGTGATCCCGGTGACCTCCGGCTCGGCCACGCTCAAGGACGCGCTCAACGAGGCGATGCGCGACTGGGTCACCAACGTGCAGGACACCTTCTACATCATCGGCACCGTGGCCGGCCCGGATCCGTATCCGCGCATGGTGCGCGACTTCAATGCGATTGTCGGCCGTGAAGCGCGCGCGCAGATGCTGGAAGACTTCGGCCGCCTGCCGGATGCGATCAGCGCCTGCGTCGGCGGCGGCAGCAATGCGATCGGCCTGTTCCATGCCTTCCTCAACGACCCGGGCGTCAAGATCTACGGCGCCGAAGCGGCCGGGGACGGCATCGCCAGCGGCCGTCATGCGGCGTCGATCGCGGCCGGGCGCCCCGGTGTGCTGCATGGCAACCGCACCTATGTGATCTGCGACGACGACGGCCAGATCACCGAAACCCATTCGATCTCCGCCGGGCTGGATTACCCGGGCGTGGGCCCGGAGCATTCGTTCCTGTCCGACAGCGGCCGCGCGGTCTACCAGGGCATCACCGACGACGAAGCGATGGCCGCCTTCCATCTGCTGGCGCATACCGAAGGCATCCTGGCCGCGCTCGAATCCAGCCACGCGGTGGCGCAGTCGATCAAGCTCGCGCGCGAGATGCCCAAGGACGCGCTGATCCTGTGCAACCTGTCCGGCCGCGGCGACAAGGACGTGCACACCATCGCCGCGCGCGAAGGCGTGCAGGTCTGATGCCACTGCGGCGCGTCACGGTGACCGCGCTGGCCGACCAACCGGGCGAGCAGGAGCTGCTGTTCGCCTGGCTCGACCGCTGGGCGCCGCAGATCCGCAGCTGCTCGGAAAACAGCGGCTGCGGCTGCTGCCTGGACAGTTTCGACCTCGAGGTCGAGGCCCAGGCATTGACCGAACTGCCGCCTGCCATGTACCAGGACATCCATTGAAGCGGTCGCACCGCCTCTAACTTTCTTGCAAGGTCTTTCAATGCGTCGTATCGACGAAACCTTCCAGCGCCTGCGCGCCGATGGCCGCAAGGCGCTCATCCCCTTCATCACCGCCGGCGACCCGTCGCTGGAAGCCACCGTACCGGTCATGCACGCGCTGGTACGTGCCGGTGCCGACGTCATCGAGCTGGGCGTGCCGTTCTCCGACCCGATGGCCGACGGCCCCACCATCCAGCGCAGCTCCGAGCGCGCGCTGGGTCGTGGTGCCGGCCTTGCCTACGTGCTGGAGGCGGTGCACGAATTCCGCCGCGAAGACGCCGCCACGCCGGTGGTGTTGATGGGCTACCTCAACCCGATCGAGATCCACGGCACCCGGCGCTTTGCCGAAGCCGCCGTCGCTGCCGGTGTGGATGGCCTGCTCCTGGTCGATCTGCCGCCCGAAGAAGCGGCCGAGACCCGCGCCATCTTCACCGAGGTCGGCCTGGCCCTGATCGCGCTGGCCTCGCCGACCACCAGCGAGCAGCGCCTGGACATGTTGTGCAGCAGCGCTCAGGGCTATCTGTACTACGTCAGCTTCGCCGGCGTCACCGGCGCCTCGAATCTGCTCGACACCCATGCCGCCAGCGACCGCCTGCGCCAGCTGCGCCGGCGTGCCGGCGCTCCGGTGGTGGCCGGCTTCGGCATCAAGGACGCCGCCAGCGCCGCCGCGATGGCCGTCGACGCCGAAGGTGTGGTGGTCGGCAGCGCCCTGGTCGCCGCGCTGGCCGAGGCCACCGACGTCCGCAGCGCCCGCGAACGCGCCGAAGCCTTCCTGGCCCCACTGCGCCAGGCGCTCGACCAGGCCTGAAGCCAACGCCGCTCTCTGCTCCGGGGGAGACGGCGCGGCCTGCGCTCCATCTGGCGCGCCTGCCTTCAAGCGCCGGCGCGGCAGGCGCTGGCCGGGCCATGCCGGCCCCGCATTTAGCCTCCGCGCTACCTCGGCTTTCTCCCGGCGCGTTAGACTGTCGCCCCTCTGCGGCCCACATGGCCGCCCTGCATGGATTGTCATACACGCATGAGCTGGCTCAGCAAATTGATGCCCTCCGGCATCCGCACCGAGAACACCCCGGCCAAGAAGCGCAGCGTCCCCGAGGGCCTGTGGGAGAAGTGCAGCAACTGCGGCAGCGCGCTGTACGGCCCCGAGCTCGAGGAAAACCTCGAGGTGTGTCCCAAGTGCGACCACCATATGGCGATCCGCGCGCGCGCGCGCCTGAACTCGCTGTTCGATCCCGACACCGCGACCACCGAGATCGCCGCCCAGCTGGGCCCGGTCGACGTGCTCAAGTTCAAGGACCAGAAGCGCTACGGCGAGCGCATCAAGGCCAGCCAGAAGAGCAGCGGCGAGTACGACGCACTGATCGCCATGCGCGGCACGCTCAAGGGCAATCCGCTGGTCGCCGCGGCCTTCGACTTCGCCTTCATGGGCGGCTCGATGGGCTCGGTGGTCGGCGAGCGCTTCGCACGCGCGGCCGAAGTGGCGCTGGAAGTCGGCTGCCCGTTCGTGTGCTTTTCCGCCAGCGGCGGGGCGCGCATGCAGGAGGGCCTGTTCTCGCTGATGCAGATGGCCAAGACCTCCGCCGCGCTCGGTCGCCTGCGCGAAGCCGGCCTGCCGTACATCTCGGTGCTGACCCATCCCACCACCGGTGGCGTGTCGGCCTCGTTCGCGATGCTGGGCGATATCAATATCGCCGAGCCGCATGCCCTGATCGGCTTCGCCGGCCCGCGCGTGATCGAGCAGACCGTGCGCGAGACCCTCCCGGAAGGCTTCCAGCGTTCGGAGTTCCTGCTCGACCACGGTGCCATCGACCAGATCTGCGACCGCCGCGACATGCGCGACCGCATCGCCGATCTGACCGCGATGATGATGCGCCAGCCGCATCCGCAGGACGCGGCCGCATGAGGCCAGTGGTTGCGCGCATGCGCGACACCGTCGCACGCGCCGCTGCGTGTGCGTCCACCCGTAGGCAGGAACACCGTAACGCATGAGCAGTCGCAAGTATTTTGGAACCGACGGCATCCGCGGTCGGGTCGGGCAGGGCGTGATCTCGGCCGATTTCGTGCTGCGACTGGGCAATGCGCTCGGTCGGGTGCTCACCCAGGGCCGCAGCAAGCGCCCGCTGGTGCTGATCGGCAAGGACACCCGGATCTCCGGCTACATGTTCGAAGCCGCGTTGGAAGCCGGCCTGGTCGCCGCCGGCGCCGACGTGCAGCTGATCGGCCCGATGCCGACCCCGGCCATCGCCTTCCTGACCAACACTCTGCGCGCCGATGCCGGCGTGGTGATCAGTGCCTCGCACAACCCGCATTACGACAACGGCATCAAGTTCTTTTCCGCCGAAGGCGAGAAGCTCGACGACGCCACCGAAGCGGCGATCGAGGCCGCGCTGGACGAGTCGTTCCACACCGTGGAATCGGAGCGCCTGGGCAAGGCGATCCGCACCCGCGATGCGATCGGCCGTTACATCGAATTCTGCAAGGCCAGCGTGGCGCGCGGGTTCACCCTGCACGGCCTGAAGATGGTGCTGGACTGCGCGCATGGCGCGACCTATCACATCGCGCCGATGCTGTTCCGCGAGCTGGGTGCGGACGTGGTCGTCATCGGTGCCGCACCGGACGGTCTAAATATCAACGCCGGTGTCGGCTCCACCCATATCGACAACCTCGCTGCCAAGGTGCGCGAGAGCGGTGCGCAGCTCGGCATCGCCTTCGATGGCGATGGCGACCGCGTGCTGATGGCCGACGACCAGGGCAACCCGGTCGATGGCGACGATCTGCTCTACGTGCTCGCGCGCTCCTGGCAGGCCAGCGGCCGGCTCACCGGCACCGTGGTCGGCACCTTGATGACCAACTACGGTCTGGAACAGGCGCTGGCCGCATTGCACATCCCGTTCCAGCGCGCCAAGGTCGGCGACCGCTACGTGCACCAGGCCCTGGTCGAGGGCGGCGGCACGCTGGGCGGCGAAACCTCCGGCCACCTGCTGTGCCTGGATCGCGCCACCACCGGCGATGGCATCGTCAGTGCGCTACAGGTGCTCGAGGCACTGGGGCGCGACGGGCAGAGCCTGCGCGAGGCCCTGGGCAGCCTGAGCAAGGTGCCGCAGAAGACCGTCAATGTGCGGCTGGGAGGCGGGGCGGCCAAGGCGATCGTGGAGGCCGCCGGCGTGCAGCAGGCGCTGCAGCAGGCGCAGGCCGCCGTGCAGGGCCGTGGGCGCGCGTTCCTGCGTCCGTCCGGCACCGAGCCGGTGGTGCGCGTGACCGTGGAAGCCGACGACGCCGGCCTGATGCAGGACACGCTCGACCGTCTTTCCGGAGCCGTGCGTGACGCGGCGTGAGTCGCTGATCATTGGTGTGTGCGTGGTCTTTGCCAAGGCCGCGACGTTCTACCTGTTGTATCGCCTGCTGTCCTGAGCGGCAGGCCTTCCTTTCGACTTCCGACTTCAACTGCAGATATCCGTATGAGCGCCCGCATCCCGACCCTGGACATCACCCGTTTCGACAGCGACCGCGACGCCTTCGTCGCCGAGCTCGGCGCGGCCTATCGGCAGTGGGGCTTTGCCGGCATCCGCAACCACGGCATCGCGCAGGCCGACATCGACGCGGCGTATGACGTGTTCAAGGCGTTCTTCGCCCTGCCCGAAGAGGTCAAGCGTCGCTATCACGTGGAAGGCAGCGGCGGTGCGCGCGGCTATACCGCGTTCGGCGTGGAGACCGCCAAGGATTCCAAGCATTTCGATCTGAAGGAGTTCTGGCATATCGGTCGCGAGATCGCGGACGATTCGCCGTACCGCGCGGTGATGGCGCCAAACCTGTGGCCCGAAGAGGTGCCTGGTTTCCGTGAGCGCGGCTACCGGCTGTACCAGCAGCTGGACCAGCTGGGCTCGCGTGTGCTGTCGGCATTGGCGCTGCATATCGGCCTGCCGCAGGACTACTTTGTCGACAAGACCAACAACGGCAACTCGATCCTGCGGCCGATCCACTACCCGCCGATCACCAGCGACGACATCCCCAACGTGCGCGCCGGTGCGCACGGCGACATCAATTTCATCACCCTGCTGGTCGGCGCCAGCGCGGCCGGGCTGGAAGTGCGCTCAAACGACGGCGAGTGGGTGCCGTTCACTGCCGACGCCGACACCATCGTGGTCAACATCGGCGACATGCTGCAGCGCCTGACCAACCACGTGTATCCGTCCACCATCCATCGCGTGGTCAATCCGCCGGGCGAACAGGCGCGCAAGCCGCGCTATTCGGTGCCGTTCTTCCTGCACCCCAATCCGGATTTCCTGATCGACGTGCTGCCTTCGTGCATCACCGCCGACAATCCGAGCCGCTACCCCGAGCCGATTACCGCGCACGGTTTTCTGGAAGAACGTCTGCGCGAGATCAAGCTGAAGTAATCCGTTCGCAGCCGCGACAGCGCCGCCAGCGGCTGCGCTCGCAGCATCGGCGATGACCTCCGCCACAGTTTGGTTCATAAAATTCTGCTGGCGGCCGGTTAAAGCTTGCATTCACCTCAGCCGATAACCCAGTCTGATCGCTAGCGCGACGTCGGATTCGCCTGGCGCCCGCTGCCGATTGCACTAGGCTTGGGGGGCGCATGCAGACGCAGTGGTTCAAACGGATCGGCCCGGTTTTGGGGTTGCTGGCGTACTGCGCCGCAAGCTGTGCGTGGGCGACGCCGCTTAGCGTGACCGTCGTCGATGCCAACGGCATGTTGGTCGATGCGGTAGTGAGTCTGGAGCCGGCACGTCCGGTGGCCGCCGGTGGGGCGCCCAGGACCGTCGAGATGGACCAGGTCAACTCGCAGTTCGTGCCTGCGGTGCTGGCGGTGCGCACCGGTACCCTGGTGCGGTTTCCCAACAACGACCAGATTCGCCATCAGGTCTATTCGTTCTCTGCCGCAAAGCGTTTTGAGTTGCCGCTGTTCCAGGGCAGCACTGCCGCGCCAGTGCGCTTTGACCAGGCTGGTCTGGTGACGGTGGGCTGCAATATCCACGACTGGATGCTGGGCTATATCGTGGTGCTGGACACGCCGTATTTCGGCAAGACCGGCAGCGACGGTCGCGTGCAGCTGGACGCGCCGGCAGGCAACTACACCTTGCGGGTCTGGCATCCGCGCATCAAGGGCGCCGCACTCGCCGAGCCGGTGGCGCTTGCGCGCGAGGCCGTGCAACGGCGCGTGACCTTGCAGACCACCGGCGCCGCACCGGCGGTGGCACCTCCGGATGCGCGCGTGCGCGCGCTGCAGGACAAGTTCCGCCGCGCCGACCCGCAGAAGCCCAAGCCATGAAGGCCATGCGCCTGCATACCCGCATCGCGGCGTTTCTGGTGCTGGTCGTGCTCGCCACGCAGGCGTTGACTTTCATCGCGGTGCAGGTCGCCACCGAGCGCAGCGTCAAGGCGCAGCTCGGCGAAGAGCTGCAGATCGGCGAACGCGTCTGGCAACGCATCAATCTGCGCCGCGACGAACAACTGCTGCAGTCGGCCTCGGTGCTGGCCGACGATTTCGGTTTCCGCGCGGCCGTGGCCAGTGGCGATGTGCCGACCATGCAATCGGCATTGCGCAACCACGCCGCGCGCATGTCGGCGCAGACCGCGCTGCTGCTGGCCCCGGATGGCGAATTTTTGACCGGGCTTGCCGATCTGCCGCAAACCGAACAGCTGCGCGCAGTGCAGACCCTGCTGCAGCAGGCGCAGCGCGATGGGCGTGCGGTGGGCGTGGTCGCACTGGACCGACGCATCGTGCGGCTGGCGGTGGTGCAGGTACTGGCACCGAGCCGGGTGGGCTGGATCGCGATCGGCAACGAATCCGGCGACGGTCTCGCGCAGGATTTCCGTTCCACCACCGGGCTGGATGCGACCTTCTTCACCGATGGTCCGCCGGTGCGGGTACTGGCGTCCACGCTGGAGCCGGCCGCGCGCGCCGAGTTCGCGCAGCAGTTGCCGACCGCCGAACGCGCACAGGGCGCGGCGGTCGCGTTGACGCTGGCCGAGTCGCGTTACCTGGTCAAACTGCAGTCGATCCAGGGCGACAGTCATGTGCGGGTCGCGCTGCAGGCCTCGCTGGATCGCGCGGTGGCGCCGTACCGCGTGCTCAAGTTGCGCATCCTGCTGCTGGCGGGCCTGGCCACGGCTGCGGCGCTGGGTGTGGCGATCTTCCTGGCGCGCAGCGTCAGCAGGCCTGTCGCGCAGCTGGTGCAGGCAGCGCGGCGCATCCAGCGAGGCGACTACCACACCGCGGTCGAGGTGCCCTCCGGGCGCGAACTGGCCGAGTTGGCCGACAGCTTCGGGCGCATGCAGCAGCAGATCGCCAGCCGCGAGCAGCACATCCTGCATCAGGCGCGCCACGATGCCCTGACCGGTCTGCCCAATCGCATCTGGTTGCTGGAGCGGCTGAAGGACGTGGTGGAGCAGACCGTGGCCTCCGGCGGCACGGCCGCAGTGCTGATCCTGGATCTGGAACGCTTCAAGGAGCTCAACGACAGCCTGGGCCACGATTTCGCCGACCAGGTCCTGGTCGAAGCAGGCCGCCGCCTTGCCGACGTGGTGCAGGAACCCAATCTCGTCGGGCGGCTGGGCAGCGACGAATTCATGGTGGTGGTGGCGCAGACCGACGTCACCACCGTGCAGCAGGATGCACAGCGCTTGCTGCTGCAGTTGCGCCGTCCGCTGGCGCTGCCGCAGGCGCGCATCCAGCTGGAAGCCAGCATCGGCATCGCCCTGATTCCCGAACACGGCGCCGATCCGGACACCTTGTTGCGGCGCGCGGACATCGCACGGCGCCAGGGCGGCAACGTCACCACCGTCGGCGCCAGCGTGTATCGCCTGGGCCAGGACGAGCAGCATCTGCGCCGGCTGCGCCTGACCGGCGATCTGCGTCAGGCCATCGGCGGCAACGAACTGACCTTGCGCTTCCAGCCCAAGATCTGCCTGCGCAACAATCGCGTCGAACAGGTCGAGGTGCTGGTGCGCTGGCAGCATCCGGTGCTCGGGGCGATCGGCCCGGACGAATTCATTCCGCTGGCCGAGCACTCCGGCGTGATCCATCCCTTGACCCGCTTCGTGCTGGACGAGGCGCTGCGCTGCCAGGCGCACTGGCGCAGGCAGGGGCTGGAACTGGGAATGGCGATCAATCTCTCCGCACTGGATCTGTCCGACCCCGGCTTGCCCGATTACGTGCGTGGCCGTCTGGAGCATCACGCGGTGCCGGCGCAGTCGGTGACGCTGGAACTGACCGAAAGCGCGCTGATGCGCGATGTCGAATCGGCGCTGCACATGCTGTACCAGCTGCGCAGCGTCGGCGTGCGTCTGTCCATCGACGACTTCGGCACCGGCTATTCCTCGTTGGCGCAACTCAAGCGCATGCCGGTGAACGAATTGAAGATCGACAAGAGCTTCGTCATGCAACTGGCCGAGGGCACCGACGATGCGTTCATCGTGCGCAGCACGATCGATCTGGGACACAACCTGGGCTTGAGCGTGATCGCCGAAGGCGTGGAGAACGCCACCGCGCTGGGGCTGCTGCGCGGTTATGGCTGCGACATGGTGCAGGGCTATCTGTATTCGCCGCCACTGGAAGAAGTGCCGCTGGTCGCCTGGTGCATGCGGCAACTCGATCTGGCGCCGGCGGCGCAGGCAGGAGTGCATCGATGAGCAAATGGCGGGGCGCGCTGCTGTCTGTGGCACTGGCCGGGCTGACCAGCGCGCCCGCGTCGGCGATCGCCGGCGACGGGCGCCTGCTCGCCACCGGTGGCGTGTCGATGATCGAAGGCAGCAGCGGTGGCGGCATCGTGCCGTGGGCCACGCTGTCGGGCTACGGCACCCGCGACGAACTGGGCAGCGTGCTGTTCGCCACGCATGTGGACAGCGGCGATTACCGGCTCGACGTGCAAGGTGCCGCGTTGACGGTCGGCAACCGGCTGGAACTTTCGCTGGCGCGGCAACGGCTGGATCTGGGCACCTTGCAGGACCGGCTGGGCCTGCCGTGGAATGCGCTTGGCCAGGACGTGTTCGGCGCCAAGCTGCGGGTCTACGGCGATCTGGTCTACGGACATGCGCCGCAGGTCAGCGTGGGCGTGCAGTACAAACGCCTGCGCAATGGCGCGCTGCCGCTGGCGATCGGCGCGCGCGACGATCACGGCACCGACGTCTATGTCAGTGCCAGCCGGTTGTTCCTGCAGGCCGCGGGCGGCTATCAACTGCTGCTCAACGGCACCTTGCGCGCGACCCGCGCCAATCAGACCGGCTTGCTCGGTTTCGGCGGCGATCGCCGCAACGCCTATCGGCTGGTCGGCGAAGCCAGCGCCGCCGTCGTGCTGTCGCCGGCGTGGGTGGTCGGCGTGGAATACCGCGACAAGCCCGATAATCTCGGCTTCGCCCGCGAGCAGGCCTGGGCGGATGCATTCGTGGCCTGGTTTCCCAGCAAGCATGTGTCCCTGACCGCGGCCTGGGCCGAGCTTGGCGACATCGCCACGCTCACCGACCAGCGCGGGCCCTATCTTTCCCTGCAGGTGGCGTTCTGATGAATCGACGGCTGCGCTGGCCCTTGCTGTGCATGCTGGCGCTGATGAGTGCCTGCACTACCACGCAACCGCGCCCCACGCTCTACGACGAACTCGGCGGGCAGGCCGGGATCGAAGCGCTGGTGGAAACCATGCTGTCGCGCATCGCCGACGATCAACGCATCGTCGACAAGTTCGCGCGCGTCAACATCGTGATGCTCAACGAGCGCCTGGTGCAGAAGTTCTGCCATGTCGTCGACGGCCCGTGCCCGGATACCGCCAAGTCGATGCAGCAGGCGCATGCGCACCTGGCCATTCGCGAAGGCGATTTCAATGCGCTGGTGGAGGATCTGAACTGGGCGATGGATCAGCGCAAGATTCCGCGCCGCACGCAGAACCGTCTGCTGGCGCGGCTGGCGGCCATGCATGGCGAAATCGTCAATCACTGAGGGTGTCGCACCGCTGCCGCGCGCAGTGATGGACGCGCGTGGTCGCTGCTCGTAACACCATGTTTCCAGCCACGGACTGCGGCTGTGGGCGGGGCCGTTCAAAGCATCCGACGTCCGCTCGCGACGTATTGCCAGTCGCCCTGCGCTGCAGACAGGAGCGAGGCTGCGGCCGGTATCGGTGGTGGCCATGGCAACGGACAAGCTGGCTACTGCAAGCGGCGCGCGGTCACGGGTATGTGGCTGCGCAGGCAAGACGCTGCAGGCAGCCGATGCGCCGCCGCCTCTCACTGCAACGGACGCACCCGCTGCGATCCGCGCGCCATCAGGCGCAGTGCGAGCGCATGCGGCATCACGCGCAAGGCCGCATTGACCAGGCGATAGCGCCAGCCCGGCACGGCCAGCACCTGGCCGCGTTCCAGCGCGGCAATGCCGTACTCGGCCACGTCGTCGGCCTGCAGCCACGCCCAGCGGGGCAGGGTGGACATCGCCGCGCGGGTGCCGGTGACATCGTGAAACTCCGACCAGGCAAAGCCGGGACACAGCGCGCAGACCTTGACCGCGCAGTCGGCGTTCTCCAGTGCCAGCGATTCGCTGAAGCGCAGCAGGAAGCTCTTGCTGGCTGCGTACAGCGTCTGCCCGTCGGCACTCGGCGTCAGTGCGGCGAACGAGGCCACATTGAGGATGCGGCCCTGGCCGCTGGCGCGAATCATCGGCAAGAGCCGCCAGGTCAGTTCGCACACCGCGCCCACCATCACCTGCAGAAAGCGTGCGTGCGTGGCCCAGTCGTTGTGCAGATAGCGGCCCGGCACGCCGTAGCCGGCGTTGTTGACCAGGGTGCCCACCGTCCAGCCATTGCGCTGGATCTGCGCAACCAATGCTTCGACCGCGGCGGGATCGCCCAGATCGGCCGGCACCACTTCCACCTGCACCAAGGGCCGCAACTCCTCGGCCAGCGCCTGCAGCCGGTCGACCCGGCGCGCGGTCAGGATCAGCGGCACGCCACGCCTTGCATAGGCACGCGCAATCTCGCGGCCGATGCCGCTGGAGGCGCCGGTGACCAGCGCGAAGACAGGCGAAACGGACATGGCAGGTTCCTGGTGGAGGAGGGGGAGGACAGGCAATGGACAGAAGTGTGCCGGCTGCCGACAGGGCATGGGCTATTCTGTCGCCTGTCTTCCACTCAGGAACCTGCGCCTGATGCGTCGAAAGATCGTTGCCGGAAATTGGAAGCTGCATGGCAGCCGCGCCTTCGCCACCGAACTGGTGGCCCAGATCGCCGCGCACATGCCCCTGGAGGGTGTCGATGTCGTCATCCTGCCGCCACTGCCTTACCTGGGTGACCTGATCGAGGATTTCGAGGAACACCATCTGTGTTTCGGTGCCCAGGACGTCAGCAGTAACGAGAAGGGCGCCTACACCGGGGAAGTCTCGGCCACGATGCTGGTCGATGTCGGCGCCGAGTACGGGCTGGTCGGCCACTCCGAACGGCGCCAGTACCATCGTGAGAGCAGTGAGCTGGTGGCGCATAAATTCGCCGCCGCCATGCATGCCGGGCTGATTCCGGTGCTGTGCGTGGGCGAGTCGCTGGAGCAGCGCGAGGCCGACCAGACCGAGGCGGTGCTGCGCGCCCAGCTCGCGCCGGTGCTGGCGCTGGTGGGCAGCGCGGGCTTTGCCCGCGCCGTGCTCGCCTACGAGCCGATCTGGGCCATTGGCACCGGCCGCACCGCCAGCCCGGAGCAGGCGCAGGCGGTGCACGCGTTCCTGCGTGGCGAAGTCGCGAAGGCGGATGCTAGAATCGCCGATTCTCTGCCCATCCTGTACGGGGGCAGTGTCAAGCCCGATAACGCCAGCGAGCTGTTTGCCCAGCCCGACGTCGATGGCGGGCTGGTCGGAGGCGCCTCGCTGGTCGCCGAGGATTTCCTGGCCATCGCGCGTGCGGCGGCCGCTTGTTAACCCATTAAGTTTTGTCCGGGGACGGATTTCGAAATGCTGATGTTGATCCTCAATGTGGTCTACGTGCTGGTCGCGCTGGCGATGATTGCGCTGATCCTGATGCAGCGTGGTGCGGGTGCGGCAGCCGGTTCCGGCTTCGGCGCCGGCGCGTCGGGCACCGTGTTCGGCTCGCAGGGCGCGTCGAACTTCCTGTCCAAGTCGACCAAGTGGCTGGCGGTGGTGTTCTTCAGCATCAGCCTGTTCATGGCGTGGTACGCCACCCACGGCGCACGTCCGACCGACCAGAACCTGGGCGTGATGTCGCAGTCGGCCACCCCGGCGCCCGCCGCCGCGGGCGAGCTGACTCAGCCGTTACCGCAGGTGCCGGCCGCCGGCGCAGTCCCGACCGCGCCTTCGCAGCCAGTGCCCGCCGCAACTCCGGCTGCAACGCCGGCGCAATCCGCACCGGTGCAGCAGGCGCCCGCGGCACGCGAAGAAAACGCTTCAGAACCAGCACAAAAACGCTGAAGCCGGTTACAATACGCTGCGCACTGGGATGCCCAGCGGCGCAACGTATGCCCAGGTGGCGGAATTGGTAGACGCACTACCTTGAGGTGGTAGCGACTTAGGTCGTAGGGGTTCGAGTCCCCTCTTGGGCACCATTGTTTGGCTGCAGTTCCTGCGCATCGCTGGTCGCGCGCGGGGTCTGCCTATACCCCATGCCGGCACGCGGCGCGTGCGGGCAGAGGCAAGAGAGAATCGCTGTGCTGGCCGAATATTTGCCGAGTCTGCTGTTTCTGATCGTCGCCACCGGCATCGGCATCGTGCTGATGCTGGTCGGTCGATTCCTCGGTCCGCGTAGTCCGGACCCGCGCAAGCTCTCGCCTTACGAGTGTGGCTTCGAAGCCTTCGAAGACGCGCGCATGAAGTTCGACGTGCGCTACTACCTGATCGCGATCCAGTTCATCGTGTTCGATCTGGAAATCATCTTCATCGTGCCGTGGACACAGGTGTTCATGGAGATCGGCGCACGTTCGCTGGTCACCATGGGCCTGTTCGTCGGCATGTTGTTCCTCGGCTTTATCTACGTGTGGAAGAAGGGAGCGCTGGAATGGGAGTGATTCAGACCCTGGATCGTCTGATGACCAACCCGATGCCGGAAGGCCGGGTGGAAGACATCCTGCGCCCGGAAGGCGAAAACCCGCTGCTCGAGAAGGGCTACGTGACCACCAGCGTCGATGCGCTGCTGAACTGGGCGCGCACCGGCTCGATGTGGCCGATGACCTTCGGCCTGGCCTGCTGCGCGGTCGAGATGATGCATGCCGGTGCCGCGCGTCTGGATCTGGACCGCTACGGCGTGGTGTTCCGCCCGTCGCCGCGCCAGTCCGACGTGATGATCGTGGCCGGCACGCTGGTCAACAAGATGGCCCCGGCGCTGCGCAAGGTCTACGACCAGATGCCGGACCCGAAGTGGGTCATCTCGATGGGCAGCTGCGCCAATGGCGGCGGCTACTATCACTATTCGTATTCGGTGGTGCGCGGTTGCGATCGCATCGTGCCGGTGGACATCTACGTCCCCGGTTGCCCGCCGACCGCCGAGGCGCTGGTATACGGCATCCTGCAGCTGCAGAAGAAGATCTGGCGTACCCAGACCATCGCGCGCTGACACCCGTCTTCTTCTACTGAGAGCAGCCAAGCCCCCATGGCAGAGCAAGCATCTTCCTTCACTGACCGACTTGCGGCACGTTTCGCCGGTGCGCAGATCGCCGTGGCATTGCCGCGCGGCGAAGTGACGCTGGAAGTCGCTGCGGCCGATTGGCACGCCACCTGTCTGGCCCTGCGCGACGAGCTCGGTTTCGAACAGCTCAGCGACCTGTGCGGCGTCGATTACCTGGGCTACGGCAGCGACGAGTGGGATACCGCCGACGTGTCGTCGCAGGGCTTCAGCCGCGGCGTCGAGGGCAAGGCCGTCGGTCGTTTCGCCTGGGGCGAATTTCCCAGCCAGGAAAGCTCCGACGGCGCCCATCCGCAGCACATGCCCAAGCAGCGTTTTGCGGTGGTCGCGCAGCTGATCTCCTACCAGCACAACCAGCGTCTGCGCGTGCGTTGCTACGCACCGGACGAGCAGGTACCGATGGTGGCCTCGTTGACCGATATCTGGCCCGGCGTGAACTGGTTCGAACGCGAAGCCTTCGACCTGTTCGGCATCGTCTTCGATGGCCATCCGGACCTGCGCCGCATCCTGACCGACTACGGATTTGTCGGCCATCCGTTCCGCAAGGATTTCCCGCTGATCGGCAACGTCGAAGTGCGTTACGACGATGAGCGCAAGCGTGTCGTGTACGAGCCGGTGACCTCGGTCGAGCCGCGCGTCGGTGTGCCGCGCGTGATCCGCGACGACGCCCGTTATGAGACTGCCGCTGGTGAAGTGGGCAAGTCGGAGACCGCCAAGTGAGTGAGTTCCGCCAGGCAACCGATGCCTTCGCGAGCAATCCTGTCGAAAGCAGGCAGGAAATCCGCAATTACACGATGAACTTCGGCCCGCAGCATCCTGCGGCGCACGGCGTGCTGCGCCTGATCCTGGAAATGGACGGCGAGACCGTGGTGCGTGCCGATCCGCATATCGGCCTGCTGCACCGTGGCACCGAGAAGCTGGCCGAATCCAAGCCGTTCAACCAGTCGGTTCCGTACATGGACCGCCTGGATTACGTGTCGATGATGTGCAACGAGCACGCCTACGTGCGCGCGATCGAGTCCCTGATGGGCATCGAAGTGCCCGAGCGTGCGCACTACATCCGCACCATGTTCGACGAGATCACCCGCATCAAGAACCACCTGATGTGGGTCGGTTCCAACGCGCTCGACCTGGGCGCGATGGCGGTGATGCTGTACGCGTTCCGCGAGCGCGAAGAATTGATGGACGTCTACGAGGCGGTCAGTGGTGCGCGCATGCACGCTGCCTACTACCGTCCCGGCGGCGTGTATCGCGATCTGCCCGATCGCATGCCCAAGTACAAGGAATCCCGCTGGCACAAGGGCGGGGCACTGAAGAAGCTCAATGCAGCGCGTGAAGGCTCGATGCTGGACTTCCTCGAGGATTTCACCAATACGTTCCCGTCGCGTGTGGACGAGTACGAGACGCTGCTGACCGATAACCGTATCTGGAAGCAGCGTACCGTCGACGTCGGCATCATCAGCCCGGATCTGGCGCGTGCCTGGGGCATGACCGGCCCGATGCTGCGTGGCTCGGGCATCGAATGGGACCTGCGCAAGAAGCAGCCGTACGCCAAGTACGACGCGGTGGAGTTCGACGTGCCGGTCGGCACCAATGGCGATTGCTACGACCGCTATCTGGTGCGCGTGGCCGAGATGCGCGAGTCCAACCGCATCATCAAGCAATGCGTGAAGTGGCTGAAGGCCAACCCCGGCCCGGTCATGGTCACCAATTTCAAGGTCGCTCCGCCAAGCCGCGAAGGCATGAAGGACGACATGGAAGCGCTGATCCATCACTTCAAGCTGTTCAGTGAAGGCTACTGCGTGCCGGCTGGCGAAACCTATTGCGCGGTCGAAGCGCCCAAGGGCGAATTCGGCTGCTATCTGATGTCCGATGGCGCCAACAAGCCGTTCCGCGTGCATCTGCGCGCGCCGGGCTTTGCGCATCTGTCGTCGATGGACGCAGTGGTGCGTGGCTATCTGCTGGCCGACGTCGTGGCGATGATCGGTACTTACGATTTGGTTTTCGGTGAGGTTGACCGATGAAGGCGACGGGTAATTTCGAAGCGGCGCGCGACGTCGATCCGCAGGTGGTGCTGAGCGACAAGACGCGCGCGCACATCGATCACTGGTTGAGCAAGTTCCCGCCCGATCGCAAGCGTTCGGCCGTGCTGCAGGGCCTGCACGCTGCGCAGGAGCAGAACCAGGGCTGGCTGACCGACGAGCTGATTGTCGGCGTGGCCAAGTATCTGGACCTGCCGCCGGTGTGGGCCTACGAGGTCGCCAGCTTCTACTCGATGTTCGAGACCGAGAAGGTCGGCCGCCACAACGTGGCGTTCTGCACCAACATCAGCTGCTGGCTCAACGGCGCCGAAGATCTGCTGGCGCACGCGGAAAAGAAACTGGGTTGCAAGCTGGGGCAGTCGACGGCCGATGGCCGCGTCTACCTCAAGCGCGAAGAAGAGTGCCTGGCGGCCTGCTCTGCAGCGCCGATGATGGTCATCAACGGCCATTACCACGAGCACCTGACGAAAGAGAAGGTCGACGCGCTGCTGGACGGGCTGGAGTAAGACATGGCACATCATCACGCACCCTCAGGCCCGGTCGGTCCGGCGCCGTTGCCGCATCAGGTCGTCTACACGACGCTGCACTACGACACCCCGTGGTCGTACGAGAGCTATCTGAAAACCGGTGGCTACGCCGCGCTGCGCAAGATCCTCGAAGAGAAGATCGCGCCGGCCGACGTCATCGAGATGGTCAAGGCGTCCAACCTGCGCGGCCGTGGCGGCGCAGGCTTCCCGACTGGCTTGAAGTGGTCGTTCATGCCCAAGGGCACGATGCAGAAGTACATCCTGTGCAACTCGGACGAATCCGAGCCGGGCACCTGCAAGGACCGCGACATCCTGCGTTACAACCCACACTCGGTGGTGGAGGGCATGGCGATCGCCTGCTACGCCACCGGCTCGACCGTGGGCTACAACTATTTGCGTGGCGAGTTCCACCACGAGCCGTTCGAGAACTTCGAGCTGGCGCTGGCCGATGCCTATGCCAACGGCTGGCTGGGCAAGAACATCCTCGGCAGCGGCGTGGATATCGATATCTACGGTGCGCTGGGTGCCGGCGCCTACATCTGCGGCGAAGAAACCGCGCTGATGGAATCGCTGGAAGGCAAGAAGGGTCAGCCGCGCTACAAGCCGCCGTTCCCGGCCAACTTCGGCCTGTACGGCAAGCCGACCACCATCAACAACACCGAGACCTATGCGTCGGTGCCGGCGATCATTCGCAACGGCCCAGAGTGGTTCCTCGGGCTGAGCAAGACCAAGAACGGCGGCCCGAAGATCTTCTCGGTGTCCGGCTGCGTGCAGAAGGGCGGCAATTTCGAAGTGCCGCTCGGCACCACCTTCGACGAACTGCTGGAAATGGCCGGTGGCCTGCGTCCGGGCCGCAAGCTCAAGGGCGTGGTGCCTGGCGGCGTGTCGATGCCGGTGCTGAAGGCCGACCAGGTTGCCGGGCTGCAGATGGACTACGACACCTTGCGTGCGCTCGGCACTGGCCTGGGGTCGGGTGCGATCGTGGTGCTGGATGACAGCGTGTGCTGCGTGCGCTTTGCCTGCCGCATCTCGCAGTTCTTCCACAAGGAATCCTGCGGCCAGTGCACCCCGTGCCGCGAGGGCACCGGCTGGATGCACCGCGTGCTGGAGCGCATCGTTGCCGGCAAGGCGACGATGGAAGACCTGCATCAGCTGCGTACCGTTGCCGGCCAGATCGAAGGACACACCATCTGCGCCTTCGGCGAAGCGGCGGCGTGGCCGATCCAAGGCTTCCTGCGCCAGTTCTGGGACGAGTTCGAGTACTACATCGTCAACGGTCGTTCGATCGTCGACACGCACGTCGGAGTGGCCGCATGAGCGCCCAACCAGTGAACCCGAACGTGCCACCGGACCATGTCACCGTCGAGATCGACGGGCAGTCCCTGGTGGTGCCGAAGGGTTCGATGATCATCCAGGCGGCCGACAAGGCCGGCATCCCGATCCCGCGCTTCTGCTACCACGAGAAGCTGCCGATCGCGGCCAACTGCCGCATGTGCCTGGTGGACGTCGAGAAATCCCCGAAGCCGTCGCCCGCCTGCGCCACGCCGGTGATGGACGGCATGAAGGTCACCACGCGTAGCGAAAAGGCGCTGAAGTACCAGCGCAGCGTGATGGAATTCCTGCTGATCAATCATCCGCTCGACTGCCCGATCTGCGATCAGGGCGGCGAGTGCGAACTGCAGGACGTGTCGCTCGGTTACGGCCGTTCGGTCAGCCGCTTCAACGAGCGCAAGCGCGTGGTGCCGGACGAGGACATCGGTCCGCTGGTCGCCACCGAAATGACCCGCTGCATCCAGTGCACCCGTTGCGTGCGTTTCACCGCAGACATTGCCGGCACCTACGAGCTGGGTGGCATGTATCGCGGCGAGAACCTGCAGATCGGTACCTACGACGGCAAGCCGCTGACCACCGAAATCTCCGGCAACGTCATCGACGTCTGCCCGGTGGGCGCGCTGACCAACAAGGTGTTCCAGTTCCGTGCGCGTCCGTGGGAGCTGATGGCACGCGAGTCGCTCGGCTACCACGATGCGATGGGCTCGAATCTGTTCCTGCACGTGCGTCGCGGCGAAGTGCTGCGCACCGTGCCGCGCGAGAACGAGGCGGTCAACGAGTGCTGGCTGTCCGATCGCGATCGTTATTCGCATCAGGGCCTGTATGCGGAAGACCGTGCGGTCAAGCCGCTGAAGAAGGTCAACGGGCAGTGGACCGAGGTGAGCTGGGCCGAAGGTCTGGCCGCCGCGACTCAGATCCTGCGTGACAACGCCGGCGATCAGCTCGGTGTGCTGGTGCATCCGTCCACCTCCAACGAAGAGGGCGCCTTGCTCGCACGTCTGGCCGAAGGCCTGAACAGCGGCAATCTGGATCACCGCCTGCTCAATCGCGATTTCTCCGATGCCGCGGTGGCCGAAGCGTTCGCCACGCCGCTGGCCGAGATCGAGCGCGCCGATGTGGTGGTGCTGTTCGGCACCAACGTACGCCACGAGCTGCCGTTGCTGCATGCACGCCTGCGCAAGGCCAGCATCCAGAACGGAACGCAGATCCATTCGGTCAACCCGGTCGATTTCGATTTTGCCTTCACCCAGGCAAGCCGCACGGTCGTTGCGCCGTCGCAGCTGGCCGGTGCCCTGGACGATGCGGCGTTGCGCGATGCGGTCAAGGGCGCCACGCGCGCCGTGATCGTGGTCGGCGCACTGGCTGAAAACCACCCACAGGCTGCCGCACTGCGTGCCGCTGCACGCGACTTCGCTGCTGCAACCGGCGCCTCGCTGTGCCGCATCCCGCAGGGTGCGAATGCGGTCGGTCTGGTGTCGCAAGGTGTGCTGCCGACCGCACGCGATGTCGCCGGCATGCTGGCGCAGCCGCGCCAGGCCTACGTGCTGTATGGCATCGAGCCGGGTCTGGATTTCGCCGATGCCGCCGCTGCACGCAGCGCCTTGGCGGGTGCCAAGGTGGTCGCGTTCAGCCAGTTCGCCTGCGCCTCGACGCGCGACGTGGCCGATGTGATCCTGCCGATCGGTGCGCTGCCGGAAATCGACGCATCGTTGACCAATCTGGATGGCCGCGTGCAGACCGCACGTGCCGCCGGTCGTCTGCCGGTCGAAGCCCGCGAAGGCTGGCGCGTACTGCGCGCACTTGGTGGCGAGCTGGGTCTGGCCGGTTTCGAATTCATCGATCTGGTCGGCCTGCGTGCCGGCATGCAGAACCGTTCCGTCAGCCCTGTCGCTTCGGCACAGCCGGCTGCGAGCAGCGACGGGCTGGAAGTTGCCGCCACCGCTGCGATCTATCGCACCGATGCGGTGGTGCGTCGCGCCGCCGCGCTGCAATCGCATCCGCTCAACATCGCGCCGTGTGTGGCGATGCATCCGGAGCAGGCTGCGCAGCTGCAGGTCGGCGCCGGTCAGATGGTCAAGGTCGGTACCGACGCCGGTAAGGCGACGTTGCCGGTGGTGCTGGACAAGCGCGTCGCACCGGGCACGGTGTGGATCGAATCCGGCCATGGCGCAACCGCGCCGCTCGGTGCCGGTCGTGTAACGGTGGTGGCTGCATGAACGAATTGCTGTTGAACCTGGTCGATCCCCTGCACCAGTGGTTTGTCGGTTTGGGCGATGGCGGCGTGGTGCTGTGGACCGTGCTGAAGATCCTGCTGATCACCGTGCCGGTGATCGTGTCGGTGGCCTTCTACGTGGTCTGGGAGCGCAAGCTGATCGGCTGGATGCATGTGCGTCACGGGCCGATGTACGTGGGCATGGGCATCTTCCAGGCCTTCGCCGACGTGTTCAAACTCCTGTTCAAGGAGATCGTGCAACCGAGCAGCTCGCACAAGGCGATGTTCATCATCGCGCCGCTGCTGACCCTGGCGCCGGCCTTCGCGGCCTGGTCGGTAGTGCCGTTCGACGCGCAGCTGGTGCTGTCCAACGCCAACGTCGGTTTGCTGTATCTGCTGGCGATGACCTCGCTGGGCGTGTACGGCATCATCCTGGCCGGCTGGGCATCCAACTCCAAGTACGCGTTCCTGGGTGCGATGCGCTCGGCCGCGCAGGTGGTCAGCTACGAAATCGCGATGGGCTTTGCGCTGGTCGGCGTGATGATCGCTTCCGGCAGCGTCAACCTGAGCCAGATCGTGTTCGCGCAGGCGGGCAGCTCCGGTTTCTTCGACTGGTTCCTGATTCCGCTGTTCCCGTTGTTCATCGTGTACTGGGTGTCCGGCGTCGCCGAAACCAACCGCGCGCCGTTCGACGTGGTGGAAGGCGAATCGGAAATCGTCGCCGGCCACATGGTGGAGTACTCGGGCGGTGCGTTCGCGCTGTTCTTCCTGGCCGAATACGCCAACATGATCCTGGTCAGCTTTCTGATCTCGATCTTCTTCCTGGGCGGCTGGTTGAGCCCGATCCAGGGTTGGGTCAACGCGGATATCTCGCCGTGGATCGACTGGTTGTGGAAGGGCGGTTGGCCGTGGCTGCTGATGAAGGTGTTCTTCTTCGCCAGCGCCTACATCTGGTTCCGTGCCAGCTTCCCGCGCTACCGCTATGACCAGATCATGCGTCTGGGCTGGAAGGTGTTCATTCCGCTCACGATCGTGTGGATCGCAGTGACGGCGTTGATGGTGTTTTACGGCGTGATCCAGAAGGGCGTGTAACTGATGAACAAGATCACCCATTACTTCAAGAGCCTGCTCCTGCTCGAACTGCTAGGCGGCCTGTGGCTGACGTTGAAATACACGTTCAAGCCCAAGTACACCGTGCTGTACCCGATGGAGAAGTTCCCGCAGTCGCCGCGTTTCCGTGGCCTGCACGCATTGCGTCGCTATCCCAACGGCGAAGAGCGCTGCATCGCCTGCAAGCTGTGCGAAGCGGTGTGCCCGGCGCTGGCGATCACCATCGACTCGGCCAAGCGCGAGGACGGCTCGCGCCGCACCACGCGCTACGACATCGATCTGTTCAAGTGCATCTTCTGCGGCTTCTGCGAAGAAAGCTGCCCGGTGGACTCGATCGTCGAGACGCACATCCTCGAGTACCACTTCGAGAAGCGTGGCGAGAACATTGTCAACAAGCCGCAGCTGCTGGCGATCGGAGACCGGTTCGAAACCGAGATCGCCGAGCGTCGCGCTGCCGATGCCGCCTTCCGTTGAGGTCATGATGGACTGGGTCACTATTGCTTTTTACGCCTTCTCCGCCGTCGCGGTCGTGTCCGCCGGTGCGGTGATCAGCGTGCGCAACCCGGTGTACGCCGTGTTGTGCCTGATCCTCACCTTCTTCTCGATGGCATGCATCTGGTTGCTGGTCGGCGCCGAGTTCCTCGGCGTGACGCTGGTGCTGGTCTACGTCGGCGCGGTGATGGTGCTGTTCCTGTTCGTGGTGATGATGCTGGACATCGACACCAGCCGCCTGCGCGAAGGGTGGGTCAAGTACATGCCGGTCGGTGTCATCGTGGCGGTTGCCATGCTGGCGCAGATGGTCACCCTGATCGGGGTCAAGGCGCGCAGTGCCGCACCGTTCCCGGCCGATAACGCCGCTGCGCAGGCCGCCGACGTCTCGAACCTGACCTGGCTGGCCAAGACCCTCTACACCCAGTTCCTGCTGCCGTTCGAGTTCGCCGCGGTGATCCTGACCGTGGCCGTGGTGGCCGCAGTGATGCTGACCCTGCGCAAGCGCGCCGGCATCAAGCACCAGAATGCGGGCGAGCAGTCGCGGGTGAAGGCGGGCGATCGTCTGCGCATGGTCAAAATGGCGGTTGAAAAGCCGGTACAGGTCGCGCCGAAGCTGGATGCGGCCGACGGACAGGAGGCGAAGTCTTGATTACCTTGGGCCACCTGCTGGGACTGGGCGCGGTGCTGTTCTGCATCTCCCTGGCCGGCATCTTCCTCAACCGCAAGAACGTCATCGTGCTGCTGATGTCGATCGAGCTGATGCTGCTGTCGGTCAACGTCAACTTCATTGCGTTCTCGCGCGAGCTTGGCGACCCCGCCGGTCAGCTGTTCGTGTTCTTCATCCTGACCGTTGCCGCCGCGGAGGCTGCGATCGGCCTTGCGATCCTGGTGACTCTGTTCCGCACGCGCCGCACGATCAATGTGGCCGAAGTCGATACGTTGAAGGGCTGACCTGTAGATGGAAATCACTCTCTCCAAGAGTCTGTTGATCGCGGTGGTGCTTGCACCGCTGGTCGGCAGCATCATCGCCGGCCTGTTCGGTCGCCAGGTAGGGCGCAAGGGCGCGCAATACGTCACTATCCTGGGTGTGGCGGTCAGCTGCGTGCTGTCGTGCCTGACGCTGTATCAACTGGTGGAGCAGGGCGCCAGCCCGTTCAACCAGAACCTGTACACCTTCTTCGATGTCGGTAACTACTCGGCGCATGTCGGCTTCATGGTCGATCGCCTGACCGCGATGATGATGGTGGTGGTGACCTTCGTGTCGCTGCTGGTGCACATCTACACCATCGGCTACATGGAAGAAGACCCGGGCTACCAGCGTTTCTTCAGCTACATCTCGTTGTTCACCTTCTCCATGCTCACGCTGGTGATGAGCAACAACTTCCTGCAGCTGTTCTTCGGCTGGGAAGCGGTGGGTCTGGTGTCCTACCTGTTGATCGGTTTCTGGTTCAAGCGCCCGACCGCCGTGTTCGCCAACATGAAAGCGTTCCTGGTCAATCGCGTCGGCGACTTCGGCTTCATTCTCGGCATCGCCGGTGTGCTGCTGTGGTTCGGCTCGCTGGATTACTCCACCGTGTTCGCCAACGCGACCACCATGGCCGGTGCCAAGGTGCAGCTGTTCGCGGGGCATGAGTGGAGCGTCATGACGCTGATCTGCATCTGCCTGTTCATCGGCGCGATGGGCAAGTCGGCGCAGGTGCCGTTGCACGTGTGGCTGCCGGACTCGATGGAAGGCCCGACCCCGATTTCGGCACTGATCCATGCCGCGACGATGGTGACCGCCGGCATCTTCATGGTCGCGCGCATGTCGCCGCTGTTCGAGCTGTCGGAAACCGCGTTGAACTTCATCCTGTTCATCGGTGCGACCACGGCCTTCTTCACCGGCCTGATCGGCATCGTGCAGAACGACATCAAGCGCGTGGTTGCGTACTCCACACTGTCGCAGCTGGGCTACATGACCGTGGCGCTGGGCGTGTCGGCGTATTCGGCCGCCGTGTTCCACCTGATGACGCATGCCTTCTTCAAGGCGCTGCTGTTCCTGGCGGCCGGTTCGGTCATCATCGGCATGCACCACGAGCAGGACATGCGCAAGATGGGTGGCCTGCGCAAGTACATGAAGGTGACCTACTGGACCAGCGTGATCGGTACCTTGGCACTGGTCGGTACGCCGTTCTTCTCCGGCTTCTACTCCAAGGACACCATCATCGAGGCAGCCGCACACCATGCCCATGAGTCGCATAGCTGGATCGCGACCTATGGCTACTGGGCAGTGCTCGGCGGCGTGCTGGTGACCAGCTTCTACAGCTTCCGCCTTCTGTTCCTGACCTTCCACGGCAAGGAGCGCTTCCGCGATGCCCATGCGCACGATGCGCATGCACATCACGACAGCGCGCACACCGATGCCGAGGCGCAGGTCCACGCGCACGACAGTCATGCGCACGACGCACATGCACACGATACGCACGGCCACGACGACCACGGTCATGGCCACCATGGTGCCCACGAGCCGCATGAATCCAAGTGGGTGGTGACGCTGCCGTTGATCCTGCTGGCGATCCCGTCGGTGGCGATCGGTTTCTTCACCATCGGTCCGATGCTGTTCGGCACCGACTGGCAGGGCCACCACGCCGCGCATGCGCTCAAGGGGCAGGCAGTGTCGTTCTTCACCGGCATCGTCGATTTCTACGATCCGGCGCGTGACACCGTCGGCGTACTGGCCGAAGAGTTCCATGGCCCGGTCGCCTTCGCGCTGCATGGCATGATGGCGGCGCCGTTCTTCCTGACGGTCGCCGGCCTGCTGCTGGCTGCGCTGTTCTATCTGTGGAAGCCGGAACTGGCTACCAAGTCGCGCAAGGCGTTCGCGCCGGTGGTGTGGCTGCTGGAAAACAAGTACGGCTTCGACAAGCTCTGGATCAATGGCTTCGCCGGTGGCGGCGTGGTCCTTGGCAAGGCGTCACGTGCCATCGATACCCATGTGGTCGACGGTGTCGTCGTCAATGGTTCTGCCCGACTGATCGACCTGGCTGCAAATCTGCTGCGTCGCACGCAATCCGGTTTCCTCTATCACTACGCCTTCGCAATGATCATCGGTTTGATCGCCTTGTTGGCGGTACTGATGCATTTCTGGCGTTGACCTGTACGGAATAAGAAAACGTGTCGAACTGGCCTTTACTGTCTATCTTGATCTGGCTGCCGATTATCGGTGGCGCCTTGATCCTTGCGTTGCGCAACGCCGAGACTGCCCGCTGGGCATCGTTGGCGGTGGCGGTGGCGACCTTTGTGCTGAGTCTGCCGCTGCTGGGCTACGACACCGCCAATGACGCCATGCAGTTCATCGAACTGCATGCCTGGATCCCGGCCTACAACATCGGCTACAACCTGGGCGTGGACGGCATCGCGGTCGCGTTGATCGTGCTCACCACGCTGGTGACGGTGCTGGCCCTGATTGGCGCCTGGCGCTCGATCGACAAGCGCGTCAATCAGTACGTCGCCGCCTTCCTGATCCTGGAAGGCGTCACGGTCGGCATCTTTGCCGCGACCGACGCGATGCTGTTCTATGTCTTCTTCGAAGCCATGCTGATCCCGATGTTCCTGATCATCGGCGTCTGGGGCGGTCCGCGGCGCATCTACGCGGCGATGAAGTTCTTCCTGTACACCTTCCTCGGCTCGGTGCTGATGCTGGTGGGCCTGGTCTACCTGTACCTGAAGGGCGGCAGCTTCCAGCTGGCCGATCTCTACGCGCTGCAGCTGACCGCCAAGGAGCAGACCTGGATCTTCTTCGCCTTCCTGATCGCGTTCGCGGTCAAGGTGCCGATGTTCCCGGTGCACACCTGGCTGCCGGATGCGCACGTCGAAGCGCCGACCGCCGGCTCGGTGATTCTGGCCGCGATCGCGTTGAAGATCGGCGGCTACGGCTTCCTGCGCTTCAACCTGCCGATCGTGCCGGATGCAAGCCACGAGTTCGCCTGGCTGGTGATCACGCTGTCGCTGATCGCGGTGATCTACGTCGGTCTGGTGGCCCTGGTGCAGGACGACATGAAGAAGCTGGTGGCGTATTCGTCCATCGCGCACATGGGCTTCGTCACCCTTGGCACCTTCATCGCCTTCACCCTGGTCCGTGAGTACGGCAGCACCGATGCCGCCCGCCTGGGCCTGCAGGGTGCGATGGTGCAGATGATTTCGCACGGCTTCGTGTCCGGTGCGATGTTCTCCTGCATCGGCGTGCTGTACGACCGCATGCATACCCGCCGCATCGCCGATTACGGCGGCGTGGTCAACGTGATGCCGTGGTTCGCGACGTTCTCCATGCTGTTCTTCATGGCCAATGCCGGCCTGCCGGGTACCAGTGGCTTCGTCGGCGAGTTCATGGTGATCCTGGCCAGCTTCCAGAAGCATCCGCTGGTTGCCTTCGCTGCCGCCACCACGCTGGTGATCACCGCCGCGTATACGCTGTGGCTCTACAAGCGCGTGTTCTTCGGCGAAGTGGCCAATGCCCATGTGGCCGAGCTGAAGGACATCAATGGCCGTGAGGCGTTCGTGCTGGGGGTGTTCGCCGTTGGCGTGCTGGCCCTGGGCCTGTATCCGAAGCCGCTGACCGATCTGATGGAACCATCGATCGCCAAGCTGGCTACCCAGATTGCCGCGTCCAAGCTGTAACAGCTTGCCGTACGTTTTGATTTCCAGGATTTGATGATGACCACGCCAACGCTCGCGCCGTTGACCACCGCTGACCTGGCTCCGCTTGTTCCGGAGCTGGTGCTGATCGGCGGCGCCTTTGCACTGCTGATGCTCGACCTGTTCGTGAGCCAGCGGAACAAGGTCTGGACCCACCTGTTCTCCGTCGCCGTGCTCGCGGTGGTGTTCGCGCTATTGGCGACCGGTACGGGCGGGCAGGGCGAGATCTTCCACGGCATGTTCGTGCGCGACACCGCGGCCGACGTGATGAAGACGGTGATCGTGCTGGTCAGTGGCCTGAGCCTGGTCTACGGCTGGACCTACCTGCGCGAACGTAATCTCTATCAGGGCGAGATCCCGGTGCTGGTGTTGTTCGCCACCGCCGGCATGATGCTGCTGACCTCGGCCGGCAGCCTGTTGATGGTGTACCTGGGCCTGGAACTGCTCGCGCTGTGCTCATACGCATTGGTCGCCTCCAATCGCGACAACGGCCTGGCCACCGAAGCGGCGATGAAGTACTTCGTGCTCGGTTCGCTGGCCTCGGGCCTGCTGCTGTACGGCATGTCGCTGGTCTACGGCGCCACCGGGACGCTGAGCTTGAGCGGCATCCACGACGCGATCGAAGGCTCCAATGAGCGCACGTTGCTGCTGACCGGCACCATCTTCATGATCGCCGGCGTGGCCTTCAAGCTCGGTGCTGCCCCGTTCCACATGTGGTTGCCTGACGTGTACCAGGGTGCGCCGGCGCCGATCGCCTTGTTCATCAGCTCTGCACCCAAGCTCGCTGCCTTCGGTATGGCGTATCGCCTGCTCGAGGTCGGCATGGGTCCGCTGTCGCCGCAGTGGCATCTGTTGATCGGCGGCCTGTCTGCAGTGTCGCTGGTGATCGGCAACCTGATGGCGATTGCGCAGAGCAACCTCAAGCGCATGCTGGCGTACTCGACCGTCTCGCACATCGGCTTTCTGTTGATGGGCGTGGCCGGCGGTGGCGAGGAAGGCTATGCCGCGGCGATGTTCTACGCGGTGAGCTACACCATCATGTCGACCGCCGCGTTCGGCGCGATCATCGCGTTGTCGCGCAATGGCTTCGAAGCCGAGAACATCGACGACTTCAAGGGACTCAACGCACGCAATCCGTGGATGGCCGGCCTGGTGCTGTGCATCATGGCCTCGCTTGCGGGTATCCCGCCGTTCCTGGGCTTCTGGACCAAGCTGGCGGTGCTCAGCGCCGCGGTAAATGGCGACATGCTGTGGCTGGCCCTGGTCGGTGTGCTCTGCGCGGTGATCGGCGCCTTCTACTATCTGCGTGTCATCAAGGTCATGTACTTCGATGAGCCGGTGGGCGAGCCGCTGCCGGCCAACAACGACCGTGTGCTGGGTACCGTGCTCGGTGTCAACGCACTTGCGTTGCTTGCGCTGGGCCTGGCCTGGAGCCCGATTATGGTGTGGTGCCAGCGTGCATTTGCAGGCCTTGCCTGAGTCACAGTCGTGGCATGACCTTGCGGCACATGTGCACACGCACTGTTGATGGGCCGACTGAAATAAAGTCGTGATTGCTGTTTCGTTTTTGTTGCAATGCGGTTATCATTTGCCGCGACGTTGAAGACCCCCGGGGTTTTCAATCGATGAAAAACTAGGGCTTGCAATTGCCGCTCAAGTTCTTCATAATTCCGCTTCTGCTGCGGGGTGGAGCAGTCTGGCAGCTCGTCGGGCTCATAACCCGAAGGTCGCAGGTTCAAATCCTGCCCCCGCTACCAAGTTTTGAATTACTGCTTTAATGCAATGCCTTAGGGCAGTCCTTCAGCTTCTTGGATCGCAAAGACGCATGTTCCCGTCTTTGCGCCGACCCTGAGAGGTCGGGCTTTTTTCACGCAAGGGGCCCATCGGGCCCCTTGTTTTTTCCGGAACCGGAAAGTTTGCTGCCGGTTGCCGGGGTTCTACTGGCAATCATCTGATCAGGGCAGTCTGTGAGCGAAAAAGCGACCGAAATCGCGAATCTGCTGAGTCCAACGGTTGAGTCCTTGGGCTTGGAACTGCTGGGTGTGGAATATCTTCCCGCTCCAGGTGGCGCCACATTGCGCCTGTACATCGATGTGCCGCTGGCCGAACAGCCCGAGCGTGTTATCAACGTCGACGACTGCGAGCGTGTGAGCCGCGAAGTCTCGGCCCAGCTCGACGTCGAAGACCCCATCACCGGCAACTACACGCTCGAGGTGTCCTCGCCGGGTGTGGACCGTCCGTTGTTCACGCTGGAGCAGTTCGGCCGTCACGTTGGCGAGTCCGCCAAGATCGTGCTGAAGCTGGCGCAGGATGGCCGGCGCCGCTTCCAGGGCCAGATCGTGCGAATCGACTCCGAGACGGATGCGGTGGTGTTCGCCGTCGACGGCAAGGATGTGCAGATCGGCTTCGACAACATCGACAAGGCGCGCATCCTGCCGGATTGGGTCGCCCTGGGCCTGGCCCCGCAAAAACCGAACAAGCCCGGCCCGAAAAAACCCGGGCACGACAAGAAGAAACCATCCAACGAGTCGGCGGCTGGCAAGCCGCGCGCGGAGTGACGAAATGAGCAAGGAACTTTTGCTGGTAGTGGATGCGGTGGCCAACGAAAAGGGCGTGCCGCGCGAAGTGATCTTCGATGCGATCGAGGCCGCGCTGGCTTCCGCAGCGAAGAAGCGCTATCCCGACCAGGACGTGCTGACGCGCGTGACCATCGACCACAAGGACGGTAACTACGAAACCTATCGTCGTTGGGAAGTGGTTGCCGACGATGTCGTGATGGAATCCCCGGATCGCCAGGTGCGTCTGATGGATGCCGTCGACGAAGCCGACGGCGTCGAGGTGGGAGACTACATCGAAGAACAGATCGAAAACCCGGACTTCGGCCGTATCGCGGCGCAGGCTGCCAAGCAGGTGATCGTGCAGCGTGTGCGCGAGGCCGAGCGTCAGCAGGTGGTCGATGCCTGGAAGGATCGCGTCGGCGAGTTGATCACCGGTGTGGTCAAGCGCGCCGAGCGCGGCAACATCTTTGTCGATCTGGGCGGCAATGCCGAAGCCTTCATTCCCAAGGACAAGGGCATTCCGCGCGATGTGCTGCGCCCGGGCGACCGCGTGCGCGGCTATCTGGCCGAAGTGCGTTCCGAGCCACGTGGCCCGCAGCTGTTCATCAGCCGCGCCGCGCCGGAATTCATGATCGAGCTGTTCAAGCTCGAAGTGCCGGAAGTGGGCCAGGGCCTGGTCGAGATCAAGGCATGCGCACGCGATCCGGGCGACCGCGCCAAGATCGCGGTGATCGCGCACGACACCCGCACCGATCCGATCGGCGCGTGCATCGGCATGCGTGGTTCGCGCGTGCAGGCGGTATCCAATGAGCTCAATGGCGAGCGCGTGGACATCGTGCTGTGGAACGAGAACCCGGCCAACTTCGTCATCAATGCGATGGCGCCGGCCGAAGTGCAGTCGATCATTGTCGATGAAGACAAGCACTCGATGGATCTGGCCGTGGCGGAAGATCGCCTGGCCCAGGCGATCGGCAAGGGCGGCCAGAACGTGCGTCTGGCCAGCCGCCTGACCGGTTGGCAGCTCAACGTGATGACCGCCGACCAGGTGGCCGCCAAGTCCGAAGCCGAGCAGACCTCCGCGCGCCAGTTGTTCATGGATCGCCTGGAAGTGGACGAAGAAATCGCAGCGATCCTGGTGACTGAAGGCTTCAATACGGTCGAAGAAATCGCCTACGTGCCGGTCGGCGAGTTGCTGGCGGTGGAAGGCTTCGACGAAGACATCGTCGAAGAGTTGCGCGCCCGCGCCCGCGATGCGTTGCTCAACGCTGCGCTGGCAGAGGAAGAAGGCCTGGAAGGAACTCAGCCCACCGAGGACCTGCTGGCGCTGGAGGGGATGGACGAGGAAACGGCCTTTGCTCTGGCCGAGCACGGCGTGCGCACCAGCGAGGACCTGTCCGACCTGGCAGCGGACGAGATCGTCGACTTCGGCATCGAGGGTCTGACCCAGGAGCGCGCCGCGGCGCTGATCCTGGCGGCCCGCGCCGAGGAGATCGCCCGTTTGGAGCGCGGCGAATGAGCCGGCAATGAACCGCGCCCTGACCCCATCAGGGCTTAGAATCAGCGTTTCCCTTGCTCTGGGCGAGGGGGCGCCAACCAGATCATAGGATCCGAATGTCGCAGCAAACCACCATCCGCAAGCTTGCCGAACTGGTCAATACGCCGGTCGATAAACTGCTGGTTCAACTGGCCGAGGCCGGAATGAAGTTCAGCGGTCCCGACCAGGTCGTGACCAGCACCGAGAAGATGAAACTGCTTGGCTTCCTGCGTCGCACGCATGGCAAGGCCGAGACGCCTGCCGAAGCGGCGAGCGAAGCAGCCAAGAAGATCACCCTCAACCGGCGCAAGCTGCAGGAAGTCACGGTCAGCGCCGGCCGCACCAAGACCACGGTCAACGTGGAAGTGCGGCAGAAGCGCACCTATGTGAAGTCCGAAAACGAAGGCGGCGGCCGTCCTGCGCCGATGACGCCGGACGAAGAGCGCGCCGACATCCTGGCCAAGCTCGCCGCTTCGCGTCAGCGCAATCTCGACGAGCAGCAGGCACTGGCCGAAAGCGACCGCCTGCGCGACGAGGCGATCCAGCGCAAGCGCGAAGAGGAACAGGCTGCGCGCGACCGCGCCGAAGCCGAGCGCAAGGCTGCCGAGGAAGCCGCTGCGGCTGCCAGTGCGCCGGCGCCGGTGGCTGCCGCACCCGCACCGTCTGCAGCGCCTGCCGCACGCGCACCGTCGCCGTCGTCTGCGCCGCGTCCGGCCCGTCCGGCTGGCGCATCGCCGGCATCGCGCCCGGCCACGCCGGCGCGTCCGGACGACCGTTCCAATGCCGCCAAGCACAAGACGCGCGGTTCGCACGTCATGGTGGCCGGTGTCGAGGACGACGATGCGACCAAGCGTTTTGCCGGGCAGTTGCACCTGTCCGCGGCAGATCGTGCGCGCCGTTCCAACGTGCGCGGCAAGCCGACCGGTCGTCCGGGCTCGTCGTCCTCGCGTCGTGGCAACGACAATGGCCGTGGTGGCAACCAGGGCAACAGCGGTCCGCACGGATTCGAACGTCCGACCGCACCGGTGGTGCGCGAAGTGGCGATCGGCGAGACCATCACCGTGGCCGATCTGGCGCAAAAGCTCGCGCTCAAGGGCGGCGACGTGGTCAAGGCGCTGTTCAAGATGGGCGTCATGGCGACCATCACCCAGAGCATCGACCATGACACCGCCGCGCTGGTGACCGAAGAACTCGGCCACAAGGCCGTGCGTGCCGACAATGCCGACTTCGAGGATGCGCTGCTGGCACATGCCGAGGATGCGCAGGGCGATGCCACGCCGCGTCCGCCGGTGGTGACCATCATGGGTCACGTCGATCACGGCAAGACCTCGCTGCTGGATTACATCCGTCGCACCAAGATCGCCTCCGGCGAAGCCGGCGGCATCACCCAGCACATCGGTGCGTACCACGTTGAAACCGCCCGTGGCGTCATCAGCTTCCTGGATACGCCCGGCCATGCCGCGTTTACCTCGATGCGTGCCCGTGGCGCCAAGATCACCGACATCGTGGTGCTGGTGGTTGCAGCCGATGACGGCGTGATGCCGCAGACCAAGGAAGCGGTGGCGCATGCCAAGGCGGCAGGCGTCCCGTTGATCGTGGCGGTGAACAAGATCGACAAGGCCGGCGCCGATCCGCTGCGGGTCAAGAACGAATTGCTGGCCGAAAACGTGGTGGCCGAAGAGTTCGGCGGCGATACCCAGTTCATCGAAGTGTCGGCCAAGGTCGGTACCGGTGTGGACACGCTGCTGGACGCGATTTCGCTGCAGGCCGAAGTGCTGGAACTCAAGGCAGTGGCCGAAGGCCGCGCCAGCGGCACCGTGATCGAATCCTCGCTGGACAAGGGCCGCGGCCCGGTGGCCACGGTGCTGGTGCAGCAGGGCGCGCTGAAGCGTGGCGATTACCTGGTGTGCGGCATCCAGTACGGCCGCGTGCGTGCGCTGTTCGACGAGACCGGCCACCAGCCGGCCTCGGCCGGCCCGTCGATCCCGGTGCAGGTGCTCGGCCTGTCCGGCGTGCCGGAAGCCGGCGACGACTTCGTGGTCGTCGACGACGAGCGTCTGGCCAAGGACGTGGCGCAGCAGCGCGAAACCAAGCGTCGCGAGTCGCGTCTGGTGGCCTCGGCCAGCAACCGCATGGAAGACATCCTGGCTCAGATGGGCAAGGGTGAAGGCCAGCAGGTGCTGAACCTGGTGATCAAGGCCGACGTGCAGGGCTCGGTGGAAGCGCTCAAGCAATCGCTGGTGGCGTTGTCCAACGACGACATCCGCATCAACGTGATCCACTCCGGCGTGGGCGGCATCACCGAATCCGATGCGAATTCGGCAGCGGCCTCCAAGGCCACGGTGATCGGCTTCAACGTGCGTGCCGATGCCTCGGCCCGCAAGATCGTCGAGTCCAACGGCATCGATCTGCGTTACTTCTCGATCATCTATGACGTGATCGACCAGGTGAAGCAGGTGGCCTCCGGTCTGCTCGGCGTGGAAATCCGCGAAGAGATCATCGGTATCGCGCAGGTCCGCGACGTGTTCCGCAGCTCCAAGTTCGGCGCGGTTGCAGGCTGCATGATCATCGAAGGTGTGGTGAAGCGCAGCAAGCCGATCCGCGTGCTCCGCGACAGCGTCGTGGTGTTCGAGGGCGAGCTGGAATCGCTGCGTCGCTTCAAGGAAAACGTCGAGGAAGTGCGTAACGGTACCGAGTGCGGTATCGGCGTGAAGGCTTACAACGACGTCAAGGCCGGCGATCAGATCGAGTGCTTCGAGCGTATCGAAGTCGCCCGTACGCTGTAACGGCTGCCGGGGCCTGCGGGCCCGGACTCCGCCAGGCGGAGTTGCAAGGCAAGTTCTGCAAGGCGAGGGCGGCATGGCCGCCCGCGTCCGTTTTTGGCTTCGGTGCCAATTGGCCCTCCGAATCAACCAGGTCCATGACCATGCCAACCAAATCATTCCATCGCACCGACCGCGTTTCGGCGCAGGTGCGTCGCGACCTCGGCACGATCGTGCACGCGGCCGTGCGCGACCACGGCCTGCCGTCGGTCAGCGTTTCCGACGTCGAAATCAGCCGCGACCTGGCGCATGCCAAGGTGTTCGTCACCGCGCTGCAGCAGGAACGCTCGGCCGAAGCGGTCAAGGGGCTCAAGGAAATCGCCGGTCAGTTGCGTACGCAGCTGGCGCGCGCGATGAAGCTGCGCCACGTGCCCGAGCTGCATTTCCATTACGACGATTCGGTCGACCGCGGCGAGCGTATCGACAACCTGCTGCGTGACCTGGACGATGTCGGCCCCGAGGCCGCATCCAGCGACGAGGACGCCGAGCAGCGCTGAGCGCTGCCGGCCCGCCGCCTGTCGATCAGCGGCCCCGATTTCAACGGGCACGCACAGTGCCCGCTTCGAGCACCGATCTGTTGAAACCCCGTATCGTCTATCGCCCGTTGCACGGCATCCTGTTGCTCGACAAGCCGGCTGGAGTCAGCTCCAACACGGCCTTGCAGTCCGCGCGCCGTTTGTTGCGTGCCGAAAAGGGCGGCCACACCGGCAGCCTGGATCCGCTGGCCACCGGCTTGCTGCCGCTGTGTCTGGGCGAGGCCACCAAGATTGCCGGCCTGCTGCTCGGTTCGGCCAAGGCCTACGACGCCGAGATCGTGCTGGGTGTCACCACCGATACCGACGATGCCGATGGTCAGGTGTTGCGCGAGCGTGCGGTGCCGGCACTGGGCGAAGACGCGCTGCGTGCAGCGCTGACGCCCTTTATCGGGCGCATCCGCCAACAGGCGCCGATCTATTCTGCGCTCAAGCAGGGTGGCGAGCCGCTGTACGCCAAGGCTCGCCGTGGCGAGGTGATCGAGGCGCCGGTGCGCGAGGTCGATGTGCATGCGATCGATGTGCTCGGTTACGCCGCGCCGCGGCTGCAGCTGCGTGTGACCTGCGGCTCGGGCACCTATATCCGCAGCCTGGCGCGCGATCTGGGCGAGGTGCTTGGCTGCGGTGCGCATATCGCCTCGCTGCGCCGGCTCTGGGTGGAGCCGTTTCGCGCGCCGCAGATGATCACGCTGGAAGCGCTGTCGGCAGCCCTGGAAGCGGGCACCGACGCGCAGGAGCTATTACTGCCGATCGAGGCCGGACTGGCCGATTTTGCGCGGATCGTGCTCGATGCGTCGCATGCGGCGCGTTTTCGCATGGGCCAGCGTCTGCGCGATCCTGCTTTCCCGACCGGCCAGGTGGCGGTGTTCGGACCCGACGGGATCCCCTCAGGGCTAGGCCTGGTGGACGCGGAGGGGCGTTTGTCGCCGCAGCGATTGTTCAATGGACTGAACGAAGCAGGGGCTTGTTAAGGTTTAGTCAACTTGTTCCCGGGCCCGCACGACGTTACAATTTTGCGGCCCCGATCGGGGCACCTCCAGCGCCAAGCGCGCTCATCCCTAGCAAACGGCGAGTCCGGCGGTGCGTCATGCACGTTCCTGCCGACCACGCATCTATCGAGTAAACATCATGTCCGTCGACACCCAGAAAGTTATTGAAGACAACAAGCGCAGCGCCCAGGACACCGGTTCGCCGGAAGTGCAGGTCGCCCTGCTGACCGCGCGCATCGAGCTGCTGACTGGTCACTTCAAGACCCACAAGAAGGATCACCACAGCCGTCGTGGCCTGCTGCAGATGGTCAACCGTCGCCGCAGCCTGCTCGACTACCTGAAGAAGAAGGACAACGAGCGTTACAAGTCCTTGATCGAGAAGCTCGGCCTGCGCCGCTAATCGAGTCACACCGCCGCGGCGCAGCGATGCGCCGCGGCTTTGTTTTGGTCATTCGCATCACGTTATCTGCAGCATGCAGTTCATGGGCCGGAGCCTCCCGGCCGCCCGTTCTCGGCATGGGTCGACGACGGTCCAACGAAGACAGCAACACCTAAGGGAAAAAACCTCCGTGGCAAAAATCACCAAAACCTTCCAGTACGGCAAGCACACCGTCACCCTGGAGACGGGCGAAATCGCTCGCCAGGCAGGCGGCGCCGTCATCGTCAAGTTCGACGACACCGTACTGCTGGTCACCGCCGTCGCCGCCAAGAGCGCGCGCGAAGGGCAGGACTTCTTTCCTCTGACGGTTGATTATCAGGAGAAGTTCTACGCCGGCGGCCGCATCCCGGGCGGCTTCTTCAAGCGCGAAGGACGTGCGACCGAGAAGGAAACGTTGATCTCGCGCCTGATCGATCGCCCGATCCGTCCGCTGTTCCCGGAGGACTACAAGAACGAAGTGCAGATCATCGCCACCGTGATGTCGATGAACCCGGACATCGACGGCGATATCGCCGCGCTGATCGGCGCATCGGCCGCGCTGTCGCTGGCCGGCACCCCGTTCAACGGCCCGATCGCTGCGGCGAAGGTTGGTTACAAGAATGGCGAATACATCCTCAACCCGACCGTGACCGAGCTGAAAGATTCGCAGCTGGAGCTGGTCGTGGCCGGTACCGCCAATGCGGTGCTGATGGTCGAGTCCGAAGCCGAGCTGCTGTCGGAAGAAGTGATGCTGGGCGCGGTGACGTTCGGCCATCGCGAGATGCAGAAGGTCATCAACATCATCAACGAGCTGACCGTCGAAGCCGGCACCAAGCCGTCCGACTGGGTGGCTCCGGCCAAGAACGACAGCATGATCGCTGCGCTGAAGGAAGCGGTGGGCGACCAGCTCGCGTCGGCGTTCCAGGTGCGTGACAAGCTGCAGCGCCGCGACGCGATTTCGGCGATCAAGAAGGACGTGCTGGGTGCGCTGGCACCGCGCGCCACGGTCGAAGGCTGGGCTGCCGGTGACCTGTCCAAGGAATTCGGCGAGCTGGAATACCAGACCATGCGCGGCTCGGTGCTGAGCACCAAGGTGCGCATCGACGGCCGTGCACTGGATACCGTGCGTCCGATCAGCGCCAAGGCCGGCGTGCTGCCGCGTACCCACGGTTCGGCGCTGTTCACCCGCGGCGAGACCCAGGCGATCGTGATCACCACGCTCGGCACCGCACGCGACGGTCAGGTCATCGACGCCGTCTCGGGCGAGTACAAAGAGAACTTCCTGTTCCATTACAACTTCCCTCCTTACTCGGTGGGCGAGTGCGGTCGTTTCGGCGCGCCGAAGCGTCGCGAGATCGGCCACGGTCGCCTGGCCAAGCGCGGCGTGCTGGCGGTGATGCCGAGCCTGGAAGAATTCCCGTACACCATCCGCGTGGTCTCGGAAATCACCGAGTCCAACGGTTCGTCCTCGATGGCATCGGTCTGCGGCAGCTCGCTGGCGCTGATGGACGCCGGTGTGCCGATCAAGGCGCCGGTCGCCGGTATCGCGATGGGCCTGGTCAAGGAAGGCAACGACTTCGTGGTGCTGTCGGACATCCTGGGTGACGAAGATCACCTCGGCGACATGGACTTCAAGGTGGCCGGCACTTCCGAAGGCGTGTCCGCGTTGCAGATGGACATCAAGATCGAAGGCATCACCGAAGAAATCATGAAGCAGGCATTGCAGCAGGCCAAGGCCGGCCGTCTGCACATCCTCGGCGAGATGGCGCATGCGCTGACCACCCCGCGTCAGGAATTGAGCGATTACGCGCCGCGCTTGCTGACCATCAAGATCCACCCGGACAAGATCCGCGAAGTGATTGGCAAGGGCGGCTCGACCATCCAGGCCATCACCAAGGAAACCGGTACCCAGATCGACATCCAGGACGACGGCACGATCATCATCGCCTCGGTCAATGCGATTGCCGCGCAAGCTGCGAAGTCGCGCATCGAGCAGATCACCTCGGACGTGGAGCCGGGCCGCATTTACGAAGGCAAGGTCGCCAAGATCATGGACTTCGGTGCGTTCGTCACCATCCTGCCGGGCAAGGACGGCCTGGTGCACGTCTCGCAGATCTCCAGCGAGCGCGTGGAAAAGGTCGGCGACAAGCTGAAGGAAGGCGATCTGGTCCGCGTCAAGGTGCTGGAAGTGGACAAGCAGGGCCGTATCCGTCTGTCGATCAAGGCAGTTGAAGAAGGCGAGGGCGTTCCGCCGTCGGCCGAGTAATCGCCGCTGGTTGATGCGTCACGAAAAAGCGGGCTTCGGCCCGCTTTTTTGTTGGGTGTTCGGCAAGGGCGCCTGACTTGATCCTTCTCCTGCGGGAGAAGGTGCCCCGCAGGGGCGGATAAGGTTACGCGCGAAGCCTCGCGCGGTTGAACCTTGGCCAGGGCTTCCGCCTTCGTGCCCTCACCCCAACCCCTCTCCGGATGGGAGAGGGGCTTTGAGCCTTGCTTACCCGGGCTGCTGTGTCGGCGCGGGCTGTGTTTCCGGACGCGGCGGCACCACGCGCGGGAAACCCGGTGGCATCGTGGTCGGTAAGGTGGTTGGCGAAGGCAGCGGTTCGACCGGTGGTGGCGCCGTCATCACCGCATCCGGGCGCAGCTTCAACAGAGCCGCCCAGTCGCGTCGATTGAAATCGCAGAGTTCTTCGTGTGCCGGCGTGCACTCGCTGGCGATGCCCATGCCGTCCTCGCTCTGGTCCTGGCTGCCGTCAGATTGGGGCGTCGGCAACACCACGCGGCCGGCGCGGTCCAGCGGCATCTTGCGCATCATCACCGTGTTGAACACATTGCCGCCGATCAGGTACAGGGTGCGATCGCCACCGACGTTGGCGGCGATCACCACGTCGCAATGCGATTGCCACGGCATCGGCGCGCTGCCGCCAAGCCCGGCCTTGAGGCCGGCGTAGCCGAGCGCAGCGCTGCGCCCGCGCAGCAGGCACAGCAGATCGCCGGGGGCGGGTTTTTCCACCGCCGGGTCGGTGAACTGGTACGGGCCGCTTGCGCCATCGTTGTAGGCGCTGCGGATGTAATCCAGATGGCGTGCAGAGCGGTGGAAACCGCTCAGTCCGGCCTGCGTCATCACCCAGGAGATGAAGGCGGCCGACCACGGGTTGTCGACCAGGAACGCGCGGCAATCGCTGGCGGTGTAGCGCGTGCCATCCAGTGCCGCGCAACTCGATGCGCCGGGGCGGCCGCCCATCGATGCCAGCGTGCCGCTGTCGCGCCAGTAGCCGGCCACGCGTTGCCAGGCGACCACGCCGTGGTCGGCCAGATAGCCCGATTCGGCCTCGGTCACGCCCAGGCTTGCCAGACGGCCCTTGGCATCGATAAACGGGTGCTGCCACAGGCGGTGCTCGTTGCAGGCACTGCGCACGATGGCGATTGCTGCAGGGCTGGTGCCGAAGCGCGGGGGCACATCGCAGACTTCCGCGGCGGCCGCGGTGCCGCCCCATGCGGCCAACACCAGACAGAGCCACGGCCAAGGTTTTACAGTCATCGCAGATCCTGCACAGAACAATCGCAGCAGGCTGACAGAGCCGGCTGCGGGCACGCGTGAAATCAGCGCGGCGGCGGGCCGAGTTTGAGCGACAGATCGACCGCCTGCACGTGCTTGGTGAGCCCGCCGATGGAGATGCAATCCACGCCATCGGCTGCAATGGCGGCAATGCCGGCCAGATCCACGCTGCCGGAGACTTCCAGCGGAATGCGTCGTTCGCGCGGCAGGGCGGCAACGATGCGCACCGCGTCGCGACGCATCACCGGGTCGAAATCGTCGATCAGGATGCGCGTGCAACCGACCTGCAAGGCCTCGTGCAGCTGCTCCAGCGTTTCCACCTCCACCACCAGCGGCAACTGCGGTTGCTGCGCACGTGCGGCATGCACGGCGGCGCTCAGCGAGCCGGCGGCGCGAATATGGTTTTCCTTGAGCATCACCGTGTCGAACAGGCCGATGCGGTGGTTGTCGCCACCGCCGCAGCGCACCGCGTATTTCTGCGCGACGCGCAGGCCCGGCAGCGTCTTGCGCGTGTCCAGGATGCGCGTGCCGGTGCCGGCCACGGCGGCCACGTATGCAGCGGTGGCGGTCGCGGTGGCCGACAGCGTCTGCATGAAATTGAGCGAGGTGCGCTCGGCGCTGACCAGGCTGCGGCTGCGTCCATGCAGCAGCGCCAGCACCGTGCCGGCGGCGACGTGCTGGCCTTCGTGCACCTGCCAGTCGATCCGCACCTGCGGATCGAGCGCGCGGTGCGTGGCGTCGAACCACGGCCGCCCGGCGATCACGGCGTCCTGCTTGCACAGCAGGTATGCGCTGTCTGGCTGATCGGGCAACAGCGCCGCGGTCACATCGCCGCTGCCGATGTCCTCGGCCAGCGCGCGCGCCACATCGGCCTCCACCAGCGCGGCCGGTGGCGCCTCCGGCACGGTGGTGCGAACGGAAGGATTCACTTTTCGGGGAAGTCGGCGATCTGTGCAGTGCCGATGGCTTCTTCGGCCAGCAGCACCGGAATGCCGTCGTCGACGCGGAAGATCTGCTTGCGGTCGCGCGTGATCAGCGCCTCGCGCAGTGGCTGTGTCTGCGCGGTGCCGTCGGCACGCTGCAGGGTTCCGCCGGCGATGGCGGTGTTGAGTGCCTCCAGGCCCTTGCCGTCGAGCAGCGAGAGCGGCTGGCGGGTGTCGGGCGAGCACAGCAGGTCGAGCAGTTTGCGATCCATCGAAGTCTTGTCTTGCGTGGAAGATGGCTAGAATACGTCTTTACCGCAGGGCAGGGCCATGACCTCCAACCACTCCGCGCCGCTGGTCGGCATCGTGATGGGTTCCCGTTCCGATTGGGAAACCATGCAACACGCAGCTCAGAAGCTCGATGCGCTGGGCGTGCCTTACGAAGTCAAGGTGGTCTCGGCGCACCGCACACCGGACGTGTTGTTCAGCTATGCCGAGCAGGCTGGCGCACGCGGTCTGCGCGCGATCATTGCCGGTGCCGGCGGTGCGGCGCATCTGCCGGGCATGCTGGCGGCCAAGACGGCGGTGCCGGTGCTCGGTGTGCCGGTACAGTCCAAGGCGCTCAACGGCATGGATTCGTTGCTGTCGATCGTGCAGATGCCGGCCGGGATTCCGGTGGCGACGTTTGCAATCGGCAATGCCGGCGCGGCCAATGCGGCCTTGTTCGCCGCTGCGATGCTGGCGCCGGAGCAGGCGCAGATCGGTCAGGCACTGGCGCAGTTCCGCGCCAGGCAGACCGACGATGTCATGGCCAGCGACGACCCGCGCCAATGACCACGGTCGGCATTCTGGGTGGCGGCCAGTTGGCCCGCATGCTGGTGTTGGCCGGCGCGCCGCTGGGCTTGCGGTTTGCGGTGTTCGACCCGGCCACCGATGCCTGCGCAGGGCAGGTGGCGCCGCTGCAGGCAGGCGCCTTCGACGACACCGCCGCGCTTGCCGCATTCGCCGCGCACGTGGATGTGATCACCTTCGATTTCGAAAACGTGCCGGCCGCCGGCGCGCAGCAGTTGGCTGCGCAGGTGCCGGTGTTTCCCAGCGCTGCCGCGTTGGCGGTGGCGCAGGACCGGCTCAGCGAAAAAACCCTGTTCCGCGAGCTCGGCATTCCGGTGCCCGAGTTCGCCGCCATCGACGACCGTGCAGGGCTCGACGCTGCATTGGCCCGTGTCGGCACGCCGTGCGTGCTCAAGACACGTCGCTTCGGCTACGACGGCAAGGGCCAGTTCCGCATCAAGACGCTGGCCGATGCCGATGCCGCGTGGGACGCGCTCGGCGCGCAGGCGGCGAAGGTCGGGCTGATCGTGGAGGCCTTCGTGCCGTTCGAGCGCGAGGTCAGCGTGGTGGCAGTGCGTGGGCGTGATGGCGAATTCCGCGCCTGGCCGCTGACCGAGAACTGGCATGTGGACGGCGTGCTCTCGGCCAGTCTTGCGCCGGCGCGTGTGGATGCCGGCTTGCAGGCTGCGGCAGAGACGCATGCGCGTGCGGTCGCCGAGCGGCTGGACTACGTCGGCGTGTTCGCGCTGGAACTGTTCGTACGCGATGGCCAGTTGCTCGCCAACGAGATGGCGCCGCGCGTGCACAACTCCGGGCATTGGACCATCGAGGGTGCCGAGACCTCACAGTTCGAAAATCATGTGCGCGCCGTGCTCGGTCTGCCGCTCGGCAGCACCGCGATGCGCGGGCATGCCTGCATGCTCAACTGGCTGGGCGCGATGCCGGACGCGACTGCATTTTTGGCGGTGCCCGGTGGGCATTGGCACGACTACGGCAAGCAATCGCGCGAGGGCCGCAAGGTCGGCCATGCCACACTGCGCGCCGAGACGCCGCAGCTGCTTGCTCAGGCCCTGAGCGACGCAGGCGCCGCGCTGCAGCGTGATGCGCAGGTGGAACCGGTGCTCGCGCGTTTGAGCGAAGGGTGATTCGCAGAGCCATCGGTGGCACTGCTGGCCTCGCCGATGCGCAGGTCCGTGGCGAAGATGCACGCAGTGCGCGATGCCGCCGGACGCTGTTGCAACAGGTCACCTGATCGTTGACCTGTTGCAACGGCGCAAGCGGCTAACCCAACCGGCTGGCCACGAACTCCCAGTTGATCAGCTTCCAGAACGCGTCCAGGTACTGCGCGCGGTCCTGCCGGTAATCCAGGTAATAGGCGTGCTCCCAGAGGTCGCAGGTGAGCAGCGGGGTGTCCGGCCCGGTGAGCGGCGTGGACGCATTCGGCGTGGCGACGATCGCCAGTGCGCCATCCGGGCGCTGCACCAGCCACACCCAGCCCGAGCCGAAGCTGCCCAGGGCGACGCGGTTGAATTCCTGCTTGAAATGCACGAAGTCGCCGAACGATTTGGCGATGCGGTCGGCCAGCCGGCCCAGCGGCTCACCGCCGCCGCGCGGGCGCAGGCACTGCCAATAGAAATTGTGGTTCCACACCTGCGCAGCCAGATGGAATAGCGTGCCCTGCGCCTGCGCGATGATGTCTTCCAGCGTCAGCTCGGCGAACTCGCTGCCTTCGATGCGCGCATTGAGCCGATCGACCTCGCTGCGGTGACAGACGCCGTGGTGCGCCTCCAATGTGGCGGCAGACAGATGCGGCTCCAGGGCGACGCGGGAGTAGGGCAGTGCAAGGTGTTCGATCGGCATGATGGCAAGGGCAGCGAAGGGAGTGCGGCGACAGGTCGCGCTGAAGGCTTACAATGCGCGCCTTTGCGGAAGTCTATCCGACCCGGCGGTCGGGCCTGCCGCTCCCAGTCAGGAGAGTCCAATGCCGGTGATGGAACGGATCCAGGCCGAAGTCGAACAACACCCGATCGTGCTGTTCATGAAAGGCACCCCGCAATTTCCGATGTGCGGTTTTTCCAGCCGCGCCGTGCAGGCCCTGGTGGCTGCCGGCGCCGATCAGTTGCGCACGGTCAATGTGCTGGAAGAGCCCGAAGTGCGCGCCAATCTGCCGCGCTATTCCAACTGGCCGACCTTCCCGCAGCTGTTCATCCACGGCGAGCTGATCGGCGGTTGCGACATCACGCTGGAACTGTTCGAAGCCGGCGAGCTCAAGCGCATCGTCAGCGAGGCCTACCAGCCGTGAGTCTGGCGCAGGCCCGGCCCGACGCGGCGGCACTTGCCGGCCGCGTGGTGCTGATCACCGGTGCAGCCGGCGGGCTGGGGAGCGCGGCGGCGCAGGCGTGCGCATCCGCCGGTGCGACCGTGGTGTTGCTCGGCCGCAAGCTGCGCCCGCTGGAGCGCCTCTACGACGCGGTCGCCACGCGGGGTCCGGAGCCGTTGCTGTATCCGCTGGATCTGGCCGGCGCCACGCCGGACGACTACGCCACGCTCGCGCAGCGGCTGCAGTCCGAGCTCGGTGGCCTGCACGGCCTGCTGCACTGCGCCGCCGATTTCGCCGGCTTGACCCCGGCCGAACTCGCGGCGCCTGCCGACTTCGCACGCAACCTCCATATCAACCTCACCGCGCGCGCCTGGTTGACCCAGGCCTGCCTGCCGCTGTTGCGGCAGCAAGGCGATGCGGCGGTGGTCTTCGTCGTCGATGACCCGGCACGTGTTGGCCAGGCGTACTGGGGTGCCTATGGCGCTGCCCAGCATGCACAGCGTGGCCTGCTCGCCAGCCTGCATCACGAAACCGTCGCCGGCCCGGTCCGCATCAGCGGATTGCAGCCCGGCCCGATGCGCACCGCCTTGCGCGCGCGCGCCTTCACCCATCAGGAAGACAGCGAAGCGCTGGACCCCACGCGCTATGCCGCCGCCTGCGTTACCTTGTTGTCAACGGCCGGTGGCGCGCACCGCGGCGCGATCTGGAGTCCTTCCGCATGACCATTCTGTCGGCGGCACTGCTGCTGTTTCTGATCCTCGACCCGCTGGGCAACATTCCGGTGTTTCTCAGTGTGCTCAAGCCGCTGCCGCCCAAGCGCCAGCGCTTCGTGCTCGCGCGCGAGTTGCTGATCGCCCTGTTCGTGCTGATGGCGTTCCTGTGGGGCGGCAAGTACGCGCTGGAGCTGATGCATCTGCGCCAGGAATCGGTGGCGATCGCCGGCGGCATCGTGCTGTTCCTGATCGGCATCCGCATGATCTTCCCGCGCCCGGAAGGCCTGATGGGCGAGATCCCCGACGGCGAGCCCTTCATCGTGCCGCTGGCGATCCCGCTGGTGGCCGGCCCGTCCGGCATGGCCGCAGTGATGCTGATGGGCAGCAATGAGCCCACCCGGTTATGGGATTGGAGCCTGGCGCTGATGATCGCCTGGATCGGTGCTTCCACCATCCTGGCCTCGGCCCCGCTGTTGTACAAACTGCTCGGTCATCGCGCACTGACCGCGATCGAGCGCCTGATGGGGATGTTGCTGGTGGCCATTTCGGTGCAGATGTTTCTGGACGGCCTTGGCACTTATTTCAAGCTGCCGGTGTCGATCTGAGTCGAGTTGGCGATGGGCGGGCAGGGTGCGTGGCATGGGGACGGCTTGTTGGATGCCTGGCGGGCTTTGAAGCCGCGTCGCCGACCCGTGGCATGAGCGGCTGGCGGTGTCTGGCGACCACAGCGCGGGATGGCTGCCGATAGCCAGCGCTGCGTTTTCAGGCCAAACGTTGCCGGTTTGCGACAGGCCAGCTCGATAGCGCGACGCCAGTCGCAAATGCCGCGCGACTTTGCGCAAGCTGGCGTTTAGGCCTTCACATGCGAAGTTCGTGTTGCACCGCGCGAACTTTGTCACGCCGCCGTCACAATCAGGCCTTAGCGTGTTAATCTGTTGTTAACCGTTGCGGCAGCAACCAGCCGCGCGGCAAGGGACCCCAGATCATCGGCAGCCCACCCCCGGGAACGGTTGGGCTGACTGCGCCTTTTTGTCACTGCCCAACCTGTATCGAGGCTACCGAAATGACCCACCCCCGCTGTCTCCGCATGTCCAAGCTGACGCTTGGCCTTGTTGCCGCACTCGCCGCCGCCCCCGTGTTCGCCCAGAGCACCTCTGCCGGCGTCGCTGGCCTGGTGACCAGCAGCGCCGGTCAACCGGTGCCGAATGCCGAAGTGACGATCACCCACGTCGAATCGGGCACGGTCAGCCGCGCCACCACCGATGCCAGCGGACGCTACAACGCGCGCGGCCTGCGTGTGGGTGGGCCGTACACGATCACCATTACCGCTTCCGGTGCGGGCAACACCACGCGTGAAGGCGTGTACTTGAACCTGGATAAGGTCAATCAGGTTGATGCAGCCCTGGGCGGCGATCTGGCCACGCTCGGTACCGTGCAGGCGATCGCAGGCAACTACGGCTCAGCGATCTTTAGCGCCAACAAGATGGGCACCGGCACCAACGTGACCCGCGAAGAAATCGAGTCGCTGCCGTCGATCAACCGCAACCTGCAGGACTACGTGCGTCTGGATCCGCGCGTCGCGCAGACCGACAAGGCGCGCAACGAAATCTCCATCGCCGGCCAGAACCCGCGCTACAACGCGATTCGCGTCGACGGCATCAGCACCAACGATGCTTTCGGACTGGAATCCAACAGCCTGCCGACTCCGCGCCAGCCGTTCTCGATGGACGTCATCGACGAAATCTCGGTGGACGTGGCCAATTACGATGTGGCCATCACCGGTGGCACCGGCGGCGTCATTAATGCCGTGACCAAGTCTGGTACCAACGAATTTCACGGTTCAGTTTATGGAACCTATCGTGAGAACGACTGGTCCGGAAAAAACCAAAACGGTATCCGCCCGCAGCTGTTCGACAATGAAGCCACTTATGGCCTGACCCTGGGGGGGCCGGTTGTCAAGGACAAGCTGTTTTTCTTCGCTAACTACGAAAAGTACAAGGGCAAAGGCGTATTCACCGGAGCATCCGGCTACGGTCCGACCGGCTCGGGCGCCAGCAATATCGTTGGCGTGAGCCAGGCACAGGTTGACGAGATCGTCGACATTTCGCGCAATGTCTATGGCTTCGACCCGGGAACACTGGCTCTGCCAGCACTTGATTCTGAGTCGGAAGAGAAGGGCATTAAGATCGACTGGAACATCAGCGACAAGCACCGCGCCTCGTTTCGTTACGGCAAGTCCGAACAGGAGACCGCTAACCTCAATGGCTTCAGCGCTACCGCCTTGTCATTGAACTCGTACCATTACACCCGCAATTTCGAGCTTGAAACCTACACCGCTCAATTGTTCAGTGACTGGACCGAGAAATTCTCTACCGAAGCCAAGGTTTCCTACCGCGATTATTCTGCAGTGCGTGACGCTGCCTCGCAATTGCCGGCTGTCGGTGTCCGGATCGGCAACAACTTCGTCAACTTCGGTACCGAGCAGAGTACACAGGCCAATGCACTGCGTACTGAAACGTGGAATGCGTTCTTTGCTGCCAATCTGTATCTGGATGATCACACCCTGAAGTTTGGTGGCGACTACGAAGACAACGACATCTTCAACCTGTTTGCTCAGCGTGTCTTTGGTTCGTACAACTTCAACTCGATTGCCGACTATCGCAACAATCGTCCGGCTAGCTACCGTTACTCTCAGTCCACCAGCGGAAATATCGACGATATTGCAGCGCAGTGGGGCATGAAGAATGTCGGCCTATTCTTGCAGGACACATGGGCTGTCAACAGCAACCTGACCTTGACCTTCGGTGTCCGTTACGACGAGCCGATGGTGAAGAACAAGCCGCAATATAATGCAGCTGCCTCGACCACGTTTGGTGTGCGTAACGACGAAACCATAGATGGCAACGGGCTGCTGCAGCCGCGCTTTGGGTTCAATTACACCTTCGATGCAGACCGTCCCACGCAGTTGCGTGGCGGTGTTGGCCTGTTCCAAGGCGCAGCGGCGTCGGTATGGCTGTCCAATCCTTACTCGAATACCGGTCTGGCTTACACCGATTACAACTTCTCAAGCGTAAATCTGGTCAATAGCAACGGCATCGCGTTTACGCCGGACATCAACAACCAGCCGCGTGGTAACGGGACGTTGAACGGCGCCACTCAGTCTGTCGACTTCGTTGACAAGGATCTGGGTCAACCTGCTGTGTGGAAGGCGAACTTGGCGTTCGATACCGAGTTGCCTTGGTACGGTGTAGTGGCGTCGGTCGAGGGCGTCGTTACGAAGGTCAAAGAAGCTATTTACTACCAACAGCTGAATCTCAGCCAGACCGGACCGACTGCGGTCGGTCAGGATGGCCGTCAGATCTATTGGAATCAGGCGGGCTTAAATCCCGCCAACTGGAATGTCAACGGAACTCAGCCGACTGGCATTTCGGTCGACCCGCGTGGCAATCGTTATCGCAGCTACAACGATGCGATCATTGCGCGCTCTACCAGCAAGGGTGGCAGCCAGAGCCTGACCGTTGGATTGAATAAGCCGTTCAACGATAGCGATTGGTCCTGGAGCCTGGCTTATACCTTCGCCAATGCCGACGAAGTGAGTGGCCTGACAAGCTCCACCTCCGGTTCGCAGCTGGGCAATACGGCGGTGTTCCAGGCCAACGAAGAGGTCAATGCGACGTCTGCTTATGAGATCCGCAATAGCTTCCTCGGAACGTTGCAGTGGAAGCACAACTTCTTCGGCGACTTTGCCACCAAGGTCGGCCTGATCTACCAGGGCCGTAGTGGCCGTCCCTACAGCTATACCTTTGACAACGATGCAAATGGCGACAGCCGCTTGAACGACCTGCTGTACATCCCCGCAGGTCCGGGTGATGTTCGCTTTGGCTCGGCAGCGGAAGAAGCTGCGTTTTGGAACTTCGTCAACAATGATGAATATTTGTCGTCCCATAAGGGACAGGTTGCGCAGCGCAATGCAGTGCGCAACTCGTGGGTAAACCAGTTCGACCTGCACATCGAGCAGGAGCTGCCTGGCTTCTTGGAAGGCAACAAGGCGCAGATCTGGCTTGACGTGATGAACGTCGGAAACCTGCTCAATAAGAAGTGGGGCCGTGTGGACGAGTACGCGTTCCCGGGTATGCGCGGCGTGGTTGAGTACGGCGGTATCGATGCGGCTACCGGTAAATACGTTTACCGCTTCAATACGCCTGATCCGTCAACCATCTACGACGACAAGGGCATCTCCCGCTGGGCACTGCAGCTGGGCTTCCGCTACCAGTTCTAAAGTTGGCTAGTGGCTCGAAGCTTGCAGAAACGGCCGGGTTCTCCCGGCCGTTTTCTTTTGTGCGGGTGAGTACGCTAAAGTTCTGAGATACGACAGGAGCAAGCTATGGAACTCAGCAGTACGGCAGCACGGGCGCTGCCGGTGGTGGATGCGCGGATCTACCCGCGCGGTGGCCTGGACGTGTTGTCCAAGGCGGAAGTTGCGCGTCTGCGCGATGCCTCCAGCGGTGGCATGCATGAGTTGTTGCGCCGCTGCGCGCTGGCCGTGCTGACCAGCGGCAGCGCGTCGGACGACCCGCGCGCCGCGCGTGACCTATATCCGGATTTCGATATCCAGGTGAATCAGCAGGATCGCGGCATCCGCATCGATCTAAGCAACGCACCGGCGATGGCCTTTGTGGATGGCGAGATCATCCGGGGTGTGGCCGAACTGCTGTTCGCCGTGGTGCGCGACCTGGCCTACATGGCGATCGAGCTGGAAGCCCAGCGCGGGGATCTGGATACCAGCGAAGGCATCACCAACGCGGTGTTCGGGCAGCTGCGCAATGCGCGCATCCTGCAGCCGTCGGACCCGAACCTAGTCGTGTGCTGGGGTGGGCATTCCATCTCGCGCGACGAATACCTCTACACCAAACAGGTGGGCTACGAGCTGGGCCTGCGTGGTCTGGACATCTGCACCGGCTGCGGACCGGGCGCCATGAAGGGCCCGATGAAGGGCGCCACCATCGCGCACGCCAAGCAGCGCAAGCATCACACGCGCTACATCGGTGTGACCGAGCCGGGCATCATCGCCGCCGAGTCGCCGAATCCGATCGTCAACCACCTGGTGATCATGCCGGACATCGAGAAGCGCCTGGAAGCCTTCGTCCGCATCGGCCACGGTATCCTGGTGTTTCCGGGCGGCGTCGGCACGGCAGAGGAAATCCTCTACCTGCTCGGCATCCTGCTGCGCGAAGAGAACGCCGACCTGCCGTTCCCGCTGATCCTGACTGGCCCGACCATTGCCGCGCCGTACTTTGAACAGATCGACCGCTTCATCCGGCTCACCCTGGGCGAAGCTGTCGCTTCCCGCTACGAGATCATCGTTGGCGACCCAGTTGCCGTGGCGCGTCGCATGGCCGAAGGCATCCACGAGGTGCGCGCGCACCGCAAGGAACAGAAGGATTCGTACTACTTCAACTGGTCGGTACACATCCCGCTCGAGTACCAGCAGCCGTTCGAACCCAGCCACGAGGCCATGGCCGCCCTCGACCTGCACCACGGCCGCCCAGCGCCTGCCCTGGCCGCCGACCTGCGGCGTGCCTTCTCCGGCATCGTCGCCGGCAACGTCAAGGAAGACGGCATGCGCCGCATCGAGGAATTCGGCCCCTTCGAAATCCACGGCGACCCGGACATCATGCAGGCCCTGGACGAACTGCTGCGCGGCTTCGTCGAGCAGCGCCGGATGAAGATTTCGGGAGACTACCGGCCTTGTTATCGGGTGGTGACTTGATTTAGCGAGTGGGGATCGCTGTAAGCGGGGCATGAAGGGCAGCCAGGAAATGGCTGCCCTCCTTTGTGGTGTGTAGTTCAATTCTGCTGTCGAGATCGTGCAAGCGGGCGCGGACGGCGGCCAGTCCCACTTGATATCCTGTATGGACTATTTTGCCATCGGGCGGGAGGGGATTGCTGATTTCGATCACAATCGCGTCCGATGTTTGGCGGAGTTCCACAATTATATGAGATGCCTCGGAACGAAGTTCCACGCCATGACGAATTGCATTCTCAACCAAGGGCTGGATGGAGAGAGACGGAACCATGAGATGGGGAATGGCATCGGGAATCTTCCAGACGATGCTCAAACGCTTTCCGAAGCGGAGTTGCTCGATATCTAGATAGTGCTTTGCGATATCGAGCTCCTTGGATAGGGTCACAAGTTCCGGCCCTGTCAGAGTCGCTCGAAACAGTTCTGCCAGATCCATCAGTAAGCGCTCGGCATTGGCAGGATTGAGGCGCACAAGTGCTGTTGCTGTATTGAGCGTGTTGAACAGGAAGTGCGGTTGAATTCTCGCCTTGAGCGCTTCGAGTTCGAATTGTTTCGCGCGAATTGCATACTGTCTGGCGCGCCAATGAGTGTGGAAGGCCCATATTCCCAGCAAGCCAACCGTTAGTGCGATGCCTTCGGTTTGCAACAACAGCTTCAACCATTGGCGTGTGCCCATCGACCATGCATTTCCAACTACGCCCATTGCGATAAACAGCACTAGTGCTGCTGCTAGGAGAAGGAGTGCAAGGGTGACATTGGCGACTGTGATCGGACGGGCACGCTTAAGTCGGCGGCGAAGTAGGTAAAGGCCCGCCAGGGTCAGCAAGGCCGTCCACTGCATTGCAAATGATGTGATTCCAAAACCGATCCAGCCGGTCTGCAGGCCGGGTGCCAGGCTCAAAAGCACGGCGATCGCTTCTGCCACGAGCAAAACGCACGCCAGGGTACGAGAGTCCCACAGGGTTTGCAGGAAGGATTCGCCGATTGCGGTTGTCATTAGGATGCGTACCCCGAAAAACTGCTGTACATCATGCCCTTGTCGCGATCTGATAGGTGGGGCGCCTTTCGTGCGCCCGCAGAGCCCGTTCGTCGCCCACCTTTCGCAGCCGGGTGAATGCTTGGGTATTGTACGCTCATGTATCTGGTTGCCTGGGGAGGCTGCCCTATGTCCTATATCCGGCGCCTGGCACCCCGGGCACAGCAAGGTTTTTCGCTGATTGAAATGATGGTGACGGTCATCGTCTTGGCAATCGTCATGGCCATCGCTTTCCCAAGTTTCACAGCGCTCATCAATAGTAATCGGCTGTCGGCTGCGGCAAACGAGTTATCGGCATCGCTCCAGCTCGCCCGTTCTGAAGCGGTGCGCAGCAACGCCAGTGTGACCTTGTGTAGATCCAATGACGGCGCAACATGCGCCAATGGCGGCACCTGGGCGCGCTGGATCGTATTGCGTGGTGCCGAAGTCCTGCGTGTGAGTGAAGTCAGGTCGCAGCTACAGGTAAGCGTAAGCCCGGCGATTTCTTCCTCCAGCGCGCGGATTGTTTTCCGACCCGATGGACTCGCGCGTGATTCCACTGGTGCGAGGTTGTTGGCAGGAGCCGTGTCAATCTGCATGACGACTACCCAGCCGCCGGAAAATCAACGCATCGTGGCAATTGCGGGAGGGAGTCGGGTAGCAATCACCCGCGGAACTGACCCGCAGTGTCAGGCGCCGTCCGATGCACCAGCCTTGATCTGAGGAAAAGACAGATGAGAACGTCAGCGGCAGGCAGTCGTCGAAGTCAGGTCGGTGTCAGCCTGATCGAGGTTTTAATTTCCGTTGTGATCCTGGGCATCGGCATGCTGGGCATTGCTGCAATGCAGGCACGTGCGCTACAGAACAACAGCAGTTCCCTTGAGCGTAGCCAGATGGTGGTTCAGTCGTATGCGATTCTGGACGCGATGCGAGCCAATCTGACTGCGGCGCGTGCGGGGGCCTACAACGCTGCGATGACATGTAACGTTCCCGCCGGTGGCAACCTTGCGGCCAATGATCGACGGGATTGGATCACTGCCCTGAAGTCCAGTATGGGATCGACCGCTTGTGGTTCCATCCAGTGCGAGGCAAATGGCGTGCGTTGCACTGTCTCAGTGCGCTGGGACGACAGTCGTGCGACTGCGATGGGTTCCAGCGATAATTCAGCGCAGCGCGAATTCAGCGTGGTCACCCGGTTATGAGCACGATATTTCCTCCGCGCAAGTCGGTGTTTGGTTTCACACTGATTGAACTATTGATTTCACTGGTGCTGGGATTGCTGGTGACACTGGGTGCGATCGGTCTGTTCCTGACCAGCCGTCGAACTGCGGCTGCTACCGATAGCCTAAGTCGTGTCCAGGAGAACGCGCGTGTTGCTTTCGAGTTGATGGCGCGGGATATCAGAGAAGCTGGCGGAAATCCGTGCAACAGCAGCAACAACATGGCGATGGTGAACGTGCTAAGCGCTCCGGCAACGCGCTGGTGGACCAACTGGAATGTCGGTACTGCGAATGGAACTCTGCAAGGCTATGACGGGTCAACGGCGATTCCGGGGATCGGTTTTGGCACAACAACCGCCGGTCAACGGATTGCTGGCACAGACGCGTTGTCGCTGCTGTCGTCCGGGGATGCAACAGCGGTAGTGACGGCGCATGCTCCGGCTGCTGCGACGTTTACCGTCAACACTGCATCACACGGCTTGATACCCGGCGACTTGTTGATGGTATGTGGCCCCAATGCCGAAACGGGCGGTGTGATGCGCTTGGGAGCCATCTTTCAGATGACAGGTGCGGCAGGTACTGTTTCCATTGCACATGGCACGGGTGGTTCGCCTGGAAATGCAACCAATCGCCTGGGATTGGGCGGCTCTCTGTTCACCTTCGGTCCCAATGCCACGATTACCCGTCTGAATGCGTCAGCTTGGTATATCGGCACCAACGGGCGTACTAGGGGGCTTTATCAATCCACCCTGATCAATACCGGAGGGGTTGCCAGTGTTCAAGCGCAAGAGGTTGCAGAAGGGGTGCAAAACATGGCATTGACTTATTTGGTTGACGGAACCACAAGTTATGGCAATGCAGCGAGTGTTGCCGGTCGTTGGAGCCAGGTGACTGCAATCAGGATCACCTTGACGTTGGCGGGAACTGATCGTGACGGCGTGGACAATGCGGCGTTAGCACGCACTGTGAGTCAGGTCATCGCTCTTCGGAATAGAGCCCCATGAGCGGATCTTGGTCAGTCTCCTATCCATTGCGTCAGCAAGGCGTTTCGCTGGTTGTGGTGCTCATCCTGCTGCTCATCATGACGTTGCTCGGACTGGCTGTCTTGCGAAGCACGGTTCTCGAAGAGCGCATGAGTGCGAATCTGGTGGATCGCAATCTCAGTTTTCAGGCAGCTGAAGCGGCCTTGCGTGAAGGCGAAGCACTTGCCGCCAGTCGCACTAACGCTGAGCACGCTGCGATCGCGGCGGCTGCAGCGGGGGGCGCCTGCGTCAATGGCATCTGCCCTAGGCCGGATGCGACAGCAGTGGAGCGCTGGAAAAACGCGAGCTTCGGCGGTTGGCGTGCAGCAACTACTAGTGTCGGCGCGATCGCCTCGGCTCCGCAGTTCTTTATCGAATACATGGGTACGTCGGAGACGTGGCTGGAATGTAATCTCGACCCTCGCTATACAGGCAGCGATATTTGCTTACGCCCGGTGTATCGCGTGACGGCGCGAAGTGAGGCGGCAGGCCGTGCCAGCGTTATTGTCCAATCCAATTTCATTGTTCCGTAGGGGAACGTCGCCATGACTCCTTCCAGTCCATCTTCGCATCGGCTGTCCCGTACAGCAGGGCAGGTGCGTTGCGCTTTCATGGCGCTGGCCGCAACTTTGCTCGCCGCCCCAGTTGCCGCTGTTAACTTGCCCGTAGAGCCCTTGCAGTCCAGCGGAAGAGTGCCTCCCAATATCCTATTCATCCTGGATGATTCGGGTTCGATGAGCTACTCATATATGCCGGATGATGTGCCTCCGCTAGACATTGTAAATCCGGATGATGCAAATGATTTTGCAAATTTGAAGGCGTACACCCGGAACAGTATTTATTACAATCCTTCAGTCTCTTATTTTCCGTGGACAAATCCGGATGGGACTTTGATGGTTGGTGGTACGAATTATAACTCGGTTTATGGTAATGCTTCCTTCCTCACCAATCCGATAAATCTGTCTAGTAGCACCCAGACGTTCTACGTTCCAAAAAGCGATCTCACAACGGAAGCTCAGCTGTCAAATGGTCTGAATTACTGGCGTTATCAAATTCACCGAGATGGTGTGGTGATCCGTAGTGAATTGATGAATAATACGAACGGTCGCGAAGGGCTCTCCGGGCGTGGTTGCAGCTCAAGCAGGGATGGGCGGCAGTGGAAGAATTGTCAGAATATTACTCCTACTGGCCGCACTGATGCAGCCGAGCGGCTTAACTTTGCGACTTGGTACTCCTACCATAGAACCCGAATGAAGGTTGCTAAGGCCAGTGCGGGTCAGGCTTTCAGTGAGCTGAATACTTCTGTACGGGTGGGGTTTCGTACCATTTGGCGGCGTGAAAAAAATGGTAATCCTATTACACATGCAAACCCAATACCGGTCTCGCGAAATGAGGGGTTGTTTGACAATCCTAATGGGTTAACTGGTGCAAACAACAATAGAGCGCTCTGGTACGACCGACTCTATGGTGCGGAGGGCTCGGATGCCACTCCTCTCCATAGCGCTTTAACCGATGCAGGTCAGTATTTCAGTAGCGCCTCATCTTCCGGCCCTTATGGACCTCAGGTTGGCGATGCGCAGTTTGCATGTCGGCAGAATTTTACGATTCTCACCACGGATGGATATTGGAACGGAAAGGCAAATTATACCGACGTTGCTAATGAGCAAGACAATGTTTCCGGGCAGGTGATTCCTAACCCCAGAGGCGACTCGTACAGATACGAGCCTGTAAATCCATATCGTGGGACCGCCTCCGACACGCTTGCAGATGTAGCGATGCGTTATTGGAAAAATGATCTGCGAGGAGATCTCGATAACGTCGTTCCTACGTCATCTAAGGATCCCGCGTTTTGGCAGCACATGGCGACTTATTCCATCTCTATTGGTGCTGCTGGAACGCTTAATCCTGCTACGGATCTTCCTAGGTTGACCAGCGGGGCAATCAATTGGCCCACTCCCGCCAGTAATCGTATACAAAATGTAGACGATTTGTGGCATGCCTCGATCAATGGCAGGGGTGATTTTATTGTTGCAAGCGATCCGGATGAATTCACCAAAGGGTTGAAATCGGCTCTTGCCTCAATTATTGAACGAGCGGGCGCTTTCTCTAATTTGACAGCAAATTCCACGCGGTTAGAGACATCTACGTTATCGTTTCAGGCAAGTTTTATTTCCGGCTTGTGGTCCGGTCAGTTGCGCGCCTTTCCGGTGACTGTCAGTGGAACGTCGGCTACGGCGACGTGGAATGCATCGGCTGGTATTCCAACATCTGGACGCAAGATTTTCACTTTCAACGGATCAACAGGTGCTGCCTTTCCAACTGCTGCCCAATTGGTGCCTTTGGCACGTAGTGCTGAGCCGGCAGTAAGCGGCGCGAGTAATGCTGCCTACATTGCAGGTGCTCGAGATCAGGAGCTTGCGAATGGGGGAGAGCTGCGTAATCGCACAACGGTGCTGGGTGATATTGTCGGCTCTTCGCCTGTCTACGATGCTCAAACAAATACCGTCTATGTGGGGGCCAACGACGGCATGCTGCATGCTTTTGACGCGGGTGACGGTACCGAGGAGTTTGCTTACGTTCCCGCAGCACTTGATTTTTCCGATCTGAGTACGCTGAGTCAGCCTGATTATGAGCATCGCTATTTCGTAGATGGCCCGGTTATTTTGTCGCGCCGCGATCAGACCCCCGATACGAGCATTCTTGTGGGTACGCTTGGGCGCGGGGGTAAAGGGCTGTACTCGCTCGATGTCACCAATCCCTCAACCTTCGCCGCCGCCCGTGTTAAGTGGGAGCGGACTGAGACACCGCTTAATAACATGGGGTTGATTCTTGGTCAGCCAATTATTGCTAAGCTCAATAATGGCGACATGGGACTGATCGTTCCGAATGGTGTTAACAGCACCAATAATCGCGCAGCCTTGCTGATCTATCGACTCAGTGATGGCACTCTCTTGGCCGAGATGGACACAGGGGTAGGCTCGGCCGCTGCTCCCAATGGGATGTCGGCTCCCACGATCCGGGACGTGGACGGGAATGGCACAGCCGACTTCGTTTACGCCGGCGACATGCTAGGGAATATGTGGAAGTTTGACATCAGTTCGGCAGCCCGCTCGGCATGGAGTAACGCCAGCAGCCGGGTCAGGATGTTCACTGCCACCAATCCGGCCGGCCAAGCTCAACCAATTACCTCGTCACCGGTGGTTGCCCGTGATCCGGCGACGTTCCAATTGTGGGTCTTCTTCGGTACTGGTCGATTTATGGAAACCGGCGATGTAGTGGATCGAAGTGTTCAGACTTTCTATGGATTAAAAGACGCGACTGCTGCGGTCGCAAAAAGTGCGTTGCAACAGCGCACGATCGCCGCAGTTGCGACAGATGAAGATACGGGACGTACCGTACGTGCCTTTGAAGTGCCCTCCGTTCTCCCCTCGGGGCGTAGCGGCTGGTACATCGATTTAGTTAGTCCGCCAACACCTCCCGGCACACCGGTTGGCGAACGTGTCGTCAGCGACCCTCAGGTGGTCAATGATGTATTGAACTTTTCAAGCATCATTCCCAGTAGCGATCCGTGTCTGCCAGGAGGCACCGGCTTTCAGAACGCGTTGAACGCTTTCACCGGAGCGAGCTTATCCGAGTCGTTCTTCGACCTAAATGGTAACGGTTCATTCGCAGACGAGACGGTGTCGGTAGGCGGTAGCACGGGGTCGCCAGGAACACCGGCGGCAACTGGATCTGTTGGGCTTGGAGGAATGGGCACGACAGGCAATATCCTGACTGGCGGTGGCGGTGGCGGTGGCGGTGGCGGTGGCGGTCCGGGACTTATCTGTACGAACCTTTCCAATGCAACCGTGGAGTGTCAGCGTATCCGTGAGGCGCGCCGGACTTCTCGTGTCTCTTGGCGCGAACTGTTGAAGGAGATGTGAGCATGAAAGCCGTTGGCAAAAAGCATGCTGCTGCGGGCTTTACACTGATCGAGCTGATGATCGTGGTTGCTGTGATTGCGGTCCTGGCAGGCATTGCGATGTATAACTACCAAGCGGCGGTAGTGCGCGCGAAGCGTTCAGCTGCAACGAGCTGCCTGCAGAGTGGTGCGCAGTACATGGAGCGTTACTACACGACGTATATGTCCTACAACAACACCAGTGCCCCACCAGCACTTCCTCAGTGCGATTCCGGTGTTGCCACTAGCTATACGTTAGCGCTTGCACCTTCAGCAGATGGAAGGACCTACACGATCACAGCAACGCCGATCAACCAACAAGCTAGAGCAGATACGAAATGCGCCACTCTGTCGATTCTGCAATCAGGTGAGCGCCGGGAGAGTGGTACGGCAACGTCTGTCAGCGATTGTTGGTGATTTTTTACGCATCTTCGTCGCATCATCAATGCCGGGCGTGAAGGGTGCGTAATCACTGAGCTGGCCTGTCTTTCGGCTGACCGAGCCGCTTGTGGATCAAGCAGCAGGCGGTGCATTACTGCACCGCCTGCTGTTGTCATTTTCAGAGTGTGCCTTCGCAGACAGCAGCCTTTGGTTCTGAGCGTGAGTTGCGTTGCTGCGCAGTTGCGTCTGGTAGAACGTTTGGATGCAGCTCAGAAACAAAAAAACCCACGCCGTAGCGTGGGTTTTTAATTTGGCGCCCGAAGTTGGACTCGAACCAACGACCCCCTGATTAACAGTCAAGTGCTCTAACCGGCTGAGCTATTCGGGCGGGGAGGCAAATTATAGGGATGGCCGGCCGGCTGTGCAAGCCCCCAGTTACGTCCGCGCGTCAGGTTCTCATGAGGGGCATGGTTGTGGCTGCGGCCGTACAGAGCGGGTCCGCCCGGCAATGCTGACGATTACTTGGGCCTCAAGGCTCCCACCCTGGCAGATGTGGAAGGTCACATTGCTCCCTAGGGTGGTTCCCAATGAGCCGTACCGCACCTGCGTGCGGCCCGTGGTGGTAAGGATGCTGAGCTTTGAGCTGTGCGTCGGTTTTGCCGACGCGATGATGTCGCTGGCATCGTCCGGCCTGCGATTGCCGTCGGGATCCGCGTATATAAGCCAACCGCTGGTCCAGTCATGGCCAGTCATGCATTCGCTTAACGAGTTCCTCGGACATATCGCAACGGCACTTCCCCGCGCAATGGACGTTGACCTTGCTAAGGTCAGGTGTGCGACGAGTTCGAGCACGGTGGCAGTGACTTGGTGTGACCGGTGGAGTCTGCTGAGGGATGGCAGCGCGATCGAGACGGCGATTGCAAGGACCGCTACTGCAATCATTGCTTCCATCAGGTTGAATCCTGCCTGGCGTCGGATCTTATCCATCGTGGAGCCCTCCGCTGAGGAGCTCAAGCTTCGGGAATGAGCCTTGGCCTGACGATCAGGTCAAGGCTGAAATTAGAGTAGGGAAACAACAAACATGGCCATCATCTGCCGTCGGTATACTTAGCGGTCGATTGAGGGTGCCGCTTCATGACCGACCGTTTCCAGCTCGTATCCCCGTACTCCCCAGCCGGCGATCAGCCTGCTGCCATCGAGAAGCTGGTGGCCAGCTTCGAGGCCGGTCTGGCCAAGCAGACCTTGCTGGGCGTGACCGGCTCCGGCAAGACCTACACCATTGCCAACGTGATCCAGCAGGTGCAGAAGCCGACCCTGGTGATGGCGCCGAACAAGACGCTGGCGGCGCAGCTGTACGGTGAGTTCAAGTCGTTCTTTCCGCACAACGCGGTTGAGTACTTCGTCAGCTACTACGACTACTACCAGCCCGAGGCCTACGTGCCCTCGTCGGACACCTTCATCGAGAAGGACAGTTCGATCAACGAGCACATCGAGCAGATGCGTCTGTCGGCGACCAAGACCCTGCTATCGCGTCGTGATTCGCTGGTGGTGGCCACAGTGTCGGCGATCTACGGCCTGGGCGCGCCGGAAGACTATCTGTCGCTGCGCTTGATCCTGTCGGTGGGCGAGCACATCGATCAACGTCAGTTGATCCGCCATCTCACCGATCTGCAGTACACCCGCAACGAATTCGAGCTGACCCGCGGCGCGTTCCGCGTGCGCGGCGAAGTGCTGGACGTGTTCCCGGCCGAATCCGACACCGAGGCGTTGCGGATCGAGTTGTTCGATGGCGACATCGAGCGGCTGACGCTGTTCGATCCGTTGACCGGTGAAACGCTGCGCAAGCTGCAGCGCTACACCGTGTACCCCAAGACGCATTACGCGACCACGCGCGAGCGCACGTTGAGCGCGGTGGACACGATCAAGGACGAATTGAAGGAAAGGTTGGAGCAACTGTATTCGCAGAATAAGCTGGTCGAAGCGCAGCGCCTGGCGCAACGCACCCAGTTCGATCTGGAAATGATGGCCGAGGTCGGCTTCTGCAACGGCATCGAAAACTACTCGCGGCATCTCACCGGCAAGGCGCCCGGCGAGCCGCCGCCGACGCTGTTCGACTACTTGCCACCGGACGCGCTGCTGGTCATCGACGAGTCGCATGTGACCATTCCGCAGATCGGCGCGATGTACAAGGGCGACCGCTCGCGTAAGGAAACGCTGGTGGAGTTCGGTTTTCGGCTGCCATCGGCACTGGACAACCGGCCATTGCGTTTCGAGGAATGGGAGGCACGTTCGCCGCGTAGCATCTACGTGTCGGCCACACCGGGTCCCTACGAGTTGCGCGAGTCTGCGGGCGAAATCACTGAGTTGGTGGTGCGGCCAACTGGCCTGATCGATCCGGTGGTCGAGATTCGTCCTGTCGGAACGCAGGTGGACGACCTGATGTCCGAAATCCAGGAGCGCATCAAGCTTGGCGACCGCGTGTTGGTGACGACGCTGACCAAGCGCATGTCCGAGAACCTCACCGAGTACCTCGGCGAGCACGGTATCCGGGTGCGCTATCTGCATTCGGATATCGACACGGTGGAGCGCGTGGAGATCATCCGCGACCTGCGCCTGGGCAAGTTCGACGTGCTGGTCGGCATCAACCTGCTCCGTGAAGGCCTGGACATGCCGGAAGTGTCGCTGGTGGCGATCCTAGATGCGGACAAGGAGGGCTTCCTGCGTTCGACCGGCTCGCTGATTCAGACCATCGGCCGCGCGGCGCGCAACCTGCGCGGCAAGGCCATTCTGTACGCCGACAAGATCACGCGTTCGATGCAGGCAGCGATCGACGAGACCGACCGTCGCCGCGAGAAGCAGGTCGAGTACAACCTGGAGCATGGCATCACGCCCAAGTCGGTGGCGCGTCCGATCTCCGACATCATGGAAGGTGCGCGCGAGGATGCCGCCGAGAAGAAGGCCGGCAAGGGGCGCTCGAAGTCGCGCCAGGTGGCGGAGGAAATGCCCGATTACCGCGCGATGGGGCCTGCCCAGATCGCCGGCAAGCTCAAGAGCCTGGAGCAGCAGATGTACCAGCACGCCAAGGACCTGGAGTTCGAGGCGGCCGCGCAGATTCGCGACCAGATCCAGAAACTCAAAGCTGCCAGCCTGGCGTAGGGCAGGGCGACAGCACGAAAGTTAGAGCGCAGGGAGGGCTTGTGGTGATCCAAACCCTGCGCTAGAATGCGCGCCCTGCACAGCGCAATGCTGACGCAGGAAACGGGCGGTTAGCTCAGCGGTAGAGCACTACCTTGACATGGTAGGGGTCACAGGTTCGAACCCTGTACCGCCCACCACTCCAAGTCCGGACGGCACGGCGACTTGAGTGGCTTCAACATCGGCAGCGACTGCTGCCGCGGATCCGAAAGTGACTTACGCAGCAGCTCTTGCAGCTTCCGCGTCTCCTGTATTTGGTCTTCGACAATCGCTTTCACTTCCTTCTGTGCATTGACCAGGCGTGTTGGACGAATTTCGTGCACCAGTCGGGCATTGCTGGCGGCGGAGCGGTTGGCTAGCAAGCTGGGCACTCTTTCGCCCCTGCGGACGAGGCCCTGGTGTCAGGCCAAGCTTCCGCTCAGCGTGCCATTTCGTCGCAGCGCTGGTCACCCCTTTCCCGAAGCGGCGAGCAGGTTTTTTAGTGCCAGGCGCGTGTGTGGCTAAGAAAGCACATCAAGTGCTGACGGAATTCCGCCGGCGCTGACCCATTCCGATCCGCGCCTGGCGTCGAATGCGCGCGCGGTTGTGTCGGCTTCACCGAAACCGCTTTCTCCATCACACGTCTTGCTTTAGCATCGCCTCCGCGCTGACGAAAAGGAAGACTGGCGATGGACGAGTATCAGCACACCGTGCTGACCAGGGGCGGGTACCGTGTCGTGGCAATCACCCGGGAAGACACCTATGCGCCCGACGCTGTGGTGGCCTATGCCGTGGTGACGGATGCCGGAACCCGGATCACGCCGGATCTTTCCCTGGATCAAGCCAGAGTCTGGATTGACTCGCTCGTCGAGAGCGAGAGTGGTGGACGCAAGTCGGATCTGGTCGATCACAGACCCGTTGTCCGTCGCTGATTGCCGTTGAGAAGTAAGCCAAGGAGTAGGGGCGCGTGTCCAAAGCCAAATTAATTGCAATCGCCACCGTGGTGACATTGCTTGTTGGATATTTCCTGTCCGGATATCTGACGCTTCTGTTGTTGCGGCTCGATACCGGGCTGTACGCATGGGATACCTACTACCGCTACGTCAAGGCGCTGGGCCTGCCGGAAGTGGCGCCTTACGCAACCAAGATCAAGATGTCCGGCATTCTCGGCTTTGGCCTGCCCGGGATCATCTGGGCCATCACGGTCGTGCTCCTGGTCAAGCCGAAGGCGCGGGCGCTGCATGGCGACGCGCGCTTTGCCGGAGCGGCAGACCTTTCCAAGCACGGTTTGTTCAAGCCGAGCGGCAACGGCATCGTGGTGGGCAAGTTCAACGGCAAGCTTGTACGGCTGAGCGGGCAACAGTTCGTGATCCTGGCCGCGCCAACGCGCTCCGGCAAGGGCGTCGGCGTGGTCATTCCCAACCTGCTGGAGTACCAGGAATCGGTAGTGGTCCTGGACATCAAGCAGGAGAACTTCGACCTCACCAGCGGCTGGCGGGCCAGTCAGGGGCATGAGGTGTTCCTCTTCAATCCCTTCGCCGAAGACCGGCGCACCCATCGCTGGAATCCGCTGACCTACGTATCCAGCGACCCCGCCTTCCGCGTGTCCGATCTGATGAGCATCGCCGCGATGCTGTATCCGGACGGGTCGGATGACCAGAAGTTCTGGGTCAGTCAGGCACGTAACGCGTTCATGGCGTTCGCCCTGTATCTGTTCGAAAACCAGGACGAAGAGTTGTCGCTCGGCTTCCCGGGCGGGGCAGGGGCTCCCACGCTTGGCGGCATCTATCGACTCTCGTCCGGGGATGGCACAGACCTCAAGAAATACCTCAAGTCACTGTCCGAGCGCAGATTCCTCAGCAGCAATGCGCGCTCAGCGTTTGCCAACATGCTGTCACAGGCCGATGAGACCTTTGCGTCCATCATGGGAACCCTGAAGGAGCCGCTCAACGCGTGGATCAACCCGGTCCTGGATGCGGCAACAAGCGCGGACGACTTCCTGCTCACCGACCTGCGCAAGAAGAAGATGACGATCTACATCGGCATCCAGCCGAACAAGCTGGCCGAAAGCCGGCTCATCATCAACTTGCTCTTCAGTCAGATCATCAACCTCAATACCCGCGAGCTCCCGAAATCCAACCCGGAACTCAAGTATCAATGCTTGCTGTTGATGGACGAATTCACCTCGATCGGCAAAGTGGACATCATTGCCACCGCGGTAGCCTATATGGCGGGTTACAACCTTCGCCTGCTGCCGATCATTCAGAGCATGGCGCAGCTGGACGCCACCTATGGCAAGGATCTGTCGCGCACCATCATCACCAACCATGCGCTGCAAATCCTCTACGCGCCGCGCGAGCAGCAGGATGCGAACGACTACTCCGAGATGTTGGGCTACACCACCATCAAGAAGAAGAACGTCACCCGCGGCAGGGAAACCACCCGGAGTATTTCCGAGGAGCGGCGTGCGCTCATGTTGCCGCAGGAGCTGAAGGCGATGGGCAACGAGAAGGAGGTCTTCCTGTACGAAGGCATCCCGCATCCGGTGAAATGCGACAAAATCCGCTACTACGAAGACCGCTATTTCACCGCACGCCTGCTGCCCAAGACAGACGTGAAAACGCTTTCCATCAGGTTGTGATGGTCGTCGCACAACGGCTGCGAAGGGGCGCCGGTAATTCTTGACTCATGTGTTCGTTAAGGGCAAAGTTACCCAGAATTTGCGCGGTGTTGATTTTTTGTTAAGAGGGGCGGCGCCGGACGGGGTCGTACAGGAGTAAGGCTATGGATGGTTCTTCGGCGTATTCATTTTTATCGATTGCGTGGCGTGGTGCTGACCTGCCTATGTGTGCTGGGTCGGCCAGGCATGTCCGCTCAAGCGAGTCATCAAAGACAGATTCACTCCGCCGCCCCAGGGTGAGCGGAGCTGTTGTGCTGTCCGTCTTAAGCCCGAAATCTCATGAGTTGGAGAAGTCAGAGTGAATCCGATGTATGTGTCCAAGCTGTCGCTGGTCTTGGTGGTCGCTGCGTTGGTCGGTGCCTGCGCGACCAAGCCTGCTCCCGATTTTGGTGGACGTTGGAAGCACGTCAATCACTTTGACGAAGCCCCTACCGAAATTCCGCTCTACACCTCCTACACGTATCAGGCTACGCCGATGGACGGCACGTTGAAGACGATGCTGGAGCGGTGGGCCGCGGATTCCAACATGCAGCTTTCCTACAACCTGCCTTCGGACTACACCCTGATCGCCCCGGTTTCCAATATCAGCACCACCAGCGTGCAGCAAGCCGCCACCGAGCTGAGCGCGGTCTACGCAGCGCAAGGTGTCTCGGTCTCGGTCTCTGCCAACAAGCTGCTGGTACAGCCGGTGCCGGTATCGTCTGGAGCCAAGCTCTAAGAGCTGAACCGCTGATCCGATGCTAACGGCATTCGGTCGGTGACTGAGCTCAAGCCTCCCATGTGCCCGCGCTCGTCGCGGCGATAGTTTCAGGCCTGACAAGGCCTTACGGTGACGGATCTAGACATGTTGCGTAAGAAGGTCAGTGAAAAGGACGGATCTGCCCAAGTGGGTGCGGCCGTCCAGAAAGCGGTGAACTACGAGGTCAGCATCGCCGATCTCGCGCGCCGCAGCGAAAAGCGTGCATGGATGGTAGCGACCGTTTCCATGATCATTACCGTTATGACGGCCGGCGGCTATTACTACATGCTGCCGCTGAAAGAGAAGGTGCCGTACCTGGTGATGGCGGACGCCTACTCGGGAACCAGCACGATCGCAAAACTCGAGGCGAATTTTGGTGGTCGGACGATCAGTACCAGTGAGGCGCTAGCGCGCAGCAATATTGCCCGGTTCATTATTGCTCGCGAATCATTCGACCTTACCATCATCGGCCAGCGCGACTGGAATACTGTGTCGGCAATGGGCTCCACGAACGTTGTGAATGAGTATCGGGCGCTGCACTCCGCCAATAATCCGTTACGGCCCTTGAATACATACGGAAAGCTGCGTGCCATCCGTATCAATATTCTGAGTATTACCTTGATTGGCGGAAAAGGACAGCCCTACAAAGGGGCAACCGTACGTTTTCAACGGACTGTGTACGACAAGAATTCGACGGTCTCTACGTTGCTTGACAATAAGATTGCGACGATGGGATTTGTCTACCAAGATAATTTGGAGATGAATGACAGCCTGCGAGTCGAAAATCCTTTAGGCTTCCGAGTAACTGATTATCGGGTAGACAACGACTACTCCTCGTTGCCAGCTGCTCCTGCCGGTGGCGCCGTGATCAACCCCCAGCCTCAGCCAACGGCGCAGCAGGCTGGTACTGGCATGATCGATCCTAGCGCGGCAAACGCCTCTGGTGCAGTTCAGCAGGGGGGCGTCCCATTGCAGCAGGGAGTACTTCCGCAGGGTGGCGTGCCTCAACAGCAGGTGCAGCCTGCGTTTCCCGATCAAATGCAGCCGGCAGCTCAGCCCGCGGCGCAGCCCGCGATTCAACCCCAGGGGATGCAGAACAATGTCAATGGAGCGAGTGGTCGATGAAACTTTTTAATCGGTACAGCGCTGCGTTATTTTCAGCACTGCCACTTGCAATATGTGCTTTCTCGGCTGCCGCTCAAGTGGTTCAGGAGTATGAGTATGCTCCGGATCGCATCTACCAGGTACGCACCGGCCTTGGCATTACCACTCAGGTCGAGCTAAGCCCGAACGAAAAGATCCTGGATTACAGCACAGGCTTTACTGGTGGTTGGGAGCTGACGCGGCGCGAGAATGTTTTTTATCTCAAGCCCAAAAATGTCGATGTCGATACGAACATGATGATTCGTACGGCAACGCATTCCTACATTCTTGAGCTCAAAGTAGTTGCAACAGATTGGCAGCGCCTCGAGCAGGCGAAGCAGGCTGGAGTTCAATACAAGGTCGTGTTCACCTACCCGAAGGACACAAGCTTCAACAATGTCGAAGACGCGGATGCGGCAAAGAAAGGCCCGTTGTTGAATGCCAAGATTTTGAAGGATCGGCGTTATTACTACGACTACGACTATGCGACACGTGCCAAGAAGTCCTGGCTTATTCCAAGCCGCGTCTATGACGACGGCAAGTTCACCTATATCAATATGGATTTGACGCGGTTTCCGACCGGGAACTTCCCAGCAGTTTTTGCCCGCGAAAAGGAACACGCGGAGGATTTTCTCGTCAATACCACAGTGGAGGGCAACACCCTGATCGTGCACGGGACTTACCCTTTCCTGGTGGTTCGCCATGGCGATAACGTCGTCGGTCTGCGAAGGAACAAGCAAAAGTGAACTCGAATATTCCAAACAGCCCTGATGAGCGCTCCCCAAACAATGGCGGGGAAGAACTGCGCAACGGTGAGTACAACGAGCGCAACAATCCTTACTTTGCGCGTCAGCAGGCAGGTGCCGAGCCGGACCTCGACGCCAATGAACCAGTGTTGCGTTCCAGCGACATCAAGCGTCTGAATCGTAAGGCGCTGGTGTTTCTGGCTGCCATTGCGGCCTTGTTGATTCTCGTCATCTTCTGGCTGGCGACACAAAGCGGAAACGATTCTCCCCCGCCTAAACAGCGTACGGAGACGGTGGTTGCGCCAGCGTTGCCGCAGAACATGACTGCGCCGGTGGAGGAAGCGCCAGTTCCACTTGCCCAGCAACCCAGCTTGCCGCCCCTGCCGCCAATGCCGACTGACGACAGCGAAGAGGGCAGCTCAGCGCCGGAGCGTCAGCGCGGCCCGACCTTGCTGGAGCGCCGTATCCTTGCCGAATCTGCCGCAAACGGCGCCGGCATGCCCGGGCAAACGGGCGCTCAGCCCGCACCTGGCCAAGAAGAAAGTCCTGTTACGCTGGCTAAGCCGATCAGCAACCCGGATGGCCTGTTGGTACGTGGCACCTACATCCGTTGCATCCTGGAGACCCGGATCATTTCCGACTTCGGTGGCTACACCTCGTGCATCGTGACCGAGCCGGTGTACTCGATCAACGGTCATAACCTGCTCTTGCCGAAGGGTTCGAAGATGCTAGGCCAGTACGGCGCCGGAGAGCCGACGACCAGGCGCCTGCAGGTCGTTTGGGATCGCGTCACCACGCCGACCGGGCTGGATGTCACGCTGGTCGGCCCTGGTATCGACACGCTCGGCAGCGCCGGCCATCCGGGTGATTACAGCGCGCATTGGGGCAACAAGATTGCGTCGGCGCTGTTCATCAGCTTGTTGAGCGATGCATTCAAGTATGCAGCTGCTGAATATGGTCCAGAAACGACCACAATCGGTGTTGGCAGCGGAATCGTCACTCAGCAGTTCGAGAGTAATACTGCTCGCAGCATCCAGCAGCTCGCCGAGCAGGCTGTGGAAAAGTCTGGGCGTCGTCCGGCAACCTTGACGATCAATCAGGGCACCGTATTGAACGTTTATGTTGCCAAGGACGTCGATTTCTCGGCGGTCCTGCCGAAGTGAATGAAAAGCCTGCCATGACGATCGATGATTCCCCGACGGCGCGCATTTCGAATGATTTCCTGGATTACCAGTACTCTGTGCTGGGCATCCTGGACTACCTGAATTCGCCTGACGTGACTGAAATCTGCATCAATCGGCCTGGCGAGCTGTATCTTGAAACGATCCATGGGTGGCAGCGGGTCGACGTGCCATCCTTGACATATGACCGCGCCCGCCAGTTCTGCACCGCGGTGGTGAACGAAAGCAACACCGGGCAGCGCATTACCGATGCGGATCCCGTGGTTTCGCTGACGTTTCCTACAGGGCAGCGTGCGCAGTTTGTCATGCCGCCCGCGTGCGATGCAGGCAAGGTGTCCATCACCATCCGGCTTCCGTCCAAGCACACCAAATCGCTCGAGCAATACAAGCACGACGGGTTCTTTGACGAGGTGCTTGAGCAATCGGCCGATGTCAGCGATCACGATCAAGAATTGCTGGAGTTGCGCCGCAAGCGCGATTACGCAGAATTCTTCAAAAAGTGCGTGCTCTATAAGAAGAACGTGGTCGTCGCCGGGGCGACAGGTAGCGGCAAGACCACCTTCATGAAGGCGCTCGTCAATCATATTCCGAGCGAAGAGCGCCTAGTGACGATCGAGGACGCTCGGGAACTGTTCATCAGTCAGCCCAATTCCGTGCACCTGCTGTACTCGAAGGGCGGGCAGAGCAGCAGTAACGTGACAGCTAAAAGCTGCATGGAAGCCTGTTTGCGCATGAAGCCGGATCGCATCATCCTGGCCGAGCTGCGTGGTGATGAGTCGTTCTACTTCATCCGTAACTGCGCATCCGGGCATCCGGGTTCTATTACCAGCTGCCACGCCGGAAGTGTCGAGCAGACGTGGGACCAGTTGGCGTTGATGGTGAAGGCATCGAGCGAAGGCTCCGGTCTGGAATTCGAGGTGATCAAGCGTTTGCTGAGAATGACCATCGATATCGTGGTTCATATCAAGGCACACGCGGGGCGCCGGTTCATCACGGGCATCGACTTCGATCCCTTGAGAACCCTGCGCGGTGGTTGAAAGGTCAATCCTTTGGTTGGGGCTGGTTCGGTTTTGCAAGGAGTAATGACATGTTGCCTGGCATGGAACTGATGGGGTGCACTGGACTTGCTGTTCCTGGCGAGGTGATGCAGCACGTTGTCCGTGTCGAGTCGTCGCGCAATCCGTATGCCATCGGTGTGGTTGGCGGGCGGTTGGTGCGTGAGCCGCGGGGGTTGGCCGAGGCAGTGGCCACTGCCAAGATGCTGGAGCAGAAGGGCTACAACTTCTCCCTCGGACTGGGCCAGGTCAATCGCTACAATCTGCAGAAGTACGGACTCACCAGTTATGAGATGGCATTCGATAAATGCCCCAATCTGGTGGCTGCTTCGAGGATTCTGGCGGAGTGCCATTCACGCTCCGGCGCCAATTGGGGCAAGTCGTTCAGCTGTTACTACTCCGGCAACTTCGAGACCGGCTTCAAGCATGGTTATGTCCAAAAGATCTATGCATCCATTCGTCAGTCGGTAGCATCCTCTGGAGCCGAGCCCATCGCGGTCGTGCCGACGCGCCAGGTGCAGTTACGGCCTGCCAATCCGCTCAAGCAGGCAGCCGCCGAATTGGCAGATGCGATCGTGGCGCGTCGTATTCAGGATCTAGCCGGAACGGGCAACACGGTGGCTTCACCGTCGGGGCCTATGCTATCGGCACCTTCAGCACCTTACTCTCTGCCAAGTCGCGCCACCCCCGTGGCCCCAGCGGCGGAGAACGAGTTGTATGTGATAAAGCCAACGGGCCAAGGGCGTGGGGTAGCGTTGCCCTCTGTCGCGCCGCAAGCCTCGACGCAGACCGAACAACCCATAAACCCCGTCTCCGTGCCGCGTGCACCACAGGCGGCTCCGCAAACAGATAGTGCATTTGTTTTTTAGGATGGAAGATCGCCAAGGATTATGGCTGCTGGACCCCCTCTGTTCCCAAGGAGTTAGACATGAAGTTTGAAATCGACAAGAAGACAGTTGCGGATGCCAAGATGGTCGGCACGCAGGCAGTGAAGGCGCTGCTGTTCACCTCGTTGTTGCTGGCGGCGGGCGGCGCTGGTGCGACGAATGAACTCGGCGGCACGGATACCCGCGTCTGCGGATTCCTGAACAATGTGACCAAGCTGCTGAACATGGGCTCGATCGCTGTCGTCACCATCGCCGTCATCGTGGCCGGCTACCAGATCGCATTTGCGCACAAGCGCATTTCCGAAGTTTCCCCGATCCTCATTGGTGGCGTACTGATTGGTGCGGCTGGGCAGATTGCGAATATGATCCTTCAGAATAAGGAGGGAGGCGCTCAGGAGTGCTCGACGCTCACCACTTCGCTTCTGCAGATCGCTCAGTACTATGCATAAAGACGTACTCTTCCGCGGCTGCACCCGTCCGGCGATGTTTCTGGGGGTGCCGTATATCCCTTTCTTCATCGGTGCGGGCGGTGGCTTGCTGCTGGGGATGTATATCAATCTTTGGTACCTGTTCACCATCCCCGTCATCATCTTTGGCATGCAGCAAATGGCAAAGAGGGACGAAATGATCTTCAGGTTGCTTGGATTGCGCTGGCTTTTCCGAATGCGCGTCCGAAACCTTCAGCGCTATTCCGGGATGTGGGTATTCACTCCCAACGAGTATCGCAAGGGGCCCCCGGGCACGCCGCGATGAGCACGTGAAAAGGTCAGCCAGCCCCATGCGCTCAATCCGCATGGGGTTGGTGTTTTAGCTGGTTCTTGGTGTGATGCTTTTCCTCTTACCTGGTAATGCCCATGTTCAGTCCAGACAGTCCGATCGGCGAATTTGTTTCCATCTCGACACATGTCGCTCCGTCCGTCGTCAAGACGACAGGTGGCGACTATCTGTTGATCTGGCATTTGGCTGGCTTGCCCTTCGTTGGGCGGGACGAATTTGAACTTGAGCAGCGGCACAATACGTTCAATCGGTTATTGCAAACCTTGCGTGCACCGGATTTCGCCAATATCGCGTTCTGGGTTCATGACGTTCGCCGTCGTCGCAAGATCGGTACCGGCGGGCGCTTCAAGCAATCGTTCAATCAGACGCTGTCCGACGAGTATTACGCGGCGCTATCCTCGCAAAAAATCATGCAGAACGAGTTGTACTTCAGCATGATCTATCGCCCGGTGGTGACGGGGCGGCGCCTGGTCGAAAAATCTGTAAATCCTGACAAAATCCGCGCCGAGGAAGAGCAGGCTATCTCCAAGATCGTCGAGTTAGCCACTAACGTCGAGGCGGTACTGAAGGATTATTCACCTTACCGGCTTGGCATGTATGAGGCCAAGAATGGTGTGGTGTTTTCCGAGACGCTTGAGTTTCTCGGCTACCTGCTCAACCGGATCGACGAGCCTGTTCCGGTGCTGCAAGCCCCAGTGCCAGCGTATCTGCCCGTCAGCAAGCACATGTTTGCCAACAAGACCGGCGATTTTGTCATTCGCACGCCGGACGGCATCAATCATTTCGGTGCGATCCTCAATGTCAAGGAGTATGCCGATGGAACCTATCCCGGCATTCTCAATGGTTTGAAGTATCTCGATTTTGAGTATGTGATGACGCATTCCTTCAGCCCGGTCGGTCGCCACGATGCACTAAAGGTGCTGGAACGCACCAAGGGCATGATGATTTCGTCGGGCGACAAATCCTCCAGTCAGATCCGCGACCTGGACCTGGCGATGGATGACGTGGCCTCCGGCAATTTTGTATTGGGCGAGTACCACTTCACCCTGGCGGTGTATGCCGACAGCCAGGAGAAGTTGGCAAGGCAGATCGCGACGACGCGAGCAGAGCTCTCCAATGCCGGTTTCGTCTCGGCCAAGGAGGATCTGGCGATCGCCTCGTCGTTCTATGCCCAGCTGCCGGGTAACTGGCGCTTCCGCACGCGTATCGCCAACCTGAGTTCGCTCAATTTCCTCGGTTTGTCGCCGTTGCACAACTTCGCCCAGGGCAAGCAGCACAACAATCCATGGGGTGATTGCGTCACGACGCTGCAGACCACTAACGGTCAGCCGTATTACTTCAACTTTCATGCCACGCACCCGGCCGAGAATTCTCTGGGCGAAAAGGCGATCGGCAACACGATGGTCATCGGCAAGTCTGGTACCGGCAAGACGGCATTGATCAACTTCCTGCTAAGCCAGGTGCAGAAGTTCGATCCAATCCCGACGATCTTCTTCTTCGACAAGGACCGCGGCGCGGAGATTTTCGTGCGTGCCTGTGGCGGGAACTACCTGGCGCTGGAGAACGGCTCCCCGACCGGCTTCAACCCGTTTCAGTGCGAGCGCAATGAGGCCAATACCCAATTCCTTGCTGAGCTGATCAAGGTGCTCGGTGGCAAGGCCGAGTACAGCGCCCGCGAGGAGGAAGACATCTACCGCGCGGTGGAAGGCATGCTGGACACGCCGATGCATCTGCGCAACATGAGCAACTTCCGCAAGAGCCTGCCCAATATGGGCGACGACGGGCTGTATGCGCGCCTGCGTCGTTGGACCGCCGGCAACTCGCTGGGCTGGGTATTCGACAACCCGGTCGATACCATCGACCTGACGCGCGCCTCGATCATCGGCTTCGACTACACCGACGTGATCGACAACGCCGAAGTGCGCGTGCCGGTGATCAATTATCTGCTGCACCGCCTGGAGGCGCTGATCGACGGCCGCCCGCTGATCTACGTGATGGACGAGTTCTGGAAGATCCTGGACGGCAAGGGCGGCCTGAAGGAGTTCGCCAAGAATAAGCAGAAGACCATCCGTAAGCAAAACGGCCTGGGCATCTTTGCCACGCAGAGCCCGGAAGACGCCCTAGCCAGCGACATCGCCGCGGCGCTGATCGAGCAGACCGCCACGATGGTGCTGCTGCCCAACCCCAACGCCAGTCGCGACGATTACATCGAAGGCCTCAAGCTGACCGATGCCGAGTACCAGGTGGTGGTCTCGCTCGACGAGCGCTCGCGCTGCTTCCTGGTCAAGCAAGGCCACGCCTCTGCGGTATGCCAGCTCAATCTGCGTGGTATGGACGACGCACTGTCGGTCATTTCGTCCTCGACCGACAACATCGAGATCATGCATGAAATCCTGGCCGGCAAGGCCAGCAAGTTGGGCGTCACCGTCGATCAGCTGACGCCGGAGCAGTGGCTGAGCGATTTCTATGCCAACCGCAAGGGCTCGGGTAAGCGCAAAGCCGTCAAAGACAAGGAGGCCGAGGATGCGTAGTCCTCATCATCGGCAGCACACTTTCCACGCATCAACTTCATCTGTGTCAGGAGGCAAAAACACCATGGCAACCAAGTTCAGACATTTTTCTCGCGTGTTCACGGGACTGGTGCTGCTCTGCATGGCCGGAGCCGCCAGTGCGCAGTGGGAAGTGGAAGACAAGAAGTTGAATGAGAAGGTGGAGCAGATTCGCAAGAACCAGACCATCAAAAATGGCGATGGTAAGGAATCCAGTGGCAAGGAAGTAGAGAAGCCGAAGGAAAAGATCGAGAAGATTCCCGATGACCAAGGTGTGGCGGCATGCGCGGCTTCAACGAAAGGAACGCCCGTGTCCGATTCGCAGAAGGAATCGTGCGAGTTGATTCAACGCACTCTCAATTCTCAATACAACTACATGGTCGCCATGTATGAGATCACCACCAAGCGTCTTGAACGTTTACGCACGATCGAGGATGAACGCAAGAAGATCGGCGACCAAAAGATCGGCGAATTGGAGAGCAATACCAACAAGCTGCTCGCGCTGAAAGCGATGATGGATATCGACCGCCAGCAGATGGAGTCGGCGATGTTTGCCTATGACAAGCGCATTGCCTACCTGACTGGGCAGCAGACAGCAGCGGCCAAGGCGGCAATGGCCGGCAAGGAACCACCAAAAAGCAATCGTTGGAGTTGGGTGCCGGATTGGGTGCCCGACGATGTGCTGAGTCTAGGTAAAACGCTTGCGGCCGGTGCAGTGATGAAGGGCGCGCTCGAGGCGATCAAGAGTGACAAGCCATCTGGCATGGAACCGCCGTTGGCAATCGATAAAGACTGACGATATGGCACGACCGGATCATGCAACGTAATCAACCCCGGGGCAGCGACTGCCCCACGGCGCAGCCGTCTAGTGGATGTGGTGACATATGGATTTTTTGACGAACATCGCCAACTACGAATTTTTTCGTCTGATCAACAACTACCTGCGCGATGAGATTGCGATTTTTCAGTGGGAGTTGTTGCAGCGCACAACGGCCTGGGTGGGTATGGTGTCCCTGACGGTGTTGACGCTTTGGATTTTTATCCAAGGTTATCGCATCGTGACCGGTCAGTCGCGCGAGGCGGCGATGGGCTTGGTGGTCACGGCGCTTCGCGCGGCGCTGATCATCGGATTGGCGACCAGCATGGCGCAAGGCTCTCCGCGTTTGTATTGGACGCTAACAGACGGGATCAGCTCGGCGATCACCCGGACAGTGACGGGCAGCTCAAAGAGTCCCTACGAGGCGATCGACAAGAATCTGATGCTGATGCAAGTGGCGATGTCGGCGTTGGATCAGATCAAGACGGGCGGTGACGAGGAGAGCAAAGACGAAAAAGACCGGGCTCGGTGGTTCACCGGCCTCGGAATGGCCGGTCCAGGGGTTGTCGCCGGCTCGATGTTGCTACTCAACAAACTGGCAATGGCGCTGGTAGTAGGATTTGGGCCTCTGTTCATCCTGTGTCTGCTGTTTCAGGCGACGAAGTCGTTGTTCAGCAAGTGGCTGCTATACGGATTGGGCACTGTGTTTTCGTTGTCGGTGTTGACCTTCACGGTGAGCTTGGCGACCAAGGTGGTCGGCGCAGTGGGCGCAGCCTTCGTCGCAAAGTGGGCAATGAACGGATTTACGGGTGAAGGCATCAGCAGCATGGCGCTGCAGCAGGGAGGATTAGGACTGGTGTTAACGACGTTGATCATCACGGCACCACCAATGGCAGCAGCCTTCTTCCAGGGCACGCTAGGCCAGTTCACGGCGTACTCGGCGCTGGGGCAGCTGGATCGGGCAGGTCAGTCTCCGGCAGCTGGGCGGCCTTATGAGCCTGGGGCGCCTGCTAAAGATTCAGGTCGCCCCGACAGTCATGCTAGAGGTGGCGCGGATAACATAGTTCGATCAGATACAGGAGTCCGTTCTGATTCTCCTCCTCCTCAGGAATCCGGGAACCGCGGTCTTGCACAGCGTTAGGCGCAACCTTAAGGGGTGCTGAATGAAATTTATCTATTTGGTATTATTCTTATTTTTAGCAGCGAGCGCTAGTCCAGTTCTCTCTCAGACGGCATGCCCTTCAGGAGTCGCTGCCGGTAGCCCGCAATGTGGGCCTGACTCTGGCACATCAAGAGGCGATCTCTCGATTCCTCCCCCTCGACCTACAGGAGAATGGCTTAAGACATGGGGGGCAATTGCTACATCTGAGTCGACCGGTGAGGCTGGCACAGCAGTCAATAAGTTTTCGGAAAAAGATGCTCGAAATTCCGCTATTAACCAATGCGCCTTGGGTGGCGCATCGGATTGTAAAGTCCATTTAGTCTACAGAAATCAGTGTGCTTCATTTGCAGCTTCTCATTCAGATACTTTCTTCCAAGCAGCTGAAAGTAAAGAGGTGGCGACCGAATTAGCGAAAAAGAATTGCGAAAAAAGTGGAACTGGCTCCTGTAAATTGATGTATTCCGATTGTACGGAGCCGGTATTTAAGAAATATTGATTTGAATTGGAAGGGTTTTACATGGTGGAGCGTACACTAGCAAGAGCGGTCCTGGGAGCGCTGTATTTAGCTTGTGTTATCTCGATTACAGCGTGCGGTCCTGGCAATACTCCGTCCGCAGAGGCTGACGGAGCGAAATTATCCGATCGAGATCAAACTGGCAAAAAGCCTGAATCCTCGACGCAAAAGGACTTGAAAATGCCATCTACTGTCAATGCCAAGCTCAACGATCAGGGCGAGATAAACGCAGATATCAGTGGCATTGCTGTTTCAATCAAGGCGCAGGGCTGTAGCGAAGATAGTCCAGGGATCATGCTATGTAACCGTTCGCCGGTCGTGGAGGTGACATTCCCCGGAGCCAAGCCGATTGCACTGGAGCCTGAGGCTTTGTACGTGGATAGTAATTCCACGTTCTATCATGGTCAGCTAGACGACACTTACAAGAAGAACCGCCACTCAGTCATTCTGACCGATATCAATGGCGATGGGCACGAAGATGTAGTGGTGTGGTCTGGCAAAGAGGGTAATTATGGTGGTCCCTCTTACAGTGTTTATCTTTTCGATGCTGCGCAGAAAAGCCTTGTTTTCAATCAGTCGCTATCCGATATTACGGTAATGGCCAACGGCCTATTCTCCTTGAAAGGGAATGTGTTGGCGTCTACTTCTGGCGATGGATGTTGTATCCACATCTTTGATACCTATGAGCTTAAAGATAACGAAGCAGTGCTGATAGAGCGGTTAACCGAAGATACGAATGATCCGGCTAATCCGAAGAAAAAGATCGAGCGGCTTCAAGACGGTGAAATGAAGGAGGTGTCCAACTAGGAAGTGATTGGTAATTGCTAGTGAGTACATGCAACGCATCTTCGGGTCTGCAATGCCGGTAGATGCAACAACAAATTCTAATGATATGCACGTACGGAGAATACTATGAGCGATGGACGTGGTCGGAGCACCGAAGGCTTTGGTGTGGATCGGGAGTCTTCTGTTAGGTTGATCGTCAAAACCGCTCTTGAGAACGGTGTGACAGATCCAAAGCAAATATCGTACATGTTGGCGACGGCTCAACATGAGACGCGTAATTTTCAGGCGCCTGAAGAAGATTTCGGACGCAGCCAAGCGCGCAAGCTTGGATATAGCGGCGGCGAGGAGTTCTATGGCCGTGGTTACGTACATCTTACCCACGACTACAACTATGCGAAGTTCGATAAGTTGCTAGGCCTTAACGGTGAAATGGTCCGCAACCCGGACATGGCCAAGCAACCGGAAATCGCTGCAAAGGTTCTAGTTGTAGGTATGCGTGACGGCTTATTTACAGGCAAGCCTCTTGATCGCTACATCGATAATGATAGCCACGACGTCTACAACGCGCGACGCGTCGTCAACGGAGTTACTCCTAGCAAACCCTGGAGCGTGAAGGCAGCCAAGGAATGCGAGGAGTATGCGGGCAATTGGGAACGTCGCGTTCCCGATTTGATAGAAAGCGTCAAGCGCGATGGTGTCGACCTTAAGCACAGCGTGACGTCTGGTTCGACATCCCATCAAGTTTCGAAGTCCAATGATGGCAAGCTCGAAGAAGGCGAGCGCGGCGAGCAAGTGAAGCAGTTGCAAGGCCAACTTGCGCAACTCGGTGCCGTTGGTCGCGATGGCAAACCCTTGAAACCTGACGGCGACTTCGGCGGCAACACCAAGCACGCGGTCGAGCAATTCCAGCGCGAGCACGGGTTGCAGATAGACGGCGTCGCAGGTCAACAGACTCAGGCCGCTTTGGCCAAGGTGTTGACCCAGGCGACACCCAAGCAAGCTGAGCACACTCCCGCTCCTGCTGCGCCGGCACAGGCAGCATCCAGCCCCTTGTTGTCTGACCCGCGCCATCCCGACAACGCGATGTACAACGGCGCAGTGAGCAAGCTCGAAGCGCTGGGTGAACGTGGCGGTTTTGCCAACCGTAAAGAACTCGAGCAGGCAGCCGGGCAAATCGTGTTCGAGTCCAAGGTCAGCGGTCTCCAGCGCATCGACCATGTGGTGCCCAATAAGAACGGCGACGGCTTCTTCGCAGTACAGGGCGAGATGACCGACCCGGCAATGCAGCGGATTTTTGTGGATCGCAACCAAGCGCAGAATCAATCGTTGGAAAACAGTAGCCGGCAAGCAGCCGAGGAAAGCCAGCGTCAGGCCACTCAGGTGCAGGCACAGGAAACTGCTTCACGTTCGATGTCCATGTAAATCGGGCGTGTTGGTCGTTGCGTTTCAGCGATCTGGTAAATCGCCAAGGCAGTCAGGAATGTCCGCCTTGGCTCTATTTCCTGCGACCTGCGCGACGAAATTTCCATCTTTCAATAGGAAGTTGTTGCAGCGCACGACCGCCTGCGTCGGTATGGTGTCATTGACGTACTGACGCTTCGGATCTTCATCCGTGGCTACCGCATCTTGATCGGCTAGTCGTGCGAAGCGGCGATGGGGTTGGTGGTGACGGCACTGCGGGCGGCGCTGATCATCGGATTAGCCACTAGCATGGCCAAAGGCTCTCCGCAGTTGTACTGGACGCTGACCGACGGGATCAGCTCGGTGATCACGCAGACGGTGACAGTGTCGGTGACTCTGAGAGTCCTTATGAGGCGATCCGTTTATTGTGGTTGGTGAACCATTACTTGGTTGTCCGTGTATATCGTTCAGCGTGCAGAATATGTCTATTTTCAGGCGCGCAGACGATTCTCCTATGCCGCATACGCCGCTTCATTAACTGCGTGACCTGGGCAAAAAGCCGCTGAGTCGTCGCACATGTGGCTGCTCATGAATACGTATGCACGAGCATGCTCTAGGTCTGTTACGCCGCTACGCTAACGCTCTTGGCTGGGTGCTCCTTCGTGTACCCGCATTGGCCCGGGAGGGGCGTACATGTCGCAGACACCATGGTGGCGCGGGGCCGTCATCTATCAGATCTATCCGCGTAGTTTTCTCGATTCCAACGGCGATGGGGTGGGCGATCTGCCGGGCATCATCGCCAAGCTCGACTACATCGCAGGGTTGGGCGTGGATGCGATCTGGATCTCGCCGTTCTTCAAGTCGCCGATGGCCGATTTCGGCTACGACATCGCGGACTACCGTGCGGTGGATCCGCTGTTCGGGACGCTGGATGACTTCGATCGGTTGCTCGACAAGGCGCATGGCCTTGGCTTGAAGGTGATGATCGATCAGGTGTTGAGCCACACCTCGATCGCACATGCCTGGTTTCAGGAAAGCCGCCAGGATCGGACCAATGCGAAGGCCGATTGGTATGTGTGGGCCGATCCGCGCGAGGATGGGACACCGCCGAACAACTGGTTGTCGTTGTTCGGTGGGGTGGCGTGGCAATGGGAGCCGCGGCGTGAACAGTATTACCTGCACAACTTCCTGGTGGATCAGCCGGACCTCAACTTTCACAACGCCGAGGTGCAGCAGGCGACGCTGGATAACGTACGCTTCTGGCTGGATCGCGGGGTGGATGGGTTCCGCCTGGATGCGATCAACTTCTGCTTCCACGATGCGCAGCTGCGTGACAATCCGGCCAAGCCGGCCGACAAGCGGGTGGGGCGCGGGTTCAGTGCCGACAACCCTTACGCGTATCAGTACCACTACTTCAACAACACGCAGCCGGAAAATCTAGCGTTCCTCGAGCGCTTGCGCGGGCTGTTGGATCTTTATCCGAATGCAGTGAGCCTTGGCGAGATCTCGTCGGAGGACTCGCTGGCGACCACTGCCGAGTACACCGCCCATGGCCGCCTGCATATGGGCTACAGCTTCGAGCTGCTGGTGCAGGACTACAGTGCTGCTTATATCCGCGAGACGGTGAGCCGGCTCGAAGCCACGATGTTGGAAGGTTGGCCATGTTGGGCCATTTCCAACCACGACGTGGTGCGCGCGGTGACACGCTGGGGCGGGGCCGATGCGTCGCTGGCGTTCGCGCGAATGGTGGTTGCAATGCTGTGTTCGCTGCGTGGCTCGATCTGCCTGTACCAGGGCGAGGAGCTGGGCCTGGGCGAGGCGGATGTGGCGTTCGAGGATCTGCGCGATCCGTATGGCATCACCTTCTGGCCAACCTTCAAGGGTCGCGATGGCTGCCGCACGCCGATGCCATGGACGGATGCGCCGTCGGCAGGGTTCAGCAGCGGCAAGCCGTGGTTGCCGCTGGCTGAGGAGCATCGTGCGGCTGCGGTGAGCGTGCAGCAGGACGATCCGTTGTCCGTGCTCAGTGCGGTGCGACAGTTCCTGGCTTGGCGCAGGGGCGAGCCTGCGTTACGCGAGGGCGCGATCACGTTCTACGAAACCGCCGAACCTGTGCTGATGTTCCGGCGCGAGCACGCCGGCCAGGTGATGTTGCTGGCATTCAATCTGTCGGCCGATGCAGCTGAGCTTGGGCTGCCGGCTGGCGCGTGGAAGCAGGTCGATGTGCCCGGCGTGGAGCGCGGAGCCATCGAACATGATCGCCTGCGCTTGGCCGGGCATGCAGTGGTTTGTGCGATCGAAGTTCGCTGACGGTGTGTCGCGCCAGCTAGCTGTCTGTGCGTGATTGTCTGGAACGCGGCGAGGCATTCCTTGGGGGAATGCCTCGCTTTTTTTTGTAGTGACGATTGCTTGGTTTGCCAAGCATTTATAGCGTTACGCCAGCTGTGCGGCTATTCCCAGTCGATCAGGTCCTTGCTCTCTGGATGAGGCAGGGTGTGCTGTTCTCCATGCCAGTCGGAGTGGTCTGACCAGAAGGCTGAACGTGGATGGCAATGGGCTGCGAGGACGTCAGCGTTGCCGGCGGCCCTGCAGCAACGGCTTGGATTCGTGTTGGTGCAGGCAGGCGCTGATGGTGTCGGGAGATTGGCCCCGTTCCGGTGCGACAGGCGAATGTTATGCGCAGGGAGGTGCTGATGCGCAGGTGGCGGTCGATCCTGTGCGCTTTGCGAAGGGCAATGCAAGCTTGGATTTTGAAAATCTTGGATCAAAAGAAAACCCGCCGGTGTCACATCGGCGGGTTTTCTTTGGTCGATGTTGTCGTTTTGATCAGGAGAGCATTCGGTTCTTCTAGTTAGAGGCGGCATCTTGAATGACGGCCCATGGAGCCCGACAGAGCAGAACTGGTACTACTTGATTGGCGCGCGTTGCGCTTGTGCCGAACCCTCACCCCAACCCCTCTCCCGGTGGGAGAGGGGCTTTGGTGTCCCGGTGGAGAGGGCTGGCACCGGGGCCGGCCAGCCAGGTGATGCGCCGGTTGTCACGTAGGTAGCGTAGCCGCAGTTAGCGATGTGGCCACAGCCAAAGATGTAGCCAATCAGCGCATCGTTTGCAGTTCACAGCTCATCAGAACTTGTAGTTGACGCCCAGCACGAAGGTGCGGCCCCATTCGATGTATTCCAGCGGACGGTCCTTGGTTTCGGCATAGGTGCGGTAGGGCGAGTTGCTGAGGTTGCTGGCCTGCAGCAGCAAGGTCAGGCCGGCAAGATCGCTGCTGTCGTTGAAGCTGTAGCTGATCTGCGCATCGGTGATGTTTTCGCCGACCACGTAGCGCAGCGTGCGGTTGCCGTTGAAGTTGCCGATCTCGCCGATGAAGTCCGAGCGGCGGCGCTGGCTGACGCGTGCTTCGAAGCCCTTGTGCTCGTAGTAGGCGGTGAGGTTGTAGACGCGTTCGGACAGGCCGGGCAGGCTGATTTCGCCATCACCGACACTGGAGGCGCTCTCCGGGTCGCGGATCTTGACGTCGCTGTCGTTGAAGGTGGCGCTGGCCTGGATACCGAAACCTTCCAACGGAGCGAAGACCAGATCCAGCGGCAGCGAAGCGGTGAGTTCGACGCCGCGCAGGGTGCCGCCCTTGCCGTTGAACGGAGCGCTGAAGGTGCCGGTGGTCAATACCGGCGCCGAGCCCGGTGGTGGCACATAGCCGGCCACCAACGCGGAGAAATCGTAGTTGTCGCGGCTCTGGGTGTAGATGTAGCTCTTGAGGTCCTTGTAGAAGAACGCGGCGGCCACGTAGGCGCGCTCGGCGAAATACTTTTCGTAGGAGAGGTCGATGGCGTTCGCGCGCCAGGGATCCAGCATCGGGTTACCGCCGCTGGCGCCGGGGCGGCCGGTGGAGGTGTCGACGCCGAATTCCAGCGAGGCGCGCAGCTGATCCACGCGTGGGCGTGCGACCTGCTTTGCCATCGCAAAGCGCAGTGTCTGTTCGTACGGGAACTGGAAGGCCAGATTCAGGCTGGGCAGCCAGTCGCGATAGGTCTTGCCGTCGTCGATCGGGCGCACTTCACTGCCTGCCGGCTGCGACGCGTCCCAATAATTTGCGTGCGAGGATTGGTCGGCGCTCTGCAGCTGCACGCCGATATTGCCGCGCACGCCCACATCGCCCCATTCGGTATCGAGATTGGCGCGCAGCCAGGCGGTGGTGATCTTTTCTTCCACGGTCCAGGCCTTGGACACCAGGAACGAGGCATCGTCGCTGGGATTGAACAGCATGTAACGCGAGACCACCGCCGGGACGTTCCAGGCGGGCAGGGTACCGATGCCGGCAAAGCCCAGGTTGACCGGCGCGTATTGCAGGTCCGGTGCGATGGTGGATTCGCCCTGCGCGCCAAGGGTGATGTTGCCTTCCGGCTGGGTTTTCTGTTTTTCGCGATTGGCGTAGTTGACGCCCACATCCAGATCCGAGAACCAGCTCAGCGCTTCGGGCATCGGGAAGCTGGCCTGCAGGCGTGCGCCCTTGAGCACATCTTCCACGCTCGGCACCTTGCCGTAGCCGGAGCCGTAGATGGTGTTGGTCAAAAACAGCTGATCGGGATTGGAGTAATCCATTCCGGGCGCAAGCTGGGAGAAACCGTTGCCGACAACCGTTACGCCGACGGTATCCAGCTGCGGCATGGGCGCACGCTGAAGATTATTCTCCAGGTTCAGTTCGTCGCGCGTGGCCTTGGAATAATTGAGATCGGCAGTGATCTTGACCGCACCGGCAGTGATCTCATTGTTCCAGCCGAATGCATCGATGGTGTCTTCGCGCTTGTTGTACATGCCGCGGACCAGCGGATAGACGCCACTGGCGTCGCCGCCGGTGAAGCTGTTGCTGTCGTTGACGCGCACGTTGCTGATGTTCAGGCCCGGCGTGTAGCCACCGTTGTAGTTGCTCAGGTTGAGCTCGAACTGGTTGGCGGTGTCGATCTGCTCGGCCTTGGTGTGGAAGGCGTCGAGCGTGCTGGTCCAGGCGTTGGACGGGCGGTATTGCAAGGTGGCCATGACGCCGTCGCGCTTCTGGTTGCCGGTGCGGCGCAATGCCTTGATGCCGTCGGAAAAATACACGCCGTCGGCCACGCCGGGGCGCGGGCGTTGTGCGTTGACCGGCTGCCATGGTTCGTACAAGCCGACCTGATTTTCCTGGATCGGCATGTCGGTGTGTGCGTAGCCGATGGTCAGGCCGATGGTGCGGTCGGCGAACTGGTCGATGTAGCTGACATTGAAGCGGTTGCCGTAAGGATCGACGTTGGCGGCCTTGCCCAGCGAATTGCGTTGGTAACGGCCACCGATGGCGATCACGCGCTCGTTGTAGCTGAGCGGGCGCGCAGTCTGCATGTCGACGGTGCCGGACAGGCCCTGGCCGACCAGGCCGGCGTCGGGCGTCTTGTAGACGGTGACACCGCTGACCAGTTCGGACGGGTACTGGTCGAATTCCACGCTGCGGTTATCGCCGGTGCTGACCACTTCGCGGCCGTTGAGCAGGGTGGTGGAGAAGTCCGGCGACAGCCCGCGCACGCTAATGACCTGTGCGCGACCGGCCACACGTTGCGCCGCCAGGCCAGGCAGGCGCGCGAGCGATTCGGCGATGCTGACGTCGGGCAGCCGGCCGATATCTTCGGCCGAAATGGCTTCCACGATCGAGGTCGAGTCCCGCTTGACCGAGATGGCACCTTCGATCGCGCGGCGCAGGCCGGTGACCTGGACCTTGTCCAAGTCCGTCACCGCGCCGGCGGTTTGTTCGGTGTCGGTTGCTTGCGCCGGTGTCGCCGATTGCGCGGCGGCCAACGTCGGTGCCATGGCAACGGCCAGGGCGATACTCAGCGCAGAGCGCTTGTGCTTCAACATTTTCCCCTCCCAGGTACATGTTGTTCTTTGATTTTTCGATCCGGCAGACGCCTGGATGCATCGCATCGCGCGCCACGACGGACGTTACGACTGCGACGTATGGTAGACACGGCACCTGGGTGCAAACGGGCACTGCATACGTATTCACTCCGGCTGATTGCGCTGGAATCGATTCCACGCCGGCTTTGCTGCGGCGCGGTACGCTCCTGGCCTGTCGTAAGGCAACGCCAATGCGCAATCTGCAGCGGTTGCGGTGCCGTTGCGTGATGCACTCGGTCGTGTTGAAGGTCTCTTCAGCCCGTTGCGACCAAATTAGCGCCTGCCATCCACCGGCACGAAGCGAATCGCCTGCCCACCACCTGGCGCAAGACGCAGTTCCAGCGTGTCGGCACTGCTGACCTGGCGTTGTTCGCTGACAAAGGCGAATGGGTTGCTGACATAGTCCGCACCGTCGCCGTCGCGATAGATCTGCGCGGTGTAGCGCATGCCCGGCTCAAGGAATCCGAGCGACACCTGCAGCAGCCGGCCATGCTCGTCGGTGATGCTGCCCAGGAACCAGTCGCGGCTATGCCGATCCTTGCGCGCGATGGTGACGTAGTCGCCGACTTCGCCATTCAAGGCGCGGGTCTGATCCCAATCCACCGCCACGTCCTCGATGAAGCGGAAGGCATCGCGGTGCTGCAGATAATGCTCGGGCAGATCGGCGGCCATCTGGATCGGGCTGTAAAGCGTCACGTACAGCGCCAGCTGGCGCGCAAGCGTGCTGGGAATCGCCTGGCCGTTGCGGCCTTTCAGGCTGAGGATGCCGGGCGTGTAATCCATCGGCCCGGCGAGCAGGCGGGTGAACACCAGGTTGACCTCGTGCTCGGGCGGATTCGGTGGCTGGCCCCAGGCGTTGTATTCCATGCCACGCGCGCCCTCGCGCGAGATCCAGTTGGGATAGGTGCGGCGCAGGCCAGTGTCCTTGATCGGTTCGTGCGCATTGACTGCAAGGTGGCGCGCGGCAGCTTCCTGCACCACGCGCAGATGATGGCGTGCCATCCATTGGCCGTCGTGCCATTCGCGCAGCGGTGTGCCGCCTGCCGGGTTACGACGTTCCACCTGGCCGTCGTCGCAGACATAGCCGGTCTTGACCGAGTCCACGCCGAACCGGGCGTACAGGTCCATCGCTTCGGCAATCTGGTCTTCGTAATGATCCACTGCGCACCCCGTTTCATGATGGCCGATCAGATGCACGCCCTTGCCGGCGGCGTATTTGCTCAGCGCGGGCAGGTCGAAATCCGGTGTCGGCCGGGTGAAATCGAAACTGCCGCCGTTGCCGAACCATTCGCCGTCCCAGCCCGGATTCCAGCCTTCCACCAACACGCCACGAAAGCCGTGTGCCGCAGCGAAGTCGATATAGCGCTTGGTGTTGGCAGTGGTGGCGCCGTGTGTCGGCCCGGTCGCCCAGGTTTGCTGGTTGAGATGCATGGACCACCACACCCCGACGTATTTAGACGGCTTGACCCAGCTCACATCGCCCAGGGCGTTGGGCGCGTTGAGGTTGAGGATCAGGTTGGACTCCACCAGCCCGGTGGCCTGGTCGGCGATCTGCAGCGTGCGCCACGGCGTATCGAACGGCAGCTTGCGCCGCACCTTCCAGCCTTCGGCGGCGGGCGACAGCTGCGCGCGCAGGCGCCGGCCTTCGGTACGGCGCAGCCACATGCCGGCGTAGTCGACCAGCGCCGCTTCATGCAGCGCGACATGCAGCCCGCTCTCGGTGCGCAAGGTGAGCGGCGTATGTGCCAGCGCGACCTGGTTCAACGGCGTGCGCTGATACAGGTATTCGTAGTGGATCGGCTCGCCTGCCGGAATCCACCATGCCTCGGAGGGTTGCGCGATGGCGAATTCGGTGACTTCCTCGTCGATGATGGCTTCGCGCAATCCCGCTTGCTCGGGAAAGTGATAGCGCAGGCCGATGCCATCGTCGTACACGCGCAAGATCACATCGAAGCGGCGTTGCGCGCCGCTGCTTTCGCCCAGGCTGACGCTTAGTTCGTTGTAGTGGTTGCGCACCAGGCGCGTCTCGCCCCAGGGTTGTTCCCAGGTATCGTCATGGGCTTGGCGTGCTTGCGAGAGGACGACCAGGCCGCGGTCCAGCCGGCCGTCGCGCAACTGGAAACCCAGGCGCGAGCGTTCCAGTACCGGCTGGCCCAGGCGTTGCACGCGGTAGTAGGGCGTGCCGCCGTCCACTTCCAGCGTGACCTGCAGGACGTTGCCAGGCGAATCGGCACTGATGGCGATGCGCTCGGCCTGCGCGATGCCCGCAAGACTGCCAAGCAACAGGACAAGCAGTGGCGCACTGCGTGCGGCGCGCGCTATCGAACGCACGCGATGTGAAACCAGCGGCATATCCCCTCCCAAGGCGGCCGTTGCGTCAGCGGCGACTATGCAGCGCTGTGGCGTGGATGAGCCATGCTGCACTGCGGCCATTGCCATGAATACGTATGCATTGATGCGGAACCGCTGAGCGCGCGTCTACCATGGCGTCACGGCACCTGGGAGGGTCCGCGCCCGTGGCACGCCAGTGCCGCGCACTACAACGCGTGCAACGAGGGAGGGAGGCCGACGGTGCAAGCCGTCTGGCCGCTTCGATGCTGAAGATGATCTGCATGGCTGCAACGCTCGGCGTTGCGGCAAGCTCGCCGGTGTTGGCCGATGAGCTGGAATTCCAGGGCCGCCGTGCGCAAGCGCAGGCGCTCGAAGACGGCGGTTTCGTGTTGCGCTGGCCGCAGGGCGAGCGCCGCATCGGGCCGCAGCCGATGCGTACCCATACCGCCAGTCCGTTGTTCGACGCCCTGTTCGCCATGGCGCAGCAGGAAATGGCCGACGACCGCGTCGAGGCGATCCGCGATCCGGCCTTCAACGACGGCAAGCCGGTGCCTTGCGCGTGTTTCGAAACCGGTGAGCGCTGGCCTTACGTATGGACGCGCGATGTCAGCTTCGCCGCCGATCTGGCGTTGGCGCGGCTGGAGCCGGAGCGCGCGCGCAACGCGCTGCGCTTCAAGCTGTCGGCGGCGCGCGACGGGCAGACGCCAGGGGTGTTTGTTGCGCAGGACACCGGCTCCGGTGGCAGCTGGCCGATCAGCAGCGACCGCGTGGTGTGGTTTCTTGCCGCGCGCGGCCTGCTGGATGACAAGGCGTTCGCTGAAGACGTCTGGGAAGCGTTGCAGGCCACGCTCGCGCAGGATCGTGACGCGGTCTTCGATGCGCAGATCGGCCTCTACCGCGGCGAAACCTCGTTTCTGGATTGGCGCGAGCAGACCTACCCGGAGTGGACGCGCCAGGATGTGCGCTTCATTGCCGAGTCCTTCGCCCTGTCCACCAACGTGTTGCACTACCAGGCCCTGCGCCTGGCCGAGCAGCTGGCGCGCCAGCATGGCGATGCGCGTGCGTCCAGGTACGCCCAGTGGGCCGATGCGCTGCGTCAGGCCATCGCCACGCGCTTCTGGGATGCGCCCAGCAATCAGTATGTGAGCTATCTGGGCAATGCGGCGCATCCGGTGCGCTATGCCAAGGTCGATCTGCTCGGTGTGTCGCTTGGCGTGCTGGCCGAGGTGTTTCCGAAGGAGCGTGCGCGTGCCGCGCTGCGCGGGTATCCGCTGGTTGCCGGCGGCAGCCCGGTGGTGTGGCCGCAGGACGCCGAACAGCCGATTTATCACAATCGCGCCGTCTGGCCCTTCGTCAGTGCGTACGCGCTACGCGCCGCACGCCAGCTGGACGACGCGCCGCGCATTGCGCTGGAGCTGCAGTCGTTGATGCGCGGCAGCGCGCTGGCTGGCTCCAACATGGAAAACTACGAGATGCAGAGCCTGGCGGTGCATGTGGAGGAGGGGCCCCGCAGTGGCCCGGTGGTGAATTCGCCGCGCCAGTTGTGGTCGGTTGCCGGCTATCTCTCCGCGGTGCTGGAAGGCGTGTTCGGCATTGGCGCCGATGGCAGTGTGACGCCGAAACTGCCGCGTACGTTGGTGCCGTTGTTGTTTGGCGATCGCCAGCAGATCGTGCTTGAACAGGGCGCCCGACGCTATGTGCTGCAGCGGCCGACGGCGAGTGCGGGTGAGTTGCTGGTGGCGGGGAAGGTCGAGCAACAAGGCCAGACCACGTTGGTGCATCTGATCGGTCGCAAGGCCGATACCACCGCCCCGCCGCAGCCAGGCCAGGTGTTCGCACCCAGCACGCCGGAGGCGCCCGTCGCGCAACGGCAGGGCGACGGCCACCGCATCGTGATTCCGGCTGGGACGACGCTGTACATGGATGGGCATGCGTTGGACGCCACGCAGCACTTAGACCTGCGCGAGGACGGCCGGCTGCACGTGCTCAGCCTGACCCGCCGCGCCGATGGCCTGGAGTCGCTGCACAGTCCCGCGTTGACGCTCGGCCCGTTGCAGGAGGTCGCGGGCAGCGAGGCCTGGGTTTGGACTGCCACGCGCGCGGGCCAGCATCGCGTATCGCTGCGTTATCGCAACCCCAACGGGCCGATCAATACCGGCGTCACTGCGGCGGTCAAGCGGCTGCTGCTGGAATGCCCGGGGCAGGCGACGCAGTCGCAGGTCGTGGTGATGCCGCATAGCGTGGGCGAGCAGCTGTCCACGCAGGTCAGCTTCACTGTGGTGGCCGGGCAGCAGTGCAGGTTCCGGCTGGAAGATGGCTTCAACATGAGCGCACTCGCGCATTTTGCGCAGTACAACGGCGGCCGCGGTGGTCGCGATGGCGTGGTCAACACCGCGCAGGTGAGCGCGCTGCTGGTCGGCCCCGCAGCGAGCACGGAGGCTGCGCAATGACCGCCAAGCCACGCCTGAGTTTCTGGCAGATCTGGAACATGTGTTTCGGCTTTCTCGGTATCCAGTTCGGCTTCGCGCTGCAGAACGCCAACGCCAGCCGCATCTTCCAGACCCTGGGGGCGCAGGTCGACGATGTGCCCGGTCTGTGGATCGCCGCACCGCTCACCGGTCTGATCGTGCAGCCCATCATCGGCTACCTGTCCGACCGCACCTGGACGCCATGCGGGCGCCGACGTCCGTATTTCATGGTCGGCGCGGTATTCACCACACTGGCCTTGCTGGTGATGCCCAACGCGCCGATGCTGTGGATTGCCGCCGGCACGTTGTGGGTGCTGGATGCATCGATCAACATCTCGATGGAGCCATTCCGCGCCCTGGTCGGCGATCAACTGCCACCGGCGCAGCGGCCCACCGGCTATGCGATGCAGAGCTTCTTCATCGGGGTCGGCGCGATTGTGGCGAGTTTCCTGCCGTGGTTGCTCACGCATTGGGGCGTGGCCAATACCGCGCCGCCGGGGCAGTTGCCCGACAGCGTGCGCTACGCCTTCTACCTCGGTGCCGCAGTGCTGTTCCTGTCGATCAGCTGGACGGTGCTGCGCACGCGCGAATACAGCCCGCAGCAGCTGGCCGGTTTCGACGATGCGCATCCGCCTGTAGCGGCTGCAGCGATCGCCGGCACCTTGCCGCCGCAACGTGCGAGTGCGCTCTGGTGCGGCATCGGTGTGCTGCTCGCCGCTGCGATCGCCTGGCAGCACGGCGACCGCATGCTCTACGTGCTGGCCGGCCTGTGCATCGCCTACGGTGCGCTGCTTGCGTTGGCGCGCGTGCTGCCATCGACCGGCATGCTGGTGGCGATCGTGCAGGACGTGCGCAGCATGCCGCTGACGATGCGACGCCTAGCCTGGGTGCAGTTCTTCTCCTGGTTCGCGCTGTTTGCGATGTGGATCTACACCACCGCCGCAGTCACCCAGGTGCACTTCGGTGCCAAGGACACCGCATCGGCAGCCTACAACGAAGGTGCGAACTGGGTGGGCGTGTTGTTTGGCGCCTACAACGGATTTGCGGCGTTGGCGGCATTGGTCATTCCACTGCTGGTGCGTGCGATCGGCCTGCGCTGGAGTCATCTGTGCAACCTGTGGCTGGGTGCGGCCGGGCTGTTGTCGATGCTGGTGATCCGCGACCCGCAGTGGCTGCTGCTGTCGATGCTGGGTGTCGGCTTTGCCTGGGCCTCGATCCTGTCGCTGCCCTATGCCTTGCTGTCCGACAGCGTGCCCGCCGCCAAGATGGGCGTGTACATGGGCATCTTCAATTTTTTCATCGTGATTCCGCAGCTGGTCGCGGCCAGCGCACTGGGCTTCGTGCTGCGCGTCTGGCTGGGCGGTCAGCCGATCCATGCGCTGGCCATCGGTGGCGCCAGTTTGCTCATTGCCGGTGTGTGCGTGGTGCGGGTTCCAATGGCCTCGGGAGGGCAGTGATGCGGCATGTGATGATGGCTGGATTGATCGTATCTGCAGGGGCGGCGAGCGCGGCGGCTGCACCCGGCGATTACTACGGCACGCTGGAACCGTTCGCTGCCGACGCGGTGTATTTCGTGGTGACCGACCGTTTCGTCAATGGCGACCCCGGCAACGACCAGCGTGACCAGGGCGGTGCGCATCGCACGTTCGATGTGCCGACGCCTTGCGCAGATGGAGTCGGCGACAACATCGGTTACCTGGGGGGCGACTTCAAGGGCATCGTCGAACATGCCGACTACATCCGCGACATGGGCTTTGGCGCGGTATGGATCACGCCGATTGTCGACAATCCGGATGAGGCCTTCACCGGCGGCAAGCCGATCAGCTGCGGCAGTACGCTCAGCGACCACGGCAAGACCGGCTATCACGGCTACTGGGGCGTGAATTTCTACAAGCTCGACGAGCATCTGCCCAGTCCGGGCCTGGACTTTGCCGGCTTCACCCGCGCCATGCATGCCAACCGCTTGAAGGTAGTGCTGGATATCGTGGGCAATCACGGCTCGCCGGCCTACAGCATGCCGGTGGCGCAGCCGGGCTTCGGCAAGCTGTACGACGCCGATGGCCGACTGGTCGCCGATCACCAGAATCTGCCACCGGCGCAGCTGGATCCGCAGCACGTTCCGCTGCACGCGTTCTACAACACCGGCGGCGGCCTGGCCGAGTTGTCCGATCTCAACGAAAACAATCCCGCCGTGCTCGATTATCTGGCTGGCGCGTATCTGCAGTGGATGGAGCAGGGCGCCGACGCGTTCCGTATCGACACCATCGGCTGGATGCCCGACCGTTTCTGGCATGCCTTCGTTGCGCGCATCCGCGAAAAGCGTCCGGGGTTCTTCATGTTCGGCGAAGCCTTCGATTACGACGCCAGCAAGATTGCCGGGCATACCTGGGCGCGCAATGCCGGCGTCAGCGTGCTGGATTTCCCATTGAAGCAGCAGCTGTCCGCTGTCTTCGGGCATGAGCAGGCCGGGTTCGAGAAGCTTGCCGCGCCGCTGTTTCTGCGTCAGGGGCCGTATGCCAATCCGTACGAGCTGATGAGCTTCTACGACAATCACGACATGGCGCGCCTGGATGCCAGCGACACCGGCTTCATCGACGCGCACAACTGGCTGTTTACCGCGCGCGGTATCCCGGTGATCTATTACGGCTCGGAGACCGGCTTCATGCGCGGGCGCGCCGAACATGCAGGCAACCGCAATTACTTCGGTGCCGAGCGCATCCGCACTGCACCGCACAGCCCGATTTTCGGCCCGTTGCAGCAGATCGCGCGGCTGCGTCGCGATACCCCGGCATTGCAACGCGGCGTGCAGGTGGATGTGCTGCTACGCGGGGAGCACGCGGCATTTTTGCGGGTCTATCAGCATGCGGGCGCCAGCCAGACGGCGTTGGTGCTGCTCAACAAGGGCGATGCGGCGGCGAACATCGAGGTGACGCGTTTTCTGCAGCCCGGCACCTGGCGCGACGCGATGAGTGGCGAGCAGGTGCCGGTGCAGCGTCGGCTGCTGGCGGCGGTGCCCGCGCATGGGGTGCGGGTGCTGCTGTCGGACGCGCCGATCACCGACCCGGCCTTGCGCAGGCAGCTCGACGCGCAGATGGCCGAGCAAGCCGCGCGCGACGCCCGCAACCGGTAGGAGCGCCCCCGGGCGCGACGGGCGTTGCCGGCAATGCCCCGTCGCGCCCGGGTGCGCTCCTACGAGGCATCAGATCGGGGACTTTCGCGCACGCTCCAACGAATCCCGAATCCCGAATCCCGAATCCCGAATCCCGAATCCCGAATCCCGAATCCCGAATCCCGAATCCCGAATCCCGAATCCCGAATCCCGAATCCGGCCGACGCTGATTTCGATCCTGGTCACGCTGCGGGCCGCGACAGCACGGGGCCGCCCGCAACAGGTAGGAGCGCACCCGGGCGCGATGGGCGTTGCCGGGAACGCCCCGTCGCGCCCGGGTGCGCTCCTACGAGGCGTCAATGGCTGCGGCTGACCCCGCGCAGCCCGTCACGTATGCTCTAACGATTCCCGATTCCCGATTCCCGAATCCCGATTCCCGATTCCCGACTCAACGCCTGACAGCCCCATCAGCGGCCCGGCCAAGCACCGCCTCGCCGGTCTCCGAGCCGGACGGTCTCCAGCCCAACGGTGGCTGCAGCCCACTGCTGCGCGAGGAATCACGCAGCGCCAGCTTCACTGGAATCGTGCGGCTCTGGGCCGCTTCACCGCGGATCAGCGCCACCAGGCTTTCCACCAGGAGCGTGCCGGCCTGCTTGGTGTCCTGCTGCACCGTCGACAGCGCCGGCGCCACCGACGCCGCCAATGCGATATCGTCGAAGCCGCTCACCGCCACATCCTGCGGCACCCGCAGGCCGCGCTCGCGCAAGGCGCGCATTGCGCCGATCGCAATCAGGTCGCTGGCCGCGCACACCGCATCGAATGCCTTGCCGCTGTCGAGCAGCGCCAGGCACGCGGCATGGCCGGACGACTCGGTGGTGATCGCGTCGAACTGCAGCGCGCGATCGGCCACCAAACCCTGCTGATTCAGCGCAGCCACGTAGCCGCGGTAGCGCTCTTCGAACTCGGGATAGTGGTTGGACGCGTGGCCGAGAAAGGCGATGCGGCGGCAGCCCTGCGCCAGCAGATGCTCGGTGATATCCAGCCCGCCCTGGTAATTGTCGCTGCCGATCGAGATGCCCGGCTGCCCCGGCAGCGCCGCGCCCCAGCGCACGAAGTGGGTACCTTGTTCGACCAGCAACTGCAGCCGCTGGCGCGACTGCTGATAATCGCCGTAGCCGAGCAGGATGATGCCGTCGGCCTTGTTGCTGTCTTCGTAATCTGCCTGCCAGTCCTTGGACAGCTGCTGGAACGACACCAGCAGGTCGTAACCCTGCAGCGCGCAGGCGCGGGTGATCGAGCCCAGCATCGAATGGAAGAACGGGTTGATCAGCGAATCGTCGGCGGTGGGGTCTTCGAAGAACAGCAGCGCCAGCGTGCCGGCATTGCGCAGCCGCAGCGACGAGGCGTTCTTGTCGACCTTGTAGTTCAATTCCTTGGCGATGCGCAGGATGCGCTTGCGGGTTTCTTCGTTGACCATCGGGCTGCCGCGCAGTGCGCGCGACACGGTCGGCTGCGACACGCCGGCCAGGTAGGCGATATCCAGCGAGGTGGCTTTACCCTTGATGGTCATGGTCGGCACTGGCAGCACAGGTGGCCGGCATCATGCCACGCGCCCGCCGGCCCCGTGCCGGCATGCGCAACAGCGGGCTGATTGGTTTACCATTCGCTTCCAAGACCCCTTGCGAGAAGGTGGCCCGCGCCCCGCGCCGGCCCAGCGTGCGACATGAGCACTACCACCGCCCACCGCTGATTCCGGCCGCGCCAGTCCGCAGGGCGCCCGCGCCGCGTTCTTTCCGCCCCACCTCTCGCCATACCCTTATCCGAGCCTGTCCCGCAACGGGCAGATCTCCCTTGCAGCCGCCGCGCTGCAGCCAGCACAGACCTCATCCTTGCCCATGATCAACATCACGCTCCCCGACGGCAGCCGCCGCGAATTCGAATCCCCCGTCTCGGTGATGCAGGTCGCCCAGTCGATCGGCGCCGGCCTGGCCAAGGCCACCATCGCCGGCCAGGTCGACGGCCAGTTGGTCGATGCCAGCGACGTCATCGACCACGATGCCAGCCTGCGCATCATCACCGCCAAGGACGCCGAAGGCGTGGAGATCATCCGCCACTCCTGCGCGCATCTGGTCGGGCATGCGGTCAAGCAGCTGTACCCGGAGGTCAAGATGGTGATCGGCCCGGTCATCGCCGAAGGCTTCTACTACGACATCTACAGCGAACGCCCGTTCACGCCGGACGACATGGCCGCGATCGAGCAGCGCATGCAGGAATTGATCGCGCAGGACTACGACGTGATCAAGAAGGTCACCCCGCGCGCCGAGGTGATCGAGGTGTTCGCCCAGCGCGGCGAGGAGTACAAGCTGCGCCTGATCGAGGACATGTCTGACGACATCACCGCGATGGGCCTGTACTACCACCAGGAATACGTGGACATGTGCCGCGGCCCGCACGTGCCCAACACGCGCTTTCTCAAGGCCTTCAAGCTGACCCGTATTTCCGGCGCCTACTGGCGCGGCGATGCCAAGAACGAGCAGCTGCAGCGCATCTACGGCACCGCCTGGGCCGACAAGAAGCAGCTGGACGCCTACATCCTGCGCATGGAAGAAGCCGACAAGCGCGACCATCGCCGCATCGGCAAGCAGCAGGACCTGTTCCATCTGCAGGAAGAGGCGCCGGGCCTGGTGTTCTGGCATCCCAAGGGCTGGTCGCTGTGGCAGGTGGTCGAGCAGTACATGCGCAAGGTCTATCGCGACAGCGGCTACGGCGAAGTGCGCTGCCCGCAGATCCTGGACGTGTCGCTGTGGCAGAAATCCGGCCACTGGGACAACTACCAGGACGCGATGTTCTTCACCGAGTCGGAGAAGCGCACCTATGCGGTCAAGCCGATGAATTGCCCGGGTCACGTGCAGGTGTTCAACCAGGGCCTGCACAGCTACCGCGACCTGCCGATCCGCTACGGCGAGTTCGGCGCCTGCCACCGCAACGAGCCCTCCGGCGCGCTGCACGGCATCCTGCGCGTGCGCGGCTTCACCCAGGACGACGGGCATGTGTTCTGCCTGGAATCGCAGATCGAAGCCGAAGTCACCGCGTTCCATCAGCAGGCACTGGCGGTCTACACCGCGTTCGGCTTTGAGGACATCGAGATCAAGATCGCGCTGCGTCCGGAAAAGCGCCTGGGCGACGACGTCACCTGGGACAAGGCCGAAGCCGCGCTGCGCAGCGCGCTGGGCGTCTGCGGGGTGGAGTGGCAGGAGCTGCCGGGCGAGGGCGCCTTCTACGGCCCCAAGATCGAGTACCACCTCAAGGACGCGATCGGCCGTACCTGGCAGCTGGGCACCATGCAGGTCGATTTCATGATGCCGGGCCGCCTCGGCGCCGAGTACGTGGACGAGCACAGCCAGAAGAAGCATCCGGTCATGCTGCACCGGGCGATCGTCGGCTCGATGGAGCGTTTCATCGGCATCCTGATCGAACACCACGCCGGCGCCTTCCCCGCCTGGCTCGCCCCGGTCCAGGTCGTTGTCGCAAATATCACCGACGCCCAGGCAGACTATGTCGACTCGGTTCGGAAAACCCTTGCAAATCAAGGCTTCCGTGTGAGCGCCGATTTGCGTAACGAGAAGATCGGATATAAGATTCGCGAGCATACGCTGCAACGCGTGCCTTATCTGCTCGTCGTCGGTGACCGCGAGAAGGAAAACGGCGCCGTCGCCGTGCGGACACGCTCGGGAGAGGACCTCGGGACCATGACGGTCTCGGCCTTCATCGAACGTCTGCAGGCAGAGCAGGCAGCGTGAGCCAACCCCGGCCGGTCTGGATGATCCGGATGCGCCGGTTCGATTCCCCTGGGAGATTGCAATATCAGTACCCCTGACAACAAACAGAACCGCAAGAACCAAGAAATCCGTGTGCCGCGCGTCCGCGTGATCGGCAGTGACGGTGAGATGGTCGGCGTGTTGTCGCGCGACGAAGCGCTCGCCAAGGCCGAGGAAGAAGGCCTGGATCTGGTCGAAATCCAGCCGCAGGCCGACCCGCCGGTCTGCAAGATCATGGATTTCGGCAAGTTCAAGTTCGAGCAGCAGAAAAAGGCCAACGAGGCCAAGAAGAAGACCAAGCAGGTCGAGATCAAGGAACTCAAGTTCCGTCCGGTCACCGACGAGGGCGACTACCAGATCAAGCTGCGCAACATGCGCCGCTTCCTGGAAGAGGGTGACAAGGTCAAGGTCAATATCCGCTTCCGTGGCCGTGAAATGAGCCACCAGGAGCTGGGGCGCGAAATGGCGTCCCGGATCGAGGCCGACCTGGGCGACGACATCGTCATCGAGTCGCGTCCGCGCCTGGAAGGGCGCCAGATGGTCATGATGATCGCGCCGAAGAAGAAGATCTGATCCCGCGCCAGGGTGGGCCCGACGGGCCCGTCCTGGCCGGCGACAGCATCCATTTGCAAGAATCCCCGGCAACGGGCATACTGCGCGGCCCGGTTTTGCCGGGGCGCCGCGCAAGCGGTACAGGACCTGTCCGGATCGTGTTCGATCAAGGACTTACAAGCAGGCAAGGGCAAGGATGGAAAGCGTGGTCGCAAGACTGCCGCCCGGGTCAGTGACAAAACACCATCAAGGACATTGCAATGCCCAAGATCAAGACCAACCGGGCGGCGGCCAAGCGTTTCCGCAAGACCGCCTCCGGCAAGTACAAGTGCGGCCACGCAAACCGTAGCCATATCCTCACGAAGAAAGCGACCAAGCGGAAGCGCAACCTGCGGCAGACGAACCACGTCCGTGCCGAGGACGCTGGCCGTCTCGATCGTATGCTTCCCTACCTCTGAGGACTGACCCATGGCACGAGTAAAGCGTGGCGTACAGGCGCGTCGCCGCCACAAGAAAATTCTGACCCTGGCGAAGGGTTACTACAACGCTCGCCGCAAGGTCTTCCGCGTTGCCAAGCAGGCAGTCATCAAGGCGCAGCAGTACGCCTACATTGGCCGCAAGCAGAAGAAGCGTAACTTCCGTTCGTTGTGGATCACCCGCATCAATGCGGCTGCCCGCATCAACGGCTTGAGCTACAGCCGTTTCATGAATGGCCTGCTCAAGGCTGGCATCACCCTGGACCGCAAGGTGCTGGCTGATATCGCTGTGCACGACGCCGCCGGCTTTGCCGCGCTGGCGGAGAAGGCCAAGGGCGCGCTGGCGGCATAGGTGCGAGTCCCTCGCAAGAGCCCGCACATCCATGTGCGGACTTTTGAAGGGATAGCGTCTCGAAGGGGTTTGCGCATTCGTGTACAGGCCTCCGGCGAGGGCAAGCAGATATGCAGGGGGAAGGGCGCGAGTCCTTCCCCTTTTGCGTTTTTAGATGGCCGGCATTGCTGACTGGATGCCGGGCAAGACCAGATTTGAGTGGCAATGCGTTCCGGTGCATCCGGAAACACCGTTCGGTAGACGCAGTTGAGGCGCGAGTGCAATGAGTGAGATTCAATCCCTGACCGAGCGTGCGCTGGCCGATGTCGCCGCCGCGCAGACGCCGGACCAACTGGAAGCCTTGCGCGTCGCATTGCTCGGCAAGAGCGGCAGCATCACCGCCCAGCTCAAGCAGCTCGGCACGCTGCCGGCCGATCAGCGAAAGGCCGCTGGCGAAGCGATCAACCTGTCGCGTGATGCGCTGACCGCGGCGTTGTCCGAGCGCAAGCACACGCTGGAAAACGCCGCGCTGGACGCACGTCTGGCCGGGGAGCGGATCGATGTCACCTTGCCGGGGCGTCGCAGCGAACGCGGTGGATTGCACCCGGTTACGCGCACGCTCGAGCGCATCGTCGAGATCTTTGCGCGCCTGGGCTATGAGTTGTCCGATGGTCCGGAGATCGAGGACGACTGGCACAACTTCGAAGCCCTGAACTTTCCGCCGCACCATCCGGCGCGCGCAATGCACGACACGTTCTATTTCGGCGATGGCCGCCTGTTGCGCACCCATACCTCCGGCGTGCAGGTGCGCTACATGGATGCGCACAAACCGCCGCTGCGCATGATCGCGGCCGGCAAGGTGTACCGCTCCGATTCGGACCAGACCCATTCGCCGATGTTCCATCAGGTCGAAGGCCTGCTGGTCGACGAGCACTCCAACTTCGCCGATCTCAAGGGCACCTTGTCCGAGTTCGTGCGGGCGTTCTTCGAGCGCGATTTCGAGATGCGCTTCCGCCCCAGCTATTTCCCTTTCGTGGAACCGGGCGCGGAAGTGGACATCGCCTGGCAGCAGCCGGACGGCAGCACGCGCTGGCTGGAAGTGCTCGGCTGCGGCATGGTGCACCCGAACGTGCTGCGCAGCGTCGGCATCGACCCGGAGCGCTACACCGGCTTCGCGTTCGGCCTGGGCGTGGAGCGCTTTGCGATGCTGCGCTACGGCGTCAACGACCTGCGCGCATTCTTCGAAAACGACGTGCGTTTTCTTAGGCAGTTCGCCTGACGGCGGCGATTGGGGATTCGGGATTGGGGATTCGCAACGGCGCCCCGGTCCGCCCCAGATCCCGCCGACGCGTTTTAGCTAATCCCCAATCCCGAATCCCCAATCCCGGCTCCTCATGAAATTCTCTGAAAATTGGCTGCGCAGCCACGTTCCCATCCAGGCGAGCCGCGACGAGCTTGCCGCGACGCTGACGGCGATCGGTCTGGAGGTCGAAGAGGTCACGCCACTGGGCGAGGCGCTGGGGCAGGTGGTGGTGGCGCGTATCGTCGAGGCGGTGCGTCATCCGGAAGCCGATCGTCTGCAGGTCTGCAGTGTCGACGCAGGGCAGGGCGAGTTGCTGCAGATCGTGTGTGGCGCGCCCAATGCGCGTGCCGGTCTGGTGGCACCGCTGGCGCTTGTCGGTGCGCAGATCGGCGCGCTCACCATCACTGCGGCCAAGCTGCGCGGGGTGGCGTCCAACGGCATGCTGTGCTCGGCCAAGGAACTGGGGCTGGACAGCGATGCGTCCGGCCTGTTCGAGCTGCCCGACGATGCGCCGGTGGGTCGGGCGCTGGCCGAGTATCTGGGGCTGCCGGATGCCAGCATCGAGATCAAGCTGACGCCCAATCGCGCCGACTGCTTCAGCGTGCGCGGCATCGCCTTCGATGTGGCGGCCGCCTGTGCCAGCGCAGTGGTGGCCTTTGAAGCCGATGCAGTGGCGCCGGTGTCCACGCGCACGCTGGCGGTGGAATTGCATGCCGGCAACGCTGCGCCGCGCTATTGCGGACGGGTGATCGAAGGTATCGACCCGGCCGCAACAACGCCGGTGTGGCTGGCCGAGCGGCTGCGTCGCAGCGGCGTGCGTCCGGTCTCGCTGCTGGTGGACATCACCCAGTACGTGATGCTGGAACTTGGCCAGCCGATGCATGCGTTCGATCTGGACGCCCTGCAAGGCCCGATCGGCGTGCGCCATTCGCGCAGCGGCGAGCAGCTGGCATTGCTGGACGGGCGTCAGGTCACGCTGGACGACAGCTTCCTGACCATCACCGATGCCGACCGCCCGGTCGCATTGGCCGGCCTGATGGGCGGCCTGGATACCCGCGTCACCGACACCACGCGTAACGTGTTCCTGGAGTCGGCGTACTTCGATCCTGCGGCGATCATGGGGCGTGGCCGCAAGTTCGGTCTGCATACCGATGCCGGTCATCGCTTCGAGCGTGGTGTGGATCCGGCATTGCCGCCACAGGCGATCGAAGTGGCGACGCGGCTGGTGCTGGAACTGGCCGGTGGTACGCCGGGCCCGGTGGTGCATGCGCAATTGCCGGAGCATCTGCCACAGCCGGCGCCCATCCTGCTGCGGCGTGCGCGGATTGCGCGCGTGCTCGGTATCCAGATTGACGATGCCGAGGTCGTGCGCATTCTGGGTGCGCTTGGCATGCAGCTGGAGGCGGTTGCCGAAGGCTGGCAGGTGATGGCGCCGAGCCGTCGCTTCGATATCGCCATCGAAGAGGATCTGATCGAAGAACTGGCGCGTATCCACGGGTACGACCGCGTGCCGACCACGCTGCCGGGCGGCGCAAGCCGGATTGCGATGCCGAGCGAAACCCAGCTCGATGAGCTCAGCGTGCGGCGCCAGCTGGTGGCGCGCGAGCTGCAGGAAACCATCAATTACGCCTTCGTCGACGCCACCTTGCTGGAGCGCTGGCAGCTGACCGACGGCCTGGTGCCGTTGGCCAATCCGCTCAGCGCCGAGCTGGCGATCATGCGTCCGCGCCTGTTGCCGGGCCTGGTGGCGACGCTGGGCCGCAATGCCGCCCGCCAGGCCGGGCGGGTGCGCCTGTTCGAGCTGGGCAAGGTGTTCGCGGCCGCGTCTGATGCCGGCGCCGCCCCGCAGGAGTCGCAGCATGTCGCCGCGGCCGTGTGCGGCGATGCCCTGGCGCTGCAGTGGGGCGAGCCCGCGCGCAAGGTGGACTTCCACGATCTGAAGGGCGACCTGATGGCGCTGGCCGCGGCCAGTGGCGCGGTGCTGGAGTTCCAGCCCTCTGCCCAGCCCTTCGGGCATCCGGGGCGGTCGGCCGACATCCATCGCGATGGCGTGTGCATCGGCTGGATCGGGCAGGTGCATCCGCGCCTGGCCAAGGCATTGGACATCGACGTGGATGTGATCGCGTTCGAACTGCAGCTGACGGCGTTGGTCAAGCGTGCGCTGCCGCGTGCCGGCGAGCTGTCGCGGTTCCCCTCGGTGCGTCGCGATCTGGCCTTCCTGGTCCCGGAAGAGGTGAGCTGGGCGGCGCTGTCGAGCAGCGTGCGCACCACCGTCGGACCGTTGTTGCGCGAGGTGCAGCTGTTCGACCGCTACGTCGGGCAGGGGGTCGAGCCAGGTTTCAAGAGTCTGGCTATGGGCTTGATTTTGCAGGATAACTCGCGCACTCTCACCGACCGGGACGTCGACGCAGTCGTTGCCGATGTGGTGACCGTGATCGAGCGCGAACACCGCGCCCGGATCCGGAGTTGAGGCGGTAACCAGGGGATTGGCATGGCATTGACGAAAGCGGAGATGGCCGAACGTCTGTTCGACGAGGTCGGTCTGAACAAGCGCGAGGCAAAGGAATTTGTCGACGCGTTCTTCGATGTGCTGCGCGATGCGCTGGAGCAGGGCCGTCAGGTGAAGCTGTCCGGTTTCGGCAACTTCGATCTGCGGCGCAAGAATCAACGGCCCGGTCGCAATCCCAAGACCGGCGAGGAAATTCCGATCTCGGCCCGCACGGTGGTGACCTTCCGTCCGGGCCAGAAGCTCAAGGAGCGGGTGGAGGCTTATGCTGGATCCGGGCAGTAATCGCGAACTACCGCCAATCCCGGCCAAGCGCTACTTCACCATCGGCGAAGTCAGCGAGCTGTGCGACGTCAAGCCGCATGTGCTGCGCTATTGGGAAACCGAGTTTCCGAGCCTGGAACCGGTCAAGCGGCGCGGCAACCGGCGCTACTACCAGCGCCACGACGTGCTGATGGTGCGCCAGATCCGTGGCCTGCTGTACGAGCAGGGTTACACCATCGGCGGCGCACGCCTGCGTCTTGAAGGCGATGGCGCCAAGAGCGAGTCGGCGCTGAGCAACCAGATCATCAAACAGGTGCGCATGGAGCTGGAAGAGGTTCTGCAACTGCTGCGCCGCTAGGAAAACGTTTCACAAAGCCGCTATAATCGCAGGCCGCCCTCGCGGCGGACGCAACATCTTCGGGGTATAGCGCAGCCTGGTAGCGCACTAGTCTGGGGGACTAGTGGTCGTCGGTTCGAATCCGGCTACCCCGACCAAACACGGAGCCCATGTCTTCACGGACATGGGCTTTTTTGTTGCGTCGCACAATGCGATCGGCGGTCTGTCATACGCCTGACACGATATGTCCATCGGCATACTGCACAGCAGCATGAATTGCCTGGCCGAGCCCGTTTGGTTGCGGTTCTGTTCGCTATGGACCTGGGTCACGCAATGTCGCTAAGTCCCCGAAAATGCTCCAAATCATTGGCGGCGGATTCGTACTTGGATCACGTTTTGTTAACGCTGCAACGACGAACTTGAATCAATAGGCCAACGCCGTCAAAAAAATGGCGAGCAGCGTCTTGCGATGCGTTGGTTCTATGCCATAGTGCACTGCAACACGTCACACCTGTCGTGATCCCAAGCGTCTTGGGATGAATTTCTCTGTCGTACGTTCTTGCTGGCGTGTTGGCCGGTTGAATGCTGCGCGAGGTCCTGTCCCACCCAACCGAGGCAGCCAGCCACACGCATGAAAAAACTGATCGGACGATTTTGCCAAGGCCTCAGCCTGGCGTTGATCTGCTCGATGGCACTGGGCGCATGCAGCACCGGTCCGAAGATGGCCGATTCGCTGCCGCTTCCGGATCCGCTCGCGATGTCCGCCGTGCAACCGGAGTATCGACTTGCCCCAGGCGACTTGCTGTTGTTCAAGGTGTTCCAGGTCGACGATCTGGAGCGGCAGGTCCGCATCGATCAGAACGGCCACATCTCGCTGCCGTTGATCGGCGACGTCAAGGCAGCCGGCCTGGGTGTCGGCGAGCTGGAAAAGCTGGTGGCAGAACGCTACGCCGCCGGTTATCTGCAGCAGCCGCAGGTGTCGGTGTTCGTGCAGGAATCCAATGGTCGCCGGGTCACGGTGACCGGTGCGGTCGACGAGCCGGGCATCTATCCGGTGATCGGCGCCAACCTGACCCTGCAGCAGGCCATCGCGCAGGCCAAGGGCGTCAGCACCGTGGCCAGCCGCGGCAACGTCATCGTGTTTCGCACCGTCAACGGTCAAAAGATGATCGCCAGATTCGATCTGACCCAGATCGAGAAGGGGGCCAACCCGGACCCTGAGATCTACGGCGGCGACATCGTTGTGGTGTACCGCTCCGACGCACGCGTCTGGCTGCGCACCATGCTGGAACTGACCCCCCTTGTGATGGTGTGGCGCGCTTACCGATGAGTATGAATTCAGACAATCGTTCTTCCCCGTCTCATCGTCATGGGCATCTCGAGCTGGCCGACGTTGGCTTGCTCGACTACTGGCGCGCGCTGGTCTCACAGCGCTGGTTGATCATTCTGATCACCGTCGGGGCAGTGGCACTGGCGTTTGGCGTCACCCTGCTGATGCCGGAAAAGTACCGCGCCACCAGCACGCTGCAGATCGAGCGCGACTCGCTCAACGTGGTGAATGTCGACAACCTGATGCCGGTGGAATCGCCGCAAGATCGCGATTTCTACCAGACCCAGTACCAGCTGCTGCAGAGCCGCTCGCTGGCCCGTGCGGTGATCCGCGAAGCCAAGCTCGATCAGGAGCCGGCGTTCAAGCAGCAGGTCGACGAAGCACTGGAAAAGGCTGCTGCCAAGAATCCGGAAGCCGGCAAGTCGGTCGACTCGCGCCAGGCCATCATCGAGCGCAGCCTGACCGATACGCTGCTGGCCGGGCTGGTGGTCGAGCCGATCCTCAATTCGCGCCTGGTCTACGTCAACTACGATTCGCCGGACCCGGTGCTGGCTGCCAAGATCGCCAACACCTATACCAAGGTCTTCATCGTCAGCACGCAGGAACGCCGCATCAAGGCATCCTCGTTCGCGACCAAGTTCCTGGCCGAGCGCCTGGAGCAGTTGCGCGACAAGGTGGAGGACTCGGAGAAGAATCTGGTCTCCTATTCCACCGACGAGCAGATCGTGTCGGTGGGCGACGACAAGCCATCGCTTCCGGCGCAGAACCTCAGCGACCTCAATGCGATGCTGGCATCGGCGCAGGACGCCCGCATCAAGGCCGAGGCAGCCTGGCGTCAGGTCAGCAGCGGTGACGCGATGTCGCTGCCGCAAGTGCTGAGCAATCCGCTGATCCAGAGCCTGCGCGGCGAGCAGATCCGCTTGAACACCGAATATCAGCAGAAGCTGTCGACCTTCAAGCCGGACTATCCGGAAATGCAGCGTCTGAAGGCGCAGATCGAAGAGTCGCGTCGCCAGATCAATGGCGAGGTCCTCAATATCCGCCAGTCGCTGAAGGCGACCTACGACGCGTCGGTGCATCAGGAGCAGTTGCTCAACCAGCGCATCGCCGGATTGCGTAACGATGAGCTCGATCTGCAGAGCCGCAGCATCCGCTACAACATGCTCAAGCGCGACGTCGATACCAACCGCCAGCTCTACGATGCGCTCCTGCAGCGCTACAAGGAGATCGGTGTGGCGAGCAACGTCGGCGCCAACAACGTGACCATCATCGATACCGCAGACGTGCCTACGTCTAAGACTTCGCCGAAACTCAAATTGAACCTCGCTTTGGGCTTCATCTTTGGCGTATTCCTGGGTGTGGCTGTGGCACTGGTGCGCTACTTCCTGCGTGGCACGGCAGCGCAGACGCGGTTGGACTGACATCGTCGTGTTGCACAACGATGGTTAATTGAAGTGACAACTGATTCAGCGTGGAAAAGGTTGGATCCCGTATGTTTCGGGCTCCTTCGTTTGAAAGTTTGTCTCTGTTGAAACAAAGGGCTGTCGTGCGATCTGGGGTCGGTAGGTATTACCGCGGTGATCGTTCGACGGAGATGATTGAAAGCTCGCGTGCGTTTCGTATGTTCCCCCGCATGCGCCGTATCGAGTTTGGAGGACATCCCCATGCTTTTGGCAGACTTGAGTAGCGCGACTTACACCACATCCTCGCCGCGATTGTTGTCCAAGTATTCGGCTGCGGCCGATCTGGTCCTGCGCGTCTTCGACCTCACCATGGTCGTGGTCTCCGGATTGATCGCCTATCGCATCGTCTTCGGCTCCTGGGTGCCTGCGGCACCGTACCGGGTCGCCATCGCCACCACGCTGTTGTACTCGGTGATCTGCTTTGCGCTGTTTCCGTTGTATCGCAGCTGGCGCGGTCGCGGGCTGTTGAGCGAGCTGATGGTGCTGGGCGGTGCATTCGGCGGCGTGTTTGCGCTGTTCGCGGTGCATGCGCTGATCGTGCAGGTCGGCGAGCAGGTCTCGCGTGGCTGGATCGGCCTGTGGTTCGTCGGTGGGCTGGCCTCGCTGGTGGCGGCCCGCACGGTGCTGCGCGGCTTCCTGAATCACCTGCGCACCCAGGGCGTGGATGTGCAGCGGGTGGTGGTGGTCGGTCTGCGCCACCCGGTGATGAAGATCAATCACTACCTCAGCCGCAACCCCTGGGTCGGCATGAACCTGGTCGGCTATTTCCGCACGCCGTACGACATCGCCGTGACCGAGCAACGCCAGTCGCTGCCGTGCCTGGGCGATCCGGACGCGCTGATCGAGTACCTGAAGGACAACCAGGTCGAGCAGGTGTGGATTTCGCTGCCGCTGGGCGAACGTGACCATATCAAGCAGTTGCTGCAGCGCCTGGATCGCTATCCGATCAACGTGAAGCTGGTGCCGGACCTGTTCGACTTCGGTCTGTTGAACCAGTCCGGCGAGCAGATCGGCAACGTGCCGGTGATCAACCTGCGCCAGGGCGGTGTGGACCGCGACAACTACTTCGTGGTCGCCAAGGCGCTGCAGGACAAGATCCTGGCCGTGGTTGCGCTGATGGGCCTGTGGCCGTTGATGGCTGCGATTGCGGTCGGTGTGAAGATGAGTTCGCCGGGCCCGGTGTTCTTCCGCCAGCGTCGTCATGGCCTGGGTGGGCGCGAGTTCTACATGTTCAAGTTCCGCTCGATGCGTGTGCATGACGACCATGGCACCACCATCCAGCAGGCGACCAGGAACGACACCCGTATCACCCGTTTCGGTGCGTTCCTGCGCCGCAGCAGCCTGGACGAGTTGCCGCAGATCTTCAACGTGCTCGGTGGCAGCATGTCGATCGTGGGGCCGCGCCCGCATGCCGCGCAGCACAACACCCATTACGAAAAGCTGATCAATCACTACATGCAGCGCCATTACGTCAAGCCGGGCATCACCGGTTGGGCGCAGGTCAATGGATTCCGTGGTGAAACCCCGGAGCTGCGCACGATGAAGAAGCGCATCCAGTACGACCTGGACTACATCCGTCGCTGGTCGCTGTGGCTGGATATCCGCATCATCGTGCTGACCGCAGTGCGTGTGCTCGGACAGAAGACCGCGTACTGATGATGGCGGGGAGTGTGCGACCTGGCGCGCCGAGCGCCGCGGGCGGCTGCATCGCAGCCGCCCCTTTCAAGCAGGCGTCTGCATGCTGATCCGAATGAGCGACGAGGCCCGCGTTCGCTGGCACAACCTGCTGATCGAGCTGACGCTGCTGGTCGGCGTCGGTTACAACCTGCTGCTGGCGCTGATCAACGCGAACGTGTTCACCGTACGTCCGGTGATCACTTACGCAGTCGAGTTCATGATCTACGCCGCGTGTTTCCTGCTCGGCCTGGGTTCGATGAGCCGCAAGCGCATTGCATTGATCATCAGCGGCCTGGGGCTGATCGTCACCTTGATGTTCGTGCGCTTCCTGGTGAACTGGCAGATCGATCCGAAGTTCTTCCGCGACGCGCTGGTGGTGTTTGCGTTCGTGGTGCTTGGTTCGGCTTATACCGGGTCGGTGCCCAAGCTGTTCGTGCGCATGACCATCATCGTGTCGTTGGTTGCGGCGTTCGAACTGGCGATGCCCAGCGCCTACGGCGATCTGGTCAACCCGAAGAGCTTCTTCGTCAACGCGCGCGGCATGAGCGCGGAAGGGTTCTGGAACGAAGACAGCAACCTGTTCGTCAGCGCCACGCGACCGGGCGAGCGCAACTTCCTGCCGGGCTCCAATCTTCCCCGCGCCTCCTCGATGTTCATCGAGCCGGTGACGATGGGTAACTACATCTGCTTCTTTACCGCGATCGTGCTGGTGTTCTGGCGCTGGATGCGGCCGGCGATGCTGATCCTGTCGGTCGGTTTGATCGGTTTCATGGTCGTGGCCTCCGACGGCCGACTTGCGGCGGGCACCTGCGTGCTGATGGTGCTGCTGTCGCCGCTGTTGAAACGCCTGGATCAACGGCTGGCGTTCCTGGTCTTCCTGCTCGTGATCATGACGGCGTGGTTGCTGGTGTGGATCACCGGGATCACGGCCTATCAGGACAACACGATGGGCCGGATCTTCTTCACCGTCAATTCGATGAACAACCTGTCCTTCAACTCGTGGATGGGCCTGGATTTTGCGCAGGCGTACCGTTACTTCGACAGCGGCATTGCCTACTTCATCGCATCGCAGTCGATCGTCGGCGTGCTCGCCTTCCTGCTGTCGTATTCGTTCCTGTTGTTGATGCCGAGCAAGGAAGGGCAGTTGTTCAAGAACCTGGCGATCTTTGCGTTCGCGCTGAGCCTGCTGGTGTCCAACGGCTACTTCTCGATCAAGACGTCGGCATTGTGGTGGTTTGTGTGCGGCTGCCTGTGGCACATGCGGCCGACCTGGTCTGCTACCAGTGCTACGCAGCTGCCCAGACAGGATCCGGCCGACGAGGATGCGCGATTGCCACTGCCCGCGGGAGGTACGCGATGAGTGTGGCGGCAACGCAAGCACCACAACCGGTGGCACCGGTCGTCGGTGCGTCCGTTGCCACCGGCGGGCGCAGCCGCGACCCGCGTATCGATGCCACCAAGGCCCTGGCGATTCTGTTGGTGGTGTTCTGCCACGCCAAGGGCGTGCCGCATGCGATGACGTTGTTTGCCTACAGCTTTCATGTGCCGCTGTTTTTCATGGTGTCCGGCTGGCTGGCGGCGGGCTATGCGTCGCGGACCACCGGCTTGCCGCAGACCATCAGCAAGCAGGCACGCAGCCTGTTGCTGCCGTATGTGACGTTTTACCTGCTCGGTTACGCGTACTGGTTGCTGACGCGCAATATCGGCGAGAAGGCGGCGCGCTGGGGCAGCCATCCGTGGTGGGAGCCGATCGTGGCGATGTTCACCGGCATCGGCCCGGATCTGTATGTGCAGCCTCCGCTGTGGTTCCTGCCGGTGATGCTGGTGACGGTGCTGAGCTATGTAGTACTGCGGCGCTGGCTGTCACCGGTGGTGATCGCGGTGGCGTCGTTGATCCTGGCCTGGTGCTGGATGCGCTGGTTTCCGGGCCAGCAGGTACGGCTTTTTTTCGGCCTGGACGTTCTACCGGTGTCGCTGTGTTTCTACGCGCTGGGCGCCTTGCTGATCCACGTTTCCGCACGTCTGCCGAGCTCCTTGCCAGTCAGCGCGCTGGCGACGGTGCTGCTGGCGTTGCCGGTGGCCTGGCTGGCCGATCGTAACGGCCGCATCGACGTCAACATGCTGGAGTTCGGCCGCAACCACGCCGGGTTTGTGGTCAGCGCAGTACTCGGCTCACTGATGGTGATCTGTGCCGCACGGTTGGTGCAGGGCTGGGCCTGGATACAGTGGATCGGCCGCAATACCTTGCTGATCCTGTGCACCCATATGCTGGTGTTCTTCGTGCTCTCCGGTGTGGCGGCGCTGGCTGGCGGATTCGCTGCCTCGCGCCCGGGCCTGGGCTGGGCAGTGTTCGTGACGGTGTTTGCGCTGCTCGCGTGCGTGCCGCTGCGCTGGTTGCTGATGCGTTTTGCGCCGTGGACCCTGGGTGCCCGCCCGGTGGCGGCATGAGCGGCGCTGCGCCATGACCACCGCACCGTATTCCAACGCGGCCCGGCACGACGGTCTGGGTGCCAAGGCTGCGCCGGCGCCTGCATTGACCCGCGATTGGCAGATCGATGCAGCAAAGGCGCTGGCGATCGTCCTGGTGGTGCTGGGGCATGCCAACGGCATGCCGGCCGCCTACAAGTTGTTCGCCTACAGTTTTCATGTGCCGCTGTTTTTCGTGTTGTCCGGCTGGGTCGGCGAGCGCTTCGGCCACCGCGCAATGACGGTGGCGACGATTGCGAAGTTGGCGCGCACGTTGCTGGTTCCCTATGTCGCGTTTTTCCTGGTGGCCTACGCCTGCTGGCTGCTGATGGGAGTGACCAGCCGCGCGGCGCATCCATCGCATGTGCTGCCGTGGTGGGATCCGTTTATCGGCCTGTTCTGGGCCAACGGGACGCGTCTGTACGTGCTTCCGGCGTTGTGGTTCCTGCCGGCCTTGTTCGTCTCCACGCTGGCCTATATCGCCTTGCGCACGCGCCTGACGACGGCGGCCCTGGCGGCAGTCAGTTTGTTGCTCGCCTTGGCATGGGCAGGCTGGTTTCCGTCGTTGCACCTGCGGCTTCCGTTGGCGCTGGATGTATTGCCTGTCGCGCTGTTCTTCATCGCCGTGGGCGGATGGCTGTCGCGCTACGCCGATGCACTGCGCGCGCTTCGCGCCTCGGCATGGGCATTGGCACTGCCGGTGCTGGCAGCAGCGTGGTGGTGGCTGGCCGGATGGAACGGGCAAGTGGATGTGAACAATCTGCAGTTCGGGCATTCCGCCGCGGTGTTCCTGCTGGTCAGCCTGCTGGGTACCGCAATGACTTTGTGCGTGGCGTATTTCGTCCGACAGTGGCGTTGGCTGCAGTGGATCGGTGGCAATACCTTGCTGATCCTGTGCACGCACACATTGGTGTTTCTGGTGCTCACCAGTGTGGTGGCACGAACGGGTGTGATCGCTCGCAGCCTGATCGGCACACCGGCCTGGGCGATGGGCCTGAGCGCGTTCGCTGTCGCGGTCAGTGTGCCGATGCGCGCGGTGCTGGTGCGCGTTGCACCGTGGATGTTGGGATTGAAACGCAAATGACGAGCTTCCAGAATGATCAGCCGAGCATGCAGATGTGTCTGCGTCGCTGGCACAGGAGATTGGCGTAATGAAAGTGGTGCATGTCGTCCGCCAATTCCATCCTTCGATCGGAGGCATGGAGGAAGTCGTTCTCAATGTGGCCCGTCAACACCAGGCCACCAGTGCCGATACGGTGGAGGTCGTGACGCTGGATCGGGTGTTTACCGATCCGGGCGCGCAGCTTGCGCAGCAGGAGATGTATCAGGGCTTGCCGATCCGACGCATCGGTTATCGTGGCTCGTCGCGTTATCCGTTGGCGCCGTCCGTGCTGAGCGCGATCCGCTCGGCCGATCTGGTGCACCTGCACGGCATCGATTTTTTCTACGACTATCTGGCGCTGACCAGGCCGCTGCATGGCAAGCCGATGGTGGTGTCCACGCACGGCGGCTTCTTCCACACCGCGTATGCCTCGCGGATGAAGCAGCTATGGTTTCAAACGCTCACCCGCACTTCGGCATTGGCGTATGCGCGGGTGATCGCCACCAGCGAGAACGACGGCGAGCTGTTCGCCAAGGTGGTGTCGCCGGCGCGCTTGCGGGTGATCGAAAACGGCGTGGACGTGGAGAAATACGCAGCGCAGGGCGCAGCGACGCCTGGGCGGACCATGATGTATTTCGGCCGCTGGTCGGTGAACAAGGGCCTGATCGAAACCTTGGAGCTGCTGCAGGCGGTACTGCAGCGCGATCCGCAGTGGCGCCTGATCATTGCCGGGCGCGAATACGATTTGAACGAGGCCGACCTGCGCAAGGCGATCGCCGAGCGGGGCTTGCAGGACAAGGTCCAGCTCAGCATGTCGCCGTCGCAGGAGCAGCTGCGCAGCCTGATGCAGCAGGCGCAGTTCTTCGTCTGCCTGTCGCGCCATGAAGGCTTCGGCATCGCTGCGGTCGAGGCGATGAGTGCCGGCCTGATTCCGATCCTCAGCGACATCCCGCCGTTCGTGCGTCTTGCCAGCGAATCGGGGCAGGGCGTGATCGTCAACCGCGACCGGATCGACGCGGCCGCAGACCAGGTACAGGCGCTAGCGCTGCAGGCGGATGCCGATTTCGATACGCGTCGTGCAGCGTCCATGGCGTATGTGAGCCGCTACGACTGGAAGCATGTGGTCGGGCGCTACGTCGACGAATACCACACCGCGTTGGGCACCCGCCGTACCCAGGAGGCAGTGCGATGAGCGCGCCTGCATCGGCAGCGAGTGCGCGTGCGTCCGCGCAGCCGCAGGTCACCGTGCTGTTCTCCACCGAGAAGCCCAATGCCAGCACCAATCCGTACCTGACCCAGCTTTACGCATCGCTGCCCGCTGCAGTGCAGCCGCGCTTCTTTTCGATGCGCGATGCGCTGTTGTCGCGCTACGACGTGCTGCATCTGCATTGGCCGGAATATCTGCTGCGCCATCCCAGCGCGATCGGCACCCTGGCCAAGCAGATGTGTGCGGCGCTGTTGCTGCTCAAGCTGCAGCTGACCGGCACGCCGGTGGTGCGCACCTTGCACAACCTGGCACCGCACGAGGATCGCGGCTGGCGCGAGCGCGGCCTGTTGCGCTGGATCGATCGGCTGACGCGTCGCTGGATCCGCATCAACGCGACCACGCCGCCGCGACCGCCATTCACTGACACCATCCTGCACGGCCATTATCGCGAGTGGTTTGCAAAGATGCCGCAAGGCACGCCGGTTCCGGGGCGGCTGCTGCATTTCGGTCTGATCCGCCCGTACAAGGGCGTGGAAACGCTGCTGGAGGTGATGCGTCAGGTCGACGATCCGCGCCTGAAGCTGCGTATTGTCGGCAACCCGGCCACGCCGCAGATGCGCAGCCTGGTGGAGGAGGCCTGCGCGCAGGATCCGCGTGTGAGTGCCTTGCTGGCTTATGTCGAAGAGCCGGTGCTGGCACGCGAAGTCAGCGAGGCCGAGCTGGTGGTGCTGCCGTACCGGCAGATGCACAACTCCGGCACCTTGTTGCTGGCGTTGTCGCTGGCGCGCCCGGTGCTGGCACCGTGGAGCGAATCCAATGCGGCGATTGCCGAAGAAGTGGGGCCGGGCTGGGTGTTTCTCTATGACGGCGAATTCGATGCGGCGCTGCTGACCGGCATGCTGGACCAGGTGCGTGCCGCGCCGCGCGGCCCTGCACCGGATCTCTCGCAACGCGACTGGCCACGGATCGGACAGCTGCACTACCGCACCTACCTGGAAGCGCTCGGCAAGGATGGAGACGCCGCGCTGTGACCGCAGAGATCCCGACGATGAATTCCCCCACGCCGCCGCCACAGCGCAGCCTCGGTTCGCGCGCCGCCGGCGGCGCAGCGGTGACCATGATCGGCCAGTCGGCCAAGATGGTCGTGCAGTTCGGCGGCATCATCCTGCTGGCGCGCCTACTCACGCCTTACGACTACGGCCTGATGGCGATGGTCACCGCGATTGTCGGTGCGGCCGAGATCCTGCGCGATTTCGGCCTGTCTGCCGCTGCCGTGCAGGCCAAGCATGTCAGCCGCGAGCAGCGCGACAACCTGTTCTGGATCAACAGCGGCATCGGCTTGTCGCTGTCGGTGATGGTCTACGCCTCTGCCCATGTGATCGCCAACTTCTACAAGGAGCCGGCGCTGGTGACGATCTCCCAGGCGCTGGCGGTGACCTTCCTGATCAACGGCATGACCACGCAGTACCGCGCGCATCTGAGCCGTGGGCTGCGGTTTGGCCAAGTCGCGCTCAGCGATGTGGGATCGCAGGTGCTGGGCCTGGGCGCGGCCGTCGCTGCCGCCTTGCTGGGCTGGGGCTATTGGGCGCTGGTGGTGCAGCAGGTGGTGCAGGCGGTGGTCAATTTCATCATCGCGGCGAGCTGTGCACGCTGGTTGCCGGGCGGGTACCAACGTTCGGCGCCGATGCGCGACTTCATGAGCTTCGGCTGGAACCTGATGGCTGCGCAGTTGCTGGGCTATGCCAGCCGCAACGTTGGCCAGGTCATCATCGGTTGGCGCACCGGCCCGGACGCACTGGGCCTGTACAACCGTGCGTTTCAGCTGTTGATGATGCCGTTGAATCAGATCAACGCGCCGGCCACCAGCGTGGCGTTGCCGGTGTTGTCGCAGCTGCAGGACGACCGCGAACGCTTCAGCGCCTTCCTGCTGCGCGGGCAGACGGTGATGGTGCATCTGATCGTCGCGCTGTTCGCCTTCGCCTGCGCGCTGGCCATGCCGCTGATCGTGCTGGTGCTAGGCGAGCAGTGGCGCGAGGCGGTGCCCCTGTTCCAGGTGCTGACGCTGGGCGGTATTTTCCAGACCGCGTCCTATGCAACCTACTGGGTGTTTCTTGCCAGGGGCCTGATGCGCGCGCAGTTGCTGTTCTCGCTGGTTAGCCGCATCGTGCTGATCGGCTGCATCTTCGTCGGCTCGCGCTGGGGCGCGATGGGCGTGGCGATCGGTTATTCGTTCGGCCTGCTGGTGACCTGGCCGTTGTCGCTGGTCTGGGTCGGCAAGATCTCCGACGCACCGGTGGTTGCACTGTTCACCAATGCGGTGCGTGCGATGACCGCGTATGGCGTGGCGGGGGTGTGCGCGTATTACGCATCCATCACCGTAGGTGGTCCGCTGTGGCAGCAGCTGGCTGTCGGTGCGGCCGCGATGGCGGCGGTCTGTCTGCTGGCGTTGGCGATCTGGCCGGCGTTCCGCCGCGATGTCGTTGCCATCCTCAACATCCGCAAGTTGCTGAAGCAGGCCAAGGCACGCCAATGAGATCGACATCGTCTTCGCCTGCGTTCCTGCATGCTTTCTCCCACTCATTCATAGGACACGGCCCATGAGCGATACACCCGCCGCCGCTTCCGGCATTCGCCGGCCTTGCTATCTGGTCGTGTCCGCCCACGATTACCGCACGCCACGGCGCGCCAATATCCACTTCATCACCGATCAGCTTGCGCTGCGCGGCACCACGCGGTTTTTCTCGCTGCGCTATAGCCGGCTATCGCGCATGAAGGGCGACATGCGGCTGCCGCTGGACGACACCGCAAACACCGTGGTGTCGCACAAGGGCGTGGAGTGCTACCTGTGGCGCACGACGGTGCATCCGTTCAACACGCGCCGCGCCTGGCTGCGTTCTGTCGAAGATGCGATGTTCCGCTGGTATGCCGCGCATCCGCCACGCCAGTTGCTGGACTGGATGCGCGAGGCGGACGTGATCGTGTTTGAAAGCGGTATCGCGGTGGCCTTCATCGAGCTGGCCAAGCGCATCAATCCGGCAGCGAAGCTGGTCTATCGTGCTTCCGACGGCCTGAGCACGATCAATGTCGCGTCCTATATCGAGCGCGAGTTCGATCGGGTTGCACCGACGCTGGATGTGATCGCATTGGTGTCGCCGGCAATGGCGGAGGAAGTGGCAAGCCGCGACAACGTGTATCACGTCGGCCACGGTGTGGATCACAACCTGGATCAGCTGGGCGACCCGTCGCCGTATGGCGAGGGCATCCATGCGGTTGCGGTGGGCTCGATGTTGTTCGATCCGGACTTCTTCGTGGTTGCCAGCAAGGCGTTCCCGCAGGTCACGTTCCATGTGATCGGCTCGGGCATGGGCCGGCATCCCGGCTATGGCGACAATGTGATCGTCTATGGCGAGATGAAGCACGCCGAGACCATCGGCTACATCAAGCACGCCCGTTTCGGGATCGCACCTTATGCATCCGAGCAGGTGCCGGTGTATCTGGCCGATAGTTCGATGAAGTTGCTGCAATACGATTTCTTCGGCCTGCCTGCGGTGTGTCCAAATGCCGTCGTGGGGCCGTATCAATCGCGTTTCGGCTACACTCCCGGCAACGGTGAGTCGGTCATTGCGGCCATCAGTCGCGCGCTGGAAGCACCGCGCGTGCGTTACCGCCAATGCCTGAATTGGTCCGACACCACCGACCGCGTACTGAATCCAGGTGCGTATCCGGAAACCCGTTTGTACCCGCAGCAAGATGGCGCAGCGGTGCGTGCTTCTTCGGAGGCCGCGCTCTCGCACTGATGCAGCGCACCCAACTTTAGAAGGAGACTGCTCGTTATGGCCAATGCTTTGCTGCAGAAATGGATCGAACATGCGGAACGCCGTGCCTTGTTCTGGTGGCAGCCGAAGAACGCTGGCGTCAACATGGGAGATCATCTGTCCAAGGTGATTGTGTCCTGTGTGCTCTCCTTGCAGGACAAGACGCTGATCGAGAAGCGTGATCTCAGCAAGAAACTGATCGCCATCGGGTCGGTGCTGCATTTTGCCAAGGACGGCGACACCGTCTGGGGCAGCGGCATCAACGGCAAGATTCCCGCCGAGCGCAATACCTTCAGCACGCTCGATGTGCGTGCAGTGCGTGGTCCGAAGACGCGTCAATTCCTGCTCGACCGCGGAATCGCGGTGCCGGAAGTCTATGGCGACCCCGGTCTGCTTACACCGATGTTTTTCCCCGCCGATGCGCTGGGAATGGCAAACAAGCGCCCCTTCGCCATCGTTCCGCATTTCAACGAGCCGGTCGAGAAGTACAGCGCGTACGCGGACCATCTGGTGTTTCCGAACGTCAAGCCTGCAACGTTCATGAGTGCGTTGCTGGGCGCCGAATTGGTGATCAGCAGTTCGCTGCACGGGCTGATTCTTGCCGAGGCGTACGGGATTCCGGCGGTGTACCTGGATTGGGGCAACGGCGAGGATCGCTTCAAGTACGACGACTACTACAACGGCACCGGACGCATGCAGTGGCACTCGGGCAACAGCGTGGAAGAGTGCCTGAAGCTTGGCGGCAACGGCGATTTCGACCTGGAGAAACTGCAGGCCGGGCTGCTGGCCGCGTTTCCTTACGACCTTTGGTGATTCGATGATGCACGGCCGGCAGGTGGATACGGAGACGACAGCAACCGCCAACACGGGAATGCCGCAGGGCGTGGTGATTCCGCTTGGCGGATTTCCGGTGCTCTCCACCACGCAGGAAGCGTTTGCACTGGAGTTGTTTCACGCATTGGCCGCCCGGCAACCACGCCGGGTATTTTTTGCCAATACCAATTTCATCGTGCAATGCCAGGCACTGCGGCTGCGGATGCGCGAGCCCAGCGTGCGCATCGTCAATGACGGCATCGGCATGGATCTGGCAGCGCGCCTGATCCATGGCCGCCGCTTTGCCGGCAACCTCAATGGCACCGACCTGATTCCGTATCTGTGTCGCGAGGCCGCGCAGCCGCTCAAGTTCTTCCTGCTCGGCGGTCGTCCGGGCGTGGGCAAGACCGCTGCCGCGACCTTGACTGGAACCCTGGGCCAGCAGGTGGTCGGCATGTGCGACGGCTACGGCGAATTTGCCGCCGCCGGCGAGGGCCTGGCCGAGCGCATCAATCGCTCGGGCGCCGATGTGCTGCTGGTGGCCTTCGGCAACCCGCTGCAGGAGCGTTGGATCCTGGATCACAGCCAGGCCTTGAACGTGCCGCTGGTGTTCGGGGTCGGCGCGTTGCTGGATTTCCTGTCCGGCACCGCCAAACGCGCGCCGGATTGGGTACGGCGCCTGCATATGGAATGGATGTACCGGCTGCTCAACGAGCCACGTCGCCTGCTCAAGCGCTATAGCTGGGATCTGCTGGTGTTCTTCCGCACCTGCCTGCGTGCGGGCAAGCACCTGCCGTGATGCATGCGCGGCGTTGGCTGGCTTAGCATGTAGGCATGCATCCGACCGCCGCCAGCTTGATCCATTCGCTCGAACTCGCTCCGCATCCCGAGGGCGGGCATTTCCGTCGCGTGTATGCGTCTGCGCGCCAGGTCACAGAGGGCGGCCAGCCGCGCCCGGCGTTGACCGCCATCCGCTTCCTGCTCGCTGCCGGCGAATGCAGCGCCTGGCATCGCGTCGATGCGGAAGAAAGCTGGCATTGGCAGCAGGGCGATGCGCTGGAGTTGTCGATCTACGACGAGGCCAGCGGACAGCTGCAACGCCTGATCCTGGATGCTGCCGAGCGCGGTGAGCCGATGCACGTGGTGCCCGCAGGGTGCTGGCAGGCGGCGCGGTCGCTTGGTGATTTCACCCTGGTGGGCTGCACGGTCTCGCCGGGATTCGTCTGGGAAGGATTCGCGCTGCTCGACGGCGGCTCGCCACTGGCTGCGCACCTGGCCAGCCTGGATCCACGCTGAGCCATCGGCGGCTGCGGCGGCGAACATTTCCCTAACGCGGCCATGGCCGGCTTGGCGTAGTGTCCGCGTTCTCACACAGGGGGCGAGACGTGATGCGAGGCCAGCGGGTGGGGTGGGGCGTGGGAATGATGCTGGTGTCGTTGCTGGCGTCGGCCAGCGATGGCACGCCGCCGCCGCCGGCCGCGCCATCGCCGCCGGCCGTGGTCGATCTGGAAGCGATGGTGGTGCGCGGCGTGCAACCCGGCCCGGGCCTGTGGAAGGTCAGCAAGGGCGATCATGTGCTGTGGATCCTGGGCACCGTGTCGCCGCTGCCGAAGCGGCTGCAGTGGCAGTCGGCCGAGGTGGAAACGATCATCGGCCAATCGCAGCAGGTGCTGATGGCCCCGACCGTCCAGATCGATGCGGACATGGGGTTCTTCGGCAAACTGACCCTGTTGCCCTCGGCGATGAAGGCGATGAAGAACGAGGACGGCCGCGAACTGCGCGAGCTGCTGCCGGCCGATCTGTATGCGCGCTGGTCGGTTGCCAAGGCGCGCTATCTCGGCAGCGACCGTGGGGTGGAGCGCAAGCGCCCGATGCTTGCCGCCGGCGAGTTGTATCAGGCGGCGATCAAGCGCTCCGGCCTGGCGCGCTCGCCGGTGATCTGGTCGGTGGTGGAGCGTGCCGCCAAGCGCGCCGGGATCAAGCCGACCCCCACCGCGCTGGATTACAAGATCGCCGACCCGCGCCAGGCCATCAAGGAGTTCCGCGCCGGTGGCATGGACGATACCGCGTGCTTCCGCAGCATCCTGGTCACCGTCGAGCGCGACCTGCCCACGATGGTGGAGCGCGCCAACGCCTGGTCGGTGGGCGATATCGAGGCACTGCGCCAGTTGCCACGCGAAGATCCGCAGGCCGCCTGCATGAGCGCCATGGCCAGTTCCGGCGCCGCCAGGAAGCGCGGCATCGACGATCTGGAACGGCGCATGCGCGAGCACTGGCTGAGCATCGCCACCACCGCGCTGCAACGCAATCGCAGCACCTTCGCGGTGCTGCCGATCAGCCGACTGACCGCAGCCGATGGCTATCTGGCGCGCTTGCAGGCGCTGGGATACGCGGTGGAAGCGCCCTGACACGTCGGCACGACTGCTCGGCGGTTGTGGTCTGGAACGCGGTGGCAATCGACTGACCGATCGCCGTCCTCGCAGGCGGGCGATGCGCATTGCGCGCTTCGGCGATCGATCGGCTCGGCCCACGCCAGCCACGGTATGCTGCGCGCCTTGTCCAACGAGACCTCCGTGTTGAACGCATTGCCGCTGCGCATTCTGGGCACCGGGCGCCATGTCCCCGCCACGGAGGTGACCTCGCAACAGCTGGATCAACGCTGGCAGCTGCCGGCAGGCACCACCTTGGCGCGCTCGGGAGTGGCCACGCGCCATTACGTGGGCGAGGGCGAGACGGCTTCGTCGATGGGTGCGGCGGCGGCGACCCAGGCGCTGGCAAGCGCGGGCATCGACCCCGGTCAGATCGATTGCCTGATCTCGGCCTGCAGCGTCATGGAGCAGCCAATTCCCTGCCAGGCGGTGCTGATCCAGCGCGCGCTCGGGCTGGGCGATTCGGGTATTCCGGCCTTCGACGTCAATGCGACCTGCCTGAGCTTTCTGGTGGCGCTGGACATGGCCGCGAATGCGTTGGCGCTCGGGCGCTACCGGTGCGTGTTGATCGTTTCCAGCGAGGTGGCATCGGGCGGGCTGGATGCATCGACGCCGGCCACCGCCGGCCTGTTTGGCGATGGCGCGGCCGCGGTGGTCGTGGGGCGCAGCGCCGCCGATGACGGCTCGGCACTGCTGTCCAGCCGCCTGTCCAGTTACGGCGATGGCGCGGAGCTGTGCCGCATTCGCGGCGGCGGCACCCGCTATCCACGCGGCGAAGAACAGTCGTCCGAGGCCTTGCGCAGCTTCAGCATGGATGGGCGCGGTGCCTACCGGTTCGCGGCGCGCCATCTGCCTGCATTCTGGGAACGGTTGCTGGGCGAGGCCGGCACCACCACGGCAGCGTTGCGCTGCCTGGTCCCGCACCAGGCCTCCGGTGGCGGCCTGGATCATGTGGTGCAGGCGCTGGGGCTGCGCCCCGATCAGGTGATTCGCATCCTGCAGGCCACCGGCAACCAGGTCGCCGCCTCGCTGCCGCATGCCTTGCATCACGCCCGGATCGAACAGCGCATGCAGCGTGGCGATCTGGTTGCGCTGCTCGGCACCGGTGCCGGGTTGGCGATCGGTGGCATGGTGTTGCGGTACTAGGGCATGTGCGCATGTTCCGACCAGGTCGCGCCCTGATGCCGCCGCGCGTGTCGCTCGAGTTGCTGCGCATCGGCCACTGCCGCCACTGCGAGCGCATGGTGCGTGCGGACGGCCACTGGCATGCGGTGGAATTTCCCGCGTTGAGCGTGCTGATCCGGCATCCGCAGCGCGGCGCGCTGTTGTACGACACCGGGTATGCGGAGCATTTTTTCCGCGCGACCGATCCCTGGCCCGAGCGCCTGTATCGCTGGACCACGCCGGTGCACCTGCCCGCGCACGAAACGCTGGGCGCACAGCTGGCACGCCGTGGCGTGCAGCTGGAGGAGATCGCCTGGTGCCTGATTTCGCACTTCCATGCCGACCATGTCGGCGGTCTGCGCGATCTGCCCAACGCGCGCTTCCTGTGCCTGCGTGCCGACTATCAACAGCTGCGCAGTTGTTCGCGCCTCGGCGGACTGCGGCGTGCCTTGTTGCCGCAGCTGCTCCCCGAGGATTTCGATCGGCGCCTGCAGTTTGCCGAGCAGGCGCCGTTGCGTGCGTTGACCGGCGCCTGGCAAGGTCTGGGCGCGGCCTACGATCTGTTCGAGGACGGCAGCGTGCTGGCCGTGCCGTTGCCCGGGCATGTGCCCGGGCAGATGGGTCTGTGGTTGCGCGATCAACACGACCGCGAGGTATTGCTGTGCGCCGACGCGGTGTGGTCGTCGGCGACCTGGTCTGCGCTGCAGTGGCCTGCCTGGCCCACACGTTTGTTGATGCACGATTGGCGCGCGTTCCGGCGCACCGTGCAGCAGCTGCACGCGCTGTCGCATGCACACCCGGAGTTGACCATCCTGCCGTCGCATTGCCAACCCAGTCTTGACCGTTATCAACCGGAGTGGCGATGAGCCTGCGTATTCTCGTGACCGGTGCATCCGGCTTTGTCGGTGGTTCCTTCCTGCGACGTTTCCAGGGGCAGCCGGGCGTGGAGATCCACGGCATCGGGCGCCGCGCCAGCGATCTGCCCAACTACCATCGCATCGATCTGAGCCAGCCGTTCTCGTTGCAGTGGCAGCCGGATGTGGTGATCCACGCTGCGGCATTGGCCTCGCCGTGGGGCACGCGTGCGCAGTTCCAGTTGCACAACGTCCAGGCCACCGCCAACGTCATCGACTTCTGCAAGCGCCATGGCTGCCCGCGTCTGCTGTATGTGTCGTCCAGTTCGGTGTTCTATCGCGAGGAGCATCAATACGACCTCAGCGAGGACAGCCCGATCGGGCCGGCGTTCGTCAACACCTACGCGCAGACCAAATACCTTGGCGAAACGCTGCTGCAGCAGTATCCGGGCGACAAATCCGTGCTGCGCCCGCGTGCGGTGTTCGGGCCGGGAGACACGGTGCTGTTCCCGCGCGTGATCGCCGCTGCGCGCAAGGGTGCGCTGCCACGCTTCGTCGGCCAGACGCAGCCGGTGATCGGCGACCTGATCTACATCGATACGCTGTGCGATTACCTCTATCGCGCGGCGACCGCGCCGCAGTTGCAGCCGGCCTACAACCTCACCAATGCGCAGCCGGTGGATCTGCAGCAGTTGCTGCTGGACCTGCTCACGCGCCTGCAGCTGCCGCTGCCGCAACGCGAGGTGCGCATCGCCACCGCACTGCGCATGGCCAGCGTGGTGGAGGCGGCGTATCGCATGCTGCGCCTGCGCGGCGAGCCGCCGATCACGCGCTTCGGCGTGGGCGCGTTTGCCTATTCCAAGACCTTCGACCCACGCCGCACGCTCGCCGATCTCGGGCCGCCCAGCGTCAGTCTGGAACAAGGCATCGAGGCATTCGTGCGTTGGCAGGCGGCGCAGTGGGCGTAGTCGTTCCGATAATGGCAATTGCCTACCTGGCGGTGCTGATGGTCAAGACGGCTGCAGTGCTGTGGGTGCTGCGTGGTGCGCGCACACTGCCAGCGGGTGGCGCCAGCGCAACCCAGGCCGAGGTGGCGATCCTGCAGCCGGTGCTGGGGGGCGATGCGCATTTGCAGCAGGTGCTTGCGGCCAACCTGCAAGCACTGCCGGACGCGCAGTTTGTCTGGTTGCTGGATGCAGACGATATTCCGGGAAATAGCGTTGCCGATGCCTTGGTCGCGCTGCATCCGCATGCACGCATCCAGCGCATGCGGGTGCCGGCCGCGCCAGCCGGCATCAACCCCAAGGCCTGGAAGCTCGAGCACGCGCTGGCGCATGTGCGCGCGCCGATCAGCCTGATCCTCGACGACGATGCACAGCTGAGCGCCAGCGCGCTCGCGCGCCTGCTGCAGGATCTGACCGACGCCGATATGGTCACCGCGCTGCCGTACTACCAGGACAGCACCACGCTGCCAGGCCGGCTGTTGTCGCAGTTCGTCAACAACAACGCGGCGCTGACCTATCTGGGCTGGCTGCCGTTCGCCGCGCCGCTGACCATCAACGGCATGTGCTATGCCGCGCGTACCGAGCAGCTGCGTGCCTGGGGCGGGTTTGCTGCGCTACTGCAGCAGCTCACCGACGATCTGGCCGTTGCCACCTTGGTGCGTGAGCGCGGCGGGCGACTCCGCCAATCCGTTGCGCCGGTGGCGATGCGCACCGCGATGCCGGATCTGGCCAGCTACGCACGCCAGATGCATCGATGGATGCTGTTCGCGTTGATCCTGCTGCGTCGGCAGACCGTCGGCGTGTGTTCGGCGATCGGCGTGCTGCAGGGGCTGCCGCCGTTGCTGCTGCTGGCCTTGCTGGTCTGTGCCTGCGCGCAGGCGAGCTGGCCGGCGCTGGCCTGGGTGCTGGGCACCGTGCTGCTGCGTGCGCTGCTGCTGTGCCTGGTGCAATGGCGGGTGAGCGGCGCGGTTCGCCACCGTCCATTGCTGTCGGTCGTTGCGGAGTGCCTGCAGCCGCTGCATCTGCTGCATGCCGCGCTGGTGCGCACGATCCGCTGGCGCACCCGGCGTTATCGCGTGTTGCCGGATGGGCATTTTCGTGCGGACTGACAGCGCCAGCCTGCAGATCGCCTTCCTCACCGGGCAAAGCGATCCGGAGAGTTGCGCATTGAGCATGCAACAGCAGCATTTTCTGCAGCAGCTGCAAGGCCCGGGCCGGCGGCTGATCGACTGCAATTATCCGTATCGTTCCGCTAGTCCAACTTACCGGCACATGCCGCTGTGGCGTGCCAGCGTGTCCAATGCGCGCCAGTATCTGGCCGCGCGCGCCGCACGCGTTGCCGATGCAGATCGCATGCGCGTGGTGGCGCTGCTGGAGCAGGTGCCGACGACGGTGCTGCTGGCCGGCAGTTGTGGCCTGCAGCTGCTGACAGCCTTACGGCTGCCGCAGGCGCTGCGCACGCGTCTTGCGGTGTTCGCCTATGGCCCGGTGTGCAATACGCCTGGTACGTTCGGGCAGCTGCGCGTCGTCCAGGGCAGCGGCGACTGGATCTCGCGCGCGCTGTTCGCCGGTGCGCCAGATCTGACGCCTGCCTGCGGGCATCTGCATTATCTGTGCGATGCGGCAGTGCTGGCCGAGTGCCAGGCCTTCATCGCCCAGGTCGAGCAGGCAGTGCAGGGGAGGGAACATGCGCATTGATCTGATCGCGCCGCCGTATAGCGGGCATCTGCATCCGATCCTGGCGATCGCCCGGCAGCTGGCGCCACATCACGATGTCCAGGTCATCAGCACGCCGGCGGCACTGGCGCGCATCCGTGCATGCGGACTGAGCGCGGTCAGCGTGCTGGATGCACAAGCCGACCGGCAGTTGCTCGATATCGCCAATCCACCGCATGCTGTAGGCCACAATCCCTTGCGGCTGCGCCGACAGTTACACAGCGCGCTTGGCCTGATGGCGCGGGTGGGCGATGCGGTACGGCAGCGCTGGCGCGAGCGGAGGCCGGACCTGGTGATCGCCGATTTCACCCTGCCCAGCGCGGGGCTGGCAGCGCAGGCGATGGGCATCGCCTGGTGGACCAGCATGCCGTCGCCATGCGTGATCGAAACCGGCGACGGGCCTCCGGCGTATTTCGGCGGCCTGCTTCCGCCATCCACGGCAGCGCAGCGGATCTGGCAGGCGATGGCGCGGCGGCTGACGCGTGGCTTCAAACGGAGCCTGCACCTGTGTTACCGCCGTCAGATGCGCGCATCCGGATTGCCGGCGATCTATCGCAGCGATCGCAGCGAGGCGGTGTATTCGCCGCACTGCATCCTGGCCCTGGGGCTGCCGTCGTTCGAGTTGGCACGGCGCTGGCCGGCGGCGGTGCGCTTCGTCGGGCCGCAGCTGTGCACGCCGCCCGCGGCGGTTGCGCCGCCGCAGTTCGTCCCCGGTCGTCGGCATGTGCTGGTGACGCTGGGCACCCATCTGCAATGGGTCAAGCAGCGGATGGACCAGGTGCTGCGTGCCGTCGCAGTGCAGTTTCCGCAGGTGATCTTCCACTTCAGCGATGGCGATACCGCCGCGCCGCCAGCGCAGACGCACGGCAACTACCAGCGCCTGCCATACGTGGACTACGCACAGCAGCTGCATCGCTACGACCTGGTCGTCCACCATGGCGGTGCCGGCATCCTGTATGCCTGCCTGGCCGCGGGCTTGCCGTCGATCGTCTACCCGCTGGATTACGATCAGTTCGACCATGCCGCGCGCCTGCAGCGCGCAGGTGCGTCGTGGTGGCTGCGCGAGCTGGACGGCCTGCCTGCGCTGTTGCGCGCGGCACTGGCCGCCACCGAGCTGCCGGCGGGCGTGCGCAGATTGCAGACGGAGCTGCACGACATCGATGCGCAGGCGCGCATCCTGCGGCTGGTGGAGGCGTTTGCACGCACCGGGGCGGTGCCGCAGGTCTGATGCGTTATCGCGCGGGATCGGTCGTGTTGCGGGTCATTACATCGGCGTCAGCACGCGGCATCCGTCATTGCTGGCACAGGCAGGCGATTCTGTAACCGCCTGCCGCAACTGCCGCCGTGTGTGACCCGCGCAGGCCTCAGCCTGCAGCGGCATTCAACGCGGGCGGCTTGCCTGCCATCAGCTGCGGCCAGCGCTTGAGCACGGCGGCGCGGATGCCGGCCTGGTCGATGCCGGCTTCGGCCAGCAGGTCTTCGCGGCTGGCGTGATGCTGGAAGCTGTCCGGCAGGCCCAGGTGCAGCATCGGCATGGTGACCGCTTCGGCGTTGAGCAGCTCGGCCACGCCGGAACCGGCGCCGCCGGCAACGACGTTGTCTTCGATGGTGACGAAGCCTTCGTGGCTCTTGGCCAGCTCCAGCAGCATGGCTTTATCGAGCGGTTTGACGAAGCGCATGTTGACCACGGTCAGGCCAAGCTCGCGGCCGACCGCTTCTGCGGCATCCACGCTGGCGCCGAAACCCAGCAGGGCGATGCGTGTGCCGCTGTGACGCAGCTGCGCCTTGCCGATCGGCAGGCTGGTGAGCGATGCATCGAGTGCGCTGCCCGGGCCGGTGCCGCGCGGGTAACGCACTGCCGCCGGGCCTTCGTAATGCACGCCGGTGGTGAGCATCTGACGGCATTCGGCCTCGTCGGCCGGCGCCATCACCACCATGTGCGGGACGCAGCGCAGGAAGCTCAGGTCCAGGTTGCCGGCGTGGGTGGCGCCATCCGGGCCGACCACGCCGCCGCGGTCGATCGCGAACAGCACGTCGAGCTTCTGCACCGCCACGTCGTGCACCAGCTGGTCGTAGCCGCGCTGCAGGAAGGTGGAGTAGATCGCCACCACCGGTTTGGCGCCCTGGGTCGCCATGCCGGCAGCCAGCGTCACCGCGTGTTGCTCGGCGATCGCCACGTCGAAATAGCGCTGCGGGTATTCCTTGCTGAAACGCACCAGGCCCGAGCCCTCGCGCATCGCCGGGGTGATCACCAGCAGCCTGGGTTCGGCCGCGGCCATGTCGCAGACCCAGTCGCTGAAGACATCGGTATAGGTCGGCTTCTTGGCGCCGGCCTTGGCGACCAGGCCCTTGCTCGGATCGAACGGGCCCACCGCGTGGTAACCGATCTGGTCGCCTTCGGCCAGTTCGTAGCCCTTGCCCTTGGTGGTGATCACATGCAGCAGCTGCGGGCCCTTGAGCGTCTTCAGGGTCTTCAGCGCGCCGACCAGGCCGGGCAGGTCGTGGCCGTCGATCGGGCCGGTGTAGTGGAAGCCCATTTCCTCGAACAGCGTGGACGGCACGAACATGCCCTTCCAGTGTTCTTCCCAGCGCCGCACGAAGCGCGCGGTGGGGTTGTTCTTCTTGTCGCCAAGGATCTTCTTGCCGCCCTCGCGGATGGCGTTGAGGGTGCGGCTGCCGCTGGCACGCCCCAGCATCTTGGTCAGCCCGCCGACCGCTTCGGAGATCGACATGCGGTTGTCGTTGAGGATCACCAGCAGGTTCGGCTCCGGGTCCATGCCGCCGGCATGGTTGAGCGCCTCGTAGACCATGCCGGCGGTCATCGCGCCGTCGCCGATCACCGCCACCACCTTGCGCTCGTCACCACTGCGCTGCGCGGCGATCGCCATGCCCAGCGCGGCCGAGATCGAAGTCGAGGAATGCCCGACGCCGAAGGTGTCGTAGACGCTCTCTTCGCGCTTGGGGAACGGCGCCACGCCGTCCTTTTGCTTGACCGTGTGGATCTGGTCGCGACGGCCGGTGAGGATCTTGTGCGGATAGGTCTGATGGCCCACATCCCACACCAGCTGATCGACCGGGGTCTGATACAGGTAGTGCAGGGCGACGGTGAGCTCGATCACGCCCAGTCCGGCCGCGAAATGCCCGCCGCTCTTGCCCACCGATTCGATGAGGTAGGCGCGCAGCTCTTCGGCGATCGCGGTCAGATCGGCCTCGTCGAAAGTGCGCAGATCGTCGGGGGTCTGGATGCGGGACAGGCGCGGATAGCGGGTGGAGTCGATCATCATCGTGTCAATGTTCTGAAGCCGTATTGTCCTCCCCATGCGAAGGCCCGGCAAGCAAACCGGTTCAGCTGTCAGCGGGAAGTGATGGCCGAGCGCGCTGGCAGCGCAGGCGGGCGCGCCGGGTTTCCAGGGCTGCGGCAATCTGCCGCACCTGGGTCAGTGGCCTGGGGATAGGTCAGGGTTGCCTGGCCGTCGTATGGCTCGCGGGTGAAGCCGGCGCACAGGGGAGAACGGGTAGGAGGCCATGCGGGGCAATGCGCCGTCGTGAGCCGATACGCTCGACACCGTCGACGATGCCTCTCTCTCGATCGGCCATTGCCAACGGTCGTGTTTGGCGCTCGCAACATCGCGCCGAGCCGGCATGGCGGACTACAGCGACAGTTTCGAGCGCTTGGGCAACTGCGCGCGCAGGAACGCCATCTGGTCGGAGAGGATGTTGCGGTTGGACAGGATCAGATGTTCGATCCAGCTCGGCCGGTACGGCACGGCCAGCAACGGCATATGCGCCTGCTGTGGCGTCCGGTTGGCCTTGCGCGAGTTGCACTGGAAGCAGGCGGTGACCACGTTTTCCCAGCTGTCGCGGCCGCCCTTGGAGACCGGCATGACGTGATCGCGGGTCAGCTGCGGGCGACTGAAGTGCTGGCCGCAATACATGCACAGCTGCGCGTCGCGCGCGAACAGGGCGGTGTTGCTGAGGGTCGGCGTCGGGTCCAGCGCACGCGAACGCGCGTGCCCGCGTGCGGCGATGATGGGATGCAGTTCCATCACGCTGCGCTCGCCGGTCAGGCGCGAGATGCCGCCATGGATCTGCATGCAGGGCTCGCCCAGCGTCCAGGACACCGCATCGCGTGCGTACAGACAGGCTGCATCCTGCCAATTGATCCAGTCCAGCACGCGGCCATGCGCATCGAGCGACAGCAGGCGCAAGGTGGGAAGTTGCTGGATCGCAGCGACAGCGCTGCCCGCGACCGGAGCAGAAGAGCCTCCGGGGAAGATCACATCACCTACGTGCGTGTCTGTCTCCATCGGGAAAACAGCTTATACCCGATCGTTGACAGTTTGTGTATCGCAGCGAACGGCTTTGGTGCGCGTCTTGCAATCATCGGTCGGCACGTCTCCGCGCAGCCGCCCCGCTGCGCAACCATGTTCTGACGCCTTGCAGGCCTTGCTTAGCCGTGTAGGAGCGCACCTGGGCGCGACGTCTCGCCGATCGGTAGTGCCTCGTCGCGGCCAGGTCCGCTCCTACGACGGC